>NZ_NHOY01000039.1 GCF_002252755.1 Halorubrum sp. Hd13 | reverse complement strand
GGCGCACCGGAGATATCAGTCGATCGGGGGTTCAAATCCCTCCGGCCCCATAACGGTCTTCACTCTAACGTATCACTTCTTAGTAATAGCTATTCGACTAAAAACAGGTCCACAACCGGAGGGGTTCCGGCGTGAGCCTCGGTTACTCCGGCTCCTTCACCGCCTCAAAGTCACGAGAGTTCTGGTGTGACACCTGCGGCGCGCGGTGTACCCGAAGCATCAACGGCGATCTCGAGTACGGTCACCTGGTCGGATGCCCACACCGCCCCGACTCCTTCTCGAAAGGCACCTCGGACGGTGCTCGCCGGTACAAGCCCGACGACGTTGACGGGGGTGCGTCCGCGTGAGCGACGATTCCGGTCACGCGAGCTCGCTCGCGGAACAGCTCCGGCTCGCTAAGGAGAACGATAACCTCCCCGACGGGCTCGCGGACGAACTCGACGAGGAGGAAGACGACCAGGAGGGTTCAGTCGATGAGTAACCAGCCCTCCCTCGTCGAGGCGTCTCGTCCCGGCGGTCTCGTTATCGACGAGACGGGCGACCTCGCGGAACACCACGACCACGGAGCCGCCTACCGCGACGGCGAGTATTCCCTCGACGACACGGTCGACGTCCTCGAGGAGAGGTTCAACGATGTTCGCGACGATCTCCCCGACCAGGTCGGCGAGTGGACTCGCGACGGACACCGCCGCCGCGAGGAGGTCAGCGCGAGCTGGCAGATCGTCCACGAGAACGGAGACGAGGAGCGCCTTTCGCTGTTCCCACGTGGTCCGTGGCTCCACGCGTGGACACTCGGTATCACTCGGTGGAGAACCGAGAGTTCTGTTAGCGGGTGGGACATGAGCGGCTCCGTTATGGACGGCTCCGGGTACGAGACGCCGGCTGCGGCCCTTTCCGACGCCGTCGAGTACATGGAGGGTTCCGGCGAATGAGTGCGGACCAGCTCGGCCGAGAGCCCGTCGGCTCCGGTCACGCCGGCCCGCTCCTCCGCGCTCGGTGTACTGGGTGTGGGAAGACCTCAGAGAAGCGGACCGTCGAGATCGTCGGCGACACGTCGAGCGGCTCGTTCAAGCACGTTTGTCACTCCTGCCAGAGCGTCACCTGGTGGAACGTCCTCCGCGTCCTCGAGGAGCGTGGTTCGGCGTGAGTATCGACATGCCCTCGACGCCGGACGCCACGATCGGGACGCTCCCCGACCCGCGCCTCGAGGACCGCGTCGCTCCTGAGCCCGCCGCCCACGGCGCCGGCGTTCAGGCCGTTCTCAACGACGCGAGCCGGGATCTCTCGGTGTACTCCGCGCTCCACCAGCTTTGGTACGACGTCGTCGGCGATCGTGAGGAGGAACCCGGGATCGCTGCGGTCGTCGACTTCGACGATCTCCCGTGGCTCGAGGCGCCGACGCCCGGCCGCGAGTGGGTCGTGAAGCTCACCTCGTCGCGGTGGAAGGCCGGAACCGGCACCGGAGACGACTACTCCGCGTACTACGAGTACCTCCTCACGTTCCGGGAGCGAGACGAGGACGGCGACCTCCACAAGACCGGACAAGCGTGTTCGGTTCGCGCGCTCCCGCAGTTCGCCGATCTCAACTACAAGGACGGCGAGAGCCTCACGCTACAGTACGGAGAGGGGAGTCTCGTGAAGTGCCAAACGACGTGGGCGGACTCCTCCGACGAGGTCGAAGCGCGGATGTTCGACGTCCTCGAGCTGGTTCTCGACGTCGACCGCGGTCGGCTCCTCGCCGATCGGAACGACGAGAGCCGGCGCCTCACGAAAGTGGAGGCTCACCACCGGTTTGATATCGGATGGAAGCGCCAGGTCGTCGAGACGATCGACCAGACTCGAGAGCTGATAGCCTACGGCGGTCAGTCGGAGATCGAAGCGCACCAGCTCCGCCAGCGCGAGGGATACCTGGAGGCGCTCCTCGACGCCGACCGGTGGCACCTTCTCGGGTTCCCCCGGACGTCGTACGATATCGAATTGAAGTGCTATCAGGCCGCCGGATGGACAGAGATCCCGCGCGAGGACCCGGCTCACCACCCGAAGCTCGAGGCGTCGTTCGCCGGCGCCACCGGCGACTCCGCGCTCCCGCACGTCGACGAGTGGGACGAGGTCATTCAAACGCTCCGAGAGGTCGTGTCGAGCCACCTTGAGTGGGCGGGCGTCGGTCGCGAGGAGCTAATCGCCGACGACTATCAGCCCGGACCCGCCTCCGCGGAGTATCGATATACGCACCCTGCCGGACGGCGTGCGCAACTTCGGGAGCGGTACGAGGCCGTCGGGACGGAGATCCACCGCGAGGCTCTCAAGGCGAATACCCAGGCCGTGTACGATATCCTCCGCGTCGTCGCGACCGAGAGCGGTGCGTCGTACGACACGCTCGAAGAGCGAACAGGTCTCGCCCGCTCGACGATCCGCTACCACGTTTCCCGACTCGCGGAGATCGGAGTCTGTGAGAAGGTCTCGAATCCGGTTCTGGTCGTATTCCCCTCGCTCGCGGTGCTTGACGAGGCGGAGGATATCCTCCGGCGGATCTACCCGGACGACCAGGTGGACGACATGATGGAACGCGCGGAGGAGCGGCGCGAACGTCGCGAGGAGCGCGACGATCCGAGCTCCGTCGACGACCAGGAGGAGAGCGACGACCAGGAGGACGACGCCGGCGACGGAGATCGTGGTCGGACCTCCGAGTGGGCGTACTTCCGCGACCTCTCGATCGAGCCGCACCAGCTCGCGAACGCGCTCGACCGCGAGTACCTGGACGGTGACGAGGTCCGCGTGAGGACCGATCGGCGAGACTGGGTCGAGTAACGGCGCTCGACGCCACGGGCTCGCGTCGGTCGGTAGCTTCGCCTCTCTCTTTTTTCGTGGTCTTAACCAACACTTCGCGCCTCTCACCCTCCGATGTTGGTTAACCGGGTGCGTCGGCGCCGCCGATCGCGCGTCGATCCGGCCGCAGAGTGAGTTTTGCCCACCTACCGACTGTATTTTAAAACATAATGTTTCCTAATGGGTTGTCGCGGATCGCGCTTTTTGCAGGGTGTAGCGTCGCGAGATCGGCCGTCTGAGCGTCTGCGGTGCGTGGGTAGGTTAGCAGGGGACCCTACGGGTGTAGCCCCTAAGGGGGAGAACAATAACGACCGGAGCCAGAACGGCTCCGGTCTACCGCACCACACCGCTCCGCACGTGGAACCTACAGGACGGGCGTACGAGGCCCTCTCCGCGGTAAGAGCGCCGTGTTCGGGAGGGCGGTACTCCGAGAAAGCACCTTGTCAGATAGCCTTACGACGTGACCCGCTCGACGATCCACCGGAACGCCTTCTTACCCGGTCCGGTCGCAAAGTCGACTCCCTCGCTGAGTGCGAACTGTGCGTGGTCGACCAGCGTCCCGACGTTCGGCGACGCCCACCCGAGCCCAATCACGACAGCGCCGACGACCAGGAGGACCAGTACCTCCCGCGTGAGCGTTCCGAGCACGCCCGACACGACACGCGCCAGGCCGACCGCCCTATACACGTAGAACGCCGCAACGACCAGCGTCGCCGCCATGGCGACCTGTGTGCCGAGCCCCAGCGACGTCACGAGTCCGTGGACGGTCCCGAACATGGTCTTAGTCGTTCCCTCGGTCGAACCCGTCTCCGAGCGTTACCTGTGTATCCGGCGTACGAGCCTCCTCGCGACGCGCCCGTAACCAGTTCCGGACGAACCACGCGATACCGATTCCGCCGCCGGCGACCAGGAGCGGCGCCATGGTCGAGATACCCTCGCGGAGCCCGCCAAGTATCACGCCGGGGGAGAGCGTCTCGAGGGCCCACACGCCCGTGAGGATGCCGACGACGGCCCACACCGGCAGCGGGACATTACCCTGAGTCCGCTGGTCGACCTGCCACAGTCCGAGGAGGAGCACCGCGGCGACGACGACCGAAACGACGTTGCTCGAGAGCGCCGCCTGGACGACGCTCCCCGCCGCGTCTCCGGTCGGTTCGTATCCGAGCTCGAGCGCGCGGACGAACGGAGACTCTCCCGGCGCGAGCACGTGAATCGCGACCGCCGACAGCGAGGTCGCCGTGATCGGCAGGAGTCGCCCGCCGACACCGAACCGTCGGCCGACAAGCGCGGTCCCGATTAGAACGAGGCCGATCCCACCGAAAGCGACCACCAGCGGCAGCGTGTTCCTCGTGTCAGTCGGACCCCCGACCGGCCCCGACCCAGCCGCGTCACGTTGTTCGATCGAGTACGTCTCTTTCGCCCCGGATGCGACGAACGTCACCGGCGACTGTGCCCGAGCCGCGTCGACTTCCACGTCGCGCGTCTCCGACCACAGTGCATACCGGTCGCCGCTGATTGTGTCGTAGTACGTCACCTCGAGCCGATCCGCCCCGATCGTGTTGCCGTCCCGAACTGAGAACCGCGGCTCGCTCGCATCATCCATCAGAACCTCCACAGCCCCCACGTTCGGCTCGACGGAGATCGGGGACGACCGAACCGTCATGGTCGACCCCTCGTTCGCATCAGGAGCCCTCAGTATCTGAGTCCCGCTCTCCGTGATCTCCGCGTGCGCCGACTCACCACTCCACGACTCCTCCGTGGTGTAGTGGATTCGATCGCCGGTTGCGGTTCCGTCGACGCGGAGTCCCCACATCCCGCCCTCAGTCATATTCGTGATCTTCACCTCGGTCGCGAGCTTGTCTCCCTCAACCGTCGGCTCCACGATCTCCACGGCGCCGTCGTACGTCCGGATCTTGTGGCCCGTCGCGCTCACCTCGACCGTGGTATCAGCGCCCACGTCGCCAAGTTGGACCTCAAGGTCCGTTCCGTTCAGCTCGTGACTCGGCGGCGCCTGCCACTCGCCACCTCCGACGCGGTATTCTACGTTGTTGATCTCCGCGACCCGGTCGTCGAACGTGAGCACCGCGTTCGCGTCCGAGACCGACGACGGGAACGTTTGCGACACGTTGAACGTCTCCGTCCAGGAGGTCGCGTTGACGTCGACAGACTGAGTCGTCCCGCTCGCGTCGTGCTGGTACTCAAATCCGACCAGTGACTCCGGCCCCGTCGCCGGCGAGTTCGTGTTGATCGTCACCGTGTTGGTTCCGTTTTCGAGCCAAGCCTCGTTCGTGGCGAGGCTCGTCGTCTCTCCGTCCGCGAGCGTCCCGTCGTAGGTAGTCGTGTAACCGTTCACATCCACGACGGGGTCACTAGTGCCGGTTTGCTCGACGTAGTCGATATTTACATCAACGTTTCCAGAAGTTGTGGAAACATCAAATGTAGATGTATCTCTTGTTAGGTCGACATACCGTGTTACAGATTGACCATCAGACAGAACGCCGTTGTAACTGACAGATTCACCCGTGTCGAACGTAACGGTCGGATCTTCAGTCTCAATACCGGGATCTCTTTCATATCCAGTATTATCAATCGTATTCTTCCCAAGAGCATTACCAAGGGTTAGATTCACATCATGCGTTCCTTCGCTTAAGTGATTAGAAATTCCCTGTTTTGACGTGTTACCGCTGTTAACAGTTGTCGACCCGACCACAGTCCCGTCGATCTTTAGTTCTAATTCGCCTGTTGCTTCCAATGAGCCATCTGGTTGGAAGTAGAAAAAGTAGTCTGCGCCGCCAGATTCGGTCACATTAATAGTGTCTGTATAGAGTGTATCAGGGGCTGTACTATCATCTTCAATGCTATCTGTGCTGAATATGGTATTATTTTCATTTCCGGTCAGTTCGACCGGAATCTGACCGTCTGAAGGCCCAACGGGATTTTTGTTTCCGCCAATGTCGATTCCGAAAGAGTCGCCGTTAGTTGCCGATTTGGATACGGTAACTGAGTTATCATTAGTCACGCCCGTCACATTGATCGAATAGTCGTCAACTCCCTCGAGAGAGTCGAGCTGGTATTCGTACGTCGTTCCGTCTCCATCTGCGGAGCCGGTGAGCTCGATCCCGCCGGAGAAAGTGACCGTATTCGACGAGAACTCCGGGACGTTCCACCGCGCGACCGTGCCGTCGACCTCGATCGGACTCTGCCACTCCTCGCCGGAGTCGTGGACGCCGTACGCGACCTCCGGCGTGTATCCGACGCCCGCCTCGAGGACGTCCGTCTCCACGGCGATGTCGCGGCCGTCGTGGACCTCGTCGTCCTGGAGGACGATCGCCACGTCGTCGTCGGCGACGACGCTGCCGTTCTCCATGTACTTGTCCGCTCGCTCCGGCGTCGTCACGACGATCTCCAGCGTGTCGGCATGGTCGCCGGCGTACACCGCTCCCTCGAGGTCACTCGCTCGGAGTGGCGAGTCCGTACCGCTCGGAAGGTCCTCGGAGATCTGGTCGTTCCCGAGCGCGACCATTCCGCTCGGTCCCGCCGTCTGTCCCGAGACCGCTGCCGCTCCGAGCGGACTCGCGAGCATCGACACGAACATGACGACCGCAAATGCGATCGCAGCCGCGCGCTTCATGCTCGCACCTCCGTCTGTCCGCGCGCACCCGGGGGGACCCCTGGGTGCGTATCCAATACGCGTGCGCGTGTTGGCGAGCTCGCGCTCGCCGCCGGCCGCCTGCGGACGCCTGTTTGAACTGTTCGACCCCGGGTCTCCTCGAGCGTCTCGTCGTTGATTTTATTTTTTAGCATCAGCGCACCTCCGGCGCGATCTTCAGTTTGTACGAGCTCGGGCTCGGCATGTCGTCCCAGCCGAAGCTCTCAAAGTTGGATTCGGTGTACATCAGCGCCTCACCGACGTCGCACCGTGACGTCACGTCGTGATTCATCCGGACCGATTCGAACCCGACCACGTCGCTCGCTTTCGTCGGGTTCGCCGTTCCGGGCATCTGGACACGCCAGCGAAGCTTTCGCCGGATCATCTGGTGGACGTCCGTCTCCGAGTGCGCGAACGCGAACGTCGAGAGACCGAACTTCCGGGCGTCGACCCACGTGTCTTTCAGTAGCTCGACTTTCTGATACGTCCCGAACGAGTCCTTACTCGCCGACTGTGGACACAGGTCGCCGATCTCGTCGCACACCCACGACGTCCAGTGGTGCGGACCGTGTTCGACGCGAGCCAGGAACCACGCGAACCACCAGTGGTTCGCCGGGTCCGCCTCCGAGAACAGCGTCTCCCGCTTCGGCGGCGTGTCGTACTGTTTCTCCGGGCTATCCTCGTACACGTCCTGACACCCGCGCATCAACGGGTCCGGGTACACGACGTGGAGCGCGCCCTCGTCGAGCGTCTTGTTGAGCTCCCGCGGGTCGGAGTACCGACGCACCTCGCGCACGATCTCCGTGAGCTCGTCGACGTCGATCTCCACCGCCTGCCGTGTCGGCACCTTCGGCTCGAGGCGCACTCTCATGTCCACACCCGCCGGGAGGTACAGTGTCGTCCACGGCGCCAGCGGCAGCCACTCCGACCTCGAGGAAGACCCGCGCCACACGACTTTCTCGCCGTTGGTCTCTAGGAGCCGGACCGTGAGGTAGTTCGCCAGCGTCGACTTTCCGGTCCCGGGCTTCCCCCGAGCTAGCCAGTCCGTCCCGCCGTCGACCTCGTTGGACGGTGAGTCCCAACTGTGCTCGAGGCAGTTCGGAATGACACTCGGCCATTCGAACCCCTCGCGATCCCACGGCGCCATACCGAACTCCTCGCGCATGGACCGCGCGTCGGTCCAAGACTTAAGCGTGATCGGTTCCCGGAACTCTCCGAGAACCTCCGATTTTACCGATTCAACCGTCGTCTGTCGTTTCGAACTCATAGTGTGGTCGTGGACGTCTCCTCTAGCTGTTCGTTCGCCTGTTCCTTTGCGCGACCAGCGAGGTCGCGTACGCCGCGGTTGAACACCGGTATCAGGTAGTGCGCGGCGAACAGCTCCCGACCGCGCCGATCACTCTGGCCGGCGTCGGTGAGGAGGCGACGTGTCGACCGCTCACCGTAGCACCGGGTCACGAACTCCTCGTCGATCTCCCCGTGCGTTGCGAGCTCGAGGTCGTGCCCCCAGTCCAGTATCGCCTCCCGGTCGTCGAACCCGTCCAGGAGCGCCTCCAGCGTCGACTCCTGGTTTTCGTGGAGTTCGTGAATCGCCGGGCGCATGGCGACGAACTGTTGCTTTCCGGGCGCGTGTTGGTCCGAGTCGCCGTTATCGACGTACTCGCCAGCGTCCGCTCGGAGCTCCCGAAACGCACGGTGTGCCGCCGGTCGGATCGTCTTCGCTGAGAGCTGCCGACGGAACTCGCGCGCCTTCGCCTCCGCGAGGTCGCGGGTCCGGTAGTTCGGCCGCAGGAGCGTGGACACCAGCGTCCGCTCCTGGTCACTCGAGGGGACGCCTCGGAACTGGCGTGCCATCTGGTGAAACCAGTCCTGTGGCATTTCTCCGAGCGTCCGGACCGCGAGTTCCTGAGTCCACAGGAGAATCTCTCTCCGGCTCCCGAACCCACGGAGGAGACGTCGCTCCGAGTCGCGAACGTCCTCGACAAGTTTGACCAGCGCCGGGCGGTACGAGCCGCCCTCGAGCTCCTCCGCCGGATCAAACTTCCCGTCGACCTCCGCCGCCGATTCAGTCGTCGCCACCGGTGGCACCTCCGTTCGGTCCGGCCTCGCCCGGGAGATCGTCCTCGTCGGCGTCGATGCTGAACATCTCGTCGACGAGCGTTCCGTCGCGCTTGTCGACCGCGTCCATCTTCTCCTTCTCGGTCGTGATCTCCGAGCGAATACGCTTCTCGCGCTCCGCTTCGATCGTCTCAGCGTCGTCGGTCTCCTCCGCCAAGTGCAGCGCCGTCGTGCGAGCGGCGCGGTAGTGGGCCGGAGCGGCCCACACACGGGCGTAAGCCTCCTTCGGACGGAGGCCGATCCATCCGACGCCGGCCGCAACCGCGAGGAGCCCTCCGAGGCCCGCGAACAGTTGCGTCGCCACGTACGCCACGATCGCGACCAAGACGACTTTCGTCGCGAGCGACACGTAGTCGTCGCGCTCCTCGAGGTCGGGAAGCGATAGGTCGAACCCTTCCGGTTCGTAGGTGACGATCGACGGAGAGAGCGGGTGAACGTACGCACGCATGTCCACGCGTCCCGTCCGTACCGTCGCCTGGCAGCGGAGCGGGTCCCTATAGGTATCCGTCTCCCCGTGTTCGTCGGCCTCCTCATGGCCCGGGTTCACAGTTCGGAGGTTCGCGGCCCCTCCGGTCACAAACCGCGCGAGGAACGCTAGAACGCCTTTCGAGGCCACTTTCGCCGGCTCTTCCGGGCGGTCGATTATTGTGAGTTCGCGCTCGTCCGAGGCGAGTTGGTCGACGCCGACCTCGTCCGACGGCATGGTCGCCTGTTCTATCTCGTCCCGTTCGAACCGGACTAGTCGAGTGTGCTGTTCGAACGTCTCCAGCATCAACACGAACAGGAACAGGAGCGCGTACAGCACCATGGCGTACGGATACTGGACGAGGAACCGCGTCACATTCCCCCACGCGCTCGCCACGCCGAACGCCCCGATAAGCGCGAACACCGCTATCCACGCGCCGTATCCGTATCCCGGTCCTTTCCCGGTCCGAGCGATCACTCGCTTCGACCCGTACAGCGAGACGACGCCCCCGAGACCCAGCGGTAGCATGAACACCGCCATAGACCACCGGAGGAGGCCGCCCCAGTTCCCGAACGGGAGCTCCTGAGTGGTCGCCGTCGACCGGTGTTCGAAGTTCCACCGGAGCTCGTCGCTGTCGCCGACCCACATGGTCACTTGTTGCCCGTCCTGTGACTCCGGGATCGGGACCTCCTCGAGCACCCACCCGCGCTGAAGCGTCACGTTGTGCTCGCTCGTCGTGACGTTCCGCGCGACCTGTTCCGTCGTCGTCGTGTTCGTCTCGGAGTTGTGTACCTCCCGCTCGTCGACGTTGTACGTCGCGACCGTCACGGTCACCTCCTCCCGCTCCTGGACGTTGATCGTCCGGAGGTACACCGAGTTCCGGTTTACCACGTCGTCGGGCGATAGGTACAGCCACTGATCGTCGTCCGGATTCCCGGGGTCCCCCGAGATTCCTGCCGGCCAGTGGACGACCCAGTACATCCGCTCGTCTTCTATCCGCACCGACGGCGGCGAATTACTGTAGCTCGTCCCCTCCTGGCGAAGCTCCTCGAGCGTGAGGTCCGACTCCGAACTGGACGTTTCCTGTGCCGTCACCGCCACGCCGGCGGCGCCGACCAGGACCACGACCGCGACGATCGCGAGCACCCACCGCCCGCGACGCATTAGATCGGCCCTCCGTACCGCCAGGTCCCGGCGTAGACGACCGTCTGCCGGACGAGTTCACTTAACCAGTCGAGGAGGTACATGAGCACAAACACCGACGCGAGTGCCGCGCCGAACGATATCGCCCCCGCGTCGAGGATCGCCAACTGTCCGAGTAGCCAGAACACGATCGCGGCGGACACACACCGACCGAGCACGTCGAGGTACGCACGGTCCGTTAGGCCACTCACGTCCCGCTCCTGAGCCGGAACAGCGACCGGGAGAGTGAGGAGAGGTTCCATTAGCGGAGTCCCTCCTCGAAGTTGTCCGACGCGAACCCCAACGCGAGGGAGATCACGCCGAGCATGATAGCCACCCAGTACGCCGGAGACATGGACCGGAGCACGTCCGGAACGAACGCGTCGACGAGCGGCAGCGACCCGCCAGTCGACACGAATCCGAGCACCGTCGCGAAGATCGCGGCGGTGAACCCGGGAGCATCCGCGAACAGTCCGAGTCCGAATCCGAGAAGCTCACCGCCGACGAGGGCGACCGAGATCACGCCGACGACCGCCGTCACGAGGATCGTCGTCACGACGCCCCCGAACTGGAGAATCGGCTCCCGGATCGCGTCCTGGAGCCCGTCGACCATGCCGCGGCCGGTCTCGACGTCGTCGGCGACTCGAGTCCAAGTGTACCCGCCGTAGCCGACGATCCCGAGGCCGGCCCATACGCGCCCGGGTCCGACGGCCCACGCGAACGCGTTCGTCACGTCTGAGGCCGTGTACGACAGGTACAGGATGTACGCGAGGCCGGCGAGCGTCACTCCCCAGCCGGCAGCTCCGATCCGCGAGTCGCCGACGCCCGTAAAGGCGCCCTCGTCGTCCGACGTCGTTTGTCCGACGACGATCGCCACGACTCCGAGGAGGAGGAGCGACCACCCCCAAATCGACATTGTTACTCCGAACAGGGTCACGCCCGCCATGGCGCACCCCCGTTCGGTCTATTCGTCACCGTCTGCGATTCTGGTTTCATATACGTTGATGAGCACGTTTGTCACGTACAGCGACGCCGCTGCGACCGCCAGGAGCGTGACTATCTCCTCGTTTATCCACGATACCTCAGGAGCTATCCACGACGCCGAGACCGCCAGCGGCGTGTACAGCTCCGTTCCGAGCATCAGCATGAAGTCCCCGCCGGTGAGGAGGCCGTCCAACACGACTCCGAATCCGACTGGGACGCCTATCAGGTCTTTAACTGTCATCTGAGCCTCCGTTGGGTTCACCACGAACAGCTCGCGACGCCCCCGATAGGACCTGCCGTGCGATACGGACCGGTGCAAGAGCTAGGTCCCTGCCGAGTTGGGCGTTCTGAGTTATCGCCTCCGTCGGAAGATACGTCTCTAAGAACCCCCACAGAACGCCGATAACCACCGCCACGACGACGAGGACGGCGACCCAGCCTGACAGTGCCACGAACGGCGCCGCGAGCCCGGTGCTCGCCACTGCGGCCTCAACGGATAACCGGATCGACACGAGCGTTCCGATTATCGGGTCGGTAAAGGCGTCGTACAGTTCCCCGAAGGGGGTGACAATCGACGCCCAGAACGACTGTGAGACTATCTCGACCGCGGAGAGTATCTCCCCGAACAGGTACTCGGCGATTGAGAGGACAGCCCCGACCAATTCGGTGAGGATGATCTCCACCACTATTTCGCGGAACGAGTCGGCCGAATCGAGCCGATCCGCGAAATCAGTGAGTGCAGCCCACAAACTGGCGCTGATACCGAGTGCGCCCAGCACCATTCCGCGGGTTATCCCTCCGGAGCTCCCGCTCGAGCTCCCTCCGTCGTCGGTGCTGCCGCCGTCGTCGGTGCTGCCGCCGTCGTCGGTACTGCCGCCGTCGTCAGTTCCTCCACCTCCACCTCCAGCGTCAAAGACACCCATTTAGAGCACCTCGAGGAGTTCGTTGAGTACGAGGAACCACACGACGACGAACACCGCTGCCGCCACGAACCCTAACAGTCCGAGGTCTGGCAGCGACGCACCAGCGGAGTCGAATGAGGTCGAGAACACCGACGGCCAGAAGCCCACGACCTCCTCCGCGAGTCTCGCGTACACGTCTCCAACCGCGTCGATCCCTTTCCGCGGGAGTGCAAGAACCCCCGAGACGATCCGGCCGAGCGTCTCCGAGACGATCAGCACCGCGATCGTCATCAGGTACGCCACGAGAGACCTCCAGTCGACGGTACCGTTCGTCACGAACCTTTTCGCCGACCCGAGGTCGAAGCTCGTGAGAATCCCGCCACTGGTCGCACCTCCAGAGTCGGCCGGTTCGTTGGGAGACATGACTTGCTACCTCCACGGAAGCAGTTGGTCGAGGAGCGGGATCTCCGGGTCGACAGTCGTCCAGATAACCCACGAGACACCGACCACACCAACCCCGACTGCGAACGCCGCGATACCGAACTCTCCGAGCTCTGCGGCCGTCGTGGTCGCCCCAGCCTCGAGGATTACAATCGGCCCCTCAGCGACGAGCTGCTCAATGAAGTCCCGCACCGACCCTAGAGCCGATATGACCTCGCCGACCTGGTCGGTCGCCGTCGCCACGAGACCGGAGACACCCGCCGCGAAAGCGAGCAACGGGGCCGTGATAACCCGGCGGAGCGCGTCCGTCACGGAGGTCCCCTTCGCAGCCTCGACGTACGTGTCGCCGGACGACATCTATGCCCCTCCGCGAAGCATCCTAATCAGCCCGAGGCCCGCGATCGACCCCGCGATCGCTCCCGGGATCGATAGCAGTTTGGAGAACCACCCTCCGCCCTGCCGTCCGGTCGGCCCCATGGCCGCTCCGCTCGAGACGACCAGTTCGTCCGCCTCGTCGCTCCGCAGGAGTACGTCCTCCGAGAGCGAGAACACGCCCGACGAGGAGATCGTCGTCGAGAGCTCCACCTCGTCGCCGATCGACCCGTCCGTGTACGTCGACCGCCGTGACGTCCACTCGACGTCGTCGGTCTCGTCGACCGCGACCGTGTCGTCGAGACTGGTCGCGATCTCCATGTTGAGGTAGCGACCGCTCGGGTGCGCGACCTCGTCGATCCACCGGTCGAGCGTGATCGACAGGTCGTACGCCGAGTCGAGGTCGAAGTTGTACACCGCCTGGAGGCGGTGCTCGTACTCGTACCGGTCCGGTTGAGTGAGCTCCAGCGAGACGCCGGTCGCGCCGATCTCCGCGTCCGGATACTCCACCTGGTGGAGCGTCGCATCCGAGAGCCGCCCCGAATCGTACAGCGTGTCGAGCGACGTGATACCGAAGTATCCGACCTGTTCCGTGACCGAGCGAGTGGCGACCTCGTCGTCGGAGTTGAGGTACTCGCGGGTGCCGAAGTCCCACGCCGACGACGACTCCAGGTTTAGCGCGTGGAACGTGAGGTCCGCGTTCCCCTCCGCGATCGTCACGGAGATCTCCTCGAGCGTGTCGAGGTCCTGGCCGCCGGTGAGCTCTCCGAGCTGCTGCTGGTAGAGCACGCCTTGGCCCTGTGCCGTCGCGATCGTCGCGTCGCTCGCCGAGTCCGCCGACGAGTCGATCGTCGCGACCACCGAGTTCGCCGACGCGTCCGTGACCTCCACGTCTACAACCGCGCTCGAGTCCAGCGTGTCGACGTTGAGAATCAACTGGAGCATCGACCGCTGTTCCCCGTCGCCGATCGTGAAGTCCGAGAACGTCGAGACCGCCGTGTCACCGGAGCCCTGGCCGGACGTCGCGATCCGGAGTCGGTCGTCCGACGCGTCCTCGAGCGTGAGTGTCCCCGCGGTCGAGCTGGAGTCGGTCGTCCAGAACTCCGCGTCGAGCGCCGACCCGTCCTCCTCATTCCCGTCCCCGTCCGTCGTCGTGAGGTCGCGCGGGAACGCTCGCCGGTCCGAAAAGTGGACTCGGTCCGCGCGAATACGCACCGGGTTGTGCGGCGTCGTCTCGTCGTCGTTCGACGCGAGCGAGGCCGTCTCCAGCTCCGCCTCGGAGTCGTCGTCCGCTATATACCCGAAGTCGGGGAACTCGGGGTTGTGCTCCTCGACGGTCACCGTCCCGACCGCTGTCGGGTTGTGAGCGTACTCCGAGTCGAAGTTGATCGTCTGACTCGACTGTGCCGAGACCGTCCCGGCCCCCGCTGCCGTCGCCGCGGTCATGCCGACCGCGACCGCGAACCCTCGTCGAGTCATGTTGGCGTCGAGAGCCTCGTCTGCCGCGTCTGTGGTTTCGATCTGTTCGTTCTCGTCGCTGGTTGTGTCGGTCATATCGTCGGAAAAGTGGGATTTTCCGCCGCCCGCGGCGTAGTTACTCGTCTCTCTCAGGTCCTCAACGTACGAACAGAAGCCCTCACCGACCACGATCCCGTCCGGATCCCAAGTCACGTGTCGCCTCCGTGGTTAGACCAGTCGGTCCACCGCTTCGCCTCGCCATCGGACTCTTTCTCCGAGCCCGTGTCGTTGTCGTTCATGCCTTTCACCGGCTCGCCGCGTGAGCCGATATAAAAGACGAGCCGTCAGCGAGCGGATAAAACGGCAGAACCCAACGGGTGTGAGAACGTCGTTCGCCACTATCGTCCACGCAGGATGAAGAAGACAGCTTCACAGTGGTGATTCAGATGTGAAGTTGCGATTTCGGACGTGTGTCCATTTCTATGGAAATGCCGAAGGTACGGCGGTTGAGATTCAAAAATCGGTGCGGTTTCGGTAGTTTGGAAAATCCAAGAATACAGCCCCCCTAACAACGTTTAATTCCTAAACACCCATCGCATGTATTGCATGAGCTCGAAAGCATCCGAGTTTCCCGTCCACGAAAAATTGGACGTTCGAAAGTCAAACACGATCTACAAGAATGCCAATTGGTGGAAGGCAGTAATACTCTCTGAGTCGTTCGGGAGCACTGAAGTTGCTGTTTATCTCTGGCAACGGAATGACGGTAATTGGAAAAGAAGGCAAAAACTCAAAATCACCAGTGCCGACGAGTGGGAGTCTATCCGTGAGGTAACTGATTCATTCATCGAAGACCTGTAGTATCTACATCAGCAATCCTACGCGAATCCAGCCTCCTCAAAGGCGTCGTTTACGACGTCGGGCGTCGGGGCGTTGAGGTACGGTTCGATCGCCTGGAAGGAGTCCCACCCGCCGACCTGCATCACCACGCGGGGGTTCACTTGCTTATCAACGAGGAGTCGTTGCGCGAACCGGCGCCGGAGATCGTGGCTCGAGACGTGGAGAAAGTCCTCGTCGCCCGTGGCCTCCGCCGCGCGCTCGGCCGTGCGTTTGACCACCGCCCGGATCCCGCTCTCGGAGAGGTCGACGATCGGCTCGTGGCGCCCCACGTCTTCCGACCGAACGTACCGGTGGATATCGCCCTCGACCTCCCGCGGCAGGTAGGCGTCGCGAGGCTTCCCGCCGCTCCCGGTCGTGTCCTTCCCCTCCGGCACGCGAAGCCGGAAGTGGTCGCCGTCGGGGGTCCGCTTCACGTGTTTCGGCGCGACCTGCGGGATCTCGAAGGCGCGGAGCCCGACGAACCCGCCGAGCTGTATCACGAGGTCGTCGCGGTGACTCCCCGCGGCGCGACGGAGCTCCTCGAGGTCGTCGTCGGTGAGCCAACACTTGTACTGGTCCTCCTTACCGGTCGCCTCTAATCGCATGTGAACTTCCAAAAGAAGATAGCACTTAGTACGGCAGAACCGACGCGGTCACCGGCGTGATCAGGGCTGATTCAGGGGGTTCGTTGACGACTTGTTCTAGAAGTCGCTAATCTGTGTGTTATAACTACTATTCAGCTGAGATGCCGTTGGGTAGTTGAGGGGGTATGTACTTCACAGTAGGAACCCAATTATCCATTGAACAATTTGCAATGTTGCCCACAGTATGGCGCTTAGTATTGCAAGAACGATTATCCCTGCTACTATTGAGCCGTTAGATCCATCTGGACCCTGATGATCCTCGTCTGCGGTGTTTTCAATTAATCCCGAAGGTGTCTGATCCTGCGAAGAATCTGCTTCGATTCCGGGGGAACTCTCACCGCCTGCAGAGCTACTCAAGCTCTTGTATTTTTTATTTACAGATACAGTTGAGTTTTCGATGTCTGAATCATATCTCCTTTCAGATGTATGGCTGCCTTCCGGAGTTGATGTTGTTTCATCATACGGCTTCCTCTCAGCCACCCAGGGGTACTCCACTTCTTTGTTAGCTTCTATGCGTTTATTCGCTATTTCTTCGGAATATGCGGTTTGTGTGACTTGATCCCCAACTTCGTGAATAGGAATAATATCTTCCTGCGAAATACCATCCAAAGTTGAATACACCTCAGACAAATCAGGGATGGGCATGCCTTCATAATACTGTTTACTAGGCTGATGCTGTGAGTCATGACATGATCTACACAGGGTTACGAGATTTGTTGGACTGTTACTTCCGCCCGCACCCTTCGGTTTGATATGGTGCGCATGAAGCTCGGTTTCACCATGGGGCCCCCCAGCGGTCTCACAAAGACGACAAGTGTAATTATCCCGCTTGTACACGTACTTACGCATTTCATCCCAAGCGGGGTCGCTGGAGGGCATACTAACTTGATAAAATAATGTCTTTTCAATTATAAATATTTTAGGGAATGTTCAGTCCAAGATTGTTAGCAATACACTCGTTGCTGCATGCGGCTTCCGCTTCTTAATCAATAATGAGGTCCCGGATGCCACTCGACTTGTGTAAGAAACCGTCTATGTTTTTCGAGGCGATTGAACCGTTCTAGACGGTAGAATTAGGCCAATGCCGACCCACAGACGTCGGTATGCCTGATTCAATGTATAAAATCCCCAACGATCCCGATGTTACCTCAGAGGACATTGAGCCAAATGCGGACCTCTCGGGTGCCGACCTCACCGGAGCTAGCCTCAGAAGTGCTAACCTCACCAGTGCTAGTCTCAGGGATGCGGATCTCACCGGCGCTTTCCTACTTTATGCCAACCTCACCGACGCGGATCTGACAGGAGCCAATCTCACTGACACGTTCCTCGGGCGTGCTGACCTCACCAATGCGGACTTATTTAGTGCCGACCTCACCGACGCGAACCTCGGAGCAGCCGACCTCATTAAAGCAAACCTCAGAGCGGCCGACCTAACCCAATCAAATGTTAAAGGTGCCGACTTCACCAACGCATTCCTCGGTGGGGTGGAGTTGAGTGGCATAACTCTCTCTCGGAGTACGCTTATTGATGCGCCAGGTGAGAGGATATCGACTGATTTCACTGACGATGATTCTATATCTCCGGAGCAACGGTACGACATCATCGCCCGCACGAATCACGAACTCCGAACAGCCTACAGCGCGAACGGACTAATTGGCCGTGCTCGAAGTGCTCGCGTTCGAGAACGTCGCGCCCGGCGTAGGGAAGCACTCGCCGAAGGAGGACTCGGAGGCACTGCCGCGTGGTTCGGTTCGCTGTTATCCAAGGTGTTCACCGGATATGGAGTCCAACTCACCTGGGTTGCTAGCCTCATGGTAGCCCTTTACCTGTTATCCGTCGGCGTGTATCATTTCGTAGGAGAGATGTCGCTCGGTCGGAGCCTGTACTACAGCGTCGTGACGTTCACTACGTCGCCGCCGGATCCGCCAGCGTCAGGTCTTACGAGTGTTGTCGCGGGAATTGAGACATTCGCCGGCACTGCGGCGATCGTTTTCCTCGGGTATGTGCTCGGTACTCGAGAGCGAGTGTGACCGTTTCCGGGTTGTGTGAGAAGTCGTCTATAGCCACCACGGACAACTGAAGCCGCAAAGATCCTGCCTTTCCCCGTTTCAACATGAGAGCGTATCAGCGATACCGCGGGTGGACCCACACCAGTCCGCCACCGTACGCCTCAACCCATGCTGTCGGATCGTCGAGCTCGCGCTGGAGAAGTTCCTGCTCACCGGCGTACACGCCATGCTTGTCGAATTGAACGGCGACAAGCGATCGTGAAGCGGTCTCGTAGTAGATTGCTCGCTTGGCCTCGTGCCCGATGCCGACGAGGTCTCGACCCTCCTCGAACCTGAATAGATTCTCAGCCATTTTCGCGCTGTGGACACCCGATCGTCGAAGTTGGAGCTCTTCGGCGAGGTTCACGAAGACGTCGCGGCGCCGAATCCTCTCTCCCGAGTCCGTCGTTGCCATATCTGTAGCACTGGCAGCCAACGTAAAGGACGTGAGCCATGGGCATAGGGTGAAACTGGAAGTATAACAGGGAGAGAGGGCTCATCGACTCTGTTGAACTCCTCGAAAGATGATAGAAATGAAGCGTTGAATACTAAGCGCGTATCGGTCAGAGCAATCAGGCCAATACTCTAATACGATTGATAATCTGCAGGTTAAAACCAATTAACAAGAATGTCAAGTAAAATTATATTTTATCCTTGATACTACGAGGTTCGGGTCCACAGTCAACCGTCGCGGCGCTTCCTTTCGCCGTCACTCGTCAGTCCCGTCAGAGACGAGTTCTCGACGCCTTTCTTCGAACCACTTGGCGTCGTTCGAGAGGTCTATCTGGTCGATAGATTCAGTCCATTCCCGTGCACGTCCGCACCACTCAACGGCCGCTTCGATATCGCCCATCCGCTCGCAGACGTCAACGAGATTTCTGAGCGAGGTCACGGCGTTGCGTAACGCACCAATCTCGCTAAGTTGCTCGTTCGCCCTTCGAAAGTAGTCCCGTGCGTCATCGTAGTCACCTTGCGACTTGGCAACTGCGCCGAGGTTGTTCAGATTGCTCGCGATACCCTGTCGGTCGCCGAGTTCCTCTTTGATTTCGAGACTCTGCCGATGATAGTCGCGTGCATCGTCGTAGTCACCTTGTGACTGAGCGACGAGGCCGAGATTGTTCAGACTGTTCGCGATACCCTGCCGGTCACCGAGTTCCTTTTTGATCTTGAGACTCTGCCGATGATAGTCACGTGCATCGTGGTAGTCGTATTGATTGCGGGCGACAAGGCCGAGGTTTCCAAGGCTGTTCGCAATACCCTGTCGGTCACCGAGTTCCTCTTCGATCTCGAGACTTTGCTGATAATAGTCGCGCGCGTCGTCGTAGTCGCCCCGTGATAGGGCGACTGTGCCGAGATTGTTCAATGCGTTCGCGATACTCTGTCGGTCACCGAGTTCCTCTCTAATTTCGAGACTCTGCCGATGATAGCTATGTGCATTGTCGTAGTCACCTTGTGACTGAGCGACGAGGCCGAGATTTTCAAGACTGTTCGCGATACCCTGTTGATCGCCGAATTCCTCTTTGATTTCGAGACTCTGCCGATGATAGTCGCGTGCATCATCGTAGTCGCCTTGATTTCGGGCAACTACGCCGAGATTGTTCAGACTGTTCGCGATACCCTGTCGATCGCCGAGTTCCTCTTTGATTTCGAGACTCTGCCAATAATAATCGCGTGCGTCGTCGTAGTCACCTTGTGACTTGGCGACTGTGCCGAGATTTTCAAGACTGTTTGCGATACCCTGTCGGTCGCCGAGTTCCTCGAAAAGCCTGCGGCTACGCCGATAATAGTCGCGTGCGTCGTCGTAGTCGCCCTGTGACTGGGCGACTGCGCCGAGATTGATCAGGCTGTTCGCGATACCCTGTCGGTCGCCGAGTTCCTTGTGAATGTCGTGGCTCTGCAAATGATAATCAACTGCATCGTCATAGTTGCCTCGTGACTGGGCGACTGCGCCGAGATTGATCAGGCTGTTCGCGATACCCTGTCGGTCGCCAAGTTCCTCGAAAAGCTTGCGGCTCTGCCGATGATGCTCGAGTGCGTCGTCGTAGTCACCTTGTGACTCGGCGATTGAGCCGAGATTTCCAAGGCTACTCGCGATACCCTGTCGGTCGCCGAGTTCCTCAAAAAGCCTGCGGCTCCGCCGGTAATAGTCGCGTGCTTGGTCGTAGTCATCTTGTGACTCAGCAACTGTGCCGAGGTTGTTCAGACTGCCTGCTACACCCCGTTGGTTGCCGAGTTCCTCTTTGATTTCGAGACTCTGGTGATGATACTCATGTGCCTGGTCATATTCACCTTGTGACTGAGCGACGAGACCGAGATTGTTCAGACTGTTCGCGATACCCCGTCGGTCGCCGAGTTCCTCTTTGATTTCGAGACTCTGGCGATGATACTCATGTGCCTGGTCATATTCACCTTGTGACTGAGCGACGAGGCCGAGATTTCCAAGGCTGTTCGCGATACCCTGCCGGTCACCGAGTTCCTTTTTGATCTTGAGACTCTGCCGATGATAGTCGCGTGCATCGTCGTAGCCGTCTTGAATACGGGAAATAATGCCGAGATTGCCAAGACTGTTCGCGATACCCTGTCGGTCACCGAGTTCCTCAAAAATGCTGCGGCTCTGCCGGTAATAGTCGCGTGCGTCGTCATAATTGCCTTGTGACTGGGCGACTGCGCCGAGATTGATCAGGCTGTTCGCAACACCCTGTCGGTCGCCGAGTTCCTGGAAAAGGTCACGGCTTCGGCCGATGTGAACACGGGCCTGATTGTACGCTCCTCGCCTTAGACAGACGCGTCCCTTCCACGCCTCAATCTGCGCGACCGCTTTCCGTTCACAGACCGACGGTGCGGGCACTTCCCGGTCAGTCCCAAACTCAAACAGCGGTGCGAGTGCGGGCCGGTCTTCCCCGAGTTCGAGAACACCGATTGCGACTTGCTTAGCGAACTCCGTGGGGCCGTCATCGACGCGGAGCAGGACCGTTGAGTCGGGGTACGCGTCCGCCAAATATTCACGGAACGTCTCATCGTCGACGACGGCGTACAGCGCCGCTAGGCAGGTGTGAAACCGATTCGGGTCAGGCGTACCGAACCGATCCTCCCGACCCTCTCGCTCTGCCTCGAGCGATTCAGCCTCCTGCTGGAGGTACAATGTCGCCCAGAGTTCGTGTGTCGTTGCCGGCACCGCAGCGTCGGGGTCATCAGTCGGATAGACGAACCAGCCTTCGAGCGCATCGCGAATATCGTCGATTTCCTCGTGTACCGCCTTGTCGCGGCCATGTTTCTCCCCAAGTGCGTGAAGGAGCTCGGGATGGTTCCCGACGCCGGTGGCGATCAGCAGCGCCGTCGTCAGCGCGACATCCTGCCGCAAGTTGGGATCGAACGCGGTGATGTCGGTCCAATGTTCACTCCCCTCGGCCTCTCCCCTAATCGTCTGATACTTGTTCTCCACATCGTTGAATAGACCGCCGCCCTCACCGCCGACGGGCAGGAAATACGAGAGGAACAACATCTGTCCAATGTCACCACCGCGTTCAAGCTCCGCCTGGATTCTATTGGGGGATGCCTGCACATCTCGTCCGGTCGTCGCTTCGAATTGGTCGAACACCGCTTTGACCACCTCTTTTGACAGGCGTTCATTGAGTGGGTAGCGGGTGATGTTCCGATACGCTTCCGCGAGTTTTCCTTGTGCGCCGGTTTCGGGCTCTCCTGGCTCTCCGAACCGTTCTACGTCGCCGCGTCGGGCATCAAGGAGGAAACTCACCGACTCCCCGCGGAGGTCGGTAATCGCCTCGTACACGCCCTCGGCGCTTGCTCGCACGGCATCTTCAACGACGACAAGAGTGTGACCATCGCTCTCCCGCACTGCCCCAACAAGTGGCCCCGAATTCGTGAAGTGGTCACCTCTCCCACTTTCGCGGTAAAAGACAGCCCCGGTGTCAGGTTCATCGTACCATTCGCAGGCGACGGATTTACAAATCGTGCTCTTTCCCGAGCCCGCGCGACCGACGACGAGGCGGTCATCACCGTCGCGGAGCGCCGACAGCAGCTCCCCCGTGGCGGTCCAGTCGTCATCATGGATTCCGTCGCGATCCGCCGCGAAACTCTGTCGATTATTTTCTTCGTTCCCGTTCTCGTCGTCCTCCGCTCTTCGCCCCCGCACATGGATGAGATCGAACCCCGCCCGCCAGGCCGCTTCGGGGTCGTTGATCTCGCGATCGAACTCGACCGGCGTGAGGCGAACAAAGCCATATTTCCTAAGATCGCCGCGCCAAAGCCTCTGAAAGCTCTCACGGAGATCGCCTCGCGTGTCTTCCAGTTCCTGCTTGAGGTCTACGAACCTACCCTCTAGATCGAGTACTGTTTCGAGCGTCTCCTGGACCTGCCGAGCCTCAATGAGGTCGCGGAAGTCAAGAAACAACGCCTGCGCCTCGTACACGTCGTCTGTACCGAACGCCTCACACAGCTCCGTACCGAGATCGTCAATGTCGCCAGAGAGGATCCGGTTGACGGCGTCGTCTAGGTCGCTCCGCCCCTCGCCGGCGTAGTATTCATCCATTAGCCGCCGTAGGTTGTCGGGATTGCCCCGGGCCGCATCAATTGCGGCGTCGCCAAACCCCTTCGGCAAGAGGTGACTGATTCCCTTTGCGAGTTTCACGCGATACGCTTGTTCGTCCGCGTCGGTTTCTTCGATATATTGCTCGAGGCGTCGGTCGGCTATCCGACTGTACTCAACAAGTTTGGTTTCTGCGAGGGTCCCAATAACCACTCCGCCGACGAGCCAGGTCGGCTCCGCCGTGGCGACTCCTGACGCCATCTTAAACACCCCGCTCTCAGTCAGTTTTTGAATACCGTCGCGAATGGCCGCTGCGGCAGCGTTCGCGTCAATCGCTGGAAGCCAGTCAGGACTGGCTGTCATCAGTTCACATATGTGTGTATGTTGTAATAATATTTTTTCTCTTAATCCAAGTGGTAGCGCTCAGACAGGGTACCTAAAGCGCTATATTTATGCTCTGTATTCAGCAAAATCTCTCAAACCTGCTAGGATCTAAGAACTCTAACAGAGCCGGTTCATTTGAAATTCTCAATTGCCGATAGTATCGGAGGCCGTGCTGAAGACAGAGGATGAATTACTCGCTAAACGTCCCGAGCTTCGACTGTACAGTAATATTCCCCCATTCAACGTTTGAGTGGCAGCTATCGCAGAGCGTAATAAGATTTTGGAGCCGATTCGCCCGTTCGTAGTCGTCGAACTGGGTAAAAGGGATGATATGATGGACGTCTAGCTCTGAATCATCTCGACCACAGTTCTGACACGCGTGGTTATCCCGCTCACGTGCTTTGGCCCGCTGGCGGTGCCAATTCGGGCCGCGATAGTAGTCCCCGTTATCCTTCCATCGGGGGTGATTCTCGCCAGAGTACTCACGCGATCGCCATTCGACGAGGCACTCTTGTGAGCAAAAACGGGTCTCACCTTCCTCACTCGCAGCTCTGAAATACGACTCACCGCACCGCTCACAGGTGAACTCAGTTTGATTGTAGTCGTAGCGATTGTTCTTCCCGGTCATATTCTCAGACATCCACTGACCGAGGCAGTCGCGGCTACAGAACCGACTCTTATCCTTCTCTGCGTGTTTCACACTGTACTCGTCGCCGCAGGCTTCGCACTCCAGAGTCACTCGGCCTTTTCTGAGGCGCTCTAATGAGGCAGCGTCCTGGATGGCACCCATAGTGCCGTAATGAGATTGTATTGATTGAGAAGAGTACTCTCCGAGCTCATCATATTCAGATTGGGTGGGCGTTTTGTCGAGCTCCTCTGCAACTCGTTTGTAATCAGCTAGGAGGTCGTCCTTCGAGACTGAGCGGGGATTGTTTTCCCCTGTCATCCGTGGCGGGTCCGGATCCCTTGTTGGGATGTCGTGCCTGTCGAGCCAGTCTAAGACGGTTACGTCGGAACATCCCAACTCTTCACCGATGGCAGCAGCTGAAAGCCCGCCTTCTACGTATAGCTCGTATAGCCGGTCTTTGTCCTGCCAAGGCGAGTCCGGCATTCTGTGAAAGCAAGTAATAGACAGTAGGATAAATTACCGCTGCTCGACCGAACAATTCGACAGTTGCGTTCATTCTACCGACAAAGTGGATCACCGATTAGGAGCGCCAACAAGACTAGATGTATGACTACTTGTCTCTGAAATAAGCCATGCCTGTGGCTCATCACAGGTTCTTAATTATGCTTCTAGAGCCTCTAAAACGACGATTATTGGCGCCTTCGAAGGTAGCGCTGGATTTATCTGCCAGTGTCGCGAATCAAATCACGGGTGCGAGAGAGTCAACTCTCTCACAACAGGTAACGGCGCACCCAACTGCAACCCAGTAAAGGACCACAAACAGGCGAGAGCACTATAGACAACCTAAGTCGCGTATCCGGCTGCACGGTACTGCCACATCGTAGTGTCGTGCTGAAAATCGGATACGTGGGGCTGGGAATAAGCTAACCATCGGCTCTCGCCTCACGGTTCTTCGAAGTATGATAAAATGTCAAGATACACCCAGTGTCTATTAAACTCTGAGCCCCTACGAATTCACGTAGGTGTACGCTCCGAGAGCGAGGATGACGTATGCCAGAGCCACGCCCGGGCCGGCGTAGACCAACACCGGGACGGATGCCATTATAGCAGCCGCCGGGGCTGGTACTTCGACAAAGCTAACCATCGATTGAATCGCGGATCGTCTATCCACTCGCGACTTTTGTTCGCCGCTAAGGGCGTGTTTCTTACGATGGCACATAAGCGTCTCGGGGGAGCAAGGTGAAAGTAAAAACGGAGAATTTTCTCGTAATGTCGTGTCGATCAATTATACCGTGGGTGGATCCACATCAGTCCGCTACCGTACGCTTCAATCCACGCTGTTGGATCGTCGAGCTCACGCTGTAGAAGTTCCTGCTCACCGGCATATACGCCGTGTTTGTCGAATTGAACGGCGACAAGCGATCGTGAAGCGGTCTCGTAGTAGATCGCTCGCTGAGCCTCGTGGCCGATCCCGACGAGGTCTCGACCCTCCTCGAACCTGAATAGATTCTCGGCCATTTTCGCGCTGTGGAACCCGATCGTTGAAGTTGGAGCTCTTCAGCGAGGTTCACGAAGACATCGCGGCGCCGAATCCCCTCTCCTGAGTCCGTCGTTGCCATATCTGTAGCACTGGTAGTCAAGGTAAAGGATGTGAGCCATGGGCATAGGGTGAAACTGGAAGTATAACAGGCAGAGAGGATTCTGTTGAAATACTCACCCGCTGATGGTTTGAAGAGACCCTGCTGAATACAACGCACGAGCTTATACTGAGTTCTTCTCGGATTCGATCAGGCCGGATTGGTCAGTACAGCTATTGACGGTATCATCTTGATCTTCACCATTCAGCCCTATTCTCCCTTATCACTCTGGGACTTTTTTGCCAACCGGTTATTATCGGAGAGTATATCTGAGAACAAATTGACCGACAGCAGTACAGCAAAAGTGAGTATGAGATGGAGTACGATACCCGGAATGACCGTATAAGATAATTCACCAATTGTCATACTGTCAACTTCGGCACCGACAGGGAAGTAGTGATACAATAAACCTACTGCAATAAGTGGTGATATCTTGTATATCTTCTGAACATTATTTTTTGCTTCATACTTCAAGAACTCGTTTATCAGGTATACTGAGTAGATGCTTATTGATATGAGAAACAATGAGATATCCAATATTGGTGTTATTTCGTCCCCATATTGCGCACCAATTGTCATTGCCGAATACACGAGTGCTGAGATCCCCACAGTCAATACCGTAATCGCTCCAAAGTCCAGATAAGCGCCATCTCGAAGAGCATTACTCGCAGTCTCAAATCCATCCTGAATGATTACCAGCATGAGGATGAGAAAAACAAGAAGACTGCCTGCGATTCCATATTGGACCTCAACAGCGAGCTCCTGAGAAAGGCGAGTCAGATAAACCGCAATTGCGGCGAATAGTCCGGAAATGGTAATGAGTTGGTAATTCTTCTCAATGAAGTATATGAGCGAATATTGCTGAGGGTCGTCATTATCTTCTCCAGTTGGTTGCTGGTACGGGGGTTCATTTTCATCTTCCCGTCTACCTGGACTGTCCGGCATTACTTCTCTACGTATTTCAACAGAGCCGGCTACTGATAAGAATATATGAATCTCGACTCTGTTGACAAAATAACGTGTCCGACAAAGCTCCTCCAACACGCTACGATATCGGGTCAGACATTGCCTTCATTCTCGTAATCCCTGCCCTCCTCACGTCGATCCACTTTCTCACACCGTCAACCCTCCAACAGCAACTCGCTCTCAGACCGAGCAACCCACAGTGGTACTCGGTGTTCACGGCCGCGTACGTCCATGCGGGCGTCGATCACCTCCAGGGGAACGTCGTCGGCTATCTCCTCGCAGTGAGCTACGCGTATTGGCTCTGTCTCCACACGGATCGGCGACAGTGGTTCCGGTGGACCACCCTCGGAATGCTCGTGGTGACGCCGATCGTGGTCAACAGCGTCGATCTACTCGTCTTCGGCTCCGTATTGCCCGAGGTCGAGGGATACTCTCGCGGCTTTTCGGGTGTCGTCGGCGGGTTCGGTGGGTTTCTGATCGTCGCGTTCGTCGGCGCCATCTGGGATACGTACGGGCCGGAACTCGCCCAAGTTGTCGGCATCGCGCTTGTCCTACTGCTGTTGCAGCTGATCGACGTGGTGTACGCCGGGACGGTGCGACCGCTCGTCGCCGGGCTCGTCACGTTCGGGATCGCGATACAGGTCGTCGGAGTTCTCTATGAGCGCGGGTGGGAGCTTCCGACAGTTGAGGCGTCATCGAGAACGCTCGTTCTTCAGGTCACTTCTGCGGCGCTCGTGGTGGGGGTGCTGACGCTTCTGGTGCTACAGATGTTCCCGGCGGCGCTGGTGGGAGGTGGGACGTTCGTGAATATCGTCGCTCATGGGACTGGGTTACTGACTGGTTCTGGGATATGTACTGTCTTCCTAGGCATAGCAAAGTAGCCCGAGATTGGTGATATTATTCTTCCCGTCGGAAACTATCACTGACACTCGTCCAGATCCAGTGCATTCCTATCTCTAAGAATCTGCCAATGATGCCGAGAACCAAGGATAAAGATGCTGTGACGGTAATACCACCAGTCAGGAAGATTAAATCACTAACAGTCAGGCCCAAAACGGAGTTTGAGGGGAGATATGAAACAACAATGGTAGACAGCGCAGTGACGATCCCAACAAAAAACAGTATACCAAACAGAATCGTCGGAAGGTATGCCCCTCCAAGCCTCCCTATAGTCAAAAACGGACGTAATTCACTACCTGCAGCCCACATCTGAGAAGGAATGATCTGCCGTAACCAATAGTCGAGGCCGCCTGCACCGCGACCTTTCCACTGGACGGAGCGATGTCCATCCTCCTTCGTCTGCTGGATAAACTCATCCTCATACAGGTCATCAATATGTCGTGACACACCGCTTTCGTCGATGTCGAACTGATCCACGATTGTTTCCCGAGGAATCCACTGCGCCGGTCTTTCGTAAATGAACTCACCAATATTCCGCTTTGTCTGCTGATCGTCGCGGGGATATGCTCCGTGAAGGTCTTTTAATCTTTTTGTCATTCTGTATAGCACAGCTTGAAACCTTCTGCAGACCCGTCTGCAAGGATTATTCCCGTGAAAAGAGGTGTTACAGACACACCTGCAAAAGTTATTTTTTGTGAAACTTCCATCTGTTTTATATTCAATATGCCCCTATCAATTGACCGTAATGTCCGGATACCAACGACCGACGTGGCCTGACGAATCGGCTATCATCAATACAGTCGTATCGTTCACTCCAATTAAAGTCACTCAGACAAGCAAAAAAACTGCTGGGGGGGATTACCTATGACGGATCTTGTTGTGATATTCCTTCTCGGTCCGTTCTTTTTCTTCCCAAGGCTGCTGACTTTCTCGTTAGGGTCAATCAGTGAGCTCTACATGTTTATAGCGTCGGGCCTTGGGACTGCGTTTTGGGCTCTTGTTCTTGGGGCAATTGGGGGACTTGCAAAATAATGCGAGATCAGAGTGTGCGATATTTTATTGGGAGTCTGTTCAGTCGTCAAGCTCTCTATGCCTATGCTATCGCGGGAGGGCTCACGACGTCTGGACAGTTGGTGATGTTATGGGTCGGCGAAATGGCACAAATCCCCCAGCGCACAGAAGGATTGCCAGTCTTTATCGAACTATACATTGAGACACTTTTGCCACTCTGGATCCCACCAGTTACATCTTGGAACATTCTCTTGCTCCTGATCAATATCGTGATCGCATTCTGGATATTGCTGTCTTGGACAATCAGTTACGATCGGTCGCAGAGATTCTAGCAGACTCAAGATTTATATTGAGGAAAGTGTACGACAGGTTTTGAGGCCGCTACTTAATCGGCCTCTTCGAGTTCGTTGGCGTCGATCTCGCCCGCAAGGTACTCCCGGCCGAGTTCAGTGATCTCGTAGTAGCCGCGTTTTGGCTTCTCTACGAAGCCCTGTTCAGTGAGTTCGGATAGCCGTCTCGTGACGTGTTGTCGAGAACGATCGATGTTCTCTCCGATCACGGCAGGCGTAAGGCGGAGACCGGACTCAAGCGCCTCTAAAATCCGGTCGTCAGTTGGCATTTGCATCCACTCCGCCGGTTTTCGCATACGGTTGCAGTCTTAGAACATCATCATAGTGGTATTGGTACCTAGATCTGGAGTGACTGATAGTTAACATAGATGTGACTAATTAGTCAAAAATTATAATACCTACGAACCCACACCTGTCAGTCACGGACCCACTCGGCCGTCGTCAACGATGCGCCGTGCCTGAAAAGGACGCGGGCCGCGCTGCTGGAACAGCCGGCCCGTGTGGGGTTCCGTGCCTACACACGAAACCCATGCACACCGATTCGACGCGGGGGCTTGAAACTCCCGTCCGAGAGCACGAACAGCGCTTCACTACCACTCCCGACGCCCTCGCCGTCGTGGTCCGCGCGGACCGCGCGGCGCACGACGTGGCGCAGACGTCACTCGGGGAGTTCGCCGGTAAAATCGACCTCTATCCCGAGAATCATGATTAGGACTCATAGCGGCGGAACTGACAGAACCGGCAGAATCGCCCGAAGAAACGACTACTTCCAGTTTCGCCCTACCCCTTTGGCCGCTCCCTTTTTAACGGGGACGGCTCGCTCCGATATGGTCGAGATCGACCTTGACGAGGAGACGGATCGGTGGCAATGGCGGTGTCCGGCGGGGCACCGTTCGTGGGAGCCGACGAACTACCACTTCTGGTGCGCGCAGTGCGCCCGAAGGAACGACCCGGAGGCCGAACCTGAGTTCCAGGAGCTTCGGAACGTCCGAACCGAGGAGACGGTCCCGCGCGACGAGGTCGAGCTCGTGCGCGGGTCCGACTCCTACAAGAGCCTCCGGGGTGGGAAGGCGTGAGCCCCGTAGAAGTGGAGATCCGGCGGAACCGCTACGGCTCGGTGCTCGCGTACTCGGACCGAGACCGCGCTTCCCGGCTCCTCGCGGACCACCGCGCCGTGTTGCAGTCGCTCTATGATCTGGTCGACCGACGACACGGGACGGACGGAGACGTGGTCGCGCGGCTCCATGTTCGCGACGAGGAGCGCCGTGTTAAGGGGCTCGACCTCGCGGACCGGTTCCGCCGCAACCTCGAGGCCGACCGCGCGATCGCGCTCGTTGAGGACGTGCGGTACCACGCCGGCGAGAGGGAGCTCGTGACCGACGGCGGCCGGCCGAACCAAGATCTCGAGCGTATCGCGGACGCCCTCGAGCTCCAGAACGCGCTCCTCTTACAGCTCATTCAGGACCGCGAGCGCGAGCGCGTGCAGGAGGATCCGGACCACTCGGGTCGGTCGGACCACGCGATCGCGACCGACGTCGTCGACTCCTACGGCGACCTCTACGGCGGTTCGATCGGCTCTTGGCCGTTCGATCCGGTGACTGACCGAGTCGGGGATATGGGGGACTCACGGTGAGCCAAGTCGGTTCCCCGCCCGCAGATCCGTCGGACCTCTCTCCGCGTCAGGCACGCGATCGGTTCCTCGACAAGCGCGGCATGGAGAATTCGGAGAAGACGATCCGCAGCTACCGGGCCCGCCTCACTCAGTGGGTTATCTGGTGTGAGGAGCGAGGCGTCGAGCGCGTCGGTGACCTCTCGGGGTGGCTGTTCGACGAGTACGAGCGGTTCCTCCGCGAGGACAACGCGCCGGCGACGGTGAAGGGCAAGATGACGGCCGTCTCGCAGTTGGTTCAGTACCTCGAGACGATCGAGGCGGTCGACGACGATCTCCCCGAGAAGGTCCATGTCCCGAAGCTCACTCGGGCGCAGGAGACGAGCGACACGATGCTCGACACGGAGGACGCGAAGGAGCTCCTCGAGTTCTATCGGAACGATCCGGGTCACTTCGGGACGGCCCCGCACGCGATCCTAGAACTGTTCTGGAACACCGGGTGCCGCCTCGGAGCGCTCCGCGGGCTCGACCTCGGAGATTACGATAGCGACGCCGGATACGTCGACTTCAATCACCGGCCGGAGTCCGGGACGCCCCTGAAAAATGACGAGGAGGGGGAGCGTGTCGTACGTATCTCGGATGCGGTCACGGACGCGCTCGATACGTATATCGCCCGCGAGCGATCGGAGAAGCGCGACGACGGAGGCCGCGAGCCCCTGTTCTCGGGACGCCAGGGACGCGTGTCGGAGTCGACAATCCGAGCGTGGGCGTATCAGGGGACGCAGCCCTGTTTGTACACGCAGTGCCCGCACGGGAGCAGTCGCGGGAGCTGTAAGTTCATCCAGCGGTCCCACGCGTCGAAGTGTCCCTCCTCGAGAGCGCCGCACCACATTCGGACGGGTTCGCTCACTTGGCACTGCGACCGCGGGCTCCCGATCGAAGTGATCAGCGAGCGCGTCGACGCGGACCCGGACACGATCAAACGGTACTACGACAAGGCTGATCGGCTCCGCAAGATGGAGGAGCGGCGCGAGGAGTTTACGGCGAATCTGGATATCGACGAGGAGAGCGGCGACCACGACGACGAATCCTAATCATGAATACGACACCGAAAAACTACGTCTCGGCGTACCGACATTGCACTAATCGCGAGCTACTTTCATCCCTCCGGCCCCATAACG
>NZ_NHOY01000028.1 GCF_002252755.1 Halorubrum sp. Hd13 | reverse complement strand
CGTTTGTTCGTGTCGGTTCAAGCTTTGTGTGGAGCAAATCGTTTGAATCGGGATCGACAGCAGCGTACAGCCAGTATTGTTTATCGTCAAGCTGAATCACAGTTTCATCAACTGCAACGTGATTCGGGTTTCGACCAGATTCCGGCTGTAAATCGGCCTTGTGAACCCAGTTATGAACGGTGGATCGAACTCTTTCAACACCGAATACCTCAAGAAACGAAACAGTATTCGAAAGCGATAATCAAGCAAGGTGGAGCTGAATACTGAGCTTCATCAACAGCCGCGGTGTTGCCTCTCGCTCCACAAACTCTAAGTTGATCTCGTCTAAACAGCCGCTGAGGCGGTCGTTTTCGGGCATAGATCACTTTGAAAACGACCCGCCTCACTTTTCAATCCTTATCTGAACACTATCACTTCATCGCACCACTTTATGAAGTAGCTGAGGCGCGAATCTTGTGTCCGAATTGTTGAGTCTGTCAACTCATCTTTTCGAACCTGCTTGTACATCTCAAGGCCTTCTTCTGGAGTTAGGGGAAACAAGTCGTTCTGTGCAACCTCATCAAGTAGGGCAGCAACTTCTGCGCTGTCAATTTCAGTTGTAGTTCCTGTGTTTCCTTCATCATCTGGCGCTGAACTTCGGTCGTGGGGTGGGGGGCTGTTTCTGCGCAACGTGAATTATTATATCTCTCTCGCACTGCATCTGTATCTCAGTCGACTGAGTGGGTGAAACAATCTTCCATCCCGTCGGAGTACATCATATAAACTCCCCACTCAATCTCTCAACTACCGACCCAGTTTCTCAAAAGCTCTCTCCAAATATATTACCAACTGATATCTAAGATGGATTTTGGGGAGATCTGATCTTGAATAAACAAAATCGAGGCTGTTTAGACGACTCAGACAACGTGGGCCAGTATCCGTTTGGGTGAACGGAACGATGATTAAGTTTCTAAGCATCTGGTTCTGTTGAAATCCTCAGCAAGTGATATGTTCTGCTCCGATTACGGTCAATACAGATTAACAGTAGTAGTCGTCGTCAGCTGGATATTGCCCGCAAATCGAGACCAGCGAGCCGTGTTCGCGGCAGCGATTAGTGCAGCTATATCAACGATAACTGGATGACGGACATCATTGTCCACCATCTTCACTTCTGGAAACGCCACTCGTATCAAGCTCCGCAGCCTCCTCGAAGGCTTCCCGCTCCCGCTCAATTTCTTCCAAGGAATCACCAAGAAGAATCTCCGCAACTTCTTCAGAGAGCTCTCCGTGCTTGTATCGCTGGTGGAGAGTGATCTTCTCCTCGTCCGAGAGTACTTCTCGGAGTTTTTCTTGAAGACCCTGTCGAGCAAGCTCACTAACGTTGATCCCACCAAGACGCATCTGATCGACAATTTGAGTCGCCTTCTTCTCAGTTTCCCCCCGGAACTGGATTTTGTCGTTGTTTGTTGCCATCTCACCCTACATTCTCTCTCCACCGTAACAGATGTTGTGACACGCCATCTGTGTCAGTACAAATTCTCAGTGGTCAATACGCAGCTCTCATCGACCGGCTGTTTCAGGCGAGAATATATCTGAAGAATAGGATTTCAACAGAGCCTGTCCGTTCTAATCGCTCTTCTTGGAGTAGTCGCATACATTAGGTGGCGACCCCTTAGATGACTGAGCGCAGGATCGATATGTTCGCAGCACTCATCGACCGACTGTTTCAGGCGAGAATATGTCTAAAGAATAGGGTTTCAACAAAGCCAAGTGAGATGAATCTGCTTTGACCGCGCTATTCGGTCAGTAAGTGTCGAAAGCCCCCGGCCCACTCACAACCGCTGCGTGACGTCTCCTCGGTTGATTTGGCCACTCGAATAGTGGTCGCAGTTTGATGATTGAAACGACAGTCTCGTCCATCCAGCGCTGGCCGTATGATTTACCGCCCAATTGGGCGTTATGTGCGTGATCGTAGTGTTCAAACAGTAAATATACCGGTCGTGGAGTGTAACTCGCGGTTATGAACCCCTCTAGGTTAGTCGCTCTCTGCTTCTTTTTTGTCAGTGTCTTGTTGTTAGCTCAGGTCAGTGTCGGTGGAGAGTTACGATTCACCATCGGAACTGTGTTACAGCTGGCGGGTGGTTTATTTTTGTTACTGACTAGTCTCTACGGATTGGCACGGTATGAGGAGAATCCAATCGTCAGTGAGTATAACCCGCTAACGTATCTCCTGATCTCTGGCTTGTTACTCTGGGCTGTCGGATTACTCACGCAAATAGCCACAGTTTGAACCGAACAAGTTTACGTTGCCAACAGATCGATTGATCGTGAGTCATACTTGGTTGTGGTTGAATAACAACATTTGAATTTGTTGTAAACCTCTGTCGCTGATAGTTTACCAAGGGCTTGCTGCATACACAGTGTATATGTTGCAGTGCAGCGTGTCATAAAATTAGTTAGTTATCGTAGCGACGTTTCAGGACTGGTAACTCCTAGATTTAATACCGTGTGCAGATGTCAATCAGGTATGCCTGGTAGTGGTCGTTCGGATTCACCAGCGATCAGAGCCATCGGGACTATCGTCGCGCTGATTGCCGTCATCGGTTATTTGATTTTTGACTGGTCGTTCAACGGCTCTGCGAACACTATCCCTGCGGTTATTGGCATCATCGTCGCGGTCTCGGCCATCGGATGGACGCTATACAGCCGCGTATATTCAGATGGAGGACCATGATAAGGGCTGGCTTGAGTAGAGATGAGATTGCAAGCATCACAGTTATCGGCATCACCTTCGCCGTGTTCGCTTGGTATCGAACTGGATTGACCGGAATACAGCGATGGACAAACGCTATTATCGTGTTACTTGTGAGTGTCGCCGTGGCAACGGCTACAACTCTTGTCATAAAAAAATGGAATCCCAGGTGGTATCGTTCATGACTGGAAACATGCGTACTACTACCGGTGGTGATGCCAACTCGATACAACTGAACTTACAATAAAGCCTGTCATAGAATCGTTCTTAACAAATTTCCGCTTAGATATTTACTAAATTAACTGTTAGATAGGGCATGCGAATGGCCTGATTGCGATGGTTGCTCTCCGCCAGAGTGCCATCCACTAAATCGTGAAGCGGTCTTGTTGAAATCCTCCCCTTCAGACAGGTTCTTGCCTGAAAACCTGTTCCCCAAAGAATGTATCTCTAACGAAAGACACATTCACCCATCCACGGTGATTGTGGTATGGATACTCTGCGGGGTCTGTACCAGCGGCTTGACGATTGCGTACGTGGCCTATCTCGTGTTCCTTATGCCCTCCTCGTTGGCCTCGTCTCCGCTGTGGGTGTATTTGCTGTTAGGCTCCTACTGTCGGGTGATGGAAGTTTTGGGCCAGTATTGATGGGAATCACAATGGCTGTCGTTTACTACGCCTTTGATCCAAATGACGCGAGTTGATGCGACCTTTTCTTATACTGACCGAAGCTAGTTTAGAACGTATCACCTGCTGAGGATTTCAACAAAGCCCGTGAAGCAAAACGCATTAGTGATGCGTTTTGAACTGGCCTGTATGCCCTCCACTAGGCGACAGATGCTTGCCTCCGTTGGAGCGTCTCTCGTGGGAGTTGCCGGATGTCTGGAGTTGGGAGGTCCGAACTTGGTGATCGACAACGAGTTGAATCAGCGGGTAACCGTTAATATCGATATCACCAGAGCATCGGATATGCGGGTGGTCATGCGTACGGACCGCTCGCTCGGAGCCGAGGAAACGACGGCGCTCTCGTATCCGGTTGACGAATCTGGCGAGTATCGTATTCAGATCACGGCTCAAGAGGCGAACACCGGCGGCGAAACGACCGTCTCTGTCGATGAATCCGTTGTTATCCATGCCGCTCTCGGTCCCGACGGGGTGTCGTTCGAAACCCGATAGCGCTCAACCGACTACCATTCTGGGAGGTCGTATCTGTATCCCTTGTATTGACCACGGCCGGGTCAGAGTGTATCACCTGTTGAGGGCTTCAATAATGCCACAAAACTCGACTGTTTCGGGCGGCCCGGTCTGCATACAGGCCGTGTACGCAGCGAGTTAGCGATGGGTGGGGACCGATCTATCTTTCTTCGAGGAGAGAGTCCCGCCGTTCACGGCGGGCGTGAATCCGACAACGCCTCCACAACCTATGTTCAGCAACAATACGTATATTTAACTAACAGTGTATCGTAGCATGACGTACACCGAGGCGGTCACACCGCCCACTCAAATGCACAATATCGGGACTCCGAGGCCCAGAACGTTCGAGACACACTCTCGAACCGCTGTGGTGTCTCGGTCAAGATAACTCCGAGTCCCCTGCCGGGATAGGAGTAACGGCGGTGTGGCCCCGCCATCGGCCTGTCATGCCGACAGGCCGTGAACCAGCAAATATCCCACCCCAGCGGTGTAGTGCCGTGGGAAGCCTCGCCGTCGTCGGGCGTAGCCCGACTGCCTGAGGGAGCTCCCCTCCCTCTCCGTTTACGGCGAGGAGGAGGTCACCTTCCACTTGTCGCAGTCCAAGTCGCACTTGCCTTGACGGCGTTCTCGACCGTGAGTTGCGCTACTTCTGGCGGAGTATCTTCTCCGCCTGCTGGGAGGAACTGGAATCGTATAGCGTCCCCTGTCGAACCGAGCTGAGCGACAAGAGTAACGATTTCACCCTGATTAGCAGTGACGAACTCAGGACGAACGACCGTCGTTCCGGCGGCGATCTCGGTATCAAGTGAGGCGTCGTATTGATTCAAGTTCGTCTCTACCGAGACTGGGACAGCGTTTTTTTTCCTGTGTTCTCGACGAGGAGCGTTCCCCCCGGGTACTCGGATTCTTGATTGCTACCCGGAAGAATCTCTGTGCACCCGGATATTGAAACGACACCGAAACATCCCCCGATTGCCTGCAGATATCGCCGTCTCTCCATATCCATGACTCCAAACCGGGCAGTAAATGTCTTCATACACAGTGGTCATCGTTCGTTGAGGTAGTTCTCAGTTATTCCGTGGGCCCCTCCTCGCGGACTCGAACTACTGAGGTCGCTCTGCTGGATCGACGCTCTATATTTCGCACGTTGCTATTGACAGAAACTGAGGGGATCACGTGAACGCTACTGAATATGGGGCACGGGCCTTGTGTAGACGCTCCTGAACGCCTCGGTTAGTGGCTACGCAGGGCGAACAGAACCAGTCCCTGAGCGCCTCTCGACCAGCTCTCGCTGTGTAGACATCGGCCGTAGCGGACGATCTCCACCGCGTCTAAACAAGGCTTGGGGCACGTATACGGACGAATGCTTAGTTTCGTGCCGGTCTGGTTGATACTCAGGCAACCGTATTGGATTCTCCCGCAGTGACTTGGCGGCCCCGGCGGACGATAACGCCGACCCCGAATGCGAGTATCCCAAGTAATAGGCCCAACGGAATCCACATCTTCCACGCGCCGACTCCGTCGAATGACAATGGGAGTGCGACTGGGGATGGCTGGTTGCGGTAGAGCCACCAGTAGTATGTCAGTCTAGCTATCACCGGTGCTAATATCAGGAGTACGCTGATTGCGAGCCCACTATTGTCATAGGCCCACCAACTTGCCAGCCCGAATCCGACTATCACAAAACCTGGCTCAACGATTACACCCCCAGCAAGCGGCAGGAACGGAATAATTAGAACGAGCACAGATACTCCCGCCGCTGTGAGAACTCCCTGTAACGATCGCTTCTGGTCACTTCCCAGTAGTGCGGTCCGGAGGGCAACTTCCATACGCCCAGATCAATCGTGGATGGTATATCTCTTGCTCAGGCCCAGCCTTGTTTAGACCGGTGTCGATCGGACGAAACGGCCGCTATCCGAAAACGAAATGGAACAGAGGGGCTCTCATAGACCGGTCCTGTTCATTCAACATAAACGCTAACCTACGTAATCGGTAGCGTGGCTCTGTTGAAATCCTCAGAAAGTGATATATTCTGCCCCGGTCGCGGTCAGTACAGCTGAATCATAGACCATCAGCGTCTTTCAACAACCGCAGTAGTAGACCCAGAGTCACCACCATTGCGACGACGAACGTAATTGCGATAATAATAGTCCCTATACCGACCATACCTGCTTTCGAGGATATAGCATCAAGAAGATACTGACTCGGGGCCCCTCATTTCAGAACCATTCAGTGCGCAGTCTTCAGCGACTGGCTGTTTCAAGTGAGAATGTATCTGAAAAATGGGATTTCAACAGAGCCGGTAGCGTCTAAACACGGCTGAACGGTTGTTATCGGCGTGCACTTGATGCACGCACTCCTTAGGTCATAACGCTCTCAAAAGATACCTAGAGTGACTATAGCGTGTGAAGAGTTCTATGACATGACAGACTTCACGCTCGATAGCTTGCACGCCATGCCGGTCAGGTTCTGAAGATTTCAACAGATCTACCAACCAGAATGCCCTATATTTAAATGTTAGCTATGCACAATATTTTGGATATGGAGACACCACAGCAATACGGCGTTGCTGGTCTCGGCCTCTCTGGGAGTCAGTATACCGTCGAACAGACGGGACAGGACAAGAATCTTCAACCCGAATATGAAGGCAAAGATATCACCGGCGACACGATATTTCGCTGTACCTACAGTATGTATGAGGGGAAGGACACGTTTCCGTTCGTCGACGCCGACGGAAACGAGATGTTCACTGTAGAGGCCAGTGGCACCTGGGATATTGCTGGTGACTACGCACTTACCGATGGCCATACTGGAGAACCTCTCGTCATTCTGGACAACGATTTTTCGCTGTTCCAAGACACATGGCGAATCCGCGACGCGGAGGATGGGTCGCTCCTCGCAGAGATTACTTCACGTGGGGGGCTCATCACGATGGGTCGAAAACTCCTGCCGGTAGGACAGTTTATCGGGCATAAATTCGAGGTGACAGACCCGGACGGTAGTTCCGTTGGTTCCATTGAGAGCGACTTCGCAATTCGTGATCAATACGATATTTCGATCAGCGATAGCAGCTCGGTCCCCATAGATCCGATCGTGGCTGGGACAGTCGTTATAGACGCGATCCAGGGAAATTGAGCCATCACGGGGTATGTCAGAGCAAGTGGCCTATCGAATCGAAGTCGTGTGTTGCGTTGCCTCCATCGAAACAGTAGCTCCAGACGCTCAAGATGATTAAATATGGATTTGATACTACGTGCGGTCTAATACGCGACGGCGGTAATTCGTGGATACGATGGTCATACGCTCCGCATTCAAAGATGGATTCACCGCCCTCCGCGCGAATCCGATCCTGTTCGTTGCCGGTCTCCTCGTTGGGGGTGGAAGCCAACTGCAATACGTCGGTCAGCTGACCGACTCACCAGTTCTGTCAGCAGGCGTCTCACTGTCGTGGCTGGTTGTGTTTCCGTTCGTTCTCGGTGGGTTTATCGGAACTGCTCAGGCGGCAATCGAAGGGACAGACCCCTCACTCACCCGATTTTTCACTGCAGCGCGGACGCACTATTTCGCACTTCTCTTTGCAACGGTGGTGTTCCTGCTTCTCGTCCTCGGAACCGCTATCGGACTCGGATTGATCGGATTCGTCCTCGGCATTGTGCCGATAGCGCTCGCCGCGATTAACCGGACAGCCGGTCTCGTCGCAGGTATCGGGTCTATGATCATCTGGCTGGTGTCGATTCTCGCTGTCATTATGTTCGTACAGTTTTACGACACTGCGATCGTCCTTGAAGATCAAAGCGTTACTGATGCGTTCCGGAGAAGTATTGCGCTCGTCCGCTCGAACATCAAAAGCGTCGCCGGATTCTCGCTGGTGTGGCTGGTCTTGGTGAACGCCTTCTTACTCCCCGAATACTTGCTTCGGGTAACGCTAACAGACGCTAAACCGGTTGAGGTATTACCTATCGACCTCGGGATACCGATAGCAGTTCTGCTCCCGATCGGGATTACACTTTCCGCAGTCGGCTTCGCGTACTTCTATACGGTGTACACGGCCTACTACCTGCGACTGAGCGCTGTCTCACCTGCCGTTCCGGAAGCAACGAAAACACCTATCAACGACTACGCATGATGTTCTCGAACAGCTATCGATCGGATCAGGTCCCCGCAACCGCTATTTACAGAAGGTAACCATGGCACGACTCCTTCCGACACAAACCGACGCTGCCGTTGAGCGAAGCGATGCCCCGACGGTACTGAGCCTCGACGACGACGCAACACGAGACGTGATCGAAGCGTTATCGTCCGAAACCGCCTACGAGATCTTTCGACTGCTCAACGAGACACCGGCGACCCCAGCGCGGATCGCTGAGCAACTCGACCAGAGCGTACAGAACGTCCACTACCACTTGGAGAATCTCGAAGCAGCAGGGGTAATCGAAGTCACGGACACCTGCTATTCGGAGAAAGGCCGTGAGATGAGCGTCTTCGTCGTTTCCGAGGATCCGACGCTGCTCTTCCTCGGCACTAAAGACGATCGACCAAGTCTCAAACGCGCGTTCAAATCGTTCGCATCGCTACTCGGACCCCCGTCGATCCTACTTGCGGTCGGCGAATCGGTCTCACACCTCTTCACCGGTGAATGAGCGATCGTAACGACCGATCGATCCAAAATGCTTCTGTTGTCGACGACTCGACCGTCCGTGACGTGGCACCGACGATCAGAACGCAAGGTGATACCGACGGCTGCGGCTGCCTCAACTGCCGAAACATCGAGACAATCACCACGCATCGCACCGTCCTCGATACGTTAGTCTGGTCAGTTCGCCTGTTTCGGTCCTATCCGTCTATCCTCGGCTTCTCGGCCGTAATCATTCTCGCTAATCGACTCCTCGAAACGGAGAGTATCAATATACTTCCAGTACCTGCGATCGACATCATCGAGTTCGTCACAGCGTTCGCGTTCGTCTTTTTGATCCGAGCGTACGTTGCGACAATCGTTGCCGGAGAACTGACCAGTGATCGTGTGACGGCGCGTAAAGGACTCTCTCACACCGTTGCCCGAATCCCCGCGTTCGGTATCACCATTTTACTCGTCATCTTACTGGTAATGAGCACAGCCGCTGCCTCAGCCCCGCTCTTCGGGCTTCTCCTCGTGTTTCCCGGCAACCCTATCGAAATCGTCGGATTTCCTGCCGTTGCAGGGGTCGGCGCTCTCGTCGCCTTGGGTCCGCCTCTCCTGTTGTTATTCAAGTTCTGGTTCGCGTTGGAAGCGTGTGTCGTCGGTCATTACGGTCCCGTCGACTCACTCCGAATCAGTTGGCGCATTACAACGAACTACCGAGCGAAAATCCTCCTCCTCGTCCTGATCGCTCTCGGAAGCGGCGTCACTTTCTACCTGCCTTCATACGTCTTGCAGATCGGATCGGATCTCGGCCTGCTCTCCTCCCTCGTGAATATGATCGCAGCGAGTATCGGCGAACTACTCTCCGTCGTCTGGGCGAGTGCTTACGCACACATCTACGTTCAGCAGGTTATTACGGAGTAGCTGCGAATAAGACTAAAAACTCAGTATGATTTTCAGCCGTGCTTATACTATCATGGGGCGTAAGACGGAGTATGGCCCTCCAACTAGGTCGTGCGGTCAGCGATGGCATCAGACGGGTATTTACTCGAACCGGCGGAATCCTCTTCGTCGGGCTACTTGCCATCCAACTGCTCACTCAAACCGCAGTCAACAGCGCCGTGCTCGGCTTTCTTCCCTCTGAAGCAATGACGGAATTCGCTGGAAGCGGCGGGCTGGCACTGCCCGTCTCCGGAAGCGTCGGACTTGCACTGTTCGGCGTGACGAGCGTCCTCGGTGCGGTGTATTTCGTCGTGCTCTCACGCGCTTTCGCCCGGCCGCTCCGTGAACTATCGACGTTCCCCGCGGGATACGCCAACCGACTCGGACGCGCCACGTTCTCGGCGGTCATCGGCGGAACGGTCGTGAGCATCTCGGTAGGTATCGGCACCGTACTGTTGTTCCTCCCCGGGATATTCCTCGCGGCGTCGTTCATGTTCTTCATATTCGCTATCAGCGTCGAGGATCGCGGCATCTATGCAAGTCTCAAGCGGAGCTGGGGACTCGCTCGTGGATCGCGGCTCAAACTCTCCCTCCTCGTGATCCTGTCTGCCGTGTTCGGTGGGATCGTCGGCGGCGTTGCGCCGGTGTTGGACCTCGCAGGTCTTCCCCTCGTCGCCGACCTCGCTACGGTTGTTCTTACTACAGTCTTCTTCCTCCCCTTCTACGCCATCGTCGCGTCGGCGTACCTGCAAGTACGTGACGATCCCGGTGGTGGCGGTAGTTCCGAAACGATCGACCCGGTTGAGACGTCGCAAATGGCCGAATTATGAACTTCGTCTGTTAAATCTGATTTTCACTTTTGACCGGGTTATTGATCTCAGCGGTGGAACGGTTGATGTATGCCCTCCGCGACACGGCGCAATGTACTCGCACTGCTCGGCGGCGGAGTCGTCATCGGCTCGGCCGGCGGCGCGGTTGCGTACACTCAACCTGATCAGACACCGTTCGTGATTGTGAACAATCAGCTGCGTAGTGCGCAGGTGGTTACGGTGCAGATTCGCACTACCGACACGGGCGAGATACTCATGGACGATACACGGACGATCCCCGCAGGCGACGAACAGGGATACACGGATCTCGTCGCCGACAAACCCCTCTTAGTCACCGTACGAACCGATAACGGATTAGAGAAAACGTATAGTTGGAGCTCACCGGCCGGCAACAATGGGTTAGGGGTCGGGATCACCGCGGACGGGATCGGATTTGAGGTCGCCACCCTGTCATAACCCCCGTTTACACTGGCTTCGCGCTGTGTATCTCGCACAGCTATTGGAACACCTGCTTAAATAAGCAGAAGCTCCGGTGGCCAATATGCAATCCTGCAGCTCTGTTGACCGGGACTGGAACGGTATGTATCAGCCGATGAGGATCTCAACAGAGGCGCTCAACGTACAGGTTCCTATTGTCAGTAGCATCAGCTAGGTCGCTGAACTTGTGCGACTCGTAGTAATCCTCTATAGCCTGTAGCCACTACGACGCACGGAGGATACTTGCGATCGGCGTCTCAGTTCAAACAGCGGAAGGTAACCGAACCCTCTGGTAGTCACTCAAAACAACAGGAAAAGAGTGAATCAAGTCGGCATAGTGATAATGACGCATCTGAGTCGGACAAAGAGTCGGTAGATTCACAGGAAAAATCGACTCGGATGAAATACGCCGAGAGGTACGGCAATTCGTGGCCAGAAGACCGAAAACGCCGCTTCCTCAGAGAACATGAAGTTTCTTCAGAAGAGATGGGTTGGAAACTGAAAGAGTGGCTCTGTTGAAATACTTAAGAACTGATAGGATTGGCGTGGGAGATACAGAGGATGTAGTCAGCACAAGAGCTTCGATATCTTCTCTAAATGAATCCTGAATCAGCTGATAGAATGTGACTGCTTACTGATACATCCGTTCGAAAACAGACTGCGTAACGATTATAACGACGACGACAATCGTAAACCTCGACAACAGTCCAAAATCCGTCAATGCCCGTAGGGAGACAAGAACAACGAGGGCAACCACAGCAGAGGCGGCTAGTTTCTGGTTCTCGCGGGAGACCATATCGTACATCAACAGAATTGAATAAAATACCTACCGAAAAGTGGTTCCTCTGTACTGACCGATTCATACCCTGTATTGACCGTTCAGAGTGATCGGTCTATATTATGAATGAGACAGGCGATGGTGAGTTCCCAGAACTGTTTCCGCCAGCGTCGTGACCGGACAAACGCACCAAACTTCCGATTAAGCGTAGAGTTGACTGTCTCGGATTGACTCCGCTGGCCGTAGAGATCAGTGTCTAAGCGTGCGTTCCATGCCCGATGAAGTGACGTGAATTCACGATGTTTGATCAGTGGGCGAACCTCGTGTTGACGGCAAAGTCGTCTGATATTCTGGTCGTCGTAGCCTTTATGACCGAGCAGAATACCGACACTCTCGGGATTACGCTTGATCAACGACGGGGAAATCTGGCTATCGTGTTTCCGAGTCGTCGTCACGTGGAGATCGAGAATTGCGTTCACCTTCGCATCAACCAACAGCGTCACTTTGAGCTGCTGAATCGTGAGTTCAGCTCGTTTCGTATAATGTTTCGAGGCGTGACTGCGGTCACACCCTGACGCATCAATCCCGACGATTCCGTTTGTCGGGAGCAGTGTCGCTGAGAGAGTCAATAAGACTCGCCATACGACCATATCAAGTCGATTAAACGCCTTACAGAGCGTTGATGACGTAGGAAGTTCGGCTAATGCAAGAGTCCGGCGGATGCGTGGCATCTCGATCAGTTCGTCAAGCAGGTCACGGTAGGTCGTACTCTTCCGAACTTTGAGACACAACAGAACAACGTGTTGGAGAAGTGTGTAGCGGTGTTTAGAGAATTTCGAGGAGTATCGAGAGACCGCTCGACGCGCCAGATGGATCGCCTTCTCAGTAAAACGGAGAATCTGCGACTTCGGGAGGGGCTTCATCTCGTCGAATCACACGGCGAACATGTAACTCTCTGAGTATTTCAACAGAGCCACAGAACCCTAATTCATTAAATCCGCGTGAACATCGCATACAGGAGAACACCGATCAAAATCGCGAAAAACGGAGCCAGTAACAACAAAATCACAACCGCCTCCACTCCACTCACCTGCGAAGACACAAGAAGCATCGTCGGTACTCCGAGAAAAGCTAGTGTTAACACGAGCGCAGCACCCACAACTGCGGGGTCTTTGTCAGGTCGTCCCTCGTGCCTGACTGGCAAATCAAGCGTTTCAATCGCTTGATCAAGGTTAGGGACGGGGCCAAATTGGACCGTGTTTCTCGGTGTCGCATCGACGTTGGAGATCGTTAGCGTTCCCGTATCGAACAGTCGGTCAGGAATTGCATTCGCAATTTCAAATCGGGTTCGTGAGTGAACGGGGACCACCCATTGTGGTGCCTCAAGAACTGTATCATACGCAACCAGTGAATTACCGCGTCGCTGGTATTCGATGGTACCGTATCGGAGGTAGTAGCTGCCGACCCGGACCGCAATAATACAGAGAAGTATACAGAGACCGATACTGCCCCAGAAGATGTTCCCGGTGAAGATCGCGGCGATAATTCCGAAGATCAGAACCGCTACGCCACGATTAAAAACGGTTAGCAGTATCGCGCTGGTACTTCCGAGAAGTACCGCTTTCGGGCTGACCGTCACACGTGCCCGGATATCCCCGTCAGCGGGGTCAGATTCCGGCTGCGGACGACGGAGTTCATCGTCGTCACCAAACCGATCAAGAAGTGCTCGCAAGCCTGATGCGATCGGTCCAGTAGATTCCCCCGATACCGAAAGGATGGTTTTCACGAGCACAAATCCACTGAGCACAGCGACACCTGCCGCCTGACTCGCTGTCAGTCCGACCATCCCGAGTAGCATCATCGCCATCGTGAGCTGGGTTGGTCGCTGAAGAATCTCGCGGGCAGACACCGTCTCGTACTCCCCGGTCTCGAGATAGCCGACACGAAACTCGATTACCTGCGCAATCAACAGCGCACCGATGCTCACACCGACCGGCCATGAAATTGTTATTCCGGTTTCGACCGTAATCCATGACAGGAGCGTGATTGGGACGATAGTAGATATCCAAAGGCCGAGGATAGATAGCGCAAACGGCACGTTTCGTGGATACACCGGTGGAAGCGTCGGGAGTAAATGCCATCCACCTCGTTTGTGTCGTAACTCATGGAGCGGCTCCCGCTGTCCAACGAGATCAGGCGAACCTTGCTTCGCGAACAGCGATTTTAACGCACCGAGAAGGACCGTACTAAAAGCCTCAATCCAGTAGAGCGCCAGGAGGGTCCAGATATTCCAGCCGCTGATGAGTACGCCGGCTAGGGGAATCATATTTGCTGCGATAATTGCGAAGTCGGAGGTCGTTCGGTGCGGTACTGTGGAGGGCGCACTCCGCATATTATGGCGAATACAGGTCTGAGAAATTCAACCTGTGGGAATACACTCGCAAATTCAGATATATAAGTTAATATATCATTTCTTGCTGATAAGTGTCGTGGACAATCGCCGCCACGATAATAATAGGACAATCACCCAGAACAGGGTCCAGATGTTCACAAGCAGCGGCGAGCCGAGTAGCCCCTCACTAGTCAAGACTCCAGATGCGAGCAGTGGGTTTGCGATTCGCAGTACGACAACGAGGAATAGAACAAACGGAAGGAGAAGCATCCCAGTAAAAATGATCCACCGCCGTTTCTGTGACAGTACACTGGCGGCTCGGTATAGTGGGGGACCAATAAGTAGCAGAACGATGCTGAGGCCGACGGCGAGGCGCACTGCTGGATCAGCGGTCGGGAAGGCTCCACGCAGGATGACCATTTCGTCACCTCCGGACTGCGCCACAGTATACAGCCGACCGAAGGGCATTGTCGCGAAAACAAGACAAAATCCTACAGACCGTTTGACCGGTGACTCTGTCGGATTCAATAACCGATACCCGATCCACATCAACCCGTAGCTCCAAAGAAGTCCCGCGAGTGGTGCCAAAACAATCTCCGGCGTTTTCGAACAAGCAAGCTGCCAACTGTTGAAATTTCGTGGTCCCCACGCGCCACAAATGAGACGACCGACTCCCGTGTGCGCGATCTCATGGACTTCGTTGTGTACAAAGAGTAACGCCACGAAGGCGATCGCCCAGCGGCTATCTCCATTGAAGGATAGTGGTTGCTCAGAGTTCATGAATGGTAGCCGATCCTCAGCACTGTACCTCCGTTAGTGACTGCCTGTCTACACTGAGAGCATGTGATCTTCGGGTGACAGCGGCAGAGTAGTTAATTTGATTAGAACCACAGCAACCTACACCGATTATCAAGTAACAAACGGTTCTGCGAAGAGACGGTGGCTGATAATGTTCCAGTATCATGTGTTTCTATACGATAATCGGGTTAATAATGGCTAATAGGGTGTTTCAAGTGCGGAAACGTAGAATTTGATAGTATATATCTGACCCGGTGAGAAGCAGGATAAGCGGACTTTGACATCCTCCCCGCCCTGAAGGGCGAGGATTCCCTCGTGGGGCATCGGGCCGTTCCCAAGCCCCCGAGGGCAACTTCCTCCCACGAAGGGAGTACCGGGTTCGTGCGCTCCACGTCAGGGCGGTGAGCGCGTGGTGACGCTGACTCGTTGCGAGTCGCCCTGCTTGTGGCGTTCCCTGCGCCCAGTCCCAAACGGACTGTGCGAACGCGAGGACTCACGCCCCTCGTTTCGAGGAGCGTGACACGGGTCGTGCCATCGACCGTACTCCGCCACACAGCTTCGTGGCGAAGTGCAACCGCGAACGGGGCGTGTTTTGGTTAAGCCGTCACCCCCTCCCGTACACGAGCATTACTGCCCGTCCCAGCGGGGTTACGGGTTCTGTGAGGACGGCGAACGAGTCTCAACCACGCACTCCCCACCTCGTTGTGAACCGAAGTGGTGGGCGTGGAACCGTCCGTGTCGGCGGGAAGCGACCCCGAGTCTTCCGATTGATACTTTACGCGATTGGCTTGCTACTATGTTCGATGCCGGGCTAGTTGATGATGTCGGTTGTGTAGGGTTTGTCGGATTCATTCCCGCGCTAAAGCACGGGGCTTTCTCCTTGATTTCCGTAAACCTGAAAGTCCCACCGCTCGGGATTCTTCTGTGTTTACATTTGATGGCGTGACGACTATAATCCGCTGGACCGGATTCAGATGCCCTCAGTTGAAGGGATTGCGTGGATTGGCTTCATACCGATCGGGTACGAGATGGCGGTGCGAGCGGTGACCCCGGTATTGCCAATGCTCGGGTTGAGCTACACCACGCACGGTGGCACTGCGACGTGGCGGGTATTCTTCGACCACCCGGAGATCATTGTCCCGGGATTGGTGATCATGTTCGCAGCTATGACACCCATGGAAGAGATCCTATACAGAGGGGTAGTCCACGATGCGCTGGAACCGGCGATCGGATCGCCCTGTCGGGTGCTTATCGGCGGTCTCCTTTTCCGTGGAATACATCTGTTCGACTCTGTTGAAATCCTCAGTAAGTGATATATTGATCCGGTCGTGGTCAATACAGGGGACTCATACACCAGATTAGACGAAATATTTGGCTCTGTTGAAATGCTTATAAAGTGACAAATTTTTTGATTCGGCGTAGTCGTACAGCATGTATATTCAGCGGAGTACCTTTGACAACGGTGGGCGTCACGAGAGACGGACTAGTCGGTGTCGTAGAATGTAGCCAATTTGGATGAACGGACTCATCTCGTGTGGCGAAATTTTATGTTTTCATCGTTCTTGACCGCAATTTGTGACCGAACAGCCCTCCAATACTGAGATAGATATCGGACTTATTGCCCAGACGATCTTCGTTCTCGCAGTGGTTATCGGCATCCCTTCGGCGTTTGCGCTCGATGGACAACTCCGCTCTCTCACCTTCGTAATCCTAGCCGTCCTGCTGCTCGTAGGCTTTCTCGTCGTCGGTTACCGCCACGCACGCCGACAGAAGTCTCTTCACCAGCACATCGCTTTTTTGATAGTTTGGTTCGGTGGTTTCGCTCTAGCGGACCGGCTCGCCCGCATAGCAAGCAGCCGGCTCCCAGAGCCAATTCCATACCTCTTGGCGATAGGCGTCACGCTCGGTGCACTGTGGGCCGGTTCACGGCTTGCTTACGGTGGTGCACTGACTCGGGCAGTGTTTGGGTCAGACTGAGACTTCAGTAGGAGACTGAACTGGTAAGTCGAGGTTCGGATACTCCCAATATAAGCGTTCTATGTCGCATTCACAGACACGTTCTGTCGGTTAGTTCGGGATCTAGATGGTGAAATATCGTAGCCCCCGGCTGACTGTATCCTCTCTATTCGGCACGCGATACTTGTCAGTTTCAGAGGATTTCAACAGGGCCATCTGTTCTTTTCGGGTGGGATTGTGTCAATACTCCTCACGAGTATTTTAGCTATCCTTGCGGCTGGTGCCTACGAGCGGACAAAAAATGCGACTGTGCCAATCACGGCGCACGCAGGCTATTGGCTCATGTTCACCCCTATTTAGCTGGAGTTGGGGGCGAAGTCATCCTTTTTAATTAACAAGCCGGGAGCAAAGCAAGCGAACAACTCATTATCACTTGATCACGATGCTTGGTCGACTCCGAAACCACCGACAGTGTTTGCTGCCCAGCCACCAATCCGACCAAAAATAAGGCCGAACACCGGCGAGAGACACAGAATCATCACGACGGCGATAAGGAAGAACACGATCGTGTTGAGTGACCACGCTACAGCCGTGGCTTCTGTAAGGATAAATCCAGATACCGCAACCACACCACCTAGAAAGCCAGCACGGAGCCCAGCAGCACTCGGCCCTACCGAGCGCTTAGCTGCGATGGCGCCCGCGACCATTGGCCCAACTATTATTGCCCCGCCACCAGCAGTCGCTTCAGAGTTCGGAAGCCAATTTATTACAGCAGTTGCGGGTAGTGCAGCTATTGTTCCGAGAATCACAACGCGCCAGGTTTGAGAAATTCGGCGGCCTTGGGTGTTCGAGGGCATACCCTGTATTCTACAACTATACATATAATCCACTTCTTGGGTTGCTGACTCTGAAACAACGACAGAACAACACCGGTGTCAGTGACCAGTATCTAAGTTGTAAACTGCGGTTTAACCGGACAACACGTATAACTAGCCGACGGGAAAACACAGATAGAACGAGGAGGTCCCTACGTGAATGGAGTTGGAACATCGTCTCGCAGAAGCACCGATGGGAGTTATCACCGTCCGAGATGGGGTGGTGTGCGCGTGGAATGATCGGGCGGCCGATATCCTTACAACTGACACACCTGACGGTGAGCCAATTGCTGGGGTGTTTCCCCAGTCGGTCGAAGGGTCGCTCACAAAGGCGTTCGAAGGGACATCGATATCTGATGTAGCATTCGAAGAGTACTATCCAGAAGTCGACCGCTGGCTGTCAGTGTCAGTTGTTCCTGACGACGATGCGGCAACTGTCTACGTTACCGACATCACTGAAAAACGCACCAACAAGCAAACGATCGAACGGCTTCGTTCGGAGTCCGAGCGGGCCGAAATGGTCGATACTCTGATCGCCGACGTGCTTGAGGGGTTGGTCGGAGCTACGTCTCAGGGCGCGATCATGGAGACTATCCGGGACCAACTGGGGACATCGGACCAGTACCGGTTCGTATGGACCGGTGAGTACGCCGTCGACGGCGACGAACTCGTTATGAGCGGCGTTGCGGGTGAGCAGGGAGAACTGTTCCCGGCGGTCCGCGAGGCAGTGAAAAGTGGACAGGCTACCCCGGAACGGCGAGCGGTCGAACAGCAGCGCCCCAAACTGGTACAATCGTTAAGCGAGAATCCATCAGTCCCGGACGCGGTTCGTGCCGCTGGATTCGCGGACGGAGTCCAGTCGGTGTTCGCGCTCCCGTTAGTGTACGGCTCCAGCGTGTACGGCGTTGTCGGTGTCTATGCGGGAACCGAAACCGCATTCAGCGATCACGTACAGGCCAGCTTTGAGACACTCGGTGAACTAGCAGGGTACGCGATCAACGCGACACAGAATCGGAAGCTATTGTTTTCCGACACCCTCACGGAGGTTACGTTCGGGCTCACAGAGAACTCCCCGCTGGTACGTGTGAGCGACACCTGCGAGGCGGAACTCACGCTTGAGGGGACCGTAATGCCGAGTGAGACTGGTCTCACGTGTTTCCTATCAGTATCGGGTTCCGATCCGGACACCGTCGTTGAGACCGCCGAAGCGCTACCGAGTGCGCAGGATGGTCGTGTGATTCGTCAATCGGACGCTGAGCGCGGCCGGATCCAGGTGACGCTGGGTGAGGAAGTTCCGCTCGTTGCGGCAATCAACCGTGGTGCGACGATACAGACGGCGGTGTTTAACGGCGATGACAGTCAGCTGATCGTCGAACTGTCTCCCGACACGAACGTGCGTCGGGTGGCAAACGTGCTCGACGATGACGGACCGGCACCCGTTCTCGCACGACAGGACAAAACCCGCTCGCCGACGACCACGCGGGAATTTCGAAACGATCTGAACGACCGGCTTACTGACCGACAGGCGACCGTCTTGCGGACGGCCTATCTCGCGGACTACTTCACCTCCCCGCGTGGAAGTACGGCCGAGGAGGTTGCGACATCGCTCGGAATCACCGGATCGACGCTGCTCCACCACCTTCGGGCGAGCCAGCGAAAGCTGCTGGACGCGTTCTACGACGAACACGACGACAGTAGCGGATAGCGGTCGGGATTCGCCGGGTCGCGGCCAATCGACATGCGGCCGCTTGCTCTCACACGAAGGGGAGTCTGGATAGTTAGATATCCTCGCTGCGGAGACTCTGAATACTGAGCATATTCCACCAAGCGTGTTCCGTTACATCGTAGCCACATGGCAGTGCGACACAAGTCGCGCGGCGACCGGACTGAGGAACCGACAGACGAGCTATCGACCGAAGAGCTGCTCGACCTCTTCGGCGACGAGTACACCCGGCGAGTGTTCGAGGCAGTCTCCGAGCAGCCTCGCGGCGGACGCGCCGTCGCGCAGGCGGCCGATGTCTCGCGGCCGACGGCTTACCGGCGTCTCAATGAGCTTCAGGACGCCGGACTGGTCACGAGCGAGTGTTACGTCGCACCTGACGGCCACCACCGAGAGCAGTTCAGCGCCTCCGCGCAACATCTCTCCGTGTCGCTCGATGGTGGTGACATCGACGCGACGATCAGTCTGAGCTGCTAAGTCGAAAAGCGATTTACGCCGAACAGATGAGCACACGCTTGCGACCAGTCAGTCGTATCGGGTCCGAGGTATCGGTCAGCGGGGCGGTGGTGCGAGTGGTCGTAGCAGCGGTGATGTTCGTCGCGACATTTGCCGCTGTAGGGCTGGTACTCGCTCAACTCTCAACTCCGGACGTGTTGACTAACCTTCCGAATCAACTTCCAATGCTTTGTGGGGTAGCAGCGGTGGTACTCGTCATATCCTACGCGTTCGAAACTACCCCCGCCGCGTACGGGCTCTCTCTGGGTCGGCAGTGGCTCAATGATTTCGCCGGCGGTGCCGTAATCGGCGCGCTGTTTCAGGCTGTTTCGACGGCCGCGATTCTCGCTACCGGGAGCGGGAGGATCGTTAGTTCGTGGTCAATGGGGGTTTTCAGCGACCCTGTGACCGTCGGACTCGCGATCGGAGCGACGGCCGCTGCGTTCGTTATTGTCGGGTTGTGGGAGGACTTCATCTTTCGAGGCGTACTGATCCGTGAGCTCGTTGTCGGGCTTACGTCTCGCCAGGTCTCGAGGCCGGCTGCCACGGGGAGCGCGGTCGTCGTATCGGCTCTCGTGTTCGGAGCGATTCATTTGAACGCTGGCGCGGCGGGACTCTCCGCGTCGGTTGCTGTGGTACAGGCGGTGGTCGGAGGGCTGTATTTCGGTCTCGCGTACGTGCTCACCGACAGTCTCGCGCTTCCGGTCGGCATCCACTTCTCGACCAATCTCTGGACGTCGGTCGTATTCGGGCAACCGGAGAGCGGGTATCCGGCGGCGTTCCGACTCACCCGACCGTTCGATCTCGGTGCCGATCTCATCGTCGTCTTACTGCTCCCGACGGCCGTACTCATCGTGGCGATTATGTTGTGGGTTCGAGTCACGCGGGGTGAAGTTCCAGAAGCGTCACTCCGGCCAGTCGGGGAACGTTGATATCGGGGTCGAGGTGACAGATCGCATGACGGATGCGAAGCCGCACTTCGATCGCACCCCCGTTCACTTCGCACGGCACTCATCGCTGTGGCGACCTCAGTTCTCACGACGGGACTCGTCATCGCCGGTGAAGACGGAGTAGGATTTCCGATGTTTGTTCTCACGCTCTGTATCTGTGCGTATGCTTTCATCTCGCCGCTATTCGGCAGACTGTAAGCAGGTGACGCTCTTCAGGGCGCAGACAACAACGCGCTACCAGTCCGAGTGAGCCTAGAGAGATACATCGAGATTGCGGGTTAGACGGGTCCACACTCAGTTCGGAAACTCAATGACAGCAGCCGTGCCACCGAGGTGACTTGGTTTGAACTCCAACGTCCCTCCGACGGTCTGGATTGCCCAGTTCGCGCCCCACAATCCGAAGCTACTCCCGTGAGCAAGATCCTCCTCGGTACCGGACTCAATGACGTCGAGTTCAGTTTGTGGGATACCAGGACCGTCGTCTGCGATAACTACTTGTACGCCGCTCTCGTCCCGTGAGCCGGTGATTTCGACGCGTGGCGGCGTTCCGTCGCTGTGTTCAATTGCGTTCTCGACAAGTTGTTCAATCGCGTACCGGCACAGACTAGGGTCGGCATCAAGGGTCACAGTAGGAAGGGTGACGCTCGTTTCAGCCTCACCAGTGGAGTCGGTCACGTCGGCAACGACATCATTGACTATCTCCTGAAGCGGCGCCTCTGTTTGCTCCGGTTCGGAGCGTTGCATCAGCGTCTCGAGCCGGCGAGCCTCGGTACTGAGTTGGTGAAGTTGGTCAGCACTTCGGACGATCGGCGTGTTCTGCGTCTCCTCGGCGTGGGCTTTGATAACATCAAGTCGGTTGCGGAGATTGTGTCGAAGGACTCGGTTGAGTACTTGAAGCCGTTGCTGTCGGATTTCCCTGTCAGTCACGTCGAACAATGTGATAGTGAGACCGAGGAGCTCATCGCGGTCGTTTCGAAGCTCAGTGATGCGAGGATCAAATTGGCGCTGTCCGTTCGTGGTTTGACATCGAATTGTCTCGCGTTCCGTGAGTAATTCTACGCCAAAGTCAGTCACCTCGCTGATCTGTACACCCGCGCCGATAGTGCCAAAGTGATCTTCAGCCGCCGGATTGACGCGAGCAACACGCCCGTCGCGATCAACGACGAATACCGCCTCATCCATTCTGTTTACTACCGCACGTTCTCCGAGCGTGCCGGTTCCAGGACGATCTGAGAGAATGGAATATCGGGACATACCGAACCAGATCACGACAGCTACCAATCCCAACCCCGTTCTAGCTAAGATGTCATTGAGCCACGGAGTAGACGGGCGAGTGGTTTGGAAGACCAGCAACGGGATAGCGACTGGCGCAACGGCCAGCAGCCCGTCTCGCCAGGTGAACCGATCGTGACGGCGCGACGTTGACAGCACTAACCACATCGCGGCAAAGGCGATCGCTAAAAGCGATAAGAGGAGGACAGACGAGGTGACACTCAGTAGTTGCCGCTGCCCCATAGCGAGGTTGAGCGGGTTATACAGTGCGATAGATTCGAGCCCGACGATCACAAAGCTGAGTCCGGCCGCAACAGTAATGCGACGACGCGTTACCAGCGTTCCCCGGCCCACGTATCGAAGCGCGAATACCGTCCACGGGAGGACGATAGCAGGAAATAGCAGACCCATAGTGCGGTCTGCTGCGGAGTCGACCAGCTGGACGCCAATCGTTTCGAACACGAGGACGCCAGCGTAGACGAATCCAGAAGCACCGAATAGCAGAGACATGACACCAAACGGAACGGCCAAGTCGGCATATGCGCTAGCTGCCGGCCCTCGCCGTTGGAGTGCCACAGACCCGGCGATGATACAGGCAAGCCCGGCGAGTACGGGGACCAGCAAGCGACCCGCCAGTTCGACAGTGAAACTGACCACGGATAGTGTACTATTATACTTCGATCAACCTGTTAATGATGGTATTTTCGAGTGGTGCGTTGATTTACACAGAAGTGTTTGCCGAGATCCCAGTTGCCTCACAGTCCCCTATCATTGCCGGCTTCTGACTCGATGAGCACCCACAGTATGATCGTTGTTAAGAAGGATAGCACGACGCCACTGGTCGGAGAGAGGATCACCGCACCCAAAACGAGCGAGGTGATCATCCAAAGTACAATTCCCGCTCCCCGATGTCGCATGACGGTAGATTGGTAAGTAACCCGTTATGCCCGTCGGAGAGTGTCTGTCCCAGAAACAGGCCAATTCAACTAATCTGTTCGGAGTGATTCCAACCCAGAAACACGCCGACATCAATATATCAGCACATACTGATGATCTGGTATGTCGCAATCAGCGAATGTATTCCGCAGTCCGGTCGTTCGTTGGGGCATGCCCGCTGTGACGGCCACTATTATCGCAGCTATCGCGTTCCTCGTCGTCGAAGATCAGATACTTAGATTAGCGATGTTGGGGGTTGCCGTCGCTGACTTCCTTGTCACGCCACAGATATTGAAACGCGCCGCTCGGAGCGCGTAGCCGGTTCACAAATGAGATAGAGTTATCTGGTTATAGGAGCTAACATAAAAAGAGTGTTTCTGGCTCAGAAATAAGAAATAATATTAAACAGGTTGCCGGGCCAAAGTGATGATAGGTGTTGTATCGGGTGGTGGTCCAACCAGTTACCATGCGCACTCGCACGGAGAAACGGGCGCGGTAACAATGCCAAATAGAGATGTGAGCAACCGATGAGTGATGATCGTCACACGGCGATTCCGTTGCGTGAGTTTCCGGACCCCGCGCTCGCATACACCGTCGACGGTGACGATGCTCGCGTGACCGCCACGAACGACGCCTTCGAGCAGCAGTTCGAACAGGAGCTGGCGGGCGGACGCGTGTCGACGATATTCGACCGGTTCAACAGCTACAATACGACCGGTGACCAGGAGCCAGTCTCACATCTCGTCCGCGGCGATCGGATCGGCATCCGTCTGGACGGATACGGCAACCGAGGCCCGTTCTTCGCTCGCGTAATCCCGTCGGACGACGACACCGGGTATCTCGTGTTTACCGACCTTCGTGAGTGTCCCGACGAAGGTTACTCACCGGGCGTTGACCAAGTGAGCAGCGTCATCAGCCATGACCTCCGGAACCCGCTCGATGTCGCGAAGGCCCATCTCCGTGCAGCACAGGAGACCGGTGACCCCGAGCACTTCGAGTCGGTCGCTGACGCACACGATCGGATGGAACGGATCATCCGTGATGTCCTGACGCTGACGCGCGACGATGCTGTTGTTCAGCCCACAGAGGAGGTCGCAATCGAGACCGCTGCGAGAGACGCGTGGGAGTCGATCGATACCGAACAGGTCGAACTGACGGTTTCGGAGTCGCTACCGACGGTCACCGCGGATCCCGATCGCCTCCAGCGGTTATTTGAAAACCTGTTTCGGAATAGCGTTGAACACGGTGTCGCGACCGACGAAACGGGGAACGATCAGCCGACAAAGGCACCAACAAAAGGTCGTTCAAACGGCCGAGACGGGCAGACGAGCGAGAGCACGACCGTGGCCGTTCACCCATTCGAGGGTGGATTTTATATCGCGGACGATGGGCCCGGTATCCCGTCGACGGAGCGTGAAATCGTCTTCACCCCCGGATATTCCACACGGAGTGGTGGGACCGGTCTTGGCCTAGCGATCGTCGACCGAATCGTCGAAGCACACGGCTGGGATCTGACGCTCACAGCAGCGGATGACGGCGGTGCGCGGTTTGAAATCAGCCATTAGTCAGGGTGTCGGGGGAGGCGACAGAGACCTCCTTGATCAATCAGCCCCGGTCGCGCCTCTCGCCGGGGATCAGTACCCCTCGCGCTCGATACCGGTGAACCGGTCTAACAACTCGTCTGCGTCGGGTAGAAGTCGACAGATGCGGTCCCGCAAACGGTTGGCGTGCTCGTTGAGCGACGAGAACTGGTCGTGGTCCTCGAGACGGTCCTGTGGCAATTCAGCGGCGATAACCGCTCGCTTCGATTCGACTCCGAAGTATTGGCCGAGGAGTTCGTATGCGAGAACCTGACATTGCTGGTCGACAGCGGTCCTGATATCCGCGCGGTCAACCGGTTTACAGAGGTAGTCGTCGAACGGGAGTTCGAGGAGTTCCAACCCCGGGTCGATTGCGGTCACCATGATAACTCTGGTGTGAATATCATACTCTCGTAACTCACGGAGAATATCGTCACCAGACCGTTCCGGCATGTGCCGATCGAGGAGAATTACGTCCGGCGGGTCAGACTCGTCGACCGCAGACAATGCCTCAGGACCGCTGTAAGTAACCGTGACGTCAGCCACTGCGTCCAGCCGGAGGGCGTACGCGTCGGCGACCTCTTTCTCATCGTCAACGAGCAGCACCCGCGGCCTGTCAACGTACATGTCGGCCGTCACGTGGTGTCGATACTTACTACAGCGTTTAATAGCTGTGGCTTCCGAGAAGGTCTCTCCCGGGGATACAGGCGTAACAGCGGTCTACGGGATCTGTGCTCGCCCCAGCGGGTGAGCCGCCACTCGGTGCGTGTCACCGACCGCACAGCGTGGCAGAAGCGAGGCACATTTGAATTGTCGTCCGTCAAGCCGCTCAGACGAGGATTGTGATCTCCAATCGATTCTCGACGACCGAAAATCGGAGTGATCGTTAAGTAGCAATTTGGAGTACCAATCCCGACGCGACGTCAATCGGCTGAGTGACTTTCCTGACCGGGTTGACCCGTGAGCTGCCCTGGGATATCAGGGAGACTACGGTCACGAGTTAGCGTTTGAGACCCAGCGTATAGCGTGATTGCGACCGCACAACAAAGATAGAAGATAGCGTCACCAGAAAGGGTCTCAAAGACCCCAGGCGCACCCCCGGTCGGATCGCCGACAGGAGGCATATTATGCGACGCGTGCGCGATCATTACGGCCGGAAGCGCGCCGTTTGTGCTGTTGTACAGCCATCCGAGAATGACGGACATCATCGTGATATTCAGCATGTACTCCCAAAAGACGGTGAAGTTGCCCGCCCCGCCGAGTATCATCGGAACATGCCAGAGCCCCCAGATAATGCCGATGAACACGCTTGCCGATATCGCCGAAAAACGGCGCTGGAGACGAGGTTGAAGAAATCCACGCCATGCGAGTTCCTCGATCGCGCCAGCGAGAAGAAGTGTAACCCCGAATGTGATGAGATACGCGAGAGGCGGCGCTGCTGGAACGCTCACGTCTCCGCCACTGACGAGCGTAACGATGGTTTCGAACTCCGTGCCGAGCAGCATGATCCCAATCCCGGCAAGATACCAGTGGATGCCGACCCGTAGGTTGCGGAGTTGTCCAAGCCAATCGCGAATGCTCTCGTCGACGATCCAAACAGTGAGACCCGCGCTCATCATCGGCGTCCACGCGTAGACGATCGCCGCAGTGCCGGGCAGCTCAGATCCGAAGACCGCATACAGCATCGCTGCGACGGCAGCGGATACCGCAATCAGTACGAACATGAACGTTCTAACGGGGCTCGCAGCTGCTCGCTTTGTGAGTGCGGTGAGCCGGCTCATCGATCTTCCCCACAGGACCATGACGCGAGGTGCGCACAGACACAATTGGATTGACGACACGACCCGAGTTGGGTGATGAACCGATGGCGCTGCGTTAATGCCTGATCTGGACCCGGCATGGCTGAGCTCATGATGACGCCGCAATTAAATCCGGTTTACGCATTTCTGCCTGTGAAGTACCGCTACAGGAATTATACAGTCAATATTTGGATTTATCGCGGAGGCATGGACGAGTCGAAATCCAAGCGTTACAACACTGAGGCGACGGGCGGAGAAGCTGAAGGCAATCAGTTAGTTATCTCGTGGTTTGAGGTTTTATAGAGATTCGAGGAGAATACCTACGGCTTGAGCTGCAGGACGAATCCGACAGAACCCTACACGAACCACTGTTCGGTGGCATTCCCGAGTTTCCAAAGCCCGCAGTTTCAAATGGTGTCAATTCGTACTAAAGAGTAAGATCAGGTCGGAACGGAGCGATTCCGAACGGCCTTGGGAGGCGGCCTCGCCGCCGCTAACGAGACAATACTCGAAATACCAACACGGTGAACGCGAATGCCAGAAACGTTCGTCTGTGCCTGTCGGTTGAGCAAGTCCAAGTGTACCAAGTCTGTCGACGTGTTAGCGACTCCCTCCTGGGAAAAACAACAGATGAGTCAACGGCATTGAGGATAGAAGTAACGGCGGCTTGGCACCGCCAGTCACCCACCGTTTTGCGATGGGTTAAACGATTTCTCGAAGAAAAAATCGGATTCACGATTGCGAACCTGAAACTCCCACCGCTCGGGATTCCTCCGCGTGAACGCGGAGGAGGATGTCAATAGTTGGGAAGTGCCATGTGGATCGGTCCTGCGAGTCAGTAACCCGGACGCTTTTTTGTATCGTCAGACACGGTATATACATGAACGAGGACTTATTCGAACGTATTTTAATTCCGATCGCGAGTCCCGACGACGCTGAAGCGACGGCACGTGCGGTTCGGCCGCACTTAGACTCGGATACGACTCTTATCGTAACACACGTAACCCCGGGAACGGCCGCGGAGACGACAATAAAAACCGGCAGAGATCAGTTCACAGGAGCGACTTACGAGAAGTTCGTAGACATCCTATACCGTGATGATCTCCAGTTTGAGTGGGCGACGCTTGAAGGGCGCGAGGTCGCGGAGGCACTCACTGATGCGATCGATATGATGGAGGCGACACTCGTCGCCTTCACACCTCGAGATATGGATACGTGGGAGCGGACAATTGCCGGCGACCCGGGAGGTAAACTCATCCGAGAAGCAGACGTTCCGGTGATGGTTTTCCCGAACCAGCAAGCCTGATCGAACCCTCGGAATGCGGCGCTCATCAGCAACCACAGTGTTATAACGCGGTGGCTGACGTGTCACATAGTTTCTTTTAAATATACTGTAAGCGACCTCCCTCTATGAGCGCGGTAATGGACAGTGCAGTTGCGAGTACGCCACAAGTAGCAGTGCTTGCTGTCGTTGGCGCGCTTCTCTGTGGCCTTGTCATTCCGTATTTTCTGCGTTCGGTAAGCTAAGAGAGACAGCGCATCGGGGCCTCCTCGCAAAGACGTTGTCACATTCGGAGCTACACAGCACCGGTCCGTCCCACCCGCTCAACTAAGAGATACATCGAGATCCGCAGGCGAGTCCATACGCTCCCTGCCCGCTAGCGGTGGCGCCTAACTCACAGGTGGAGGCGGTCAGCAGCCAGAGACCCGCCTGCAGCCGGAGATAGCTGGGCTACGGGGTATGGTCAACAACAGCGGCAAACGCCACGTTCCTCGGCGCCGTCTCCATCTCAACTGATACTGCTCACCAACGGTTGTCTCCGAGACGATCACGACGTAGCCACGATCGATTTTTGCGATTCCATCGCCCTGGTCACAAAGATACGCAATCTCAACGACTCGTCGCTCACCCTCAGTCACAGCTGAGAGCGGATCCGCAGTGGAGTGACCGGAGGCCGAACACTCATATCCCCAACTCCGGTATGAGAACATGTGAGCACAGACCGAGGCGTGTCGTCGGTAATCTCGGTTATTTTGTTAGTCGCCATCGTCGTTGTACTCAGCGGAGCTATTGCAATTGCGGCTTTAGACGTCACCACGGCACTCCGGGAGCCGGCGCCACGAGTGGCCCAGTCGAGCGGCGATTTCGCCCCGCAGGACGGGACGAGCGGGGGTATCGTTACGCTCACGCACATCGCAGGCGATCCTGTCGCGGTGTCTGACACAGAGATTGCCGTGCGTGCCGATTGTGACAAAGGCGTCCGAAGCGGCCGCATTGTGCATCTACCAGCCGGGGCAGGGAATGCAATCCGTGAATCCGACGGCCAGATTGCGGGCGCGAATCTCTTCGATGAACGCTCGCTAAAGGCAGTGGACAACGCTGTTGCAGACGTGGGTGACGGTGGAGCGCTGCTTCAGGGTGGCCGGTACGCTGTGGGAGACACAATTATGTTCCGGATCCCGGAGAGTAAGTGTGCGCTGGCCACCGGCAGCGACGTGTCTGTCCAAGTGATCCACCGGCCATCACAGACAGTTGTGATCCGCAAAACGATGGTCGCGTAACCCCAGCCGGGTAGTGGATGGCTCGTCTGAGGTCACCTCCAACGGTGCCGAGAGCCACCCGCTTCGGTAACACACGCCCCACGCTCACCTGTACTGACCGATCACTCTATCCCGCAGATTAGCCTCGGTTCGTACCATGTTCGCGCCTTCTATTCAGAGGACTGTTTGTCTCAGGCGCTGAGGATTTCAACAGAGACGGATCAGCGCGACCTGCTCCATACTGTGGGGATCGTAGATGAGGCTCGGGTCCTTGCGTTGATCGACCTCGTTGAGGATGATGACGGTTCGCGGGCCGTCGTACCGTTGGAGTGGCGCGTATTAGCTCAGACGTGGTATCAAAACGATATTTAACCGATTTGACCGCTAAGATCACTTTTTTACCGAGACAGCACTGTGCGCATTCGATTTCGAAACCCCCTCGAGGTTATACAGACTGGAAGGCGAATACACCCGCCTTTAGGCGGGTGATGAAGCCGACATGGTGGGAAGCAATCCACTGGCCGAACGTCTGTACCGAGTTTCATATACCGAGGTTTAACTGACAGGCCGCTCTATACGTAGTTAGGAATCGGTCGGAACGGAGCGGATTCCGAACCGTCCTTCAGAGGCGGCCTGTCCGCCCGCGTAACGAGGCAGTATCTGAAAGGGCAGTCGGTGAACGCTACATCCTCGAAGGGTGTGTCTGTGTTGACTGCTCGAAGCGAGTCAGACGATATCCCCAACTCCGGTGATGCCTGCCAGCGTCCCCGTGGCAAAAACAACACTGGGACGCCGTACACGGCCGAGGATAGGGGTAACGGCCAGTTGGCATGGCCAGCAGTCCACCAGTCCGACACTGTGGGACTACCCGTGCCCGAAAGGACTGGGAGTCCGGTAATTAGACTGCGAACCTGAAACTCCCACCGCTCGGGATTCCTCCGCGTTTACGCGGAAGAGAATGTCAATCGCTCAACAAGACTCTCACGCCTGTGCGAGATCACTCAACGACTCACCGACGGTAAAACCGATTGTGTCGTCGAACTCTTCGCCACCGAACACTATCGCAAGCATCTCCTCGCTCGGGTTATCAATAGTTATTGACGACGAGGTAGCGGATTCGACTTGGATGGCTGGATCATCATCCAGTTCGACCCTCGCGTCATAGGCTCTAGAATCAGTCCATACGTCCTCATACGCAGTCATGCCGTCTTCATCGTCTTTTTCGTCGGCGTCTTCATCGCCCGATGCCGGCGGCAATTCAAATGCGTCCGAGAGAACAGTCTCATCCGCCGAATCGGTAATCGTCACAGTGCCAGTAAGGGTATCGTCAGTTTCGTTGAAAAGGTTGACATCGCCCAACGCGAGGTCGGCAAGACTGTTGACGATCCCTGTACAGCCGGCTGTTCCTGCGATGAGCACTCCACCACTGCAGGCGAGGAACCGTCGTCGGGAAGCGCTGTCTAAATACTGACGGACCGTCCATTGGAGGGCCATGTCACCTCATCGAAGTGCTACCGACATCAAGATACGGAAGACTAAAATCCGATTTGAAACACGACAATTTCCGTCTATCAACCCCCCGTACTATACTTTTGTAGCCTTCGGAGATGAATTTCGGGAACCACATTACTGCGATAGCACCACCAACGAGCACGAAGTAGCTGAGTGACTTCGCTGAAAAATATTCACGTAGAATAGCGACAAATATTCAATTTAGCTACGCACCTGTGGCCGCCTCGATCCAAAGTAAACGGGCGTCCGCCTCCACCGCACTCGACATCGACGGCGTGGAGCGGACAGACGAGTGACGGCGACGGCAGGCCATACTCAGTTCGAACTGACGCCCGTTTCAGCGGAAAGTGTCGAAGCGATCGGCTTCCGACGGAGCCGACCGTACGAGAGCGTTACCGGTCAGGGTCTTCGTTTCGGCCGTAATGCCCGCCTCTCGCCTCGGGAAGGTCGCCTCTTCTCACGTGTGGTCGGGGCGGACCACCAATCGTCCCCGTAGACATCAACACCAGCGACAGGACCCTCAGCCGAGCCGATAGTTGCTAACGCGGTCTCGCGCAACGTACATCGAGACGAGACCGACGAGACACGCGATGACAGCCGAAACGAGCGTCCCACTGAGACCGATCACGAACTGACTAACCCCGAGGACCGAGCCGAGCGCGCGGCCGACAGTACCGGAGTGTGCGATAAGGGTCGGGAGCGCGACGACAAGTACGGCGACCGAGTAGAGTGCGAACGCGAAGGCGCTGGGGACGATCGCTTTGGTACTTCGAGAGACGCTGACGGCCTCAAAACGCGGAAAACCGACACCGATTCCGGTCCCGATCGTCCCCGACACGGCCGACAAGACGAGCGCTGACACGCCGAGGCTCGCAACGACCGGTACCGAATGCGGACTCAGAAGTCCCGTGGTAACGGTCGCCACGACGGTTATCGGCGCTATCAGGAGGGCACCGGAGAGGGCGTGTCCGATGACCAGTGAGCGTTCGGGGGTCTCCGAAAGCAGTGTGACGGGGAGCGCTGCGCCCTCTTGACCCACCACGTTGAGCGCGAACAACGACCCGGCAACCCACGTTCCACTGAGCACGATCCACAGCGGCAGCCCGGTTCCGATCTCCCCTGTTTGGACGGCCGTGACAGTCGGACCAGCGAGGACGATCAGGGGATACAACGCGAACGAAAGCGAGATCGGCGACCGGCGTGCACGTTTCCAATCGACTGCAACGACACCGAAGACCGGCCGTGAGAGAACTTTTGAGAGGCCGTTGAGCCGTGAAGATCCCCCCTCCGACCGCTCGATCTCGTGCGTGATGTGAACGCCATCAGCGTACCAAAGCCACTCTGCAAGTCGGGATAGGGACGCGGCCGCGACGACGACGAACGCTCCTGTGAACCCCACCGCGCCGACCGCCCTGAGCGGTGACGCCCCGATACCGAGCCCCACTGCCGCGAGGTCGCCGAACCAATCGATCGGCGTCGGCGCGAGCGCTCGATAGACCGGTTCCAAGACAGACGCGAACGCGTTCGTGAATATCAGCGCGAAGTACCCGATACCGAACAGAAGCAGGAACAGCGTTCGAAGGCGGCTGAGGAGCCGCGATCGAACGCCGGCGTTTCGCACCCCCAGTGCGATGATGAAGCCTGCCGGGATCCCGGTCGCGAGTAAGAGACACAATGTGAGCAACAGGGCGGGGATCGTGAGCAGCGAGCCGGCACCGACGGCGAACGCGACTGTGGCGGCGCTTCCGATTGTGAGGAGGAACGCTGACCAGAGCGTTAGTTCGGCAAGGACGAGGCCACCGATCACGTCCCGGTGTGAGACCGTCGTCAACAAGCCGCCAACGTTGTCTGGGCGAAGCGCGACGGCGTACGCGCGATATCCACCGAATCCGACCACGAAGATCCATCCGTAGACGAACGCCATCCGCGCCCATTCGAGGAGCGGCTCGGTCTCGCTTCCGGCGACGAATCCCCCGGCGAGGTAGGCCCCGAACACACCGCCGATTGAGAACGGAAGCAGCATGACGCCCGCGAACGCGAGCGCCAACAGCTGCGTCGTGTTCCTCCTCATCCTCCGCCAGCGGCGTCGGAGTTCGGTCCAGGCGATGAGCCGGGGCCGTTTTGCACGCCTCATCGGTCCTCAATTCGTCTGTCGTCCTCGACTCGTCCGTCTTGTCGGGCCGTCGCGTCTCCGGCGTTCCCGGGAGCCGATTCGGAAGCTGCCGGGCCGCGTTCGGCGGTGACCGAGAGGAACACGTCCTCAAGCGTCGTTCCCTCTTCGGCTTCCATCCGCGCCGTCAGTTCCGCGGGTGCGCCCTCGGTAACGAGGTCGCCCTCGTAGAGGACGCCGACGACATCCGCGAGCTCTTCGACGACCGAGAGGATATGCGTCGAGAGGAACACCGTGTGGCCGTCGTCGGTCAGGTCCGCGATGACGTCGATGACGGTTCGAGCCGCCCGCGGGTCGAGTCCGCTGGTCGGTTCGTCGAGGAATACGACGTCGGGCTCGTGTAACAGCGCCTGAATCAGCCCGATCTTCTGGCGCATGCCCTTCGAGTAATCGTCGATTCGCTTGTCGGCGTCGTCCGTGAGACCGAATCGATCCAACCAGTCTGCGATCCGAGTCTCCATCTCGGTAGCGGGGATGTCACGAAGCCGACCATAGTACTCGAGCTGTTCACGACCGGTGAGTTCGTCGAAGACCGGCGGCTCTTCGGGAAGGTAGCCGATCGATGCCCGAATTTCATCACGGTCAGAGACGGGATTTCCGTTGATCCACGCCTCACCGTCAGTCGGTCGCGTCAGCGACGTCAGCATCCGCATCGTCGTCGTTTTTCCGGCCCCGTTCGGTCCGAGGAAGCCGTACACCGTGCCGGGGTCGACGGCGAGGTCGAGCCCGTCGACAGCGATCTCAGTCCCGAACTGTTTTGTCAATTCACGCGTCTCGATGGCGCCTGTCTCCTGTGTCATTGTGACGGATGGATGGTCAGGTTCGTACCGCAGTCGGTCATAGGGCGATACCTCCGACTCCGACAGCGACGAACGCCAGCGCGACCACCGTCGGAAACACCGCCCGCCAGAGCCGTGAGAACGCGAACCGTCTCGGGGAGCGATCGGTGATGACAAGATCGCCTGTGAGGACGGCCTCGTTCTGTTGCCGTTCCGTGTGTCCCGCGATAAGATACTCCTCGTCGGGAACGGTCCGACGTTCGACGTAGCGCCGCGTCCCGAGTCCGGGAATAATCCGTGCCCATCTCGCAACGGGTTCGAGATCGTCTCGCACGTCGACGAACCGTTGGATTCGCTCGGGCGGCGTTTCACTGGCACCGACGGTGATGACTGTTGATTCCGTATCGAGAGAGAACCGTTTGGCGGACGGGACGACGTCGAGAGACCCGGACGGACCGTCGAGAGTGAACGGACGCGTCGTCATACCGTCATCGAGATGGGTTTGAAACCACGGGATCCCGATCCCGAACGGTTGCCGTTCGGTGACCTCGAACTCGAACCCGAGGCTCCGCGATCCCGTGAACGGAGTCGTAAGGGTCTCGCTCGATTCGTTCGCAACGCCGCGGCACACGACGAAGGAGCCGGTGCTGGCCACCTCGCTCGGGTCTCGAACGGTGGCACGGAGGACACTCGGTACGACCGCAAGCGGCCGGATCCCGTACCAGCCGATCGCGAGACCGAGAGCGACGAAGCCGCTCCCGACGACCGTGTACAGCATCAACGGCAGGGACGCGGCTTGTCAATCGCATGAGCGGCGCGGTCGGTCGTCGTTGCGCCTGACCGGGACGGGTTTCCGTCCGTCCCGACGAGAGCTCGGTCGAACCTGCTGAATGTCGTCGTCACGAACAGTGTCGGTTGCTCACGGAGAGGCCACGAGACCTCTCGGAGGGCTTCGAGGAGGGCCACACTCTACGTGTCAGCGAGACCTACGCATAAAATGACGGGATCGTCCGATTCGAAACCCCGGTGAGACACAGCTGTCGAACCGTCCGTGAGAGACGCCCCGTAAGCCACCACCAGAAGGGCTGACCATGGAGTTTGAGTATCCCGACCTATGGCCCTCCGCTCAGTCGAAAACGTTGCGGAAGCGTTCGGCGTCACACGGGAGTTTCTGACTCCTATTGATGTTCGCCGCTGGCGGACGCTCGCGCTCGTCGCGCTCTTCATCGGGGGCGGCGTCAGCTCCCCGACGGCACAGCTCAACATGTCGACCCGACAGGAGACGTCTGTGAACTACCCTCCCCTACTCGCTCACGGCTGACGCCGTTCGCTCCTTGAGGGAAGGGCTTCCTGTTTCCACGACGCGCTTTGCAGATAGGAACGTATCCACAGGGAGCGCAGTCCCCACAGGCGTTGACGAATCGCAGAGCGATTCGTTCGCCAACCAGAAATCCTCGATTTCTGGTGACGTTGATTCGGAGTGTCCCACTCCTACATCTTGTAGACCGCGAGAAAGGATGCTCCACGCCGCGCTCGCGTCCCTGTCCGCCTCAAACCCAGAAGACGGACAGGAGTGTTCACGGACCCAAAACGGCTTGTCGGTCGAAACGCCGCACGACGCGCACTCCTTGGTCGTCCCCCTCGGGTTGACCGCGACGAAGTGCGTTTCTTCACGCTCGCACTTGTATTCGAGCAACGAGAGGAACGTTCGCCACGCGGCAGACGCAGTGTTGCGGCTGTTCGACGGACCTTTCATCATCCCCTCCACGTTCAGGTCTTCGACCGCTACAAGGTCGTATTCTCGAGCGTAGTACGCCGAGAGCCTGTGCAAGAAGTCGCGGCGCTTCCGTCGCAGGTCGGCGTGACACTCCGCGACTCGACGCCGTTATTTCTCGTCGTTGTTCGACCCGTGCTGTTTGCGCACGAGCGTCCGTTGCTCGCGCTCCAAGCGGTCGCGTTCGTCTGAGGGGTCAGACGTATCCGCGCCCGGTTGTGGGCTTCGAGGCGCGCCGCGAGCAGTTCTGGTTCCGGTACGAGGACCGGCGGCCTGAGCCGGCACGGGAGCTTCGACGCGAAGCGATTGCGAAACGCGCCTCGCTCTCCGGCGGCGACGCCGCCGCGCGAGCCATCGCGGACAAACACGGGGCGGCCGAGGCCGACGTGCCGGACGGAACGCAGCTCTCGCTCGGCGAACTCGCCGACACCGGTATGTGCGCGACGACCCAACAACTGGTATGTCCACCACGAGCGTCGAGACGGCGGCCAATCCGCAGGCGCTGGTCGACAGGCTCCCAGCAGCCCCGGGCGACTGGGAACGGAACGAAGAACCCGGCGGCATCGTTGAGTACCGGCTTTCGGACGAGGAAAGCCCCTGTACCGCGGCGAAAGTCGCTGTCCGTCCCGACATCCTGAGCGACACGGCCGTCCGGCTCGTCCGCAAACGCGGATGTGGCGACGCGGGGAGCGACACCTTCGACTCGATCGCCGCCGCCACAGACGCAGTCAGCCGAGAACTCCGCCACGTCCTCGCGGCTGTCGGCGACGACCAGCCGCGATAGATTCGGCTGCGGGCTCGGTCGCGGCATCAATACCGGCACTAGCGGCTCCGGTGCGCGGCACCGGCGCGGGCCGATCGCCATACCGACATCGGTATCCGACGGGGTGACATACTGTGTGCCGTGTCGACACGACACACCGACGCCGCTTCGGCCGCGCTCGTCGCACTCGCCGTTTGGATTACCGGGCGGCGAGACGGACGTTCGCCGCGAGCGTTGCTTCGCCCGGGCCCGTTTCTCGGCGGTGCGGCCGTCGCGGTGTTCGTCGAAGTCACGTTCGCGCGGTGGCCGGAACGCACGACTCGCCTCTGGCGGCATCCGGCGATCCGCTTCGGCTCGCCGCTCGCGCTCCTTGCCGCGACCCTGTCGGTTGGCCGTCGAAGCGGCGCGCCACACGCGGCGACGCTCGGAGGCCTCGCCGGGTACTTCGCGCTGCTCATCGGAATCACCACGGACGTCGTTCCCGAGCCGAAACAGTGGTTTCGACGCTCCGCCCCGGACGAGCGGAGGGCCCGCGACGACGTCGCTCACGGTCCCGAATAATCGGCTCTCGTATCGTCTGGCCGAGGACAAGCGACGCCTGGAGCCGTCTCAACGGACGATTAATGCCGCTCGCGCCCCTACATCTGACACTCAGATGTCCGACCGGTACCCGATAGCCGGGCTCCCGACCCCAGACCCGACGTACGATGCCGACCGCGTGGTCGCGATCCAACTCGAGGCGCTAGCGACCAACGACGACCCGTTCACGAACGCCGGCATCGGCGTCGCATACAACTTCGCATCGCCGGCGAACAGACGGGCGACGGGCCCGTTTGACCGCTTCCGGCAGATGGTGCACAACCCGCGATACGCCCCGATGATCGACCACGTCGAAGCGACGACGGGACCGGTCGAGCGCGACGGGAATGATGCCGCACAACGCGTCACGCTGACCGGCCCCGACGGCCGCACGGTCACGTACGTCTTCGAGCTGTCGCGTCGCCGACGCGGCGAACTCGACGAGCACTGGCTGACCGACAGCGTGGTCCGCGAGTAGCGCGGCCGGCCGAGCGGTCGCCGCTCGGGTCCCGGTTAGTGATCCCGCCACCGAAGCGACTGCCGATTCAGCGCCTCCACGGCGGGCTTGCCTTCTTCGAGCATTCGGTCGGCGATCGCGATGGCCGCGCGCAGTTCGTCGGCCGACAGCTGCTCGTACGCGGGGGTGCCGTCGACGTGGTCGTACCAGACCCCCTCGAACAGGCCGTCCAACACGACGCGGGCGAAACAGTGGTCGCGGTGGATCGGCCAGTCGCCCGCTTCGGCCGCCTGTTTCGGGAGCGCACCGGTGACCCGCTGGAGATACGTCTCGCGCAAGCGCGTGAGGTCGTCGCCGCCGAGCGTTCGTTGCCCCATTCGGCACCGGTGATACGAGCCCGGTCAATAAGACGGCTTTCCCCGCGGCGCTATTCAGCACGGTATCAACAAACACCCCGACATGTGTCAGTAACAATCCGACCGATACAGAGGTCGAGTTCAGCAAGCCACGCCCGGAAGCGAGACACATTGCTACTCACAAACCTTGCCGGGCGTCAATTCCGAGCGACAAAAAACTCGACCGACACAAGACTCACAGATATTTGAGTGATACAAACATATATTGATACTCGTTCCGTAGAGACGCTCATGAGCGAATTCGATCCGGCTCCTGACTCAGCGACAGAGACGCCACGGTGGCAAGACGGAACCGATACCTTCGGCCGCGTCTACGATGTGGCCCTCGGTCTCACGTCACCGACGACGTACACGAGGGTTGCAGAACTCGCAGACTGCTCCCCGAACGCAGCGAAAAAGCACCTCGATCGCCTCGCGGAGATGGGGATTGTCCGCGCTGATCGTAGCAGCCGTCCGGCCACGTACGAGCGAAATAATGGGTATCTCGAATGGCAAGAGGCGAGTCGGATCGCCACCGATCTCTCTGTCGATGCGATTATCGACCGCGTCGAAGCGCTTGAACAGCGACGGACGGAGTACGAAGCCGAATTCGGCACCACCGACCCAGCCACCGTTGCGGTGTTCGATGCCGAAGACCACGAGACGATCCACGACCGCATGACTGCAGTAAGCGACTGGCAGGGGGTCATCCGAGACATTCGCTTATACGAACTTGCCCGCCAACTCTCACAGAACGACGGGCACCTCATCCCCGCATAAGATGAGTCCGCCCCCAGAGGATTCAGCGGCTGACTCGACAGGCCCGCCCGATCGACAAACGTTACGCCTGCTTGAAAAACAGTTGACGACGGACCAACTCGTTGCTGCCACCCAGTTCGACCCAAATACGCACGAACCGCGACTGCTCACCGCAACCCTTGACACTGACCGATATCCCGATACGATCGCTGACGCCAGAGTCGATATTCGATGGTTCACAACCGGAGATTTTTCCATCCACTACGTCGAGACCCGGAGAGAGAACACCCACTGGGAGTGTCGCTGGGATCGGCATCCAAACACACACAACACCCGACTCCATTTTCACGAACCACCAACCAGTACTGAAGTCTCAAATTACGATCTCGCTTCACTCCACCCACTCGATGTCTATTCAACGGTGTTCGAAGCGATCGAGCGGCGTATCGAAACGCTCTGGTGAGTGGTCTTTCTGCCCGAACTGAACCGCAGCCAACTAGCAACGAACTACGAGAACTCCGGCCGCTCAGCATACGCGACCGGATCGCGAGACCCGGCGTTCCAGAACGCCTCAAGCCGGAAGGCGCAGGCATCGCAGGTCCCACACGCAGGCTCCTCGTCCCGGTAACACGACCACGTCATCTCGTACGGCACACCGAGTCCCGAGCCACGCTCCGCTATCTCCGTCTCTGGCTTCGTCCCGACATCGATCACGTTCTGAAAGGCGTCGAAAAAAGCCGGACGACAGTCGGGATACCCGGAGAAACCATCCGAACGCGCGCCGATAAACAGCGTCTCCGAACCGGTCGCTTCTGCGTACGATGTCGCCATCGACGATAGATTCGCGTCTCTGAATGGGACGTACGACGTCGGAATTTCGTCACTCTCCATATCGGCGTCAGCCACATCTATCTCTTCGTCCGTCAGACTCGATGTCCCGATCTGTGAGAGATGCCCCGTTACGATATGAAGGAAGTCACCCGCGTCAGCCTCTTCAGCAAGCGCTTTCGCACACTCGTACGCCTTGTCTTCAATGCGCTTCCCGTACGACGTATGGAGGAAGTACGGCTCGTATCCCTGCTCGATCGCCTCGTAGACTGCTGTCGCACTATTCATCACGCCGGTTACCGGAACCACTGCGCTTTCGTTGCTTATGTCTGCTCAGTTGCGTCGAACTGATCGCCGCTCTGTTCACCACACTGCGCTTTCCACAATGCCATCATCTAACCCTGACACCTTCCCAGCCCGGATCGGCCGACGACCCGCCCCGTTCGCACCGGACTGCCGTTGTTTTCATCGTCGAGCCCCTATCGGGTGTATGAGCGATCTCCCGGAGAGCCGCGCTGGTGTGTCGGACATCGACTGTACCGGACTGCAGGCGGTCGTCACCGGGTCGACGAGCGGGATCGGTCGCGCGGCGGCACTGGCGCTCGGCCGGCTCGGCGCCGATGTCATCGTTCACGGCCGCGACGCGGAGGCGGGCAGGGCGGTGGTCGACGAGCTTACTCGAAGCGGGGTCGACGCCGGCTTCCTCCGAGCCGACTTCGCGAGCGTCGACGCGGTCAGGGAACTCGCGGCCGACGTCCGCGAGGAGACCGACGGAATCGACCTCCTCGTCAACAACGCCGGTGGACTCTTCAGGAACGGGGCGACCACCGACGCCGGGATCGAGTACACGTTCCACGTCAACCACCTCTCGCCGTACCTGCTCACGGCCGAACTGCTCGACCACCTCCGCGAGGGCGCTCGCGTCGTCACGACCGCCTCCGGCGCACACGAGGGGGCGTCGCTGGACCTGGAGCGGGTCCGGGGTGATGACCGGTTCACCGGCTTCCGAGCGTACAGCCACTCGAAGCTGGCGAACGTCCTCTTCGCGTCGGAACTCGCCAGACGCCTCGACGCCGCGGACCGTGACGTGACGTCGAACAGCATCCATCCCGGCGCGATCCCGGGCAGCGGCTTCAGCCGGTTCCTGCCCGGGCCGCTCCCGGGGCTCTTCCAACGGCTCGAGTCGCTTCCCGGGGTCACGTCCGTCGCCGACGGCGCCGCGGAGATCCTGTTCGTCGCCGTCTCGCCGCGGACGGCGGACGTCTCTGGACGGTACTTCGCGGATCAACGGCCGCGGTCGCCGTCGAACGCCGCCCGGGATCCCGACGCCGCACGGCGGCTCTGGACGGAGAGTGCGGCGTTACTCGACACGGAACCGCCGTTGGCCGAGGAGTGACCGTCCGCCTCGGCAGGGGAGTCCGGCTTCGCTCGTGATTTCGTCCGTTCAGCGATCGGCCGAAACCGATCCCGAGGGCACGGATCGGACCTCACCCGACGATCACGACGGCGCGGTCCGTCGACCTGAGGACGTCACTGGTGACGCTTCCCATCACGACTTCCGCAACGCCCGACCGTTTCCGACCGGCTACCACGATCTCGTCGGCGTCGAACGACTCGGCGGCCTCGAGGATCGTCTGTGCGACCAACCCCTCGAGTTTCTCGCCCTCACAGCGGAAGCCGGCGTCGGCGATATCCTCGACGGCGGTGGTCGCCGACGGGATGTCCTCGAACTCCCTCGGCGGTGCGCCCTCGTAATCGGCCTCGTCGACGTGGATCACCTTGACCTCGACTTCGTCGCGGTCCATCGGCAGTGATCGCACGTAATCCGTCTGTTCTACCGTACGCTCCTTGTTCGCGTCGATGGGGACGAGTATTCGATACGTCACAGTCGGAAGTCGTTACTGAACCTACATAATTATTCATCGTATTTTGGCGGATCGGGAATCCGCCGGAGCCGGTGGCGCCCGTCACCCGGCCCGTCCGGTTCGGGATCCGCGGGACCACCGGCGCTACGGTACGAAAACCACCGGACAGTGTTCCTGTTCGAGGATCTGTTGTGGCGTGCTGTCCGAGAACACGGAGTCGATGAACGAGTCCTCGGTGTAGCCGATGACGACCGTATCGATGTCCGACCGCTCGACGATCGACAGGATCCGTTGGCGGACCTCGGCCATCGAGCCGACGTCCGTCACCGACTCGATCGACACCTCGACCGACACGTCCAACTCCTCGGCCAGTCGTCTGATGTCCGCTGCGCCGATGTTCTCCTCGAGATCGATCGAGTCCGCCGAGAGGTGGATCGCCGTCACCTCCAACTGGTCGTGAGTTCCGAACGTTTCGAGGGCGTAGTTGACGGCACGTTCGCTTGTCGGCGAGAAGCCGAAGGCCGACTGTGGCACCCGACTGTCCACCGGAACGATGTCGAACGGGAGGAGGACGTGCATACGTGAACTGTATCGTCGGGGAGCATATTTTTATTGATATTTATACATATAATAATCCTCTAAAAACAACGTGGGCGGTGTTCAGATAAGGATGAAGAGTGAGGCGGTGTGTTTTCGATCAGTCCAAAGAATTATGCCGAACCCACCCGCTCGTCATTCGACGTTTACGTCGGTCAGGTACCACGCAATAAGCCGCGCCTGCGCTCGGCGGACGATTCCGCTCGCGGTCGACTTGTCCACGCCGACCACGTCGGCGAGATCCGCCAGCGTGCACCCTCGCGGGACCTCGAAGTAACCCTCTCTGAGGCCGGCGGCGAGGAGCTCCTCTTGTCGGCGTGTGAGGAGTCGGTCCGACCGCTTCTTGTTCACCTTCGAGAGGAGCTCGTACTCGGTACCGCTCGCTTCCAGCGTCTTTCGGAGCTGGTCGAACTCCCCGCGAGTGCCGGTCAAGTCGAACTCGTAGAACCCGTTCCGCACTTCGATCGGAAACTCGGGCGGGAACCCTCCGGCTTCGACGAAGGCGTAGAAGTCGACATCGGTCGTCTCGTACGTCGTGAGGAGCCGATCGTCGGTACGTTCCAACACCTCGTACGCGTCGATCGCATCGTGCTCGCGAAACGCCGCCGCGACCGACTCCGGAGTCCGAGTCAGCACCTCACCGAGTTCCTTCGCGGTGGCGCCGCTGCGGACGCCGGAGAGGAGGCGAAAGGTCGCGTCGGGAAACGCCTCCGACAGGTCGGCGATGTACAGGTCCGGCGGGAGGCGAATGCGGAACCGAGCGTCGATCATGCTGGTCACCGCCGCTTCGGGCAGATACCAACATGTTGGGGTCACGCACACATGAATCGCCCGGCAACACTACGGTATGAACTCCGAGTCGGCCGCTGCGGCCACGAGCGGACGGACGAAGTTGCGGGCAATGGCGCGAACGATCGCCACGTCGATCCGAGAGCTGCGACGCCGCGATCCGGTTTTGTCCGCCGTGGCCGCGATCAACGCTGTCCTATTTGGTGCCTTCGCCGTCGGCATCGTCTTCGACCCAACGGTCGTCAACGGGGAACCGGCGTGGCTCAAGCCGACGAAGTTCGCCGGCTCGATCGCACTCGTGTGCGCGACGCTCGGCTGGCTCGGTGTCCACCTCCCGGTCGACCCGGACTTTCGCCGCCGCGTCTCCCGGGTCGTCGGGGTCGGTCTCCTCATTGAAATCGCCCTCATCGGCGGACAGGCCGCGCGGGGCGTTGGGTCCCACTTCAATCAGGCGACGGTCCTCGACGGGGTTGTCGGGGGTGTCATGGGCGTCACAATCGTCGTCGTCACCGTCGCGGTCGCAGCGCTGGCGGTCCGGGCGCGCAACAACGAGTTCGATGTCCACCCGGCGTTCGCCGCGGGCATCCTCCTCGGCATCGGGTGGTTCGTCGTCGGGGCGTTCGAAGGAGCGGCGATGATCGCGATCCAGTCACGGGTCGTCGAGACGACGGAGCCGACGGTCCCGGTCGTTGGGTGGCAGCTCGTCGGAGACCTCCGCATCGCCCACTTCGTTGGCCTCCACGCTCTCCAGCTGTTGCCGCTGACTGGCTACCTCGCGGCTGTCGGACACCGCCGGGGGCTCGTCGACCACCCGAGACGCGCGGTATTCTTCGTCGCTACCGGATACGGCGCGGTCCTTCTCGGAACCGCCGCCCTCGGCGTCGCCCCGGCCCTCGTCTGACGAGCGATCCCGCGAAACGGACCAGTGGGGCTACACGGTGACGGAGTACCTGCCGGCGTTCCGGATCACTGACCTCACGGAGCGGGAGGCGGACCTGATCGAGCACTTCGTTCCGGTCGCCGTCGACGAGGCGGGTGGCTTCGAGAACTTCCGTGAGACGGCGACCAAGACGAACTCGCTCGTCGATCGGCTGAAGGCGATCGAGTTGTCCGACCTCGACGACGTGGCCGACGGCCCCATCCTAGCCGTCCTGAAAGGACTGGAGTTCGCGCAGTGCATCCGAGAGCCCCTGCCGAGGCGGTGGTGACAGATCCGGTTCACCCTCTCGTCCGTACAGACCGCCCGCGGCGTCACCGACGAAGAGCGTCGGCAGATAGTCCTCGGGAACCTCGCGAGCGACGCCGTCCGGTGTGAGCGTTCACCAGGCGACGCGACCGTCGCCGAGATGATCCAGTGTGAGCGTCACGGGCTACGCGTCGGTGAGTGAGTCGACTTGTGACTCCAGGTCGGCGATCCGACGTTCTTGTTCGAGCGCCATCGCCATCCACACGGGAGCCAGCGGGTCGGGATGGTTGAGGTTGCCAGCGGCGTCAGCGTGATCGCGAGCGTACACGAACAGCTGGTCGAAACGGGATTTATCCTGTCGACGAAGCGCTCGTCGGTACGGGCTCCACTCCTCTTCGATCGTTCCCAGCTGGTCCCGGTAGGTCGGATTCGTGCGGCCCATTACTGGATCCCCGGCGTGGCCGCGGCGCGTTCGACGGTCGCTCCCTCGTGCATCCGGGCACGGTGTTCGAGCACCTCGCGCCAGTACGCGAGCGTCGTCTGCATCCAGCCGTCCTCGGTGTGGTAGACGAGCGTCTCCGTGTCGCCCTCCGCGTCCTCGAAGCGCGGTCCGAAGGGCGTCTCCCGGCACTGGAGGTGCGTCTTCGCGGCACGGCGTAGCGGCCGCGAGAAGTCGTCCTCGCGGCACCGCGTCACGATGACCGGCACGTCGTGGACGCGAGCGACGCGAGCGACCGACGCGATCGCCCGGATGAACATCTGCTCCGCGAGCTCGCCGTCGACGTCGGCGGCGCGGTACATCCCGTCGAGGCCGGTCGCGACGACGACCGATGGTGACTCTCGGGCGGCCAGCCGATCGAGGAGCGAGGTGTGCTGATGGGCCGTGAATCCGCGAGCCACCTCGATGCGGTTGAGCACGCGATCGGCCGGGGCGAGCTCGCGGAGACGAGTCGTGTTCGCTCTGTTCGCGCCGTCGACCCAGAACGCGGGTCCGGCGCTACTGAGCACTCGGTCGAGAAGGAGCGCTTGGACGGGTGTGACACCGAAGTCGTCGTCGACGTCGACGAGCGTGACGCCCGGCACGAGGTCCGGGAGATCGGCGGTCGGTCGTCGGGAACGAGTGCGCATGGTAGCGTGGATGGACAGATCCCTAAAAGGGGTGAGCCGTGGATGGATGGTGAAAGTGGAAGTGGTATCTACCGCATGCTACAATGGCTTTCGGATCGCTCGGATTCCCTCAGTACAGTCAGGAGCGGGATTCGGGGTTGATGTTCAACTACACTTCCACCAATGACGGTGATGCGAGGCAAAGATGAGGACAAGTTGAGGCTGAACTAATCGGCGAGTACTCCATATCGAATAACAACAAGTATTGACTAATCCCTCTGGGCATAGAGAAGACAACTATTCAAAATGAAGGGACAGACTAATATAATTTCCACATTAATATCATTTTCAATAGGATGACTCTCTCGGACCAGGATAGAGCAAAGGCGGAGAAAACTGTCTCTCCATTTAACGCACAGAGTGGGTTAGATGAAGATATGCCAAATGTTCTATGGAATATGTTACAAGAATTTGCAGACAGACCCAATGTGCCATCTGATATCAACTTGGGAAAGCAGAAGATCTATGACTTGTGTGACCAGCGTTCCATTGGCCCTGTTACGCTGGATATAGAGCACCGCCTTTCAGCCGAGATGAGTGACTATAGTTTTGAGGCACGATACAAAGAAGGACTGTCTATCGAAGAATTATCAAAAACTGTGAAAAAATCGGGTCGTTCTTTTCCAGCGGTAGAAGTCGATTTAACGATGTACGATCCTACCGATTACGACGTTCAGCCTGCCGGTCGCGGTACAGCACGGAAACTGAGACTGCTAGTATTAGAGATAAACCATAAGTCGCTCTTATATTACGACCCTCTCAGGTTTGGTGAAACGAATTCGGATCAAATACAGGGCATTGAGAGTTCAGAAATAAATAAACAAGAGTTCGTGAATGCTTGGAGGGGTCGATCCGAAACGACTACGACTCTATGGATTGAAGAAACTGATCAGAGCCGACTGCAGGAGTTCAAATAATGGTCGAAGAATCGAGTGGGAACGAATCTCGCAGAATAATCCCTGAGACGATTACTGTTCCGTATACTGAAAATGAAGAAGTCCTTGAAAGTACAATTAAAAACAAACTTCAACAGGTGTATGGGAGCGGAACATACTTTTCCGACTTTTACACTACAGATTCTGGTACATTGAGTGTAACCATTGGCAACTCTTTTCCAAAAGATGTCAGCGACTGCAGACCCAACCGCAATAGGGTAATCAAATATATCGCAGTGGACGGTATTATAGATATTTCTGGAGAAAGAGAAAATGAAAAGCTTGTTATCGAACTACCCTCCCGTGGTTCAGTTGAACAGGGGTTTATTTCTGCCAAGGAAGATCTCAGAGATGAACTTGATAAAGCGATGGCACGTGCAACCTATGAAAAAATCGCTGCGACACCATCTGTTGAGAACCAGCTCAATCCGATAAAACAAATTCTCCGTTGGACGCGTCTATACGCACCTGTGCCGTTCGCAGAGGTGAAAAAAGCACAAGACAAGGATGATGATAAAACTCTACAGTACGTAAATATACTAGAGGAACTAGGATTTGTTGAGCAACGGGATGGTAACCTTCATCCAAAGCAGCCTCTTGAAAAATACGATTACGGTGAAGTACAAGGCGAAGAATTCAATAAGAGAATATTAGGGGAGGTTGTTGAGCAAGGCTTCGATAGATTGAGCCGCGATCTCCAACTTGGTATACTCAGGCACCTACCGAAGTTTGCGAACGGATACTATCTGGCGGCTCTTGAGGTGAATGATCCAGAGCTCCACCTAGATATCGAAGCGATTCAAGAGAATATGATTGACTGGTATGGCTCTTCAGCTCGCTATCACAGGTTCGAACTTCGTGACAAACTGAGTTTCTTGGTCCAAAATGACATTCTCGAACAAGAACAGAAAGAAGATAGCGAATCTGATCTCTATTTCACGGCAAACACATCCGTGTTTGAACAGATGAGCGTGTCTGCCTCACTCTGAAACTATCTCACTAGATAATATATCAATAAAATTAGATATTTTTTCTCCCTCTAAAGATTGCGTTCTCAGTTCAATCTGATAGGTATCTTCCAACGACCAGTTTTTCAATCTATCATTGATTATTTTTCGTTGATCATCATATCCGGCTAATTCATTATTTAGTACGTCCGCCACTTCGTCAGGCTCCCTGCCCAGTATGAGCGATGTTTCAACGATTAAGTTGAGATATCGATCTGAGGGCTGCGTCGAATCGCCGTCAAGGGCTGACGAAGCCTTCATGAGACGTTTATGTAACTCTGTGAGGAGGGTCTGTTTCCGCGATATAGTGTTATCACCCTCATCATATTTATCAAATATTGAAATTAAGTTGGTAGACAACTGTGTCAGAACCGAATCGGTCCTACTACGTGTAGTTGAACGCTCTAGTTTTTGTACCCAGATCTGTTCAAGCAATACGATATGCTCACATATAATTTCAGCCAGCAAGGCGTCAGTATACTTCAGTTCCTTTCGTTCATCAACTTCATCTAATCGGCAGAGTTGTTCGTCAATAAATTCAGTATAGTGACGTAGGACGGTTATTAGCGGCTCCGAACTCGTATGTGCGGCAATATCTGGCGCTAGTATACTGTATTCAGATAGCACTGACTGAGTTCCACTATGATTAAACCCGGATATTGAAAGATCATACAGGTGTTCCAACTGCTCCACAGTTTTTGCTATCTCGTCTGTTCTAAGGAGCGTAATCAGAATATGTCGGTGAGCGGAGGCCGTGCGCTCAATTCTATCAAATGGTCCTTTCGATCCATACGCTACGGCGGTTGACCAATACTCCAAAATTCGGTCCAAGTCTAGACTGTCCGTATGTGAAGGTTCATTGGTAAAATGACGAATTTTGGCCGTTATTGGGGGGGTGAGAAGCCGATCGATAGCTAACCAAAGTTGGTGAATAGCCTGTTGAACAGTATATTCATCTTCATTATTATGTGCAGATATGAGTATTTGTTCGATGGTAAATAGGGCGGTACGTGATGGAGCCGCTGGTCCGGACTGAGGTTCAGAATCGGATTTAACAAAGGTATCTCTAGAAACGCTTTTTGCGGTTCGTTTCAGCAAGTGTTCTGGTGTCGTTAATTCTGCTAACAGTTGGCGGGCAACAAGCAGCGATAAAAGAGCGGCAGTCGTGGCAGTGTTGAGATAAGGTC
>NZ_NHOY01000126.1 GCF_002252755.1 Halorubrum sp. Hd13 | reverse complement strand
CGACGACACCACCGACGACGGGTCGGACGACGGCGACGACGGCGTCCTCCCGCTGTAGGACCGCCGCCGGTATCTCTGACTGATAGTCGGGACCGACCGACGTGACGCCCGCTCGTACGCGGCGTCGAGCCATACGACGCGACCGCGGTCGACGCGATCGACCCCCTCCGAATGAAACGCTGTTTTCATCGATCGGCGAGCAGGCTCGTCTGCCGCAAACGGGCCGCCAGATATACAACACTACTTTATTTGCGGCCGCCGAACAGCCGATAATGGCCGACGCCGATGGCGGAGGATCGCCGGACGTCCTCGAGAACAAGCGGAGCGCGACGCGGTATCAGGTGCTCGTGGAGATCGCGGCCCGCCAGCCCGCCGTGAGTCAGGGCGAGATAGCCGAGACGATCGGGGTGACCTCGCAGGCGGTCAGCGATTACGTTCGCGACCTCGTCGAGGCCGGATACGTCGAGAAGGGGGGTCGCGGCCGGTACGAGGTGACCAAGGAGGGCGTCGACTGGCTCATCTCCCGGACCGACGACCTGGAGACGTACCTCGAGCGAGTGAACTCCGACGTCCTCGGGAGCGTCGAGGTCGACGCCGCCATCGCGCTCGGGAACGTGGCGGAGGGGAGCGAGGTCGGACTGGTGATGCGGGACGGCGTCCTCCACGCCGACCCCTCGGGCGGGACCGCGACCGCGGTCACTGTCACGAGCGGTAAAAAGGGCGAGGCCGTCGGCGTCGCCGACTTCGAGGGCGTCGTCGACTACGACACCGGGACCGTCTCCGTGCTTCCCGTGCCCACCGTCACCGACGAGGCCCCGCCCGATCCGGACGTGATATCGGATCACGTCCCGGAAGGCGGGCTTCTCGCGGTCGCCGGGACGGAGGCGTACGCGCTCGTTTCCCGGAGCGACGCGACCCCGGACGTCCGGTTCGGAACCGCCGATGGCGTCGCCGAGGCCGGCATGCTCGGCCTCGACGTCCTGTTGGTGGCGGTTACAGACGAGATCCCGCGTCACACGTCCAAACTCCGCGACAGGAACATCCCGCACCGGGTACTCGATTCGGACGACCGCTGATCGGGCGTTCGGCCCGCGGTCGCCGCCGAACAAGACGGCGACGGTGCGGTCTCGATACGCCCTCTCAATCCGCCGCATCGGTGACGCCCCGACTCTCGCCTTCCAGCCTCGTCGGTAGCTTACCGTCGTACCCCTCCGGCACGTACGGACAGAGCGGGTCGCTTCCGGTCGGGTCCCCGGTCGCCGCGAACGCCCGGGAGCGGCTCCCGCCGCAGACCCGTCGGAACTCGCAGGCGCCGCACTTGCCCGCGAACTGATCCGGTTCCCGGAGCGACTCGAACAGGCCCGAGTTCCGATAGATGTCCACCACGGACCGGTCCCGGACGTTGCCCGCGGACTTCGGGAGGAACCCCGACGGGTACGTCTCTCCGGTATGGCTGACGAAGGCGAACCCCCGGCCGGCCGTGATGCCGCCGCGTCGACGGACCCCGGCGTCGTCGCCGTCGCGCTGAAGACCGACCCGGCGGTAAAACGGCGCCTCCGTGGTCTTGACGCCGAACCGTTCCGCCTCGGCGACGTCGTGGAGCCACTCCATGACGGCCTCCGCGCGCTCCGGGGAGATCGGGTCGAGGATCCGCCCGCGGCCCACGGGCACGAGGAAGAAGACGCTCCAGAGCACCGCGCCGAGGTCACGGACCCGATCGCGAATCGCCGGGAGCTCCTCGACGGTCTCGGCGCAGACGGTGGTGTTGATCTGCAGCGGGAGCCCGTCCTCCCGGGCCGCTCGGACCGCAGTCACCGTATCGCCGAAGCTCCGCTCGCCGCGGAACCGGTCGTGGCTTTCTCGGGTCGCGCCGTCGAGGCTGACCGCCATCCGCTGAACGCCGGCCTCCGCGAGCGCCTCGACGCGGTCGGGGGTCAGCGACGCCGTCCCGCTCGGCGTAAGCGTCATGCGGTGGCCGAGGTCGTCGCCGTGCGAGATCAATTCCGTGAGGTCCTCCCGGGCGAGCGGGTCGCCCCCCGACAGGACGACCAGTTGGCCGTCGCCGAACTCGGCGGCGTCGTCGAGGAGCCGCTTCCCCTCGGCGGTCGTCAGCTCGTCGGGGTGACGCTCCGGCTTCGCGTCCGCCCGACAGTGACGACAGGCGAGGCCGCACGCCTGCGTCACCTCCCAGATCAGGACGAAGGGACGCCGGTCAACGTCGAAGTCGTCGAACATGTGCTCGTCCCGCGCTACGACCTTTGCCCCCTTGGGGAATACCCCGAACGTGTTCAGGTAACGTCCCGCTTCCCCGACCGCGGCTCAGCCCTCGCTCCGCCTGCGATCGGTCATCGAGAAACGCGTACCGACGATGTGCGATCGGCGTTCCGGGGAGCGCCGCTCTTCTCGTTCTCTCTGAGGGATTCGGGGGGACAGCGTGAATTCAGACGTGGGCGAAAATTCGTATAGCGGCATATAATTTATGCGTCCGACTCGCGACGCGATCCACGTTGCTTTCAAGCCAACAAAATACGATTCGGTCCCCGAAACTATCCCATCAGTCGGTAGACGTTCGCCTCGTACGTCTCCCGGACCTGATCGCCCCAGTTGTGCGTGTAAGTGTCGATCACGTCGTCGGCGACGTCGCCCCGCAGGTATTTGACCACGCCGCGGTCACCGGTCCTGTCGCGCAGGTGCGTCGTGAAGAAGTGCCGGAAGTAGTGGGGCGTGACGTTCTCGGCGGCGCCGCCGCCCGTCCGGTACCAGCCCGCATCGCGGGCGTACCGCTCGACGACGTGTCGCACCGCCTGCGGATCGAGCCGCTCGCCCCATCCCTCCGCCGTACCGACGAACAGGGGCTCCGCCGGCGAGGGGCTGTCGGGGCGGATCGCCAGCCAGCGCTTCAGGGTTCGGGCGAGTTCCTCGTCGACGGGGATCACCGTCCCGCGCTTCCGCTTGTTAGACGCCGTCCGCACCTCGCCGTTCAGCTCTTCGCCGACGGTCGCGTCCGGCGTCACGTACAGCGAATTCGGGCGGTCCGCGAGGACGTGACGCGTTCCGAGGTCGTACTCGCCTCGGATCTCGGCGTCGTCGACGGCGAGATCGCGGAGATCGAGGTTACAGCACTCTCCGACCCGCATCCCGGTCTTGAGAAGCGTCACGACGAGGGCCCGATGGAGCGGATGGCGGATCTCGGCGACGAACTCCCGCATCACCGGCACGGGAATGTCTCGGCGAGCGGGGTCCTTATCGACCGTCTCGTCCATTTCCTCCATCACGAGCGTCATCGGGTTCCCCTCGAAGACGCCGACCTCGGTCATGTATCCGTAAAACCGGTGCAGGTAGGCGGCGTACGTCGCCACCGTGCTGTCCGCCACGTCGCCGCGCAGCGAATGGACGAACGACATGCAGTCGCGGTGCGTCGCCGCCGCGGGCGTCGTCTCCGGGCCGAGGAACGACTCGAATCGACGGAGGACGCGCTCGTAAGACTCGCGGGTGCGCTCCGTCTTCCCGTGATACGTGAGGTCCTCGATGAAGTACCCTACCGGGTCCGAGACCTCGTCCGGCGCGCGGGCACTACTCATCGGTGAGAGTGTACCCGCCCTTCCGGCCGTTGTACCGAACGCGGTTGCGATCCTGTAACTCGTCGAGCGCGCCCTGCAACCGGTCCTCGAAATCGCCGACCACCGCCTCGGTGAGTTCCTCCCACGAGAGCGGCCCGTCGGCGAGGGCCGCTTCCACCCGTGTTTCGAGGCCGTCACCCTCGGGGTCAGACCCGGAAGGATCGGGTTCGGCCGGCTTCCCGGAACCGTCCGTCGAGAACCCGCGGCGTCCGGCCTGTACCATCGTCCTGACGAACTCGCTCTGTGACATCCCGAGCTCGTCCGCGTGGTCTCGCCACCGATCCTTTTGCTCGGCGGGAACGTACGTCTTCACCGAGCGGCGATCGTCGCTCATCGTTCGGATTCGGCTTCTCCGGCCGCCGACTTCAATCTATCCCACAATTCCGGATAAGGTCACTTATACTGAGTTATAGGTCTCTCGATGCGGCGCCAAGATGTGTGTATCTTGGTTTCTAGGACTTACTGATCGTCTATTAGTCCTAGAATATGGGATATATTATAGGGGCCGTTCTCAAAACCGCCGGATACTGCGGAACATAATTCGAGTAGAACCTCTCGCTCAGGAGGCCGCGCTCTCGCTTTTCGGTTTGGCCTACGCGTCGAGACGCGTCCCTTCGAGTTTTCATTCCCACTGCGACCACCGCGCCGCTGAGAAGCGCACAGCGCCGCGTCGACCGGCCCTGGTCGGCTCCCGGAGCGAGTGCCCGTCCCTCACACTGAGGGGTCCTCTCGTCGTCTCACCCGGCATGAGAGTTGGCGCCTCCTCACTGAAGAAGCAGAGGGCCCCGTCTCACGGGTCGTCCGCAACAGATGTATCGTATATCGCTATAGAAACAGTGGAGATCAGATTCGGATCTCGGAGGCGGCGTCCTCGACGTCGAGGGCAGCTATCGCGCGCTCGACCCGCGGGTCGCTTTCGACCGCGTTCCGCATCAGGACGGTCTCGCTCGGGAAGAGGTGTTCCCCGACGACGAGGCCGTGATCGCGGGCGGTCGACCCGGTGACGGTGAGATAGACGCCGACGCCAGCCCGGGCGATGCCCGCCTCTTCCTCCTCGTCGGGGTCCGGGTAGACGAACTCGACGCCGTCGAGCGCGTCCGTCCCCAACACAGCGGTAACGAGCCGCTCGTACCGAGGCGAGATACAGAGCGGCCCCTCGTAGCCGGCGAGGAACGCGCGGTCGAGGTCGGTCCCCGGCTGGATCCGCTCCGGTCGGGCCATCAGGGTGTGGTACACGGTGTCACCGAGCCCGTTGACGACGCGGACGTCGGTGTCGACCGGGTCGATCCGCTCGTTGATGTCGGCGATCTCGCCGAGCCCCTCCGGGCGGATCCCGACGACCTCCTCCAGCACGAGGTCCGCCGAATCGAATCCGAGCGCGAACTCATGGGTCCGGAGGGCGCGGAACGGCTCCTCGCGGCCGACGAGCTTCAGCCTGACATCGCCGAGGTCGACGGTCGCCGCGTCGAAGACGATGCGGCGGGGCTTCCCGTCCCGGTCGTCGCGGAGCAGCGTGAACTCCGGCTCGGACGCGGCGTGCGGGTCCGAGTACTCGGCCAGCCGCTCGTAGGGGCCGTCGTCCGCCTCGACGCGGCCTTTCGTGATCGCCTTCTCGTAGCGGAGCGTGTTGCTCACGCCGTCCGCGAGCCCTTCCAGCCGGTCCTCGCGGCCGACGGCCGCGATCCGTTCGAGGACCGCTTCGAGGGGCCGGCCCTTCCGCGGGACGGCGACCGGTACCGGTTCGCTCATTACCCGAGTTGCGTCACCGCGGCTAAAACGGGTTGCGCTTTCGGTCGGGGGAGAACGGCGATCCGACGGGAACAGCGGTCGGGATCGGAACGAACGAACAGAGCGAATTCGGTCGAGAGGGCGCCGTTACGGTCCGAACGCCTCGTTGAGCCGCTTGCGGAACGCCTCGAGCTCCTCCAGGTGGTCGTTGATGGATTCGAGCTCCGTCTCGACGTCGTCGATGTCCTCGCCGAGCCGGTCTTCGATCTCCGTCAGCCGGGTGTCGACCTCCGCGAGGTCGTCCCACAGGTCGTCGAACTCCTCGTCGAAGCGGCCCAGCCGGGACTCCACGTCTTCGACGCGGTCCGCCGTCGCCTCTGCCGCGGCGGCGGCGTCGTCGACCTCTTCGTACAGCGTCTCCACGTCGTCGCCGACGTCGTCGAGCGCCTCGTCGAGCGCGTCCGTCTCCGCGTCGATCCGCGAGACGTCGTCGGTGACCTCCTCGACCGTCGCCTCCACGTCGCCGACGCTGGCTTCGACGTCCTCGACGGTCGATTCGACCCCGTCGACGCGTTCGGTCACGCCGTCGACGCGTTCGGAAACGCCGTCCACGCGCTCGGTCACGCCGTCGACCTCCGTCGAGACGGTCTCGACGGAGTCGTCCACCCGACCGACCGTCTCGCGCAGGTCATCGCGGTCCGCGTCGGCCGCGTCGACCCTGTCGTCGAGCGCCGCCATCTCCGACTCGACGGTCTCCACCTTTCGGTCGAGCTCGTCGAGGATCTCACGGGCCGTCCCCTCGCCGTCGATGAACTCCGCGAGCGCGTCCGCGTACGCCTCGATGTCGGCGACGCTCGACTGGAGCCGCGAGATGCGGACGTCGACGCTCCGCGGGACGCCGACGTCGAGCTCCTCGCCGATGGTCTCGAGGTCCTCGTCAGCGACGTCGCCGGCGCGGATCTCGGCCGCCAGCGCGGCCGCGAGACCGCTCTCGGGCGACGGATCGGGGGCGGACTCGTCCGATTCCGGAGACTCTTCGGTCGCGTCGTCGGCGTCTGTCGAGTCTGTCGCTGCGGCCGCTTCGGCCGCCTCGTCAGCGTCGCTCGCCTCGGTCGTGTCATCCGCTCTCGACTCCGCCGCCTGCTCCGTGTCGTCGACTCCGTCGTCGCCCGTCTCGTCGTGCATCGTCACCGCCGCGCTGCCGCCCGCGGTGACGGTCCGGGGTTCCGGGGCGTCCGCCTCGGCGGCGGTCTCCGCTTCCGGATCCGCCTCGGTGACGGTCTCCGCTTCCGCGTCCGCCTCCGCGTCGGAATCGGCCGCTCCCGCGCCCTCCCCCTCCGCGACCGACCCCTCCATGCCGGGCAGGGTCGCGCGGTCGCCCGAGAGGACTTCCCTGACGGCGTCGGTGTCGCCGGTGCCGAGGACGTCCTCGATCTCCTCGCCGACCGGGACGTGTTCGATCACCGGCGTGCCGAGGAAGCCGTCGAGGTCCGGATCGTCGTCGCGGATGCCGAACACGGTCTCGATCTCGTCTCCCGGGTCGAGCACGCGCTCGAACTCGACGCGGTGGTCCTTGTACGCCGTCCAGTTCTCGCTTTCGTACTCCGGGTGAAACCCGATGCGGTCCATCGGGAACGACTCCGGGATCCGGTCGACGATGCGCACGCGCACGGGCTCTTCGCGGGTCGAAGAGAGCTCGTACATCACCGCGGGTACGGGGAACGCGTCGTCGGTGAAGGATTTCTCGACGCGAATACCGTCCTCGTCGACGGTCGTCGTCGCTTCTGCCGTCCGTTCGCTCATAATCAGTCCCTCCCGGAGCAGGGGCTTAAATTCCACGGGCCGGGTTTCGGGGTTGATAACCCCGGGTGGGGGAGGCGTTTCGCCCGTCTCGGCCGGTCCGCCTACAGGCCGATCCGGTCGCCGATCTCGACTATCTCCAGCCGGTTCGGGTGTTCGAAGCTCCGCACGTGGTCGTGGAGCGCGGTCGGGTCCGCGGTCAGCCCCTTCCACATGTCCCAGTGCGTCGGGACGAGCCGGTCCAGTTCGAGGTCGCTCGCTGCCTTCGCGATCTCGTTCTCGTCGCTGTACCACTTCGTACGGACGGGCTCGCCGGTCTCCTTGTCGGCGATGTTACCGACGGAACCGAACGCGAGGATCCCGAGGTCGATGTCGAACTCGTCGGCGAGGGCAGGAAACGACGCCGAGGGCTTGCTGTCCCCGGCGTGGAAGACGGTGCCGGCGTCGTGCTCGATCACGTAGCCGACGGGGTGCGTGGCGTCCGAGTCGTGCGTTGCCACGACGTGGACCGTGAACTCGCCGATCCGCAGTTCGTCGCCCTCGGTCACTTCCAGGAACGCCTCCCCGTCGACGTCCCAGTGTGCGGTCCACTCTTGGTCCTCTCGCGCGACCGCGAGCGAGTCGCCGGGGGCGACGAAGTCCGCGTCCGTGTTCGCGAGGATCGGCGCCTGCGAGGGGCCGTGGACGTGGTCGGTGTGTTCGTGGGTCGCGAGCACCGCGTCCGCCACGTCGACGTCGGCGGGGTCGAAGGGCACCGGGATCATCCGGACCGTGCGCGGCGGGTCGCCCGTCCCGACGTAGGGGTCGATCCAGAGGACGGTGCCCTCGCTGCCCTTGATCGCGAAGCCGTTACAGCCCAAGTACCACAGCGCAACCGTGTCGGGGTCGGCGTCCGCGACCGCGCGCGGCAGCCAGTCGCCCCAGTCGGAGTCGGCCATGTCCCACGCTGTGCGGGCGCGCGGGGTAATGATTCCGGAGTGCGCCAAAATTCCGACTCGCACACGGGGTCAGAAACGTGTCCGAGACCAGTCCCATAAACCGCATATCGCTATATAAAATAGTGCCCGAATCCGAAGCGGACTGGGACGCGAACGCACGGAACGAGAATCGACGAAAAACGGTGGTGTGAGCGCGTCTCTCAGCCGCCGAACTCCCACTCGGCGTCGAGCTCGCGGTGCGAGAACGGGAGCGCGTCTTCGCCGCTGTAGCTCGCGACGAGGTGCCCGTCGCCCTCCAGGTAGTACTTGTAGGTGGTGAGCCCCTCCAGCCCGACCGGGCCGCGCGCGTGGACCTTGCCGGTCGAGATGCCGACCTCGGCGCCGAGCCCGTAGCGGTAGCCGTCGGCGAAGCGCGTCGAGGCGTTGTGGAAGACGCTCGCGGCGTCGATGCCGGTCATGAACGCGTCGGCTGCCGACCGGTCCTCGGTGACGATGGACTCCGTGTGTTTCGAGCCGTGCGCGTTGACGTGGTCGACCGCCCCGAACACGTCGCCGACGAGCTTGATCGAGAGTTCGAGGTCGCCGTACTCCGCGTCCCAGTCGTCGTCGGTCGCCGCGCCGACGTCGACGATCTCGCGGGTGGCGGCGTCACCGCGGAGCTCGACGTTCGCGGCCTCGTAGCGGTCGACCAGTTCCGGGAGTAGGTCGGGCGCGACCGCCTCGTTCACGAGCAGCGTCTCGACCGCGTTACACACCGCCGGGTACTGGACCTTCGCGTCGAACGCGACGTCGGCGGCCATCTCCAGGTCGGCGTCGTCGTCGACGTAGACGTGACAGACGCCCTCCGTGTGGCCGAGCACGGGGATCTGGGTGTTGTCTTGGATGTACGAGACGAACTCCGAGGACCCCCGCGGCATCACCAAGTCGACCGCGTCGTCGCGTTCGAGGAGGCGGTCGACCTCCTCGTGGGCCTCGACGAGCCCCGCCCACCCGTCGGGGAGGTCGGCGGTCGCCTCGCGGATCACCCGGTGGAGGACGCGGTTCGACTCGCTCGCCTCGCTGCCGCCCTTGAGGATGACGGCGTTGCCGGACTTCAGCGCGAGGGCCGCGATCTGGACGAGCGCGTCCGGCCGCGACTCGAAGACGGTCGCGACCACGCCGATCGGCACGGACACCCTGTACAGCTCCAGCCCCTCGTCGAGCTCGCGGGCCGCGAGCGTCCGACCGAGGGGGTCGGTCTGCTCGGCGACGGACTCGACCATCCCGGCGATGTCGTCGAGCTTCGCGGCGTCGAGCTTCAGGCGGTCGACGAGCGCCTGCGTGTACTCGCCGCGCTCCAACATCGCCTCGGCCGCCTCGACGTCCCGCGCGTTCGCGTCGAGGATCTCGGCCTCGTTCGCGCGGAGCGCGTCGGCGATCGCCCGGAGCGCGTCGTCCCGGGTCGCCTCGTCGGCGTTGGCGAGCCGCAGGGCGGCCCGCTGGCTCCGCTCGACCAACTCGTCCGTGTCGCGCTCGATTTCCGTTGTCTCACTCATTCGTCTCACCCGCTGTCGGGACGAATAGCGTGCCCGTCGGTTTACCGGCTGCGATCCGCTCTAAGACGTCCCGGGTCGCCGAGCCGGCGATCACTCCGGGGGTGCCGCTCTCCGCCACGTCGCGGGCGCCCTCGACTTTCGTCTGTATCCCGCCGAAGTCGGTGGCCGTGCTGTCGCCGACCAGCTCCCGGACCGCGTCGTAGTTCGCTCCGACCGCCTCGATGACGGTCGCGTCCGGATCGCGCTTCGGGTTCCCGGTGTACACCCCCTCGACGTCGGTGAGCGTGACCAGCAGGTCGACGTCGAGCGCGATCGCGGCCGACGCCGACAGCATGTCGTTGTCACCGATCCGCAGCTCGTCGGTCGCGACCGCGTCGTTCTCGTTGATGACGGGGACGACGCCCCACTCGAGCAGGGTCTCGACGGTGTTGGTGAAGTTGTCGAACCGCTCGGGCGCGTCGAGGTCGGCCCCGGTCACGAGGATCTGCGCGACCGGCTGGTCGTAGCGGTCGAAGCTCTGCGTGTAGTGGCGCATCAGGAGGCTCTGACCGACCGTCGACAGCGCCTGGCGCTCGTCGATCACGTCGCTTCCCCGGTCGATGTCGACGTCGACCGCGGCGGTCCCGCCGCCGTTACCGAGCCGACCGATGCCGGCGCCGACGGCGCCCGAGGAGACGAGGACGACCTCCTTTCCGCGCCGGCGGAGATCCATCACGTCGGCGACGAGCTTGTCGAGCTTCACGCGGTCGAGCCGCGAGTCATCGTCGGTGAGGGAGTTGGTCCCCGCCTTCACGACCACGCGGTCGGCCTCGGCGGCCGCGGTCCGCGCGCGGTCGACGGCGTCCGGGTCCACCGCCCCGACCGCGACGCCGTCACTCGTCATCGAACGCCTCGGCCAGTTCCCGCGAGCGCTCCTCGGCCGCCGCGACGGCGTCGACCACCGCCTCGTTGGCGTCGCTGTCCCAGAGGACCTCCATCCCCTCGATCGTCGTCCCGTTCGGCGAGCAGACGGCGTCGATCAGCTCGTCGACGCTCCGGTCGTCCCGGAGGACGGTCTCGGCGGCGCCCTTGAACGTCTGCGCGGCGAGCGTCTCCGCCTGCTCGGGCTCGAGGCCGCCGTCGATCCCGGCCCGCTTCACCGCGTCGATGAGGTAGAAAGCGAAGGCGGGACCGCTCCCGTTGACCGCGGTCGAGACGTCCATCAGCGACTCGTCGACCTCGACGAACTCCCCGGCGTCGTCGAGCATCGCGCGGACCTCGTCGGTGAGGCCCTCGTTCGTCGCCGCCGCGGCCATGTCGCCGGTCTCCGCCGCGAGGTTGGGCATGATCCGGACCACGCTCGCCGCGGTCCGCTCCGCGACGAACTCGCGGGGGAGCCCCGCGGCCAGCGTCACGAGCTGCTGGTCGGCGCCCAAGTCGAGGTCCGCGAGGACGTGCTCGGCGACGTCCGGTTTCACGGCGAGGACCACGACGTCGGCCTCTTTCGCCGCCGCCACGTCGTCGGTCGTCTCGTCCGCGGCGTCCGCGACGGCCGCGAGCGCGTCCGGGTCGAGGTCGATCGCCGTCAGGTGATACGAGTCGGTTCTCGCGAGGCCGCGCAACAGGGCACCCCCCATGTTCCCGCAGCCGATGACGCTCACGCGTGTCATGTTACCTGCACGGAGAACGCTCAGGGTCAAACCAACTGCGGTTTGGACAACACTGCCGGCGAGTGACCGAAACCCCCGAGGGCGGGCGATCGGCCCTCAGATCAGCCCGTCGTAGAGCGACCGGTACCGCTCCGCGATGGCGTCGAGCGAGAACGCCTCGCTGCGGGCGGCCGCGCTCGCCCCGAGTCGCTCGCGGAGCGCGGGGTCCGAGAGCCGACGTATCGCGTCCGCGAACGCCTCGGTCTCGGAGTCGGCGTCGACGGGGTCCACCTTGAGGCAGTCCTCGCCGTCGTCGAGCCACGAGAACGTCTCGATGTCACGGACGACGACGGCCTTGCCGGCGGTCATCGCCTCCAGCAGCGCGATCCCCTCGTTCTCCTCGTGGGTCGGGAACAGGAACACGTCGCCCGCGGCGAACGCGCCCCGGACGTCGTCGACGAACCCCGTGAACCTGCAGTTGTCGGGCGACTCCTCGATGAGCCGGGTCGTCTCGCGGCCCTTCAGCGACAGGTCGAGCGGCCCGAACCACGCGAAGTCGACGTCGGGGAGCGCGCGGGCGACATCGACGAACGTCTCTAACCCCTTCCGCTTGATCACGTGGCCGACGAGGAAGACGGTCGGCGGCTCTAGGTCGTACCGCTCGCGGTACTCCGCTTCGAGCGACTCGAAGCCCGCCAGCTTCTCGCGGTCGACGCCGTTCGAGATAACGGTCGTCGGGGCGTCCGCGTACCCCTCGATCACGCCGCGGTTGTACTCCGAGGGGCAGACGAGCGCGTCGGCGAGCCCGTACGCCCGGCGCAGGTAGGGCCGGAGCGGCTTCGCGAGCGCGTTCGTGAACCGGAAGCTGTCGCCGAAGTCCTCCGCGGTGACGTGAGTGTGCGCCACGACCGGAACGCCGCGGTCGCTCGCGCGCTTCGCGTACCACGCCGAGCGCGGTCCCATCAGGTTGCAGTGGAGCACGTCGGCGTCGAGGGTCGGGGCCGTGGTGTACTCGATGCCGACCCGGTCGAGCATCTTCCGCTGGTGGACGACCGACTCGCGGATCCCGCCCGTGACGTGGTCTTCGAACTCGAAGTAGTGGCTGACCTTCATCGGGGAATCGAGGACGGGACGGGGGTCGAGTCCGCGGCGGTCGAGTCGGCGACGGTCGCGGACGCGACCGCGAGGGGCGACGCCGGCGTCGGCTCCGTAGCGTTCAGTTCACTTCCAGCCACGGGACCTCCATCAGCGGTGGGATGTGCGTCTCGATGTGGTGTTCCCAGACGCCCTCCTCGCCGAAGGCCTCGCCGTGGTCGGCGGTGACGACGACGGTCCCGTCGAGCTCCTCGACCAGCTCCGCGACGGATTCGAGGGCGATCCGGAGGTTCTCCTCGTAGAGGCGGAGCGCGGTGACGCGCGTGCCGTCCGTGACGAGGTCGGCCGGGTCGAGCTCCAGCCACAGCCCCGCCTTCTGCGCGAACTCGCTGTCGTCGAGCCGGCTCTCGATCTTGGGCCGGACCGTGTCGCTGAGCGAGGAGAGGAGTCCGCCGCCGTCGTCGTCGTCGCCGGCCGCCTCCTCCGCTTCCTGCTCTCTGATACCCTTTTGTATCTGCTTGAGCTTCTGGCCCTTCCCGCGGGAAAGGTAGGGGGCGTGCGGCTGCATGTAGTGGAGCACCGTGCGGTCGGCCCGCTCGACCGCCTCGGCGTTGTTCCGGAACGCCTCCGCGATCCCCTCAGGGGGGACCGTGCCGAGGTCGTCGTCCCACCCGGTCTTCCAGACGTCGTGGATGTCGCTGATGTGCTCGGAGGCGGTCCACTCGTAGTCGCAGCTCGCGCCCCACTTCAGCTCGTTCAGCGGGATTCCCAGGTCGTTGATGAAGGGATTGCCGGAGAAGTAGGCGATGTCGTGGTCGCCGGTGAACGTCCGGTAAGCCCACTCCGGCGTCGACGAGCCGACGCTCCAGCGCTTCTCGAGGTCGCCGTCGAGGTACTCGTCGTACACGTCCTCGAACACGTCGTAGCGGCACGCGTCGAGGACCAGACAGTAGTCCCACTCTGACTCGAGGAACCGCTGGTCTTCCATAGGTTGCGCGACGCTTCTCCACCGACGGTTGTATTCTTGTTGGTGCTCGGTCGGCCGCCGTCCCGGAATCGCCGGACGGTCGCGATCAGACGTTTCAAGTTCGCCACCGACGCACCGCACCGTATGGACGGAAACCGCCGGCGCGGACTGGTCATCGGCGGGACCGCGGCGGTCGCGATTCTCGCGGTGCTGTTCGCGGTCGTCGGCGCCGGCCGCGTGGTCGACGCGCTGCTGGCGTCCGACCCCTGGCTGGTCGCGGCGACGTTCGGGCTCGCGCTCTGCTGGCTGATCGCGTGGAGCCTCATGCTCAGGACGGTGCTCGGCTCGCTCGACGTCGACCTCCCGGTCGCGACGTCGTTCCTCGTGTACGCGGGGGCCGTCTTCGCGAACAACGTCACGCCCTTCGGACAGGCGGGCGGCGAGCCGGTCACCGCGGCGCTCATCGCGAAGGTGTCCGGCTCGCGATACGAGACGGGGCTCGTCGGCATCGCGAGCGTCGACGTGCTCAACGTCGTTCCCTCGATCTCCTTAGTCTTCCTCGGGGTCGGCGCCTACGCCGCCACCGCCGCCATCGGCGAGCGCCTGGAGGTCGCCGTCGCCGTCGCCGTCGCGCTGATCGCGTCGATCGCGACCGCGATCGCGCTCGGCTGGCGCTACCGTCGGGAGCTCGTCGACCGCCTCCCGGCCGCCGTCGGCGGGCTCCTCGGTCAGCTGCAGCGGTTCGACGCCGCCGCGGTCGAGACGGCGCTCGCGACGCGCCTGCGCAACTTCTTCGAGGACATCGAGCGCGTCGGCACGAGACCCCGGCGCCTCGCGGCCGCGGTCGGGCTCTCCCTCGCGGGGTGGACGCTCCAGGCGACCGCGCTCGCGGTCGCGTTCGCCGCCGTCGGCAGTCCCATCGCACCGGAGGTCGCCCTGTTCGCGGTCCCGCTGGCGTACGTCGCGGGCGCCACGCCGCTGCCCGGCGGACTGGGCGGGATCGAGGCGGCGTTCGTCGCGCTGCTCGTCCCGACCACGGGCGTCGCCGCGGCGACCGTCACCGCCGCCGTGCTCGTGTTCCGCGGCGCCGTCTACTGGCTCCCGACGCTGATCGGCGGGATCTCCGTCTCGGCGCTCGGGATCGACGCGATGCGGTGAGCGAGGCGCGCGACGACCCGGACCAGCGTCCCGTCGGTGGGAGAGGAGAGGGGGTCCCTGCGCTCGCCCTCAGCGACCGTCGGCCTCCACGACGCCGGTCAGCTCGTCGGCTTGGAGCCGCACGAGCGCGAACACCGCGTCCGCCGGCGCGTCGAACACGTGATAAAACGGGATCTCCATCTCGCGCTCGGCCTGACTGACCGAGCGGTCGCTCGGGCGGTGAGTGTCTAAGTCGTCGACGGTGCTGCGGTGTTCCGGCTCGCCGCGCGCGAGGACGCTTTTCCAGCCCGCCTCGGTCTCGGCGGCGACGACGAACGTCGCGCGCTCCGTCGCGTCGATGAACTCCCGCTTGCGGCTTCCCGGGGCGTATCCGAGCCTGAAGTAGACGTCTCGGTCGTCCGGGTCGAAGGTGAACGACACCGGGATAGCGTAGGACTCGTTCCCCTTCGCCAACGAGAGGGTCCCCACCGATTGCGTTTCGAGAAACGACTCGATCGCCGCGTCGTCGAGCGCCTCGCCCGTCAGTCGTGTCATGCGCGCACATGTGTCAGAGACAACCTAAATCCATCGCGGCCGTCGTCGGGTCTCTCCGGACCTGTGGCCTCGGTTCCGTCCACGGCGGCGACGCGTACCGTATTCCGAACGATCGCCCGCGGTCTAGCTCGTTCAGAAGAACAGCCACAGCACGAGCAGCGCGTACAGCGCCAGCAGCGCGATCACCGTCAGCCGGATGAGGATGTTGACGCTGAACACGAGCCCGTTGTAGTCGTTCTTGAGGAGCTTGAGGGGGTCCGTCTTCCGGCTTTCCAGCCCGACCGTCGCCGGCGAGACGTCGTCGAGTGCGCGCTCGATCGCCGCTTCGAGGGCGTCGACGTTGGACTGTTTCATGTTCGCGAGCTCGTAGATCGAGGCGTGGGTGTCCGTCGAGAACACGAGGACCTCGTCGAACGCCTCCCCGTAGCGGTCCTCCATCTCGCGGATGTCCGGCGTGACGCCGTTCGTGTCGATCCCGATCGTCAGCACGTCCTGGCCGTCGACGGTCTCGACCACCGCGATCATGTCCTGATCGGTGCGCTCGACCGCGAACCCGGCGGCGTAGCCGTGGAGCGACTCCTCGGCGAGCCGTTCGCGGAAGTCGTCGAAGCGGTCTTTCAGTCGGTCGGCCTCGCTGGAGCCGTACTGCACCTCCTTCGTCGGTCCGTCCTGGATGTCGTGCTTGTGGAGGTCGACCAAGAGCACCTCGGACTCGTCGACGTCCCGCATGAACACCCCGGTGTCGTAGTCGTCGATCCCCTCGCTGTGGAGGTAGACGACCTGCTTGTCGCCGATCCGTCGCCCGTAGAACTCGATCTCGCCGTAGTCCTCGTGGACGAGCCTGGAGGCGCGACCGACGCCGTCGGGATCGGCGACGGCGTCGAGGATCTTCCGGGCGTCGGTCGGGTTCGAGAGGTCCTCCTTGTGCGTGCACGGGACGTGGAGGAAGAAGCCGTGGCTCTCGCCCTCGTTCAGCGCCTCGATGACGTTCCCGCTGAGCTGACCGCCGCCGAACCCGCCCAGCGGCCCGGGGTGGACCCACGGGGCGGCGAGCGTCAGCCGTCGCCCGTTGTCGATCGCGAGGGTCTCCACGACGGGCTCGGCCTCGACGCCGAGGTCCAACGACTCCCGGTCGTTGCGGAGGATCCCGGACGTGAGCGCGAACGCGGAGACGTCCGTGTTGCTCCGGATGAGGTAGTCGACGAGGGCGAGCACCGACACGAGGAACGCGGCCGCGATCAAAAGCGACGCGAACGCGAACACGTGACGGTACGTCGAGAACCCGAGGTCGCCGCCCGCGAACGCGTAGAAGGCCGCGATCAGCGCCGCCGGCTCCGCGAGCGACACGAGGAGGATCCGCTTGTAGCGGTCGATCCCCGTCGAGACGACGAGCGCGAGGATGTTGATCAGGTAGATCGTGATGAAGAGGAGCCAGACGATACTCCAGACGTTCCCGACGTCGTTGGCGCCGGAGAGCACCAGCGAGTAGACGAACAGGACGAACTGGTTGACGGCGGCGAGAAAGAAGCTCCACGACCGGGGGTAGCTAGGCAGCAGCCGGTGGAACAGCTCCCCGGCGAACAGGAAGGGGAGCAGGAAGAGGAGGACCGCGACCGGCAGGACGCTGGACGGCGCCGGGGAGAGCGGCGTGAACGTCGAGAACGCGACGAAGGCGAGGAGGCTGTACACGCCGCTGAGCCCGACGAGCGCCGGTATCTGCACCTTCAGCGGCGGGACGCTGAACACCAGGCGCTGGAAGACGTCGACGTTGTCCGCCCCCATCTACGAGGACACCCCGTAGATGGACTCGAGCTCGTCTATCGTGCGCGTCACGGAGAACCCCTCGACCGCCTCCCGAGTCCGCCGATCGCCGTCGAGACAGTCCCTGACCGCGCGCTCCATGTCGTCGCGGTCGCCGTACGCGAAGCGGGCGCCGTTGGCCTCGCCGATGGTCTCGTCGAACGGGGAGACGTCGGCCGCGGCGACCGGCGTCCCGCAGGCGTTCGCCTCCAGCGTCGAGAGACCGAGGGTGTCGCAGGTCGAGGCGGTGGCGAAGACGTCGAGCGCGGAGTAGAACGCCGGCAGGTCCTCCCGCGGGAGGAAGTCGCGGAACCGGGCGTTGTCCGGGGCGTCGCGTTCGAGGGCGTCACGGACGGGCCCCTCTCCGACGAGCTCGAAGGACACGTCCGGCATCCGCTCGGCCAGCCGCAGTATCTCGTCGACGTTCTTGTTGCGGGTCATCCGGCCGCTGTAGCCGACGGTCGGCCCGTCGCGCTCGAACCGCGAGTCCTCGACGGGGCGGAACGTCTCCATCTCGATACCGACGGGGAGCTTTCGCGGGGCCACGTCCCGCCGGATCCGCGACGTCGACGCGGTGACGCAGTCGAACGAGCTGAGAAACCGGTTCTCGTAGGCGACGTACAGGCGCCCGGCGACGTCGGAGAGCGACTCCAGCTTCAGCCCCTGAACGAAGTAGTCCTCGACCGGCGTGTGGTGGGTGTACACCGACTTCACGCCGCGCTTCTTCGCGTACCGGCGTCCCATCAGTCCGGTCGACGCGGGACCGTGGCAGTGGACCACGTCGAGGTCGGGAAGCGTGGAGAGCCGGCGGTAGACGGGAACCCGGTACTGGCGGTAGAAGGGGTTCGGCAGCGACCGCACGGGGATCTCCCGCTCGTCCGGCTCGTGGCTGCTCGCCGGGTAGACGACGAACACGTCGTGGCCCCGGTCCTCCAGGCGATCCCGCCACGCGCGGATCGTGTAGGTGACGCCGTCGACGCCGGGAAAGTAGCTGTCTGTGAAGAATCCGATGTTCATACGAGGGTCCGTCGTTCGCGTGTCGTCCGCCGGAGACCGCTCTGCGGAGGGGTGCGGACGACGTTCTGACGAGCCGATCCGCCGACCGCCGCGTCCGCGGCGGACGGGAGCCGGTCGGGCCGCGTCGGCGCGTCTGGATGTGCAGCGGGTCGCACGGGTTCTGTCTCCCGGATTCCCCACCGAAAAGCTTCAACATTTTCATTCCGAGCGCGACCGAGTCGCCGGGGCCGGCCTGCGGCCGTCCCTTGCCGCCCCCTCGCCGCCCGCTCGCCGCTACCTCGCCGCGACCCCACGCTTAATCCGACGGGGCGCGGATCCAGAGGCATGATATCGACGGAACGCATGGCCGCGGTCGACGCCAACGCCGCCGCCCTCGGCGTGCCGCGCAAGCAGCTGATGGAGTCGTCGGGCAACGCGGTCGCTCGCGAGGTCCGGGGCGTCGCCGACTCGGGCGCCGAGGTCGCGCTGCTGTGCGGGCGCGGGAACAACGGGGGCGACGCGTTCGTCGCCGCGCGGTTCCTCTCCGCGTACGACGCGACGGTGCACCTGCTCGGCCGGCCGGAATCGATCCGCAGCGACATCGCGCGGGAGAACTGGGCGGCGCTCGACGCGGCCGAGATCCCGACCGAGACCGTCACCGACTCGGCGGACCTGTCGCTGGGCGACCCCGACGTCGTCGTCGACGCGATGCTCGGAACGGGGGTCACGGGCGCGCTCCGGGAGCCCGAGCGGACGGCGGCGCGGCTGGCGAACGGGAGCGACGCGACGGTCGTCGCCGTCGACGTCCCCTCCGGGATCGACGCCGACACGGGCGAGCCGACGGGAGCCGGTGGCGGTTCGGACGGCCGGGCCGACGCCGGCCGTCGCGTCGAGGCCGACCGCGTCGTCACCTTCCACGACGAGAAGCCTGGGCTCGGCGCGCTCGACGCCGCGGTGACGGTCGCGGACATCGGGATCCCGGCGGCGGCGGAGCGGTACACCGGGCCCGGCGACCTGCTCGCGCTCGGTCGCGACCCGGACTCGCACAAAGGGGAGAACGGCGAGGTGCTCGTCGTCGGCGGCGGCCCCTACACCGGCGCGCCGTCGCTGGCCGCGCGGGCCGCGCTCCGGGCCGGCGCCGACCTCGTGCGCGTCGCCTGCCCGGAGACCGTCGCGCGCGAGGTGCAGGGGTACTCGGCCGACCTGATCGTCCGCGGGCTCCCGGGCGGCCGGGTCGCCCCGGCCCACGTCGACCGCGTCGCGGAGTTGGCGGCCGACAACGACGTCGTCGTGTTCGGGCCGGGACTGGGCGACGACGACGCCACGCTGGAGTTCGTCCGCGAGTTCCTCGCCGGCTACGACGGCCGGGCCGTGGTCGACGCCGACGCGCTCCGCGCGGTCCCCGAGGTCGACACCGACGCGACGCTGGTCTGTACGCCCCATCAGGGCGAACTCGTCGGGATGGGCGGCGAGACCGCGGCCGACCCCGACGAGCGCGCGGCGCTCGTTCGGGCGTTCGCCGCCGACCTCGGTCACACCTTGCTCGTGAAGGGCGCGGTCGACGTGATCAGCGACGGCGACGGCGACGCCGTGCGACTGAACCGGACGGGGAACCCGGGCATGACGGTCGGCGGAACGGGCGACGTGCTCGCCGGGACCGTCGGCGCGCTGGCGGCCGTCACCGACCCGTTCCGGGCGGCCGCGATCGGGGCGTACGTCAACGGGCGGGCCGGCGACGCCGCGGCCGCCGCCCGCGGGAACGGCCTCGTGGCGATGGACTTACCCGACCGGCTTCCCGAGGCGATGCGTGATGAGTGACGAGCGCGAGCCCGCCGACGGAGCCACCGACGAGCTGACCCACACCGACGACTCCGGCGAGGTCCGGATGGTCGACGTCGGCGCGAAGCCGGACACGAGCCGCCTCGCGGTCGCGCGCGGCGAGATCCGACTGACGCCCTCGACGATCGCGGCCGTCGAGGCCGACGAGGTCGGGAAGGGAGACGTGCTCGCGACAGCTCGGATCGGCGCCGTGCAGGCCGTCAAACACACGTGGGAGACGATCCCGATGTGTCACCAGATCCCGATCACGAACGTCGACACCGACTTCGCGGTCGGCGACGACCGGATCGAGCTGACCGTCGCGGTGGAGACGACCGGCAAGACCGGCTGTGAGATGGAGGCGCTAGAGGGCGTCACCACCGGGCTCAACACGGTCTGGGACATGGTGAAGGCCGCCGAGAAGGACGCGGACGGCGGCTACCCCGACACGCGGATCGCGGACGTCGAGGTCGTCGAGAAGACGAAGCGGGCGATCGACGGGTAACCGCTCCGGGCGAGGCGACGGCGGGCCGGAAGCGACGGTCCCGGTGCGGACGGGAGCGGTCCGTCCCGTCAGTCGTCCGCGGGCTCCGCGTCGTCCGCGGACTCTCCGCCGTCTGTCACGGTAACCGCGATGTCCGCCGCCGCGGCCTTGTACTCCGGAATCTTCGCGCGGTCGTCCAGCACGTCGTTCGTGAGGCGGTTCGCCGAGGCGGCGGCGAAGTGCGGCGTCGTCCAGACGACGCCCTCCTTGATGTCCTCGGTCACCTGCGCCTTCACCTCGATCTCGCCGCGACGGGAGCGGAGCGTGACCACGTCGCCGTCCTCGATGCCGTACTCCGCGGCGTCGTTCGGGTGGACGTCGACGAAGTTCTCCGGGTGCTGACGCGACAGCGTCGGCGAGCGCCGGCTCATCGTCCCCGTGTTGTAGTGTTCCTCGAGTCGCGCGGTGGTGAGGATCAGCGGGTACTCCTCGTCCGGCACCTCGGCCGGCGGCTGGTGGCGGACGCCCTCGATCTGACCGAGGCCGTTCTCCGTGTCGAAGGAGTCCTCGTAGAGGTACTGATCGCCCTCGTCGCCCTCCTCGTAGCAGGGCCACTGGATCCCTTCCTCGCCGAGCGCGTCGTAGGTCATCCCGTGGTAGCTCGGACACACCCGGCGGAGCTCCTCGAAGACGGCCTCGGCGTCCTCGAAGCGGAACTCGTCCTCGCTGAAGAGGCGGCTCCCGACCTCCATCAGGATGTCGAGGTCGTGCTTCGTGTTCTCGTGGACCGTGTCGACGCCGCGCATCCGCTGGACGCGGCGGTCGGTGTTGGTGACTGTGCCGCCGCGCTCCGCCCACGTCGTCGCCGGCAGGACGACGTCGGCGAACTTCGCGGTCTCGGTCATGAAGATGTCCTGGGCCACCATGAACTCCAGCGACTTCAGCCGCTCTTCGACCTCGTTGCCGTCGGGTTCGCTCATGACGGGGTTCTCGCCCATGACGTACAGGCCGTGGACGGAGTGGCCCGCCTCGTGGGAGATCTCGACGTTCGTGAGCCCGGGCTCGTCGGGCACCTCGAAGCCCCAAACGTCCTCGACGCTCTTCCGGGCCTCGTCGTCGTCGACGAGCTGGTAGCCCGGTAGGACGTTCGGCATCGCACCGACGTCACACGTGCCCTGGACGTTGTTCTGGCCGCGGAGCGGGTTGACGCCGGTCCCGGGCCGGCCGAGGTTCCCCGTGATCAGCGCGAGGTTGATCTCGTTCTGCACGTTGTCGACGCCGCAGGTGTGCTGGCTCATCCCCATCCCGGTGAAGATGGCGGCGTTGTTCGCCATCGCGTACTTCTCCGCGGCGAGCTCGATGTCCTCGAGGGGGACGCCCGCCTCCTCGGCGGCCGCCTCCTTGTCGAAGTCCGCGAGCGTCTCTTTCAAGTGCTCGAACCCCTCGGTGCGCTCCTCGATGAACTCCTCGTCGATCCAGCCCGCGTCGGGCTCTTCCTCGTGGCGTTCGAGGATCGTCTTCAGAACGACGTTGAGCAGGGGAATGTCGGCTCCCGGGTTCAACTGGAGGTGCATGTGCCGGTCGGTCTCGTCGATCTCGAACGACCGGGTCGTCTTGTTCGCGTGGGGGTCGACCTGGATGACGGTCGCGCCCTCCAGGACGGCCTGCCGGAAGTACTGGCTGTTGGCGATCGGGTGCTGCTCGCCCGGGTTCGCCCCCTGGATCCAGAACACGTCGGCCGCCTCCTCGAGGTCCTCCATGCTGTTCGTCATCGCACCCGCGCCGAGGCTGGTCCGGAGCGCCCACACCGTCGAGGCGTGGCACATCCGCGTGCAGTTGTCGACGTTGTTGGTGCCGTACCGGCGCGCGAGCTTCTGGAGGAGGTAGTTCTCCTCGTTCATCGTCTTCGAGGACCCGAAGAAGCCCATCGCGTCGGGGTCGTAGTCGTCCCGGATACGCTCCATCTCCGAGACGATCCGGTCGTACGCCTCCTCCCACGTCGCCTCGCGGAACTCGCCGTCCTCCTTTATGAGCGGCTCCGTGAGACGGTCCTCGTGGTCGACGACCTGCGTCGCCGCGCCGCCCTTGATGCAGACGCGCCCCTCGTTGACCGGGGCCTCGCCCCACGGCATGAAGTTTACGTCGCCGGGGTCGTCGCCCTGGTTCACCTTGATCCCGCACCCGACGCCGCAGTACGGGCAGATCGTTTTCACCGCCTCGTCTCCCTCAGTCGACATGGTACTCACCCTGACGTGCAGTCATATGTCACGATTTGTGATGCCTCCTGCATCAGTGTATCGGTCGTTTCAACAGTGTGATGCGTCGTGAGCGGGCGCGGCGCGCCCGCGAAGGCCGACTCGGACTCCGGACGCCCGCTCCCAACGCCCCCTCGCTGCACGCTCGCACTCCGGACGCTCGCCGCCAACGCCCGCCGAACCGTTTTGTCGACGGCCGGCGTTCGGCCGGTATGGACGCGACACTCGCCGACGTCGAGGCGCGCGTGGACGAGCACGTCGAGACGTACCGCGAGACCGCCCCCTTCCACCCGGTCGAGGCGGAGTCGATCGAGACGCTCCCGGACGCGTTCCGCGCCGGCGACTACGGCAGGCGGGACGTCGAGTGGGTCGTCCGCTGGTACTTCCGGCGCCGCGTCGACGCGATCGACCAGGAAGAGCGTCGGGCGGTCGAGGGGGCCGTCGAGGACGCGGACCCGAGCGAGCTCCGCGGGGCGATGTGGGACGCGATCGACGCGCTCGACGAGGCGGCCCCCGAGGAGGGCGGCGACCCGCGAGCGCCCGCCCACCACCGCGCCCTCGACGCGCTCGCGGACCTGCCCGGCGTCGACGTCGCGATCGCTTCCGCGCTGCTCTGGTTCCTCGACCCGGACCGGTTCCTCGTCGTCGGCGACCGCGAGTGGCGAGTCGTCGCGGCGCTCACCGACCTCGACCCGGCGTATCCGGACCCGATGACGCCGGCGGCGTACGACCGCTACCTCGACGCGGCCCGGACGCTGGCGGACCGGCTCGGCGTCGACCACTGGCGACTCTACATGGTGATACAGCGGGTGTACGCGGAGGAGTTCGGCGGCGAGGGCGGCGACGCCGACGGGTGACCGCGAGTAGCCGGACGGCTACCGGTCGAGGAACGGCGGGATCACGATCTCGGCGCGCTTCTCGTCGCCGCGCACGACGACGCTCACCTCGGCCCCCGGCTCGACGTAGCTCTCGTGGAGGTAGCCGAGGCCGATCGGCTCGTCGAGCGTCGGGCTCATGGTCCCGGAGGTGAGGTGTCCGATCCGAGTGAGGTCGCCGTCGGTCACCGCGTAGCCCCCGCGGGGGACGCCGCGCTCCAGGAGGCGGACGCCGACGAACCGCTCGTCGACCCCCTCCGCCTTCTGTCGCTCGAGCGCGTCGCGGCCGACGAACTCCGTGTCCAGCTTCACGACGAACCCGATCCGCGCCTCGTAGGGGGTTCGGGGCTCGTCGTCGGGGTCGAAGTCCTGCCCGGAGAGGAGGTAGCCCATCTCCGTCCGGAGGGTGTCTCGCGCGCCGAGCCCGCACGGCTGTGCGGCCGGCTCGGCTCCGCCCTCGCCGGCGAACGCCGACCAGACGCCTTCGACCGCGTCGGTCGGACACAGTATTTCGAACCCGTCCTCCCCGGTGTATCCGGTTCGGGCGACCCAGCTGTCGGCGCCCGCGACCGCGGCGACCGTCGCCTCGAACTTCGGGAGGCCGACCACGCGGTCGGCGGGGGTCGCGTCGTCGACCGCGTCGGCCGCGTCCGGGCCCTGCACCGCGAGCATCGCCCAGTCGTCGGTGACGTTCGCGACGGTCGCGTCGAGCCCCGCCTCGTCGCGGTACTCCGTCCACCGGTCGGTCATCTGGTCGTCGTGGCCCGCGTTCGGGACGAAGAGGTACGCGGGGTCGCCGGCGGCGGCGTCGAGGTCGCGGTCCATGCCGGCCAGCGCGTCGGCGCCCGTCCCGGCCTCGATCCCGTCAGGGAGCCGGTAGACGACGGTGTCGTCGAGCATGACCCCCTCCTCGTCCGTGATCGCCGCGTACTGCGAGTCGCCCGGGTCGAGCGCCGCCGCGTCGTTGGTCGTCAGGCGGTTCATCAGCGCCGTCGCGTCCGGGCCGGACACCTCGATCTCGCCCATGTGCGAGACGTCGAAGACGCCGACGGACTCTCGGACCGCGGCGTGCTCCTCGCGGATCGACCCGAACTCGACCGGCATCTGCCAGCCGCCGAAGTCGGTGAACTTCGCGCGGCGCGCCTCGTGGGTCTCGTGGAGGGGTGGAAGCCGATCGGTCATGGCCGAACGGTCGCCGGGACGCGCCTAAGGTCTTGCCATCGGGGCGGTCTCGGCGCCCGGAGTCGCAGGGTCTCGGCGCCCGACCGCCGCCGGAAGGGGCGGGGGCGCCGACAGGCTCAAGCCGCTTCCCCACTCCCTGACTCGCGTGAAGCGGAACGTCTCCGAACTCCTCGCGCCCGCCGCGGCGGTCCTGCTCGTGGCGCTCGTCGTCGCGGCGGCCGCGGGCGTGTGGCCCCCGTTCGTCGCCGTCGAGAGCGGGAGCATGGAGCCGACCGTCGAACGCGGCGACCTCGTGGTCGTCACCGCGACGGAGCGGTTCCCCTGGCGCGGGCTGGTCGGACACGCCGAGCCCGACGCGCCCGCGCGGCTCGGGGGCGCGGGAGACGTGGTGGTGTTCGACCCCCCGGACGGGGAGACGCGGCCGATCCTCCACCGGCTCGCGTTCCGGGTCAGCGCGGGCGAGGACTGGACCGACCGCGCTGACCCCGCGCTGCTCGACGGCGACTGCGCAGACCTGGCGAGCTGTCCCGCGCCCTACGACGGCTACATCACCTTCGGCGACGCGAACGGCGAGTACGACCAGAGCGCGGGGATCGCCCCGGTCGTCCGGGAGGAGTGGATCTCCGCCAAGGCGCTGGTGTCGGTCCCGAACCTCGGCTGGTTCCGGGTCGGCGTCGACGCCGCGATCGCCCGCCTCGGGCTCCTCCCGACCGCCGTCGGTATCGGCGGCGCCGCGGCGATCGCGGGCGGCTTCGGCGCGGTGCTGATCGGGTGGGCGGGTCGCGGACGCGGCGGCGGGCGGAGGTAGCTCGGTGCCGAACGTTACTCGGGTTGGGAGTCCGCGGCCGCGTCCGACCCGATCGCCGCGTCCCCCTCGACCGCGTTCGGTTCGCCGGGCTCGCCGCCGTCCGAGCCGGCCTCCCCGTCGTCCGCGCCGACCTCGTCGAGCGTCACGGACCCGGTCGCGGCGTTCCGCAGGGCGTCGGACCGCCCGAACTCGCCGGGCGCGATGGCGAGGGTCCGGATCCCGTAGCCGTTCGCCGTCTCGACGACGGGCTTGAAGTCGGTGTCGCGGGAGGCGATCGCGAGGACGGACATCCGGTTCTCGGCCGCGAACTGGGCGGCGTCGACCGCGAGCTTCACGTCGACGTCGCCGCTCGTGATCACGACCTCGAACCCGCGCGCCTCCGCGGCCTGTATCAGCCCCGGGGTCGCGTGCTCGTCGAGGTAGAGCCGCGTCGCCACGAGCGGCCCCTCGGCCTCGGCCGCCCGTCGGACGTCGTCGAGGTCGACGTCGAACTCCTCGCGCAACACGTTCGGTCCGTCGACGAACAGCGCCACGCCGACCGGCTCCTCGTCCTCCCGACTGGATTCCATGCGTCGGGGTCGGCGGCGGGCGGAAATATGCGTGCTGGTCCGAGACGACCGCCGACCGCTCCGTTCCCCGCGTCGCCTGCGGCGTTATACACCTTATATCCGTTTTACCACCTGATTGACGACCGTAGTGAATATACGGAGAATTAAAGTAGTATGTCCAAGAATAACGGGTTAAGATGTCGAACTACGACACCTTCACTGTAATTTCCGAACAGAACGATCACGAATGCACCACGGTTCGTGCACATCCGCGCAACGAGACGTACCACGTCGTCGACTACGCCGACGACGACGCCCGCGAGGAGGTGGCCGACCTGCCGGTCGGCTCGGTCGTCAAGATGGAGCTGTCGCGCGCCGGTCGCCGCAGCAACGTCTGGCGCGCCGAGTCGGTCCGGACCGCGCACACTGACGGGGGAAAACGGGAGTAGACGGCGGCGAATCGTCCGGTCTCGCCGCTCTCACGGCCGCGCGCCTCAGGTCTTTCCTCGCCCTCTATTTCAAACGAACTCCGGTTACCTAACGGTCCCGCGTCAGCCGCGGGTTCGTCACCGCGCCGTCGGCCGCCGAGGCGAAGTCGCGAGCGTACTTCGCGAGGATACCGCCCTCGTACTGCGGCGCGGGCGCCTCCCACGCCTCGCGGCGCTCCTCGAACTCCTCGTCGGAGAGGTCGACGCTGAGGTCGCGCTCGGGGATGTCGACGGTGACGTGGTCGCCGTCCTCGATGAGGCCGATCGGGCCGCCGTCGGCCGCCTCGGGGGCGACGTGGCCGATCATCGGGCCCCGCGTCGCGCCGGAGAAGCGCCCGTCGGTGAGGAGCGCCACGTCGTCCTCGTGGCCCGCGCCGACGACGGCGGCGGTGACGCCGAGCATCTCGCGCATCCCCGGCCCGCCGGTCGGCCCCTCGTTGCGGATCACGATCACGTCGCCGGAGTCGACCGCGCCCGACTGGACGTACTCCATCGCGTCCTCCTCGTGCTCGAACACGCGGGCGGGCCCCTCGTGGTAGAACTCGTCGTCGCCGGTCACCTTCAGCACGGAGCCCTCGGGCGCGAGGTTCCCCTTGAGGATCTTGATCGCGCCCTCCTCCTCCTTCGGCTCGTCCACGGTGTAGAGGAAGTCGGCCTCGATCTCCGAGTCGTCGGGGAGCGCGCCGCTCTCCTCTAGTTCCGCGATCTCCTCGGCGAGGGTGCGGCCGGTGACGGTCATCGCGTCGCCGTGGAGCAGATCGGCCTCCAGGAGGCGGCGGAGCACGACCGGCACGCCGCCGACCTCGTGGAGGTCGTTCATCACGCGGCTCCCGCCGGGCTGGAGGTCGGCGATCTTCGGCGTGCGCCGCGAGATCTCGTTGAAGTCCTCGATCGAGAGGTCGACGTCGGCCTCGGCGGCCAGCGCGAGCAGGTGGAGGACGCCGTTCGTCGAACCGCCGATGGCGGTCTGGAGAGCGATCGCGTTCTCGAACGACTCCCGCGAGAGGACGTCGGAGGGGCGGCGGTCGTTCTCGATGCAGTCCAAGACCAGCTCGCCGGCCCGCTCCGCGACCTCGTAGCGCTCTTTGTCCTCGGCGGGCGCGGAGGCCGAGCCGAGCGGCGCCATCCCGAGCGCCTCGGAGATGGAGGCCATCGTGTTGGCGGTGAACATCCCGCCGCACGAGCCCGCGCCGGGGCAGGCGTGGCGCTCCAGTTCGTCGAGCTCCTCGCCGCTCATGTCGCCCTCGGCGTAGGCGCCGACGCCCTCGAACACCTGGACGATGGTGACGTCGCGCCCCTCGTGTTCGCCGGGCATGATCGAGCCGCCGTAGAGGAACACGGAGGGGAGGTCCGTGCGGATCGACGCCATCAGCATGCCGGGGAGGTTCTTGTCGCAGCCGGCGACGGTCACCAGCGCGTCCACGCGCTCGCCGAACGAGACGAGCTCGACCGAGTCGGCGATGACCTCGCGGGAGATCAGGCTCGCCTTCATCCCCTCCGTCCCCATCGAGATGGCGTCCGAGATGGTGATCGTTCCGAACTCGATCGGCATCCCGCCCGCCGCGTCGATCCCGTCGATCGCCGCGTCGGCGACGTCGTCGAGGTGGACGTTACACGGCGTGATGTCGGCGGCGGGGTTCGGCACGCCGACGAGCGGCGAGGAGAGGTCCTCGTCGTCGAACCCCATCGCCCGGAACATCGAGCGGTGGGGGGCGCGCTCGGCGCCCTCCGTCACGTCTCTGCTCCGCAGGTCCTCGTCCTTCTCCCCCGCGAACCGGTCCGCGTCGCCTCCGCGTCGCCGAGGGGCCTCCCCCTCGTCGGATCGTGGCTGCTGTTCGCTCATACCTGACCCTGTCGCTCGGGGGTCTTAAACGACCGCAAGGGGGCGAGGGTTGCTCGCGGAGACGAACCGGTTCGGGTCCGGGCGGACTACCACTCGCCGTCGAAAGAGATGTCGACACCGCACGCGTCAGCGAAGTCGATGAGGTGTCGTTTCTTGTCTCCCTTGTTCAGCGATGTATACACGTAATAGCCGCCGCCGACCGCACGATACAACCGCATCTCTTCGCCCGACGGATGAGTCGGCTCGTCGTTCAGGATCGCGATTTTCTTTCCCGGAACGTACGGAAGCGGGGCATACGCGTCGATCAGTCCGTGTTCCCTAATGAGATGGTCCACGACCGTTCCCATGAGGTCGGCCTGACTGTCGTCGCTGAACGAGGTAGATTCCGTTTGATCAGCGATTTTGACCACGTATGTATCGGACGGATCGTCGGTCTCGGTCTCTTCACCGTCGCCTGACGCAGTTTCCGATTGCGTGGAATTCCCACCGGAGTTTCGACCGTCGTTTTGATCGCTTTCCAGCTCCGAGATTAGGTCATCGACAAAGGTCTTCGAGAGGGACTCCGCCGGCTGTGAAACAACTTCGCCGACGCGGTCGATAACGGTTTTACGGATCGCCTCGGCGATTTCCGATTTTCCGTCGGAGAGTGCATTAATCGCCTGTCGACGGCGTTCGACACGCTCGTATATCTCCGTCGATGCGCCCGACTGGATCGATTCTTTAGATAATGCCGCAAGCAGCCAGTCGTTTGCAGTGAGATCGGCCAGTTCGATGCGCCTAAGCAGTTCCACGTCGGGCTTGTCCCCGTCCTTTTTGAGTCGGAAGACAAGGAATGACTTTCCGTTCGTGAGAAGCCCCCAGTCGACCCACTCTTGGCGCATGTAGCTCCGGAGCTGATCAGCGTGCGACTCGGAAATAGTCGTGTCACAGCCTTTCGCTTCGACGAACACCGCCGGAGATCCGTCGGCGAATAGCGCGTAGTCGACCTTCTTTTTAGTCGACCCCATCTGGACCGAGTACTCCATCTCGATCGATGTCGAATAGAAGTCCCAACCGAGTACGTCTTTTATAAACGGATCTATCAGCCGCGCCCGGGTGTTCTGCTCGTCCATCTGCGGGGACTCCTCTACGAGCGACCGCGAGCGTTCAATATATCTCGTCACCGTCTCCTCGTCCATCCTCCTGATACGTCGCGTGCGTGTCCTCTTAAAAGTACAAGCGTCGATACTGTCGGTTTTACACCCGCGCCTTCAGTTCGACCCGGTAGCCGAACGGGTCTCTGACGTACACCGCCGGCGCCTCCCCGGTCGCGCCGAGCGGCTCGTCGAGCGTCTTCTCGATCTCGACGCCGGCCGCGTCCAGTTCGGCCTCGATCTCGTCGATCGACTCCTCGACGACGACGGCGACGTGGTCGTAGTTCGTCGCCGTCGGCGGCTCGAACTCGTCGGTCGGCCAGAGGTGGACGACCGCCGTCGCCGACAGCCGCACGTCGAAGAAGGGCTTCTCGTCGGCCGCGTACAGCGCGTCCTCGATGCCGAACCCGAGCCGCTCGCCGTAGAACTCCCGGGCGTCGGCGACGCCGTCCTCGGGGATCCGGACGTTGACGTGGTCGATGTGACGTGCCTGCATACCCGGAGATTTGTCGGCGCGGCGCAAAAGGTGCGGCGGTGGCGACGGGACTCGTCAGGCGAACGCCTTCAGGATCCCCGCCCCGTCCGTGCTCCGGCCGAGGTCCGGGAGCGTGGCGCGCTCGGGATGCGGCATGAGGACGGCGACCGTCTCCCGCTCGCCGATGACGCCGGCGACGTTGTCGGTGGAGCCGTTGGGGTTGGCCGCGTCGGTGACGTTTCCGTCGGCGTCGCAGTAGCGGAAGAGCACGCGGTCGTCGGCGACGAGGTCGGCGTGGGCGTCCTCGCCGATCTCGAATCGCCCCTCCCCGTGCGCGATGGGGACCTCGATCACGTCGCCCTCGTCGTAGGCGGCGGTCCAGGGCGTGTCGGCGCGTTCGACGCGGAGGCGGACCGGTTCGCACTGGAAGCGCGCGGAGGCGTTGGTGGTGAACGCGCCGGGGACGAGCCCGGACTCCGCGCCGATCTGCGCGCCGTTACAGACGCCGATCACGGGGACGCCGTCGGCGGCGGCCTCCCGCACCTCGGTCATGACCGGGGCGCGGGCGGCCATCGCGCCGGCGCGGAGGTAGTCGCCGTACGAGAAGCCGCCGGGGAGGACGATGCCCTCGGTGTCGGCCGGGAGACCGTCCTCGTGCCAGACGCGCTCGGCCTCGACTCCGAGGTGCTCCAGCGCACGGACCGCGTCGCGGTCGCAGTTGGAGCCGCCGAACTGGACGACGGCGACCGTCACGCCGACCACCCCGCGTGGGCGGCCGCGACGACCGCGCCGGTGACGAGCGGCGTCGTCTCGACGACGGCGACCGTCATCGCTCCGCGACCGCGACGTCGTAGTCGTGGATGGTCGGGTTCGCGAGGAGCCGCTCTGCCATCTCATCGGCGCGGTCGGCGGCCTCGTCGGCGTCGGCCGCATCCAGGTCCACCTCGAAGCGGTCGGCCGACCGGAGGTCAGACAGCTCGAACCCGAGGCGTTCCAACGCCTGCTGGGTGGTCTCGGCCTCCGGGTCGAGGACGCCCCGCTTCAGCCGGACCGTCACCGTCGCGGTGTATGCCGTCATGCTCGATACTGCGAAGTCGTGTGTAAAAACCGTTTTGGAACGCCTCTTATATCCATGTTCGTGGGTATATATTGGTCGATCATGCCGGTGGCAGACCCCGCGCGGAACGAAAGGGGCAAACCCCTCCGCGCTCTGGCCGGAGTGTATGCAGCCGCTCGAACCCGCGGAGGTGATCGTCGCATGACCCGCGAACTGACCGAGATCACGGTCGTCGGAGGAGACAAGACCGGACTCATCGCGCGGGTCACCTCCCTGCTGTTCGAGCGGGGAATCAACATCGAGGACTTGGACCAGGCGGTCCGCGAGGGCGTCTTCCGGATGACGACCCGCGTGGACGCCTCGGAGATGGAGACCTCGCGCGGCGAGCTCCGCCGCGCCCTCGCGGAGCTCGGTCGCGAGCTCGGCGTCGACATCCAGGTGCGCTTCCCGAGCGACCGGGACGCGCGCCGGATCGCGCTGCTCGTCACGAAGGAGACGCACGCGCCCGAGGCGCTGCTGGAGGCGGAGGCCAACGGCGACCTCGCCGAAGACGGCGAGGAGGCCGAGATCCCGGTCGTCATCGGCAACCGCGGCGACCTCCGCTCGCTCGCGGAGCGCTACGACAAGCCCTTCTACGACGTTGGCGACGGCAACGGCAACACCGACGAGGGGCGGCTGCTCGACCTGCTGGCCGAGTATGACGTCGACCTGATCGCGCTGGCCCGCTACATGCGCATCCTCTCGCCCGAGGTCGTCTTCCGCTACGAGGGGCGGATCATCAACGTCCACCCCTCGCTGCTCCCGGCGTTCCCCGGCGCCGAGGCGTACCGGCAGGCGAACGACGCCGGCGTCCGCATCGCGGGCGTCACCGCCCACTACGTGACGACGGACCTCGATCAGGGGCCCGTGATCTCCCAGCGCGCCTTCGATGTCCCCGCGGGCGCGGGCGTCGACGAGATCAAGCGCCGCGGGCAACCGCTCGAGGCCGACGTGCTGCTCGACGCCGTCCGGCTCCACCTCGCCGACGCGATCGCGATCCACCGCGGCACGGTCCACGTGCGCGAGGACGCCGACGTCGACGCCCGGCTCGGGCTCAGCGAGGCGGCGATCGACGCCAACCCCGACGAGCCGGTCGACGGCGAGCCGCTGTCGCGCTCGGGGACGCCGCCGGTCGAGAGCGACTGACCGGCGGCAGTCGGCGGCGACCGCCGACCGACTCGCTCCGTGTAACGCGGTTCCGACTCGCGTCGTGCGACCCTTTTACCGTACCGGGCGCGTACGAGCGGGCGATGCCGATCGGCGGATCTATCTCGGAAATCGCCGGCGACGCCCGCGCCGTCGTCCGGAGCGACGAGCGACTGATCCTGCTGTTCCTCCTGCTTCTTTCGGTGGTCGCCCTCGCCGTGTCCCTCCACTACACCACGCTGATCCTCGACGGGCTTCCGGACGTGATCCCCTCGGAGCCCCCGCGACCGTGAGCGGGCGCGCTCCGACGTCGACGCTCACTCGCCGTCGCCGTCCTCGATCGACTCCGTGACGCGGGCGTGGAACTCCCGGAGGACCGCCGACTCGTCGTCGGCGAGCACCGTGTCGGAGTCGACGAGCGTCGCGAGCCCGAACGAGAGCGGGGCCGGCGAGTCGACGGTGTGGTGCACGACATCGACGTCGCCGTCGGCGACCCCGACGAGCACCTCGCGGATGCCGGCGAGGTCGAGCCGGTCCTCCAACAGTTCGCGGTACGTCTCCTCGGTGACGGCGAACTCGTCGAGCCCCTCCGCGAACGAGAGCAGCATCTCCGCCGACACCTGCTGTTCGGCCGCCGTCTTCTCGTACCCCTTGTACCGCTTCAGGATGAGCAGCGAGCGGGCCGCGTCGATGCGGAAGTAGCGCTGGAGGAGGTCGGTCCCCTGCACCGCCTCCCGGAGGTCCTCGCGGACGGTGTCGGGGGACAGCTCCCGGAGGATCCCGCCGACGTCGACCTTGCGGTTCAGCGGGAGCGCGAGCGAGAAGCCGCGGTCGGCGACCGCGACCGCGACGTTCGCGTCCGTGCGGTTCGCGACCCGGGCCCCGACGAGCCGCGAGAGGCCGTCGTTGAACCGCCGGCCGTAGTTCGAGTGGACGTAGAACCGGCGCTTGTACTCGGCGCGGTCGAGCTCCTCCTCGACGACGAGCCGCCCGGGGGTGGGCACGCTCTCGGCGCCGGCGTACGCGACCTGTTCGTCGTACATCCGGGTGATCGCGCGGACCGCGCTCCCGTCGAGAGGGAACTCCCGGAGCCACGCGCGGACCGCGGGCGGCCCCCCGTCCCGGAGCCGGTCGAGCAGCTCGCCTTGGAACGCGAGCACCTCGCGCGCGAGGTCGTAGGAGAGCGGGAGCCGCTCGGAGTACCACGAGGGGACGGTCGGGCGCTCGCTCGTCCGGTCGACGTACACCTTCGAGCCGCGGCGGTACCGGAAGGCGAACCGCTCGCCGCCCAGCGCGAACACGTCGCCCGGATCGAGCGTGTCGAGGTAGCTCTCGTCGAGCGTCCCGACCGGCTCCCCGTCGCGCGTGAGCACCTGACAGCTGAACGAGTCCGGGATCGTCCCCACGTTCGTCATGTAGATCACCCGCGCCAGCCGGCCGCGCTTCCCCACGAGGAGTTCGCCTACGGGATGTTCTTCGTGGTGGTGCTCCCCGCCCGGCGGGTCGTTCTCGTCGCGCCACACCTTCGGGTAGACGTTGCGGTCCGCGAGCCCCTCGTAGTCCGCTGTGAGGTACCGCATCAGCCGCTCGTAGTCGGCCTCGCCGAAGTCGCGGTACGGGTGGGCGCGCCGGAGGATCTCGCGGACCTCGCGGTCGGGACGGATCCGGTTTATCGCCATCCCGTACACGTGCTGGGCGGCCACGTCGTAGGCGCCCTCGGGGAGGAAGACGCGGTCGACGAAGCCGTCCTCGGCGCGGGCGAGCATCGCCGCGCACTCGACCAGCTCGTCGCGGTCCAGTGCGAACACCCGCCCCTCGACCGTCTCGCCGGGGCTGTGGCCCGCGCGGCCGACGCGCTGGAGCAGCGCCGCGACCGACTTCGGCGAGCCCACCTGCACGACCAGGTCGAGGTGGGGCATGTCGATCCCGAGCTCCAGGCTCGTCGACGTGGTGACCACGTCCAGGTCACCCGCCTTCAGCCCCTCCTCGATCCGAGTGCGTTGCCCCTCGCCGAGGCTCCCGTGGTGACAGCCCGAGTCCGACTCGTCGTAACCGTACCGCTCGCGGAGCTCCTGCAGGGTGCGTTCCGCGCCGGAGCGGGAGTTCGTGAACACCAGCGTGTTCTCGTGGTCGGCGATAAGCTCGTGGAGCGCGTCGTAGAAGCGGTCGGTGACGGCCGACCGGGGGGTGTGTATCAGGTCGGCCGCCGGGGTGCGAAGCTCCAGGTCGAACTCCCGGACGAACCGCGCGTCCACCAGCTCGTACGGTCGGGGTTCGAGGCCGGACTCGTCGCCGACCCCGCCGGCGACGCGCTCGCGGCCGACGAGGAACTCGGCGACCTCGTCGAGCGGCTCGACCGTCGCGGAACAGCCGATGCGGGTCGGCGACCCGTCGGCCAGCTCCGTCAGCCGCTCCAGCGAGACGGAGAGGTGGGTGCCGCGCTTGTTCGCCGCCAGCGAGTGGATCTCGTCGACGATGACGTACTCGACGGTCCGGAGCTTCTCCTTGAACTTCGGGGAGTTGAGCAGGATCGCCAGCGTCTCCGGCGTGGTGTTGAGCACGTGCGGCGTCTCCGCCAGCATGGCCTGCCGGTCGGCCTTGCTCGTGTCGCCGTGGCGGATCGCCTGCCGGACGCCGGGGTCGTGTGCGTCCCCGTCCCCGTCTCCCTCTCCGTCCCAGTCTCCGGAGCACGTCTCCGCCGCGATCCCCTCGATCGGGACCTCCAGGTTGCGCTTGATGTCGTTCGCGAGCGACTTCAGCGGCGAGACGTACAGGCAGTAGACCGAGTTCTCCAGCTCTCCGGCTCGCTCCCGGGCGAAGAGGTCGTCGAGCACGGCGGTGAAGGAGGCGAGCGTCTTGCCGCTGCCGGTCGGCGCGGCGACGAGGCAGTTCCGCCCCTCGTCGACGTGGGGGATCGCCTCGCGCTGCGGCGGGGTGAAGAAGCCGCCGTTCTCGCCGACGTACGCGCCGAACTCCGAGACCCACCACCGGCGGACCGGCGGCGAGAGCCGGTCGAGCACGTCGCCGTCCGGGAGCGGCACCGTCTCCGGGTCGAACTCGACGGAGGGGGAGTCGTTACCGGCGAGGGTCTCGCAGAGGAGCGCCCGCGCCGAGGGGCGTTCCGCGCCGCGTTCCGTGAGTTCGCTCACTGTCACGTACGTGGGCGCGCGGAGGCATATCGGTTGTGTCGGTTCTGTGGAACTCTTCGGTCGCTTCTCGTTTGGAGAGGCTATGCTGACTACGGGGCGCGTATGGCGCTCTGGGCCCTTACCAGAAAGAAATGGCTCGAATAGGTCGGTGTGGTGATTCACCGATACAGTCTCTGGGGCGGTCTTGGGTTAGCCCACCCGGTCAGTACCTGTCGTAGTTCGCACCGAGGTTGAAGCGACTAATGTCACAAGTGGATGGTGGCTGACTCGGGGGTTCGGTCTCTTTCGGGCGAACGTACCCCACGCGGAGATCGTCAGTCTCCTCTACCCAGAACTTCTCGACAGACGCGTGTCCAGCAAGGGGGAGTTCGTTGAACGCAGTACGATGGGCCTGCGCATGGACGTGGTCACCCGCATCGTTCACCGGTCCCAGTTTGATTTTGTAATTCACTCGATCGAACTCAGTCGTTAGGGTATCGTGCAATTCCGATGAGACGGCAACCGATGCATCGTTAATGGCTCCATCAACGTACTCCGGATCGAAAACCCCGAAGACCTCGTCTCGATCGCGGTCAAACTGTAATCGAAGGATATCGGTCAAAACAGATCCCTCCGTCTGGGTGAGTTCGACCTGGACTTTCTTTTGCCAGACTACTCCGTCGACAGACTCGTCCGACCGGTCGATGGTCGAACACCCCGTGAGAGAGACGAAACCGCCAGTCGCATAGACCGAAAGGAACCGTCGACGCGAAAGGGGAGGGCTCACAACAGAACGAAATGGTTCGTTTCGTGTGCGTTTTTCCATACACAATCCATTTTCGGTATATCGTTCGATACGTAAGTGGCGTCGTCACGCTGTTTCATGCCAGTAATCGACAGTACGGTAGAGCATATAGAGGAGGGCATTAAGAAAGCCCACTACAATCAACAGTTCACCAAGCTGCGTGAACACTCGCTCGAAAGAACTTGTGAACTCGGTCACACCGTAACTGAAAAACGCAGCGATCACACCCCAAATAAGCAGGATTGCCGCGATACGTGCACCATCTGCGACGTAGTCTGTGATAGACTGTGGTTCTGGAACAGCGCTCACAGTGAGTCGTACACCCGGTTTTGTATAATACGCTTGAATGCTCAAAAACCTCTTTTAGCTGTTAGTTTACTGCCCGTGGAAAACACACGGCGCAGGTCGGTCACTCAATTATCGAACCGGCCATCTTGATACTGTAAAATCCGTGTCAATCAGGTTGGTCTACACCAGTAGTGCGACTTCGGTGACTGATACCCCGAGGAGAATGAGGCCGAGATACGCCACCGCTATCGATCCGAGGTCCCGTATAGCCGATACCGGTCAGTCGTATGCAAAAAAGCAATAGGGTGCCTACAACACTGATGCGGAGGCCGACAGCGTTTGTCCAGAGTCCTACCTTCTTATGACATCCTCTCGTGTATCTGAAATCGAACGGAGAACGTATAGCATGTTTTAATCGTCTTTTGTCTCTGCAATCTGCGGTTGGTAGCGGCATAGCCACACCCCTAGTGAGCGTAATTTCCGTCTACTGCATCCATTCTCTATATATACAGCAGCCAGAGAGTGTCACTCACTGACGATTTCAACAGAGCCGTTGTGTCGGTGGAGCCGACCGCTTCCGGCGGCGTGCGGGACGCGCCCCCGGCAGCGGTGCGCGAACCGCCCCGTTTATCCGCGATCCGTCCGTGGCGCCGCACGTATGAGTGGAACCTCGCCGACGGCGGAGCGGGAGATCGACCGCAACCTGTTCGTCACCGTCTCCGGCCCGCCGGGCTGCGGGGCGACGACGCTGGTCGAGGCGCTCGCGGAGGCGCTCGACTGCGGCTACGTCTCCGGCGGGGAGCTGTTCCGCGAGATCGCCGCCGAGCGCGACATGAGCCTCTCGCAGCTCATCGCGAAGACGGGCGAGTCCGAGGAGATCGACCGCGCGCTCGACCGCCGGCTCCGCCGGATCGCCGAGAAGTGGGGCGCCGCGAACAAGGCGTTCATCCTGGAGTCGCGCCTCGCCGGCTGGATCGCCGGCAACCGCGCCGACGTCCGGATCTGGCTCGACGCGCCCGACGAGGTGCGCGCCGACCGGACGCTCGACCGCGAGGAGATGACCTCCGAGATGCAGGTCCGCGAGGTGATAGAGGAGAAGCGGTACAAGTCGTACTACGGGATCGACCTCTCCGACCGCTCCATCTACGACCTCGCGATCAACACGGGACGGTGGGACCCGGAGACGACGCTCGACGTCGCGCTCACCGCGATCGAGGGCTACGACGTCGAGGCCGACGAGGGCGCGTTCGACACGCCCGACTTCGAGATCTAGCGGACCTTCTCGGCCCGCGTCCTTCCGGGCCCGGCCTTCTCGCCCTGTCTTTCCGGACCCGGCCTTCTCGCCCTGCGGTCCCTCGCCTACAGCGTGATCACGTGGTCGACGCCGACCTCGCCGAGCGCCGCGTAGAGGTCGGGGAAGCAGCCGACGGTCGCGCCCTCGACCGTGTTCGTCGGCTCGTACCGGTCCCGGCCGTGCTCGTCGGTGCGGTCGAACTCGGCGAGCCCGCGGCGGGTCGCGCACTGATCGCAAAGCATGAGGAGGATGTCCCGATCGGCCGCCACGTCGGCGAGCCGCTGTCCCAGCGGGTCGCCCTCGCGGAGCGCGTAGGTGTTATCGTGGAAGAAGAACATCCCGACCACGTCGGCGCCGTGCGCGTCGGCCTCCAGCTGCGGGAGGATCATGTCCCCGAGCACGTAGTCGATGGTCTGTCCGGCCGTCGCGAAGACGTAAGCGACCTTCATACCGCGTGGTCGAGCGGTCCGCTGATTGCTCCGCGGGCATCGGCAGCGTTCCCCGGTGTCTGTGACGGCGGTTCGCGGCCCCGACCGCCGGACCGCGCTCAGACCACGACGGACCCGAAGGGGTACGCGCCCGTCTCCGCCGTCCATATCGGACCCCGCGAGACGTCGACGAGCGAGACCCGGTCGTCGTCGTAGTGCGAGACGACCAGCCGGTCGCCGACGCGGGTCGCGGCGAGCCCCGGCGCCGGGGTGTCGACGATCGCGCCCGAAAGCGAACGGAGGCCGTCGGCGGCCGCGTCGAGCACCCACCGCTCGCCGCCGATCCTGAGCAGGTCGACGGGCCGGTCGAACCCCTCGTGGACCGCCGCGAGCCCGAGGTCGCGGTCGAACTCGTGGACGACGCCGTCGCCGCGGCCGGGGACGAACACCCGGTCCGCGGTGACGACGAGGTCGTACGGGTCCGCGCCGACCGCGGCCTCGCCGAGGACGGAAGCGTCGGAGGCGTCGCCCGGCTCGTCGGCGCCTCCCGCCGCGTCGGCCCCTCCCGGCGCGTCGGCCCCTCCCGGCGCGTCGACTCCCTCCGTATCGAACGCGACGACGCGGGCGCCCGCCTGATCCACGGCGTAGCCGCGGTCGCCCTCGGGGCCGACCGCGACGCCCTGCACTCGGGCGTCGGGACCGACATCGACGGCGCCGAGTCGCTCGCGGGCCGCGGGGTCGACGACGTCGACGACGCCCTCCCGGCGGCTGCCGGCGTAGAGCCGATCGCCGTCCTGAGAGACGGCGACCTCGTGGGGCTCGGCGCCGACCCCGATCCGGGCGACGAGGGTCAGCGACTCGGGGTCGACGACGGCGAGCGCGTCGCCGGCGGTACAGGAGACGAACAGCTCCCCGTTCGCGGTCGCGAAGTGCGAGGGGCCGAGCACGCCCGTCTCGACCCGCGAGACGGCGCCGTCCGCGTCGACCGCCGTGACCGCTCGCTCGCCCATCGTCGCGACGAACGTCCGTCCCCCGCGGGTCGTCGCGTGGACCGGGTGGCTGCCGACCGGGACCTCGCCGAGGGGCTCGCCGTCGGCGAGCGCGAACAGCGCGAGCGCGTCGTCGCCCTCGCAGGGGACCGCGACGATTCGGTCGGGCGGACCGTCTGAGCCGCTCTCGCTCATCCGGTACAGGAGAAGTCGCCGCCGCCGTCGTCGCCGCCGACGCTCCCCTCCGTCTCGATCACGGCGCTCGTCTTGGTCTCGACGGGGTACCGCCCGCGGTCCCCCTCGACGTTCGACCACTCGCCGAACCCGCCGTCGTACAGCCGCACGTCCTCGAAGCCGATCGCCCGCAGCGTCAGCCACGTGGACGTGGGGTCGACGTTGTCGTCGCCGTAGACGACCACGGTGCCCGAGCGGTCGAGCCCCGCCCGGTTCTCGTACAGCTGCACGAGCTCGCCCGGGTCCGTCATCCGCCGGCCGTCGACGTTGCCGACCCAGTGGACGCCGATCGCCCCGGGGAGATGTCCGTGGCGGTCGTTGTCGGGATTCAGGGCGTCGGCGGCGGGCGCTCCGAGGTACGCCTCCGGGACGCGCACGTCGACGAGCCCCGGTCCGTCGCCGTTGAACGTCCCGACGCGGTCGGCGAGCCACTCGCGGGTGACCCACGCCGACGCGGCGGGGTCGGCCTCGTACTCGGTCGGCTCGACCCGGTCGCGGGAGCCCGTTCCGAGCCGACCGTTCCAGCCCGAGAGGCCGCCGTTGAGGACGCGGACCGATCCGGCGTGGCCCAAGGCGACGAGCGCGAACGCGGTCCGGGTGACTCGCGACCCGACGCTGGCGCCGTAGACGAGGACGTCGTCGTCGGGCGACACCCCGACCTCACCGAACGCGTCGGCGATCGCCTCGACGTCCGGGACCAGTCCGGCGTCGGTCGACGCTCGGCGCGTGACCGCGTCGAACGGGACGCGCCTGGCGCCGTAGATCCGCTCCTCGCGGAAGCGCTCGGGGTCGCGAGCGTCGAGGACGACGACGTCCCCCCGGTTCTCGGCGAGCCAGCTCGGTCCGACGAAGTGCGAGACGTTCCCGCTCAGCCCGTACTGCGCGGCGGTGTCGGCCGGGGTGGTGATCCCGAGACAGCCGGCCGTGCTCGCCGCGCCGGCGGCCGTCGCACCCGCCGCGGCGCGGAGGAGGCCTCGGCGAGTCGACGCGGGATCGGACCCGCTCGTCTCGTCTGCTCCGGCCGCGTCGCTCTCGGCGGGGTCGGCGGGCGAGTCGCTCTCGGCGGGGTCGGCGGGACCGTCGTCGCGCACGTTATCCGAGGCCATCTACCCGCAGTAGCAGTGGTCGTCCATGCACCACGACGCCTCCATCTCGCCGAACGCGATGCCGAGCGAGGCGAGCGACGCCTGGAGGCTCGACACCGCGTCCTCCTCCGGGCGGACCGTGCCGGCGACCGCGCCGGTGGGCGCCTCGCCGGCCTCGACGGTCGCGACGACCTCCCGCTCCGCGTGGTCGATCACGGCGACCTGGTTCGCGTCCTGCACGGGGACGTACAGCTTCTCGCGGTTCGGCCCCCACGCGCCGGCGATGCTGCTGCCGCCGACGTCGAGCGTCGTCGCGTACTCGTTCGCCTCCAGGTCGACGACGCCGACCCCCTCGCCGGGGATGAAGAGGTACGCCGCCGAGTTGTCCGGGGCGACCTCGCTCGTGATCGGCGCGCCCGGGAGCCCGTCGTCGCGGGTGACCTTCGCGATCTCCTCCGGGTTCTCCGGGTCGGAGACGTCCCAGACGCTCTCGGAGCCCTCGCGGGGCACCTCGGGGTCGCCGCCGAGCGTCCCCTCCCCGTTCTCGACGAGCAGGAGCTCCCCGTCGAACGAGGCGGTGCACATGAAGGGGAGGACGTTGCCCTCGGTGACCGGTTCGCCGGCGTCGACACGCGTCACCGTCTCGAACGGGTCGACGCTCAACACGCGGACCGCCTCGTCGGCGACGTCGACGACGAAGGCGTAGTCGCCGTTCGGGCCCAGCGTCATGTCGCAGGGGCCGACGTAGCCGGTCTCGATCTCGGCGGTCACCTCGCCGAACGCGTCGCTGTCGCGGTCCGCGTCGACGCGGAAGATAGCGTGGGCCTCGTCGCCCTCGGGCGCCATTCCGGTCGTCCCGCCGGAGGCGATCAGGAGGTGCTCGCCGTCGGGCGTCACGTTCGGGTAGTTCGGGCCGTACCCGGTCTCGACGAAGGCGAGCTCCTCCAGCGTGCGCTGGTCGAACGCGCGGACGCCCCCGGAGACGTTCAGCCAGAGCACGTCGTGCTCGTCGTCGACGCCCGTGGCGTACTGGTTGGCCGGGAAGGAGGCGGTCGTGCCGAGGAACGCGGTGTTGAGCAGCTCGTCGCTCTCCGTGTCGATGACGCTCAGCGTTCGGTCGCCGTTGTTGAACACGAACATCGTCGGCGCGGGCTCGTCGCCGTCACCGCCGCCACCGCCGCCGGAACAGCCGGCCAGCGCCGTCGTCGCGCCGACGGCGCCCGACGCCTGCAGGAGGCGTCGCCGGTCGATCCCGTCGGCGAAGGGGTTGCGCCGGTCGTCGTTCGCCAGCTCGCTCCCCTTCGCGGGACGGGGCGCCGCGTCGGCGGACGCGTCTGGCGCGGCGTCGCCGGACGCGCGCGGCGCCGAGTCGTTCGATCCGCATCCGCAGTCGTCGCTCATATCCCCACGACGCGGCTCGCGCCTAAAGGGCTCCCGGAGGCGCGCTTCGTTGCCCCGTGTGTCAAATAGCGGCAAATGTTGTTTGTTCCTCTGATCATCGCGCACCGTTACCGTCTTCAGCGACGTTTTACGCCGGGGAGCACTCGACCCGCGTAATGATACTGTCTCCCGTCGCGTACGTCGGGATATCGATCGCGGTCGGCCTCTCGTTCGGCGTGCTGTTACAGAAGGCGCGGTTCTGCTTCGTCAGCGCGTTCCGGGACTTCGTCGCGTTCAAAGACACGCGCGTGCTGAAGGGACTGCTCGCCGGGCTCGCGGTGATGACCGTGTTCTGGAGCCTGCAGGCCACGTTCGGCTACTTCCGCGGCTTCTGGACGCCCGCGTGGGGGCTGGGGTCGCTGTTCGGCGGCTTCGTCTTCGGCCTCGGGATGACGCTCGCCGGCGGCTGCGCGTCCGGCACCCTCTATCGGGCCGGACAGGGGTACCTCCAGTTCTGGCTCGTCCTCCTCTTCATGTTCGTGGGGTACGTCCTCTTCGCGTTCGCGTTCCCCGTGGCGGAGACGTACTACTTCCAGACGCTGAACCCGTTCGAAGGGCGGACGCTGTACCTCTCGCTGCCGTTCTCGCCGGCGATCACGGGGACGCTGGCGGTCGCGGCCGGCACCGTCGCGTACGCGTTCGTGAAGGGGCGGAGCCGGCTCCCGGACGACCCCTCAGGCGGGACCGGCGTGGGGGCCGACACACGCGCGCAGGCCGTTCTCGGCGCCTCTCGGACGCTCTCGGCCGTCTCGGTCGGCCTGCGTGGCATCGCCGACGGCACCGTCGAGTACGTCCGCGGCCTCCGCGGCGACGACCGACCGGTGAGAGTCCGGCTCCGCGACTCGTGGGACGCGCGGACCGCGGGCGTCGCGATGGCGGTCGTCGCGAGCCTCTGGTTCTACGTGCACGGCCACTGGGCGATCACCGGCAGCGAGGCGCGCTGGGCCGGCTACCTCCTCGCGCAGACCGGCTACGACGTCGCGAGCGTCGAGTACTGGGGCTCGATCCTCTTCCGCGACGGCGACATCTCCCTGAGCATCGACATGGTGATGATCGCGTCGCTCGTCGTCGGCTCCTTCCTCGCCGCGTACGCCTCCGGCGACTTCCGGATCCGGAAACCGAAGCTGAACCGCGTGCCGAACTACGCCGCGGGCGGCCTCCTGATGGGCGTCGGCTCGCGGCTCGCCGCCGGCTGCAACATCGCGAACCTCTTCTCGGGGATCGCGCTGCTCTCCGTGCACTCGTTCCTCGCCGGCGGGGGGATCATCCTCGGCGTCTACGTCATGACTCACTACATGTACCGCGAGGTCGGCTGCGCGATCTGACCGACGGCGCCGATCCGCCGTCGGTCCGGTCAGTCCGTCACCGGATCGAGCACGGCGACGTCGCTGACCTCGAACCGAGTGCCGCCGTTCGGGGCGTCCGTGACCGCGATCTCCCAGCCGTGCGCGGAGACGACGCTCGCGACGATCGCCAGCCCCAGCCCGCTCCCCTCCGACTCCGACGAGTACCCCCGCTCGAAGACGGAGTCGCGCTCGATCTCCGGGATGCCCGGTCCGTCGTCCTCGACGAAGAACCCCGCGTCGTCGGGCAGCGCGCCGATCCGGACCGTGACGTCGTCGCCCCCGTGCTCGATCGCGTTGCGAAAGAGGTTCTCGAACAGCCGCCGCAGCCGGTCGGGGGCCGCCCGGATCGCCAGGTCCGACTCGACGCGGAGCGCGGACTCCTCGGTCACGACCGATCGCCAGCATCGCTCGGCCACCGACCCCAGTCGGATCTCGTCGGCCGACTCGACGGACCGGCCCTGTCGGACCATCGTCAGCACGTCCTCGATGAGCTCCTCCATGCGGTCGAGCGCGGTCGCCGCCGTGTCGAGGTCCCGATCGCCGGTCGACTCCCGAGCGAAGTCGACGTACCCCTGCGCCACCCCGAGCGGATTGCGCAGGTCGTGGGCGAGCACGCTGGCGAACCGGTCCAGCCGCTCGATCTCGACCGCGGTGCGCCGACGCTGCAGCTCGTGTTCGAGCACCCGGGCGATCAGCTCCGCGAACAGCGTTTCCTCGTCGCTGAAGGGCCGCGATCGGGCGCCCTCGGAGACGAAGCAGACGGTCCCGTAGAGCTCGTCGTCGACGACGACGGGGCTCCCGTGGTAACAGCGGAGTTCGTGCGCGTCGAACGCCGGGTCGTCGGCCCACCCCTGTTCGGGAGCGTCGTGGAGCGCGACCGTCTCCCGATCAGCGACGACGCGCCGGCAGTAGGTGGTCCCGAGGTCGAGAACCAGTCCGGCCGGGAACGCCCCCTCAGGCGGGTCCGTACTGGCGACCGTCTCCCAGTAGTCGCTGTCGGGGTGGATCTCCGTCAGGTGGGCGTTTTCGACGTCGAGGTACCGTTTCCCGAGCGCGAGGGCTCGTTCTGCCTTCTCGTCGAACTCGCGCGACTCGTTCATCACCTCGTAGAGCTCTCGGCGGGCCTTCTCGGCGTCCATGCGGGCCACTAACTGGCCTGCGGTACAAAGAGATACGCCAACGTGACAGTCGGACGCACATATAGTTTCAGAGACCGCTGTGCGGGCCGCCGCCGCCGCCCTCTCCGAGCGCTGCCGACGGAAACCGGGGGGCGGGTCGGGGCGACCTCCGTGTCAGCGGACAGATCGGGGCGAACTACGCGTCGGCGGACGCGTCGGTCTCCAGCTCGAAGTCCCACTCCTCGTAGCCGCCGGACATGCTGGCGACGACGATGTCTTCCTCGACGCCCTCGTAGCTGCTGATCAGCATCGCGGCCTGCTTCGACGACTGGCCGACCGGACACGCGCAGACGACGTCCCTGTCGTCCCAGTCGATGTCCGGGACCATCGACGGGAGGTCGCCGAGCGGGACGTTGATAGCGCCCGGGATGTGACCCCGCTCGTACTGTTCCTGCGGTCGCGTGTCGATGACGCGGATGTCGCCATTCTGGACGCGCTCGTTGACTTCCTCGGGGGTGAGTTCTTCGACCATGATCACTCCTTCCGCATGAAGATGCGGTAGCGGCCGTCGCCCGACTTCCAGACCTTCGCGGTCGCGTCGTCGCCGACGGCCTTCGGGACGTTCTCCGTGCTCGGGACGTGGTCAGTCTCTTGGACGAGCACGTCGCCGGGGGAGAGCCCCGCGACGGCCTTCTTGGCCTCGACCTGCGGGTACGGGCAGACCTCGCCGGTCATGTCCTGTACTTCGGTCGCGTCATCGAAGAGCGCCTCGGCGGTCTCGTCGTCGAGCTCGTCGGGCATCTCGACGACGTCGTCCCACGATGGTTGGCTCATACGGCTCGATAGACGATTCGCCGTGTAACGCCTTTCGTGACCGGCAGGCTTCTCCCGTATCTCTGACGGGCGATCGCGACGCACGACCGCGATAGGCGCCGAGACAGCCGTTTCCGTCGGACTCTTACCCGGGAGCGATCTACGAGGCCTATGAGCCAGTACGTCGTCGACGAGTCGACGATCTTCGAGACGCCCCTCGTGGAGCTCGACCTCGACCTCGGGGCCGACGCGGACGTGTACGCGAAGGCGGAGTGGTTCAACCTCTACGACGCCCCCCACGGCGGCGGGTCGATCAAGTCCCGGATCGCGAAGGGGATGCTGGACGGCGCCGAGGAGCGCGGCGACCTCGAGTCCGGCGTCACCGTCATCGAGCCTACCTCGGGCAACACCGGCAGCGAGGTGGCGCGGCTCGCGGCCGCCCGCGGCTACGACGTCGAGATCGTCATGCCCGACAACGCCGCCGGCGGGAAGGTGGACGCCGTTCGGGACGCGGGCGCGGAGATCCACTTCGTCGACGCCAACCTCGGCTACGACGCCGTCATCGAGCGCTGCGAGGAGATAATCGCCGCGGACCCAGAGGCGTACTTCCGCCCGAACCAGTACGAGAACCCAGACAACCCGGGCACCCACGAGCGGACGACCGCCCGGGAGATATACGAGGCGACCGACGGCGACGTGACTCACTTCGTCGCGGGGGTCGGGACGGGCGGGACGATCACGGGGACCGGCCGTGGCCTGACGGACCTGAGCGACGGGGCGACGGAGATCGTCGGCTTCGAGCCCGACGAGCAGCTCCACGCCATCGACGGCCTGAAATACCTCAAGACGGGCGACCACTACCACCCCGAGACGTACGACAAGTCGGTGCTCGACCGGACGGAGTACGTCGCCACCTCGGACGCGTACGACCAGGCGCGGGCGCTCCGCGAGCGCTACCTCGACGAGCCGGTGCCGATCGCCGACCTCGGCCAGCACGACGAGGCGACGGTCCGCGAGCACCTCCGCGTCGACGATCAGTTCGTCGTGGGCACGTCGGCGGGCGGCGGCGCGGCCGTCGTGGCGAACCTGGACGCGGCGGGCGAGCTCGACGACGACGACGTCGTCGTCTTCATGCTGTGCGACCGCGGCGACAAGTACGCGGACATCCCGCTCTGGGAGGACTACTTATAAGCGAATCCCGCCGCGAACCGAGAGACGGACCGGTTACCGACCGCCGGACGCCGCCGGGATGACGCGGACCTGCGCGTCTGCCGGGACCTCGGCGTCGACGCCGTCGACGGGCGTCCCCTCGACGTAGACGTTGATGAACTCCTTTATTTCGCCGTCTTCGAGCACGCTGTCTCTGAGCTCCGGGCCGTGCTCGTCGGCGTGGTTGTCGAACAGTTCGTTGACGGTCTCCCCTTCGACCTCGACCTCAGAGGTCGCGGACCCGCCGACGAGGACGGCCGGCAGCTTAATCGTGGCCATATTAGCGGTTCTCGTCCCAGTCAAAAAAGGACCCCGCCGACGGCAACGGTGGCCCCGGTCTAACACGACCGCCGAGCCCGGAGCGACGCGCCCGCGACGGACGTCTGCCGTCGGTCCCGCGTCCGCGACGAGTCGAGCGAGGCCGTCGTCGGGCGCGGTACCGGCCGGCTCCCCGTGCGCCGCCGGTCGTCCTCTCGATGCGTTGCGGGCCGTCCCCCGATGCGCCGCGGGCCGTCCCCAGATGCGCAACCGGTCGTGCGAACCGGGCGCATCTCCGAGATGTCGGCAGCACGCGCCGGTGGGCGGCCGTCTTATTGGTTTGCAGCGACAAGCGGCGGCAAATGAGCGACCTCGACCTCGATCCGACGCAGCTCGACCGGTACTCCAGGCACATCATCATGGACGACGTCGGTCCCGAGGGGCAGAAGGCCCTGCTCGACGCCGAAGTGCTCGTGCTCGGCGCCGGTGGGCTCGGCGCGCCGATCATCCAGTACCTCGCCGCCGCCGGGGTGGGGACGCTCGGCGTCGCCGACGACGACGAGGTCGAACTGTCGAACCTCCAGCGCCAGGTGATCCACGGGAACGACGACGTGGGACGGAAGAAGGTCGACTCCGCCGCCGACTTCGTCGAGGGGCTCAATCCCGACATCGACGTCCGGAAGCACGAGCTGCGGGTGACCCCGGACAACGTCGAGGAGCTGATCGAGGGCTACGACTTCGTCGTCGACGGCACGGACAACTTCGCGACGCGGTACCTCGTCAACGACGCCTGCACGCTCGCCGGGGTCCCCTTCTCGCACGGCTCCATCTTCAAGTTCGAGGGGCAGGTGACGACGTTCGCGGGCGACGACGACTCGCCGTGTTACCGCTGTCTGTTCCCCGAGGCGCCGCCGGCCGGGATGGTCCCGAACTGCGCGACCGCCGGCGTCCTCGGCGTGCTCCCCGGCACCGTCGGCTGTCTGCAGGCGACCGAGACGGTCAAACACATCATCGGCGAGGGCGAGTCGCTCGACGGCTCGATGCTGTTCTTCGACGCGCTCGACATGGAGTTCGACAAGGTCGAGATTCCGAAACAGGACGACTGCCCGGTGTGCGGCGACGACCCCGCCATCGAGTCGGTCCACGACGTCGACTACAGCGCCTCCTGCGCCATCGATGTCGGCGGCGACGAGCCGGAGATCGAAGCGGACGACTGAGGCCGACGGTCGGAGCGGTTCTACTTTTCAATGTGACCGCTGACCGCGGTGCGTATTTAAAGAGCGAGCGAGCCGGCGATAGTAGCTAATAAACAAACGATGCGGTGGCGCGTGCCTGCGAGGCCGCTCCCGCGGCCGAGCAGCACGCGCGAGGTCGTCGGGCTTCGCCCGACTGCCAGAGGCGCGTTGCGCCTCGCTGTCGCCGGCGCGTAGCGCCGGCTGCCAGAGGGACCTCCGGTCCCTCGCTGGAGTCAGTCGCCCGAAGCGGAGCGAGAGCGACTGACGAGGCTGGGGAGGGATGAGGTGCGGTCGCTGGGCGGTCGGGTGGGATTCAAAGGGGCAGCCGCGAGGGCGGCACAGGCGACGTAAGCACCGCAGGGAGTGAGTGTAACGAGCGACCGAGGAGCGCAGCGAGCGTGCGCCGCCCTCGCGGCTGGGG
>NZ_NHOY01000004.1 GCF_002252755.1 Halorubrum sp. Hd13 | reverse complement strand
TCTTAACTTAACATCACCGATAGGTGACACCTGCTAATTTATAACCTATACAGCAGTAACGTCCCGGAAGCGTGCCGAATCCTCCACAGGAGTTTGGATCTATCGATCTCGACCTTTCGTCGAATCCCGAGCTGGCGGCAGAGTTCCCTGATAACTCGAAGGCACTCCTGATGCTTGGCTTCGAGCTGCTACACGCAAAGAGGTGGCCGATGGCATCCATCTCGGAGCAACTTCAGGCCTACCTGAACCAGGGCTTCGATCCAGCCGAAGCCGTTGGCGAGCTTGACCTCGTCACCGACACCCTCCCGTTCTGGAAGCTGGAGAAGAACTGGTACAAACTCGACAGGGAGGACGCCGCACGGCTCTATCTCTACCGGTCCCTCACCGCCTCGAAGGACTACGCCATCGAAGAGGAGTTGAAGGACGGCGTTGCGGAACATCTCGGCCTGAACGACACCGTCACCGAAAACACAATCGAGCGCATCAGCGAGGAAGTCGAGAAACAACTCGGCGGTGAGGTACGTACCGAGGTTCGGGAGGCCCTAGAGGAACTGGAGGACAACGACGAGGTCGTCACGCTGCCGGAATCCTCAGCCGACGGGCGCGGAGAGCCGCCGCTCGTGCTCATCTCGCGCGAGATGCGGAAGAGAGCGTACCAATATTTCCAGTTGGACCGGGACGAGTCACGGGTCACGTACCCCAAGTGGCAGTTGTTCAAGCTGATGGAGATCGCCGGTCTGTGCAACATCCACCCCAACGACGCCGAGGAATCAATCCGGTTTCTCCCGTACTTTTACTACCGAGACGTGCCCGGCTTCAAAACGTTCTGGAACCAACTCCGCGAGTATGACATACTCAAACTGCGGAAGATGTATCTCGCCGCCTTGGAGTCGATCATTACCGTAATCGATGAGTACGGCTACCTGCCCGAGACGACCGATATCGCCGTGGACCTCACGAATATCATGTGGTACGGTCGGCACTCGAACCAGAAAAATAAGAACGGGGAGCTGCTCGACCGGGATGAGATTCCGCACGAAGACCAGCCCATCGGCGTCGAGGGTGTGAATGAGAAGGCGGGGAGCGCCTACGCGTTCCAGATCGCGTCCGTGAGCCTCGCCAACGTCGAGATACCCGTGACGCTGGCCGCGAAGAGCATCCAGCGCCGCGGGAGCATCGAGCACCAGATAGACGAACTGCTCACCTACGCCGATCAGTACGTTGAGCCCGATGTCGTCTGTATGGACGGGGGATTCTACGGTCGCGGAATGCACGAGTGTCTCGAAAATCACAGCCTCGACTTCATTTCCCGTCTGCGAGGGCGTATGCCCTCTATCGTGAGGGAACTCAAGGAAGGCGCGATTTACAACGACCTGGACTACAATGCAGCGGGATACGACGTTCGCATCGGTGAGGAAGTCCCGGAAATCGAGGCCGAGTCGTGGCTCATCACGATGCCGTCGGAGAAACGTATCTCCAGGGCTGACACCGGAACCGAAGACCAGAGGAATTGGGAGGTCTACTACACCAACCTCAATCCCGAGCAGTTCGGCGGGTTGGAGATCGGGCGACGATATCGGCAGCGTTGGGCGGTGGAGACATCCTATCGACTGATGAAACACGATTTCACCGCGAAGTCGGCAAGCGAACTCCGGAGCCAGCGAGAATTTATCGCCAGCATGGTGTTCATCTACAACGCGATGTGGATGGCGTCGAACGTGAAGTACGCTGTGGAGAACGACCACCCGGTGAAAGATGACCAGGGGCGTTACCCCTTCACCGCCAACCAGTTGATGATCGCCATGCTGCTTGACATAGAGGACATTGATATCGGAGAAGTGCGAGATCTATCAGTTTGAAGTAACATTGTTCGAGAGGTGTTCGGAGATGGCTATCCGTTCCGTCTCGAAGGCCATCCTGAATTTGAGAACTGAGGCTCAATTACCGAGGACTCTAGTAGTATGTCAACAGCAAACTCTAGAATTTCATCTATCATGACGTTTGGATGTCGACTTTCTCCCACGACGAAAGTCGTGGGCTTCCGCCTCGTACTTCTTTGACATCCTCTCCGCCCTGAAGGGCGAAGATTCCCACGGCCCCGCACCACTGGTTTGGGGTGTTTACGATTTGTAGCTGTCCCGGTGACGGCTACTGGCTGTGCCAATCAGCCGTTACTCCTATCCCGGCATGGGATTCAGAGGTACTTCTTACTGTACCCGAACACTCCAACAGAAAGGGTGCTTTCTGTGTGTGGTCGGGAATCCCGATATTATCCGATTAAGTGGGCGGATAGACCGCCTCGGATAACTATTGGTACGACAATCACTCAGTTAAAACACCCGACCAGAAGTTTGTGGTTGCTGTAGAGAATTGTCGGATTCATCCCCGCGCTGAAGCGCGAGGCTTTCTCCTTGATTCTCCGTAATTCCAGTGGATTGTCGACTGCGTCGGTGCGTATACGCACTGTGGCACTCACGGTAAGAATCCGAGGACGGTTAGTTGCCAGACGAATAGAATCGCTAGCCCCGCGAGCACTGTTTGGTGGATTCTCGCAGCTAGCGACCAGTGTGAGTGCCGCCAGCCTGAGACCGCTCCGGCGACAGTCCCGAGTGCGAACACCGCAACGACGTACGGGAGTGCGAGCACTGCTTGCAGCCAAGCCGGTACGATGAGGAGTGCGAACTGATCGAGGTTCATGAGTGTGAACACGAAGCTCCCGGCGAACACAAGCACTGTGACACAGAACCCGACGGCTGAGGCCCGGCCAAGCCACGCGGGGTTCCGCACCCGCTGTCCGAGGGCGATGCCCCTGCGTCCTTCTTTTGTTGCCTCGCCGGAGTTGGACGGCGACTGTGGAGTTGTCACTGCGATCCCTCCTTATTGCGGTCTGGTTGAGCCGTCTCGTCATCGGGTGTGGATCCGCCGTCGCTACCAGATCGGAAGCGACTGAGACGCCGCCAGCCGCTGATTCCCGCCCACCCGACGAGAGAAAGAGCGGATCCCCCGGCTGCGGCTCCGACAGCTCCGAGCGTGACCTTGCGCTGGTCAGGCATCGTGACCGGGAGGAAGGTAGTCGACGGTTGACTGTTAAGGTGCAGTTGCGTGACACGCCCGTCCGCAACATCGACCGCTAGGACATCGTCCCCATTACGTTCGCGATAGACGTACGGCTCGGTTTCGACCCACTCGACGGCGTCGCCTCCCATGGTCTGTGTGACGAGACCACCATCATCAGTTGCGTCGACAGATAGTCGGCTTAACAGCCCAATCACTTGACGCCAGTCGTCTTCAAAAGCGGTAGCCGTAGACTTGTATTCACCCGCTACCGCCTCAGCGCGCTCGCGGCTCGTTCGCGCCGTGGTTGGATCAGGTGTTGGGGTTTCAGGGAACAAGCCGTATTCGGTCAGGATCTCGGCGGCGGGAGTGACTGGGTCTCCGAGACCGTTGAACCCGATGAACACTCCGACGTCGTGGTCTGGGAGCAGCCCCAGCCAAGCAGTGTAGTAGACGGTCCCGCCCGAATGACCGATGTACGATCCACTGGGAGGGCCGTACTCGAAGAACCCGTATCGCAGTCCGTTGACCGCCGGGTGACGTCCGTATTGTCGGCTGTGCATCGTTGCCATCGTCTCGCTGTTCAGTATCGCGTCGGTCCCGTACCCGAGATGCGCTTGCATGAACGCTGCCATATCGAGTGCCGTCGCACTCATCGACCCGGCCGGCCCCCAGTTGATGTACAACGGATCCACCCGAGTAATTTCGTCGCCACTCGAATCGTGTGGGGCAGCCAGGTCGCCGGGGTGGTCAGCGGGAACCGGCTGTGTAAACGTGCTGTGGTTCATCTCGAGTGGACCACAGATGTTTGATTGGACGTACTCCTCGAAGGTCGTATCATATGCTTCAGCGACGATGTGACCGGCCAGCGTCGCGCCCCAGTTGGAGTACGCGACAGCTTCGCTTGGCGGGCGGATCCGGTCCGGTTGGTCCTCGACAAGCGCCGTTTCCAGACTGGTGAGTGCGTTCGAGTTCGTAACGAGTCCAGGATTTGGAACGACGCTGAACCCGGCAGTGTGGGTTCCGAGATGACGGAGCGTCACCGGGTCGGAATACGTGTCCGGGATAGTGACAGCGGAGTCCTCAAGATACCTGTTAACATCGGCATCCAAATCGAGGACGCCATCCTGTACGCCCTGCATTACTGCCGTCCACGTCACGAGTTTCGAGACCGATCCGATACGGGTGGCTGTCTCTTTTTTATCCATACGCCTCCCCGTTTCGACATCGGCGTGGCCGTATCCTTTTGCGAGTGCGATATCGTCGCCGTTGACAATCGCAACTGTCGCCCCGGGAGCAGCGTCGCCGAGCTGCGACGCCAGCGTCTCTTCGACAACCGACTCAAGATCGCTCATCTCGGGGGACACCGTCTCAGGAACCGTACCTGCCTCCACCGTGCGTGAACTGGCTTTCGCGCGGTCAGCAGTCGATCCGACGCCCGTCAGCGCCAGTCCGCCGACACCCGTTAGGAAGGTTCGTCTGCTGGTGTTGATCATCTCAAACGGAAGTCCCAGCGGTAAAGACAAATAAATAACACCAGTGTTTTAGAGCCTGAAACAGCGGTTCACCGATATACAGACGCGTCAGCCAACCCGCTGACCGCCTCGGTTCCGGGAGCCAGCGCGCGAGCGGGACGGTCAAATCGCCGTCGACAAGGCTCTCAGTCCCGCCCCGGCGCGTTTTATGTCGTAGAAACGGGAAGCCTCGGGGCTTGACCCCGAGGCGATTCACCCCGCCCGTCTCGGTGATCGCTCGACGAGTGGGGTGACAATTCTCGCTGGGAGTAGTAACCGTACGGATAAGAGCAAATCGCGACCACGACCGCATCTTCCGGTTTCTCGGCCTGTAACACGTACTCAGTGTATATGTGGCGCGGAAAACAGGATACGCGTATGCGAGTATGCCAGTCGATCGGTGGCGCCGATACGTGCACCGCGCATGCGAACCGGACCTACGGGACGTATCTCGATCAGACGGTCCCTCTAATCCAGTTGGAAACACCACAGAAGGGAAGCGTCTCAAGACGCGGGGTCCCCATCAAATTGCTTGGAATACGCTCTCTGGATTGAATATATCCCAATTTGAGGAGTCTCATCACGATCTCATTACGCCTCTGATCAAGAAGATGGACCCATTACGAGCGATCTATCCGTTCGGATTAGCTAGTGCGAACGTGATTATGGGTTGGCTTCTCTACCAGCTGTCTAAACCGGGGTGGGGAGGCTTGCTTGTCGTGATCGGCCTCTTTGTTATCCTCACTTTGATCGGAAGCGCTATCAGCGAATATCAATCCGCTTCCGAACGATCAACCTGATTTTGATATCCACATTTACTAGTCAACTACCCCATGATAAACGCCTTCGGCGTTTTGAGGGTGGGGCTTGTCCATGAACTCGGCGTCGAACCCTTTCGGGTGGGCGGTGAATCCGCCGCTCGGCGTCACCGTTCCACGTCGATGTCCGCGTCATGCGTCGTAGGTACTCAGGTCACTCTCACTGCATGTACGCTGACGACAGCCGCGACCTAAGATCGCCGTTCCGGAGGACAACGTATCCGACGGTGAGCGCAGCGACACAGAGCACGGCTGCGCCGTTGACTGCCCCGTACACCCCGACGAACTGTGTCGGGCCGGTGAACGTCGGCCGGATCAGCATCGGCAGAACCCCCGCAGCCTCACCGAAGTTTGCTAGCCCGTAGATGTTGTTTATCGCAAAGTTGATCAGGAAATGGAGGCCGATCGGCAGCGCCAGCGAGTCGGTCCACACGTACGCGCCCCCGAGGAGGAGCCCTAACGCCGCCCGAAATCCGAACTTTCCCAGCGTATCCGGGAAGTGCCCGAGACTGAATATCAGCGAGGACGCCACCACTCCTGCCACGACCGCGCCACGGTCGGACAGCCACCGACTCCGGAGTCCTTCGACGGCGCTCGTCAGAATGAGGCCCCGATAGACCAGCTCTTCCCAGAAGGCCACAAACATCCACTGGATGGTCCACACTCCGAATGCGGCGGCGAACGGCAACACGTTCGCGCCAGCGCCACCCGAGAACACCTCGGAGACGGTCGCCCACCCGGCAAGCAGACTCACGGGGAGTGCTACCGCCATCCCCGCCAGGGCGATGACGCTGCCAGCGCCGAAGTCCTTCAGCCACGACGGGTCAAACGCGAGTCCGTAGTCGGTCAACGGTCGCCGGTCGACGTACCTCGCGACGCCAACCGCCACGAGGAGTCCAGAGAGGGCAGCGATGAGGTTTGAGGCGGCTCCGGTCATCGACGGCGGGAGTTCGGTGCCCGCGAGCGCCAGCCCCGGGAGCACGAAAATCCCCACGAGCGCGGCGACTTCCACTCCGAGGATCCGCCAGAGTGCACGGGGGCGATTCTCGGTTCGATTCCACAGCACGGAGACGACGCGTCCGGTGATGCCACCGTAATTAGTTCGCCGGTCGTCATCGCCCGACCGCGACGCGGTTCGTTCGAAGTTGGTGTCGGTGTCTGCTTCGGTCATCGACACCTGAACGCATGGACGCATGGAAAAAGGCTGATTTCCCTGGCTTCACTGGTTGAAGTCAACCTACCGTCGTATATGGGCTCGGGCGTGACATTAGTCTCGGCGTGGCATCCACAGCCCGTAGAGGATCAGTCCCAGACCGGTGAACTCGGGGATTTGGAGGAGGCTATTGAGGACCGGGGTGGGAAGCTCCAAGACGTAAATGAAGATGAGGGCCAGCGGAGCCTGAACGAACAATACTAGTATGAACCCGATCGCGATGTACAACATCGGACGGCTCTGATTCTGCCGGTATGCCGTGTAAGCGAGGTAACCGATCCCCAAACCGATGATCATCGGGATCACCTCGCTCAGCTGACGGACGGTTCGTAGCGTATCAAGATCAATCAATTGGAGCGGTGTATCGAGCATATTAGCTTCCCTCTACGAACTGCGTGAAGCGGTCTGCCATCCGTTCCCGACGTGAAATCGTAATCTCAAAGCCGTCTTCGCTGAGATCGAGTTCGATCCCGTCAAGATCCGTCCGGTAGAGCTTGTAGTTTTTTCCGTCGGTGACTGGCTGGATATCTTCGGTAACCAGATCGTACTCGCGGAGTCGTTCGAGTCGGCGATAGACCGTCGGCTCCGAGACCCCGGCGCAGTCGCTGAGCTCCGCCGCCGAGCACGGTTCCTTCTTCGTCTCGACGAGAATCGTGCGCGTACACTCGTCCCCAAGCAAATCCGCGAGCGCTTCGGGATCTCGCACCTCGGACACGGTACATCGGTCATCTCTTCGTTCGTCAATATAGGTTGTGCCGTTCTAGCCGTTCTGTCTGGCTTCAGTAGGTGAAGCCACCAGAAACAGCCAGTCATACGTACGCTCAATATTCAGGTACGGATGTCCGAGAACCAGACACAGACTGTATGGCAGACCATAGCAGGGACACTGCTTGGCAGCATCGTCGTGTGTCTAGCCGTCCCAACCGGAATCGGTCCTGTCGCCGGTGGCTGGCTCGCAGGACGCGGACTCCAGCGCCAGCGTCGCAGGACCGTGGTGAGTGCCGTAGCCGGCGTGGTGGGAACACTGCCATGGACAGTGGTAACGTTTCTGGCCATGACGGGTGCTATTGAACCGGTGGGGTATCACAGGGGCATCGTCCGCGTGGGCGTACTGGCGGCTTCACCAGATGCATTCGTCCTCTGGCAGGAAGTCGGCCTGTCCGCCATACTCACGGTAACACTTGTCACGTTCGCGGTTGCTGGCGGTGTCGTCAGCAGTCTGCTAGGTGGCGGAGTCCGGTCTCGCCGTGAGAAGCTATCATAGTGAGTCATCAATGTCTACACGCATACCGACAAGCGTGCTCCTCCCGACGGTGTCTTGGACCCACGCCTGTGACGATGTCGCCGCAAAGTTGGGTCCCGAGGACGAGGTCCTCATCATCCACGATACCGAGGACGACCCGGTTGCGGACCGAAACACGCTCCCGGAGAACGTCCAGTTGATCCCCGCCGGCGGCCCTGTCGGGTGTTCGGGGAAAGCAAATGCTATCGCTGTAGGGATGGAGGCTGCCAATTACTACCGTTTCGTCTGGACCGACGATGATTTTCATCACCCCTCGGACTGGCTTGACCGCCTCCGCGAGGACTACGCCGAATACGGCCCGACAACGGAGCTGCCGGCGTTCGTCGGTCAGGATCCGCTTGCAGTTCTGTTAGAGCCTGTTTATGCTCTTGGGGGAACGCTCGGGACGTATATGGGCGACCACGCCTGGGGTGGATCCGTCATATTTGACAGAAGTGATCTTGACGGGGAAAGGTTCCTTTCGGAGCTCCGCCAGACTATCAGCGACGATGGTCGCCTCGGGGAACACACCGATGTAACGTCAGTTCAACGCTGACGCCGGGTACCAATGGGTGGAAGTCTCCGGCAGACGGTTGAACGACATATCCGGTTCAACCAGATTTTCGCAACGCATGATCCAACGGTAGCGAAACTTTCGTTTGGTGTGTTGGTCGCCGTTCTCATCGGCTGTGTCTTCTTCTGTGGCAACGGCTACAACGATTGTTCTGAAAAAATGGAATCCTATGTGGTATCGTTCGTAGTAGAAAGAGGCCTCTGTCGAAATCCTCAGAGTCTGGTAGAACTCGCGTGCTGTATACAGAGAGTACATACAGCACAGCGATACTGTTCGAGAACTCGGGTCGCCACCGAGAGTGTATGGTACAACACGGACAGTCAGTTCACGCTCTTCGACAGCTCAGCCCCCGCCTTGAATTTTATCTCATCCGACGCACTCGAAGCGTTCACCAAGTGTAACACCGGCGCATCCACCGCCACGTGCGTCACAACCCGATACGTCTCCCCCTTTTCACTATCGACTCCGGACGTCATTCCCGGGAGCCTCCCACCGAGCCCTTCGATAGTGATGTCGCCGCTTCTGTCGACTCCGCCCAACTCAATCCGCGCGCCCCGCAGAGCCCGCTCACTCACCCCTGCTCGCGCCACTCCATCACCGAGCCCATCACTGTCGAGATCGCCGAGACGGTCGAGTCCAACCGGGACCACCTGTGCTGCCCCCACCATCGACAACACCGTCGTCGAATTCTCGTACAACGCAGCATCATCGATAATCCATCCACCTGAGTAGATGAGCTGCCCATCGTTCAGCCCTCGACCCACGTACATGAGGGCTGGAACCGGCTCCGGACAACCCGGTGGCTGAACCATTACCTGCGCTACTGTCAGGTTGAGCAACCGACCCTGCTGAGTAATTTCCACAGGTAGGTCATCCATTTTCTTTGCCCACGCATCCAACCCCTCCGGCTCGAACGGCTCACCCTCAACCGGACACACCACAACAGATGTACCAGCTTTAGCAGACGGTGGAGAGTTCGTCACAACAACGTGGCCGTCAGCAGCGCGCTCAGCCACGAGTCCACCGCCCGTCGCCACAGGCCCCGTCATCTCCGCAACGAAGTGGGGCGTTGCCCCGCATACCGCACCCGGGGACACAGTGGAGTCGTCATCGTCACAATCACCACTCTCATCCGGACCACTCAAACCAGCCGAATTTGACCCCCACGCGTAGAGTTGGCCCTCACCATCAGACCGACCCGTCAGGTAGGCGAAGAGCCGCTCCGGCGTCACCGCTTCCTCGATACTCCCGTTTCCACCCGGAACCTCAGCATCGGGCAAACACACAGCGAACCGCTCCGCAACAACAGGCTTCTGTTCAAGATACCTGAAAAGCTCCGCCTGCTCTCCCGGACTGAACAACCCGGATGAGTCAAACTCGACTGGTGGAAGCAAGTAATCCCCGACGAGGATGTCGTTCCCGCCACCACCGTCAAGACCGAACGCCGCCCATTCGCCGTCCTGAGCGTACTCCTGCGCTCGGACAACGTCTGCCTCCCTATCTGCGACGTTCGCCAGTGCCGCGACACAGGACTCGTCTGAACACCGCTCCAGCACTGCCCGCATCTCGGCCAGCACCGCTTCCATATCACCCAACACCCCAGTAATCTCTTTCTCCGTTTCCGGATTCCGCCCCGTCCGCGCACTCCGCTTCGAAATTGCTGTCGCAGCCGCAGTCGTCGCCTCTTGGAGCTGTGCGTCAAGTCGGAAGACGCGCCGGAACGTCTCGTCGTCTTCGTCGATATCGTCGTCGATGATATCGCTGGGTCCCGCGATACTCCGATTACTCCGGGGCGTATTATAGTCCTCACCGCGAACGTCGTCGTCAACGCCATCGGCATCGGCATCTCCATCCCCGTCAGGAGCCCGGATAATTGACTTGTCACTCCGAGAGTTGTTGTAGTTCGCCGCGGCGAGCGCGGTCGAAGTCACCCACCCTTCCAACTCAACTCGCCCGGCCACCGTTGGAGTCAACCGAGCCACGTGCGGGCCTTCCGGTGCCATCTCGAAGGTGACTTCCGTGTCATCGTCGTTCCAATCCGCACCTGCGAACACTGCCGCAGGCGACGACCCTGTGTTCGTGACTGACGACGCGACTTGGCTCAGACAGCCACTTAGCGCGCCGATTGCGACGGCGCCGCTCGCTGTGAGTAACGCCCGTCTGCTCGTGGTAGCACGTCGCATGCTATTTGCGTGACTATCACGTCGTCGTGAATTCATAATCGTACAGTAGAGGTGATACGTTATTATAAGCTTTCTTATAATTGTAGTATTCGTATGAATTAGCGTGCGGCAGATTCGCGCTCTGTACTTTGCACGTCTCTAAGAGCATATCACCGATTGTGGATTTCACCTATGGAAACGCTGCTACCCGGGCAAACCACGCCTAGCGACAAAATGATTACGCCGTCTAGGGATCTGCTGTTTTCACAGCCGGTAGGCGGCCAGAACGTGTCTGCGGTGCGGTCGCTGTCTGGCGATAGCTGACGCTCATGGAGGGCCTCGGCTGGCCACTGAGGGCCGCCGAACGGGCGGCCCTCAGGTCCTTCGTCTATGCGGTCACACCGGGTGGATCGTACGCTTCTCCCCGATCAAGCATGTGGTAGATCGATACCAGCATCTTCCGAGCTGCTGCCACAATCGCTTTCTGTGAGTTCTTTCGGCTTGCTAACCGGTCGTAAAACCGACTCAGATACTCGTCGTTACTGGTATGAACTGCGGTGTTTGCTGCTTGAACGAGCAACCATCGCACACTCCCTGATCCACGTTTTGAGATGCTCCCTTCGATCCGCGAGTCACCTGACTCGCGGATCACCGGGTTCAATCCCACGTAACTGACGACCTCCTTGTCACCGTCAAACCGGTCGATCCCACCTAACTCCGCGTAGATCGTCAGCGCAGTGTAGTAACTCACACCGGGAATCGTCATGAGCAGCTGGGTCTCCTTCAGAGACCCAGCGCGCTCTTCGATCGTCTCATCGAGCTTCTGAATCTCATCGGTGAGCGACTCGATCAGGTCGAGGTACGACTCAAGCAACGTATCGAACGGCGTCGGGATCGAGAGTCCCCGCAGGGACTCTCGTCCCTCTACGGTTAGCGGTTTCACGTCCTCAGTGATGCCGTGATCGGAGAGAAGCCCATGAATCTTGTTGGCGTACTTGGTACGGTTTTCGACCAACGTCTGTCGCCCGCGCACTCGTGCGCGGGCTTCCCTGACCTCCTCGGTCGGAACGTAGCTTTCAGGCACCGAATTTAACCGGAGCATCCGCGCGAGTTCTTTGGCGTCAACGCGGTCGGTTTTCTTGTCGGTGTCTGCGATCTGGTTGATCTTTTTGGGATGAGCGACAGTCACATCCAAGTGCTCCGACAGCGTATCGTGGATGTGGTAGTAGTTGGAGGTCGCCTCAAGCACGGCTTGTGCGCCGGCGTACCGCTGGGCGAGGTCGTCGAGGTTCGCGTTTTCGACGCGAACCTCTTCGACGATCTTCCCAGCCTCATCCATCACTGCCACCTGTGCGTACCGTTTGTGGACGTCTATTCCGAGGTACATGGTTCGTTCACCCGGGACGCCAGTGCGTGAAGCAGAGATTCACCTATTCGGGCTTTCCCGGATGCCGCGGGGCGCGGCATCCGGGCTGTAACGCCCATGACTCGACTTCTTTCGCACACGGACCAGTCAACAGAACGTGCTCTGTGGCACGTGAAATCCGTCGGTCTCTTGCGCCCCATATCTTGTTTCACGTTCTCATGGAGTAGCAGCGTTTCCATCGAGTCAACAGAGCCCTCGAACCCCCCAAAGGCCCCCCGAGTACTGCTTACCGAACGATTCTATCTCAAGTCGAATGTTTGCCCTAGTGTATTGAAGTGGCATATACCCGGGTCCAATGTTTCTGGGTCAGTGACAGGGTCGACACAGATCGGCGAAGTAGTAGAATCCGTGTTTCACGTTCCGTAACGGTGACTCAACTTATTACGGACTGGACTTCCACCGTCCATACATGCCCGCAAAACAGGCTTATCGCGCTGAGCATCGCACAACCGACCACTCAGGAAACCCAGATACACGTCGGGTTAGTGGTGAGAGTCTATGCCTCAGGAATTACGACGATAGTACCCACAATGTTCACATCACAATCACCGACGACAACGGCGAAACCGCGTTCACCCGGACCGTCTCTGTCGGTCCACAAGACACCGTCAGCATCCAGACTCGTCTCGAACGCGCAGTCTACCGAGTAGACGTCCGACTGGATAACGGTGTGGGTGACCGCGCAGACTGTCTTCTCGGCAGCGATCCGAATGAGTGTGCCAAGATCGAAACTGGAAACGGAGTGGTTAGCGTCGTTGAAGGCTATTTTTGATCGGCTGGCGTGTGTGGCGGAGAGCTAGTGAGAGTTGAGAGTTAGTCTCGTTTTAAAGGACAGATGACTGGCTCTATATCGTCACCAGAGTTGTTACTTTTCCGACTCTTCCAAGACCGAATCCTCTTCCAGATGCGATGGCGCGTCATCTCTGTCGGACTCGAGGAGTCGTTCGACTGTGTCTTCAAATTCCGCATCGCTGAGCTCTCCGCTGGTATATCGCTCTTGTAGTGTTGACAGCGCATCATCCGCAGAGCCGGTGTCGTGACTGTCGCTCGGAACGTCTCCCGAAGCCGCGGCTGCCCATAGCGGGTACTGTTCCGGGTCATACTCGTCGGTATCGGGCGGTACCTCCTTAATCGTGAACTCAAGAACGCCAGACGCGACCATCCCCGCGGTCAGTGCCACGTACCACACTGCCGGAGTGAGTACATACACTCCGGCGACGGTCACAAATCCGGCCACAAGTGAGACCGGATGATCGTCCAGTTGATCGAATATGGAGGGCATCACCGTGTCGACAATTATGGGTCACGGCCAAAATACATACGGCTAAATGTTCTTGACCAGAGGCATACTACCAGCGTAGAAAACGCTGATGCCCCCCCATCCCTCCGGCCCTCGAAGGAGGTTTGTCCCCGTAAATCTGCGGAGGGCATCAGCAACTGTGTGTATGCTACTCTTTCACAAAAATCGATCGACGCTCAGGCGCTTGGTGTAGACCCTGTATAACTGAGATACGCTAATACCGAAGATACGCTCCGCTACCGATACAGATCGTAGCGATGAGTAACAATCCACCACTGAAAACATTCCTCAGCGTGCCTGAAACTCCAGGATTTGCGACAATATTGAAAGCCTGCTGAAACACAATTAGTTGGAATACTAGCAGAAGACTTCCTCCAGAAACCAACAACTGACTCTTCGAGCTTCTGTCCATAATTCAGTCAGCATCCGGCAATTGTATAGGTGTTATTCACGCTCTCTAGCTCAGAAACAGAGGCATAGTATTCGATTCTCAGGCCAAATAATTCTGATGCGCAACGTATTTAACCTGACTCACGCCCAACTTATCACCCCGAGCGCAGTTTCAGCGTGTTAGAATTTCCTTACGGCGGAAACTGCTGCGAAGAGAGTGAATACTCCACTGAGCACAATCGCGATGATCGGTGCGTTTGACGTTTGATCTTTCAAAAACGCATCTCCCGGCTGGTCGGGAGAGACATATGCGGTTGTCTGTATCCCCTGTTCGTACTCTTCAATAGCTGATTCGGCGCCTGACTGCGTTTCGTAGTTCTGTTCAATATCTGCGGGATATATTTTTGTTCCAGTATATTCATTCCCATTATAGGTGTACTCAAACTCGACCACTGAATCGAAATTCGCACCTGGATTTGATGACGTTCCGCTGTCCGTCTCGATGTCGAGTTCAGCGATAGTCGCATCAACCTCGACTGACTCTCGAACTGCCTCTGTCTGTTGAACGTAATCGTATCCCCCGTAGCTGATGATAGCAATCCCAATGAGGATGTACAGTAACGCACCTTTGAGACTATCCAATGGGACCGGCGGAGCCACAGAGGAACACCGCGTGTGGGTAGGTCGTGTCAGAGGTAGATGAAACGGCTGGTCATTGAGGGTTGCTTACTTTTTGTCCCAGTTTATTCAATCTCATACACTTGTTCGTTGATACTGTAGAACTTTCGTTCAGTATACATTCCAGAAGTATATCAGCCCACCATAGAAGATCGCACTTATAATTGCCACTAAAAGTGCTGAAAATAGTGTGCCATCGGTAATCAGATATTCGTATACCAAGACAACAACGAACCAGAGGAGACCATGTACTATCGGTTGCCGGAGTGACTGGATATTGGTGTTAGTGGAGGGCATCATTGTTAATTGAATTAGCCGAAGAAAGACCTCTGCTGATATTGTACTGACACCAACTGCGTCAGAATATACAACTTGGCGAATGTTTTAATAGAGTACATTCCTCTAGAAGTATGGCGTCAATACGCCTTCACCGATTATCACTGCCGTCTGAGTCTTGCGGCATCGACTCTTTGTTCCGATAAAAACGAACGACTACAGTAGTGCCTGTGGAACCAGTTGACTGGAACTCAAGTTCAGCGCCCAGTTGGCTTACGGCCCAATTGACGAACCAAAGTCCGACTCCAAGTCCGTGCTCGAGCTGTGTTTCGCTCGATTCGGTCAATAAGTCACGCTCTCGGTCTGGGATCCCGGGACCATTGTCCGCGATGCGGAGCTGCGGGATATCATCAGCTGTTCGTTCCACCTCGATATCGACTCGTGCGGGGTCATCTGAGTGAACGATAGCGTTCTCAACGAGTTCAGTCATGAGCCGGCGCACAACAGTTCGATAGGAGGTCAATTGCAGCCGCTCCGGTGCGGTGACTGAGATGCTGCTATCCGGATAATCATCACGTGCCGTCGCAGCGACTTCGTGGGCGACAGCAGCAATGTCGACCGTTGACGGAGCGCTAACGCTATCGGTCATAACCGCTTCAGCCTCTCGTGCCTTCCGGCTGACCGAGGCAAGCTCGCTGGCACTATTTTGAATGGCTGTCTGGTGCGTGTCGTCTTCTACGTGATCCGCATGCGCTAAGATCACGTCGAGTTTGTTCCGGGCGTTGTGTCGAAGCACTCGGTTGAGTACTGAGAGCCGCTGTTCCCGGGTTCGTTGATCGGTCACGTCTCGAAAGACAATTGTCCGCGCCACAGGCTCCTCGTCGCTGTCACCCATGTCGCGTTCGACGTCGGAGACCGTGTACTGAAACGGACGTCGGCCCTTTGTCGTCTGAAGCGAGGCGACCTCTGTGGTACCTCCTGATAGATCTACCCCGCCGAACCCGTCAACGGCCGCGTTGAGTGGTGTCCCAATCACGTCTCGTGTCGTCCACCCAAACAGGCTTTCAGCTGTCACGTTGGCATCGAGGATATTTGCTTCCCAGTCGACAACGACAACCGCCTCCTGAAGCGATTCGACGACGCGTGACCGGGCGACATAATCTGCTTTCGGGAACCCCGTCAATACCGGATAGCGTTGAATCGCAACGGCAAGTAACACTCCCGAAACTAACAACCCGCCAGTGACTCCATCGATGATCAAACTCCCGTCCAGCCAGCCCCCAATAACGTATGGTGCTGAGATTGCTCCCAGCTGGATCCCAACCTGTGTCCTTGAAACACGCCCGTGGTTCCAACCGTACCTGAGGAAGAGAAACGCTGCGTAGACGTAAATTATGAACAATAAGAATAATTCAGTACCGACGAGCGACGCGAGTGAGCGACGAATTTCCTCTCGCATTGGGTCACCCTCGAACGTGGCTGCTGCCCCAATCAGCGGGAGCGTAAGGAGAACAAACACCGCCCCTCGGAGAAGAGTAAAGCCTGTCTCTCGGCCGATATATCCAAGCACATAGACTAGCCATATTGCGGGAAGAAACACAACCGGGACAACCTGCGCGATAGCAGCCAAATTCGATCCGACCCCCCACGCGTTCGGAAATTCAGATATCAGCGAGAGGAGCGCCCACAGCAACAGACTGGCGGTTATTAGCGCAAAGGGGACCGCATTTGGGGGGGACCGATCCTTCGCAGTTTGCCACGTTACCCACGCCAGCAGGCCTACAGCAACGACATCAACGGCAACTGAGAGTCCTAATGAGAGCAGCATTGGCGGAGGGGATTCGCTTTCGGATTTTTATATGGAACAGCGTTGAACTGCTGGGCAGTTACTGGTGTCATTGCGCTCACTCACGCTGGTTGTTCAAGTGATTCATCCATAATTTCATTACACCCGTTACTGGCCCGGAAACACGGATATGTCGAGTGGTATAGCCGACTCTGAGGATAGTTGTTTCGTAAGTTTATTTCTAAGTTTGTCGGCTTCGTCCAGCGGTATAGCGATCAACTGACTGCTGTTGCTGCTGTTGAAACACTCCGTTCAGGCTTATTGGTTCCCCTAAAAATATTCAGGTGAAATGCAGTTTACTCTCCGTGGGGTGGCTGTCACGGTTACGCCGCTGATCCTTCTCGCGCTCATTCTCGGACTTGGTATCGCTGGGTATGGAGGTTATGACTACGTCCAGCAATCGAACGCTGTTGACGATGCTGTCGCTGTTGAAACAACTGTTGTTGGCACCGATATCAGCAGATCTGATGGGCGTCGCTTCTACTACCGCGTCTCAGTTGAGCACACCTACGAATATCAGGGGCGTGAATATACGAGCAAACAGGTGTTCCCAGGCTCAACGAGGCCGATATACACCGTCCAGAGCGACGCTCAGCGTATTATTGAGCCGTACGAACCGAATGAGACAGCTACAGCCTACGTTACCCCCGACAACCCTAGTGGAGCGTTTCTCAAGCGACAAACGATATTTGCTCCATTCAGATTCATTGGTTTCGGGAGTCTTCTGGCGCTCTTGACAGCACTTCATGCGATTGGGGCGCGTAATCCTGGCCAAAATACAGAGATTAGTCAAACGAGTGAGCGCGAGCCAACTCGATATAACACGGTGTTCGGGCTCAGTCGGGATACACTGTCTCGAGTTAGTAAGCGTCTCATGCTGTTTACACCAGCTGTGTTTTTTGTTTCTCTCGTAACCATAGTAGCACTTCTGTTGAATTCGGAGGGATCATCACTACAGGTCAGTGTGACTAATCCAGTCGGATTCGCGTTACTTGCGGCGCTTCTATCGGTTTTAGGATTTGTCTTTGGGCTCACACTCTATGGCATTTGGTCATTTACCGAATACAGACGACTGCGTGAACGTATTCCAGACCCACGGCCACCGAGTCCGTTCCGACATCCGTCTCGCCTCGTTACAATCATGTACTCCCGAGAAGAACTCAACGCCTATGGCCGTCGAGTGAAACTGACCGGCTTCGTGTTCACACTCATCGTGTTCCTCATCAGTGTCGTCGCGTTCGTGCTCGTGACGGCGTCGTGATAAAAAAGAATTAGCTCGATCGGTACAACGAGAGGAGAGAGCCTATAAATAGGAATGTACCGACGGCGATTAATGCGGCCCCTATTCGTGTTGACTCTGTGATTTTTATCGCTCCGACTGCCGTCATTGCGATCCCGACCACACTCAGCAGAACCTTCCATACCGCGTTTGGGACCAACTCCAGCAGTAGTTCGATAATGAACTCAAAAATGTCATCTATCATGTGTATTAATCACCACGACGTTGCTTAGTTCGTCAGTTAGCAATAGTGCTGGTTGGTACATCCATTTGCTTGTTTTTACTTCTGTGTTCACCATTTCAACCTCTCGGCTCTGTTGAAATCCTCAGCAGTTGATACAAACAGGCTGCCGAATACAGGGCGCGAGTCTGTCACCCATCTACAGACTGGGTGGTATGACGGTTGTACAACCACCATGGAATATGGAGTACCATTGCTAAGATAACTGCCACACCAAACTCCAAGAGAACTCCATCAGTAACCTGGGACGCAAGAAAGACTGCAGCGCCAGCTATGACGGCAGTTATGAACCGACTCGGGTTCCAATTGAGGAGGGCAGACTGAAGCGCGGACATTACTTCCTTAGCCGGAAGCTACGAAGATATGTGTTCTGGAAGTCTGGGTTCGGTATGATAAACTCACCCCCTGTATCTCGCGTGGAGTTTGTATCAGAATCTAAGGATTTTAACAGAGCTAACTTCTTTTAATGTTGAGAAATTGTATCAAAACGCAAAAGTAAATTTCTGTCATCAATGGTTTCCACGATACCCTCCACGGATTCTGAGCGCTCACAAAAAGCGGTTGATGTCGCACAGCAATATCTTAGACGCGAACGTCCACTCAACGCGCTTGTCGTCGTCCTCGCGGTGTCGGTATTCCTCGGCACATATCTCGTAACAGCATTGCTACCATCTGTTCTCGTCGCAGCTATCCTCATTATTGGAGTACGACTTCCTATTTTTCAGTCAAACGGGACGTTCCGACTTCGAACTAGTGACGACCTTGATACTGTTATTGACGAATTTTCCGGGCCCCTACCGCCTGTTCTCGCACTTCAATGGGGTGTGGCTGATAAGGTCTCCATAGAGGGTGACACAGCAATATATTCCGTTTCGTACCTGTTTGGACTCCGATCGGCCGACGTGACTGTCCACACGAAAACGGATTCGACAGCAGGTGGTGGCTACCTAATTGAGTCAGAAGTCACGGTTGATGGACAACCATGGGCAACATATACGTCGACGATTAACAGCTCAAGGGAATACACAACCATCGACGTAACATACAGCTCAAATCGGCGGTTCGGACTACGACGTGTCCCACAACAGCTGATCGCGAATCGGTATCGTGACGAGGTGCTCTCGGTTCAGGGATACACTGTTGTCACACGTGAATCGCACTTCGGGATATAACTATTCTAACGGTTGTGGTTCAGTGCCTGAAACGCTGACTTGGATTTCTTATTGATATAGGAGAATCAGTTGAGTGATGCGATTAGCGTTGAGTTCATCCGTTTCGATACAAGGAGCAGGTAGTACCAATATTGAATTGTTCGTTACACTAGGACTCACTGTTTTGATTTTTGCCGGATTTTGGAAAGTATTTGAGAAAGCTGGTAAGCCGGGGTGGGCTGAGATTATTCCGATATAAAACCTCTACGTCTTGGTCAAAGTAAGCGGAAACGCATGGTACTGGTTTGCTCTGTTCTTCGTCCCGGTGATCAATTTCTTCGCCACGCTGAAGATTAGTATCGATATCGCTGGCAAATTCAATAAGGGAATCCTGTTCGGCCTCGGACTCACGTTTATTTCGTTCATCTTCTACCCACTTCTTGGGTTCGGTGGCTACCAGTATAACGATGCCACTGGCTCAACTGAGAGCGTGGCCTGACACTCAAAAAATCTGATTCAGGCCCAACTGCGCCGTGTTTCTCCCGATGAAACGCTGCTATGGGCTTGATACTATTCCCAGTATTATATACAGGTAGCCGCCGGCCGGAGGCGGTCTTGAACAAATATCCGGTCGCTGAGCCTCTCCCATCGCTCACCTCTCCCCCCGACGGATGGGAGGCTCACCACCTCCCCCGCGACGTTCCATCGATCACCCCCCGCTGGAAGGACGGCCCTCCACCCTGTCCACCAGCATTCATCTGTCAAATAGAGTATGTAGCACCGACACCTCACCAGTAGAAGTTAGTGTCACAAATTCGTGGAGCCGCAGTCTAACACTGGAGGGTCAACAGCGTTAGTTATTGTTTGATCTGATAGATGATAAGCCCGACGAGCGGAATCGCAGTGAACAAAAATACGAAGACGCCCGCTGCTACGCCGCCTTCAAACTGAGCAGCTATCACCAACGCAATCAGTGAGACGACTCCGAACAGAGCCACCGACGCAAGCGAGATACGAGGTGCTGTACCGTCTAGCCGCAGCAATTCGATGCTAACTTCCACCATAGTGTCTGGCTCGTGTGTATTCGCATTCCAATTCGCACCAGCGTCATTGTCTGCGGTACTCGCGTCGACAAGTGAGTTCGTGATTGGGGTCGTATCTTCGAGTCGTGGTAGCTTGGTCGGCCTGCCACCGCGGTCAACGAGTACCGTCGAGGTGTCCAACCACCTGTCGACGGCGTCACGTTCGATTCGGACCTCATGATCAGCTAGCGATTCGTACCGCCAAAGAGGGGTTTGAAACAGGGTATCAGTCGCAACAATGGTGTCCGAATCTAGCCGGTATTCAACACCAGCGTACCGGATCCAGTAGTCGAGATGGATGAGACCAAGCGGGACGCCGATCCCGAGAAGCATGATGCCACCCGCTATTTGGGTAGCACCATCAAATACAGCAAGTGATGCGGCGAGAAAGGCGAGTGGTGTCAGCAACCATAGTCCAGGGTGTGTCCGGAAATGTGAGGCCGTAGGCAGCAGCCGTCCCGACAGCGACGGCCGCAAAACTGTGGGATTGCCTGATAGCGTTGTCTCAATTGTCTCACGCTCCGGGGGACTGTATGCGTCTCCACGGCCGACAAGTGACCACAATCCCGCACCGAGACGGCCATCGTAGTAGTATTCTGCGAGATCGGTGAGGAGCCTAATTGAGACTACCACTGCGACAAGTGGTCCCGTCGCAACCCGTTCAACCGCACGAGAGGTCTCTCCACCCCCGCCGTTAGAGACAACCAGAGCTGCGGTGAGCAGCGCGATGATGCTTGCGAGGAGTACTGTTGCGCCTTCCGTGACAACACTCTGAAGAGCGGTTGCGACGTTGTGATCTTGGTAATCACCATCTCGAAAGTACGTAGTGGCTGTTCGCCATCCTGCTGCGATGAAAATTCCAAACGCACCAGCAATAAGCCACGACGAGATGTTGGCATCCGGATTCACACTTGCTACGGGGCCGACAACTAATGCCCCGACGAACAGCCACAGTCCGATGAGGATCGGTACCACGAACAAAAGTGTCGGAATCGTCAGTAGTCGGACGTTAGCACCGATCAGCGGGACTGAAATGGAGGTCTGTTTTGTGGCAATCGCCCCCAACAGGATTGGATCCCCGTTCCGTTCCATTGGCCGCCCGGCAAACGTCGCTCGAACAACCGCCCAAAAACAGACAACACCGAACTCAAGCCAATATAACGTCAGCAGTTCTAAAACCGACAGGTTGAAAACAACAATCCCGACAACCGGAACCAGATTCGCCACAAGGAGGGCCGATAGTTCGGGATCCGGGAGGCGACTATCTCCCGTATTGTGAGTTGTCGCTGCTGAGCTCATCTACGGATGTGGTGACAAAGCGACCCGCTGCGCGTACCCTGGGCGTGGAACACAGACCCATCAGGATCAATCACAGTTCTGTCTCGTGACTTTTGAACAGATGCTGTGGAGGGCATTCATGTACCTAACCGGTAGCGGATCTAATAGTAGTAAGCCATCGTTGCTGGAGTCAGTGTTGATCACTGAGTACGGGTTTATACCGACTGAGAGTACTTCCTATTGAGGTGAGGATGACAAAGACCCCAACCACGACGACAAGCCCTCCTAGGACCGGCTCAGATAAGTAATAAAGCAGCCAGCCTATTGCAATGTTGGTACTGGCCAGTCCGATCGGATAGAGTGTCTGTTGTAAGTACATGGCTCTCAACGCTGTCGGTACTGAGTTGCCGCAGGTAGTGCTGAAAGATCCGTACCGAGCGGGCGACAAGCAACGTGATTTCGGGAACTGGCTTTTAGATGATCTCTAGGTCGTCGGATCTGGTGGTCTATTTCCGACAACAGCCTGTCGAGGGCTCTTCCCCGCCAGTCCTTGTGGATGCTAACTTCGAGTTGCTCGTGGAACTTGTGTCTCCGAGGAATTGGATATTGAAATACGTACACCATCGTCTTCTGTAGTATCTGTGCGTTGATTCCCCCTGTAACCAAGAGCTAATAATACAGACTTGACGAGAAGCATTGGTCTAAGTATACAGAGTCACCAAGGTAGGATATCTGGTCGTTTTATGACTATAGCACCGATGGTGGAGAATATCGGTGACTCTCAATGTATCAAGTTAGGACATACAGGTCCCGACAACACTAGTGATAGTATACTCAAGAATGTGCCTCTGATGTGGTGTCCCCGTTACACCAGATCAAATTGGCTGAGATACTCAAATAAATTTAGTGATGTCATACCGCGGTTTTACTGAACACAAGGAGAATGCCCTGGTACTTGACCCCGAGGCGATTCACCTGTCTGTGTTCCCGATCCATCAGCTACTGACCTAATCTTCACAGGTATTGGTTGACAACGCCGCGGCCATACTGTTTTATCGCTCTCAATAGGAGCCGTCCAGACACGCGTCGAAGTATCGATCTGTCCGGCGGTGTACTGCCAGCGAGGGACGTTTCCCAGCCAGTACATCGCTGAAAACGTTTTCGCTCTCGGATTGCGGCTGTTTGAACGGTCTCGACATCCATAGATTTGATCGACCGGTCCTCCATCAGGATGTCACCTTCTACGACAACCGTCTCAACGTCTCCCGCAGTTACGGTGTTCATCAGTACTGAAGGAATGTTGCTGTACGGCTGATGGCGCGGCGTATTGACGTCGATGACGACGAGGTCGGCGCGTTTTCCCTGTTCGAGACTCCCGATCTTCCCGCCGAGGCCAAGTGCGCGTGCGGCATTAATGGTGAGCATTTTGAGGAGATCGTACGACAACCATTGCTGAGCACCGTATTCGAAGTTCGCCAATAACCGGGCGTGTTTGGATTCCTGAATGAGATCCCAGGAATCGAACCAGAACGGATCATCCAGGCCGATGACAACGTTCGCGCCGAACTCTTGGAGTGCGGGGAGTGGGAACCAAGTTTGTGTTCCAGCTTGGAAGTAACTGTAAACGGTTGGGCAGTGAAGCACGTGTGCGCCGGCATCGGCGATCCGCTGTGCGTCGTCTCGGCTTGCGTGTAGTAGATGGGTGAGTAATGTTCGCTCATCAAGGAGGCCGTACCGGTCGAGTAAGTCGAGTGGGTCATCGGTGCCGCTTCCCGCAGCCATCGTGTCGGCCGCGGCGGAATCATACAGATGTGTATGAAGTCGCAAGCCGGGATAGTCCGCCCGTAGCTCGGCCACACCCTCCCAGAGCGTCCGTGAACAGCCGGCTTCGCCCCCCGGTGCGATACTCGCCGTGACTCGTCCCTCGAAAGTATCGTGATAGGTTTCGATGAACCGTCGGGCGTCTACGAGCTGTTCGGCTGCGGACGCAGGGGTGAGGAAGTCAGCGAGTTCCGGTCCGATCACGCCGCGTAATCCAGTCTCACCGATCGCTTCCGCCCCGAGTTCCGGCGTGAAATCCATCGCGTTGACGGTTGTGACGCCGTGTGTGAGTTGGCGTAGGCAGGCGAGCCGCCACGCGGCCTCGAAAAAATCGTCCCCCAGAGTCGATTCGGCCGTGTGATACAACGCGAAGGCTTCCTTGAGCAATTCGTCACCGGGGAGTTCACTGAACAGTCCTTGCACAAGGGTGAAATCGGTGTGACGGTGGGCGTCGATGAGACCAGGGATCACGACCTTGCCGCTCGCATCGATCACGTGTTCCGCGGTCGATCGGCGATCTGCGGGCTCAGTCGGTTCGACCGACAAGATGGTTCCGTCGGTCACTCGAACGGAGCCATTCTCCAGTATCCGGTTTTCGTGATCCACCGTAACCACGATCGCGTCGTGAATCAGGAGATCAGTCATGATCGGCACACGGTAGCCGAACCGCGAAAGTCGTTCGGGAACGGTGACCGCTCGGCAGGGAAAGCTCCCGGCCTCCGGTCGCTGGTGCGGTCGTCAGCATCCGCTCAGGCCGTCCGTGGCGACCACGTGTTCAATCGGTAGATCATCCGCAGCACGGCCAGTACGATTCCAGCGCCGACCAAGACACCGAGATACGACGGTGGGTTCGTCACGGAGACGAGAATACCGATCGCGAACACGGCAAGGCCGACACGGAGAACGGAGTTCCCCGCAATATCCTGTACCACGTCGTCCGGAATCTCTCCAGTCTCGTCGTACCCTGCGAGGAGAAACGTCCACCCGTGGAACTTGATCAGTGCCCCCGCGAACGTCAGGAGGACACCGACTGCGAGCCACTCAAACGCGCCGGAAGACGGCTCTATCACCGGTCGTCACCCCCTCCGGGCGTGATCTCGAAGGTAGTTATCATACCGAACAATCCGGTGTCGGTCTCCTCGATCGAGAGCCCCGCTTCATCGACGATTTCGCTTGGTTCTTGCGTCCAGCGACATCCGCTCTTCGCGTAGTGGGGATCGGCGCGCCACTCTTGGAACCGGGCGATCGGCCTCACATCGCTCCGCCCGTGTTCTATGAGACGGATCGTCCCGTCCGGCTTACAGACTCGATCCATCTCCCGGAGTGCGGCAACCGGATCCGGAAACGTACACGTCGATAGCGCCGAGATCACCGCATCGAAGCTATCGTCCGGAAATGCGAGATCCTGTGCGTCCATCTCCAAGAGCGTCCCGTCTCTCCCGAGATCGGCGAGCTGTTCATCGGCGTTCGACAGCATCTCCGGGCTGATATCGATCCCCACGAGTTCGACTGTCTCGGGCAGGTACCGAAAGTTCGTTCCGGTGCCGCAGGCGACATCTAACACTCTGCCGTCCACGTCGCTGAATCGGTGGCGGCGACGGCGTCCGATGACGATCCGATCGAGCCATTCGAGCCGACTCATCCCGTCCGCGAACTCGGCGTAGGACGCTTTGATCTCCGAGACTGACATCGGCCGGTTCGCTACCGTGCCGCGGTCAGTCCGCTTCGCTTCTCGATGTCGGTCACGTTCCGTGTGTTCTGTTGACGTCATCTCGTTGAACACCGTGTTCCACACTCGGATCGTCGCGCGGCCCACCCATAATATTTATCGAAGTATTGATATATTATTGGAACCGTTTCAAAATCGAATTTGAGCGATATAGCGCGAACACACCTATACGAGTCGAAATCCTCGATTGATGTCAGAAACGGCTCGTTTCGCTAAACGGAATTTTTGTAGTAATTCTATTACGAATTGCGTTTGCTCTGGTCTCTGCGTCGCACGCGCTCAGTGCGTGTGACGGTGGTACTCTCGTCGAGGAACAGTCGGAGCGTGGAGGTGTCACGCCGTAGCTCGACGCGATACTCGTGGGAGTTAGTGCTAACCCGTTCGGAGGTCCACCGGCCGTCGTGAAGATAACGGTTGAACTCCCACACGCCGGATCCCAGAACGTCGACGCCGTGCTCCCAGTGAAACGATATCGACTCCGGATGGTACGCCGCGGCGACGGGCAACGGGAGGCTCAGGAACCGTAAACAGTCCCGACATTCGCTCGTAGTGATGAACGAGACGGGCCGTTCGTCCGGGAACGGGATGTCCGCGGCGTCCTGTACTCCAGTTTCGATACAGCCACCGCAGTCCGGGCACACGCCGCGACGGGCCTTGAGCAGGTCACCGGCTTGCTCTCGGGTTACGGCGTCGATCAGGTCCTCTCCGGTGCGCTCGCGGACCTGGGCCGGCCTGACCCGATACGCGTTTACACCTCGATCGCAGGCCGTACAGTACACCATGAAATACTGGTCTTCAATCACCGCCCGAACCGTCGTCTCACCGCAGAACAGACAGCCACCGTCCGTCTCGATCGGGCTGATTTCAGAAGGCTGACGGTAGTTCTCAGCGAGGACGAAACGGACCAGCTGTTCCCCGGCGTGAGTGAACGCATAGCCGTCGTTATGTTTTCGAAGGAACACCCCTGTGAGTTCTCCGAGGTGGTACGATAGCTTCGACGTGCTGTCGACGTCAACGCGGTCGTAGATGTTGGAAAAAGACAGCGAAGCGATGCCCGTCCGTTTTTCCTCGTGTTGTGCGTACGCGACCGTTCGGAGGATGTCGAGTCGTATCTCGTCGGCCAAGAGGTTGAAGACCTCGTCTGCTGTTCGTTCGGTCTCCATAGGGAGTGACACGTCGCTGTGTTATTGAAACATGATCATGAGGTGTCACGACTGGCACCCGATATCCGTACAATGCGAACTCCACTGACAAGCCCACGACTTCAGTCGTGGGTCACTGACAGAACCGTCTGAGGAACGTCTCGCGGTCGACTCGTCCGGCTCCAGCCGCTAGGAGCGCCTCTTCGAGCCCGTCGCGGGTCTGGTGACAACACTCACGATCACAGGGCTTACAGAGGTACTCGAACTCCTTGCCTTCGCGGCTCCAGCGGTCGCCGTGTTTATCATACTCTCGGGCGTCCTCGCGGTCGAGCGTCGCACCGCAGGCGATACAGGTCACTTCTTGGTTGGCGTCGTCTCCCCACACCCTAGAATCGGACATCGTCATCGATCCACCTCCCCCATGATGGTGTCGAGACTTCCGAGGGTTGCGACGAGATCGGCGACATACTCTCCCTCTGCCATCGCCGGAAGTGCCGACAGGTTCGAGAACGATGGTCCCCGGATTTTGAACCGTGCGGGAGTCTCAGTGCCGTCTGCGCGGATGTAAATTCCGAGTTCACCCTTGGCACCCTCAACGGCCCTGTAGCACTCACCGGACGGTTTCAACGTCCGCGGCACGTTGGCCTGACAGGTTCGATCTGCTTCCGGCCAGTCTGTAAGGAGATCGACGCACTGTTCGACGATGGCTGCCGACTCTTCCATCTCTCGTAGCCGGACAAGCACGCGGGCAAAGTTATCACAGCCGTCCTCGGTGACGATGTCCCACTTGAGACGATCATAGTAGCCGTACGGGTCGTCTCGTCGGAGGTCGTAGTCGATACCGGAGCCGCGAGCGACTGGTCCAGTGACTCCGTACTGCTTTGCCACCTTCGCTGGAAGCTTGCCGGTGTCAACACAACGCAGTTGGAAGACCTCGTTGCTCGTCAACAGGTCGTGGTACTCTTCGAGCTTCCGTGGCAGATCGTTGGTGAAAGCGCGTACGTTCTCGAAGAACTCATCGCGTGGCTCCGGAACGTCCCAGGCAACGCCGCCGACCCGGAAGTAGTTGAACATCATCCGCTGGCCGGTCAGGTCCTCCAATAGATCCTGAACGCGGTCCCGATCTCGAAAACCGTACATAAATGTGGCATTGAACTCGCCGCTAACATCCAGCGCGTACATCGCAGTGAACAACAAGTGCGAGAGGATGCGCGACAGCTCAGCGCTCATCGTCCGGACGACCTGTGCGTACTCCGGAACTTCAATATCGGCTAGGTCTTCGATGACGCGGGCGTACGCCCACTCGTTGAGTAATCCCGCTCCGCCCCAATCCCATCGGTCGGGGTATGGCATGATCTGATGACGATAGGTTCCCCGCTGACACATCTGTTCCTCACACCGGTGGATGTACCCGATATCCGGCTCCACATCGATCACTTGCTCACCATCTAGGACTGCCTCCAGATGGAGCACGCCGTGGGTCGAGGGGTGATGTGGTCCGATGTTGAGAAACATCGTATCACCCTGACGACTGTCCTCTTTGATGGGATTGGCGTGCTCGGAAAGCGACACAATCTGGGGCTGGCTCCGATCGTAGTTCATCGACAGCGGGTGGCCCTGCCAGGTCTCCGGCAGGAGAATCCGTCGCAGGTTCGGGTGCCCTTCGTACGTAATGCCGACGAGGTCGTAGGCCTCCCGTTCGTGCCACTCAGCCGTCCGATAAACCGGCGCGGCCGATTCAGACACCGGGTTATCCTTCGTTGTCGGGACGACGACGGACAGCTCGCACGTCCGGTTGTCGTAGCTGGTGAGGTGATACACTGTCTCGAAGCGGTCTTCGTACTCTTGGGCAGTCACACACGAACAGTGGTCGAACCCCACTTCTGAGCGAAGTACTGAAAGGGCCCTGCGGACCCGGTCGGCACGGATCACGACCGCGGGGGCGTTCTCGTGTACTTCACGGCTGACGACGGCGTCGTCGGGGAGGGCCGTGACCGCCTCATCCGCGAGTCGATCAGCGGTCAAGCGTTGTTGCCGTTGCATCGTCTAGCGGGTGTCAGTTCACGTCCCAGTCTGGTAGGAACGCTGCCTCACCAGTGGTGGTGTATAAATACGGAATCCATGATAATTTAGTCAAATACACTGTATCTCGGTACATGCGCTATCTCACAGTGTTAGTTAAACCAAGTGACGGTGGTGCGTTTCATCCGCTCGGAGAGAAGCTAACAGATGACCCTTCTATTAATCGGCGAGCCATTCACTACGTTGAGCTTCTCGCTGATGACACTGTGCTGTTGTTTGCCGAGGCAAGTGGTAGTCAAGAACGGTACAGACAGATTATGGAGGAGTCATTTCATGTGATCAGTTATCTGACTGCCGGAGCGGACCGTTGGATGGCTGTGAGTCAATTCGAACCGACAGAACCGGTACGACGGGCACTGGAATTACAGCGAGAATCATTTTTGGTGGTTGATACACCTATCCGCTTTACCACTGATGATTCGCTTAAGATAACGTATCTGGGGACTGATGAGATATTCAGAAAATTGTACGAGTACGTCGAGAATGTAGAATATATGTCAGTTGATGTCCTTGAAACGGGTGATTACGAAGCCGACGGATCATCGTTTAGCAGGATGATTACGTCTCGGCAAGAAGAAATTCTGGAGACGGCGGTTGATTTAGGGTATTATAGGGAACCTCGACAAGCATCGCTTGAAGACATCAGTGAGGTCGTTGGAATCACTCCAGGAACGGTCGGTGAACATCTTCGAAAAGTCGAAGAACGTGTATTTAACGAAATCATTCAGTAACTTAAACACTGTTCTATTCTGAGGTACTGCTACGCAGTGTGAGTTAGGGCGTCTATGAGGACAATAGGTCGGTCCGTGCCAGACCCAGCCGATCATTTTCTGTATTCAAAAGTGACCTCATGGGTGCGGCAATTATCGTATTCGGTTACGTACCGTATCCTCGCTCACACGAGAGTACAATTCGATGATCGTGGGATATATTCAAAACACGGTTGGCGTTTCAACCCTCCACTGATGTCAGTCACAACAACCCCCCCGAGTACTGAGGTATCGCTACCAGCCGATCACGACCTGGAATCGACCTATCGCAGCGTTAACGACGTCCAGCTACATGTGGTGGCGGCCGGCGATCCCGATGCTCCACTCGTCGTCCTTCTTCACGGGCACCCCGATTTCTGGTACGGCTGGCGTGACCAGATTATTCCGCTGGTCGAAGCAGGTTTTCGTGTCGTCATTCCTGATCAGCGGGGCTGTAATCTGAGCGAAGCTCCCGATGGGGTTGATGCGTACCGGCTCTCGAATCTCGCATCTGATGTCTGTGAACTGATCTACAGCGAAGGTAGGGAGTCAGCCCACGTAGTCGGACACGATTTTGGTGGCTTTGTCGCTTGGAATGTCGCCCTCCGGCACCCATCGATGGTCAATCACCTCGGGATCTTGAATGTTCCCCACCCGACAGTGTATCAAGAGACCCTCCGGTCGAGCCCCCAACAGATCCTTCGGAGCTGGTATGTGTGGTTCTATCAGGTTCCGAAACTCCCCGAATGGCTTCTGGGCCGAAATGACATGGCCAACATGGTTGATTCCCTCAAAATCACGTCAAATGAGGGTACATTTGATACAGGAACGATTGAGCGCTATAAGGAAGCTTGGCAAAATACCGGCATCAAGCCACGGATCAACTGGTACCGGGGATTCCGTCGGTCAGACAATCCTCCACGCGACACAATTGCCCACCCAACGCTGATTTGCTGGGGGAAGGATGACATCGCTCTCCGCCCTATAATGGCCGAAAAGAGCCTCAATTACTGCGAGAATGGGCAACTTCGGATGTTTCCCGATACATCACACTGGGTCCACCACGAGCGGGAAGAGGTGTCTGAAGAGTTAGTCCAGCATCTCGAATCAAGATGAACGCACAATCATGCTCTCAACTCAGTCACGCCGGAAGCTACTACTGCCCGCCGGAGGCATGCCCTCGATTTCACTTGTTGGGTGTTCGTCTGTCTCGGAGTTCACCCGGGGATCGAGCCCTGTCTTTATTCGTACCCGCAAGGGACTTCGGAATGCCATCGAACGTGTTTTTTGAAAAATAGAATGACAAAATTCTCGGCTACAAATAGTTTCAGCAACGTCGCGCTAGAGACAGCTCAAGGTTGGCTGCGAGCCTTCGCTGTCTCCCACAATTCACGCCTAGCTTAATACGACTGGCTGGTGACCGCCTGGCGCGCAGCCCGTGACGCGATACCTCTGCTTTCCGGGTACAAACCCTCTTTCGTGCCCGGAAAGCCCACCTCTGTGAACGCAAAATTCTCGGCGCTGCTTTACCGGTTGCTATGCTATGTGGGTGCGTGGACATGACGCCACAAATACGCGAAATCGTACGTACGGAACTGCTACGAAGTATCGTCTGGTTCGGAGTCGGACTCGTCGGCTGGCCGCTAGTGACGATGGAAGTTAGTTGGCTCAACACGACACCCCTGACGGTCTTCGGACTTCCCGTGGTCACCTGGGCCGTGCTGACGGCAAGTGCTATCGGAATCCGGACCGTGACCGAGTCGGATCTTCGCGTCCAGACGACAGGCGGAATATCCGTAAGCCTTGCCCTCGGGATCATGCTCGGGGGTGTCGCCGCGGTGTATCTCGTCATAAGAAGTGGATACCCCGCTCGGTGGATCACCCTCGGTTACGTCGCGGTCACGGCCGTGACTTCCCTCTGGTACTGGTACGTTCACCCGACGGGCAGAGGCTCGACAGCGACTACCTGACTCTTCTGGCCAGCCTCACGGTCTCCAAAGCGGTCTCGCTTGCTGAAACAGCACCGCACCGCTCTGTGGCCCCGCCAGAGCAAAACATACAATTTGACTCGCTAAGATATTGCGCGTGACCGACCGATAACACATGGCCCTCCCACCTTGGATCGCAGAAAAGCTGCCCCAGGACAAGCGGGTAAACACCAAACTCACCCGCCGCCACGTCGTCGAAACGATGTATCGAGCAGATCGGCCGTTCTTCTCGCTCCAGCAAATTCAACAGCAGATCAAGCCAGACGTCTCAAAGGTGACTGTCCGGAACCGGTTAACGGAACTCGAGGAACACGGGGTCGTCACGACGGAGTCGTTCGCTGATTCACTGACCTTGTACTATCTCAACCATCCTGAGTCGGAGTGGCCGCTGTCGCCGGAAGGAAAACAAGCGCTGACAGCTGACGAGACTACTCCGACGCATCCCCTCCGCGAATTCCTTGACCACCCACGCGTCCGTTCAATCTTCCGAGAAGAGCTCTTGCGGAGCATTGGCTGGGCGGCACTCGGGATAGTTGGGTGGCCAATATTGCTCAGTGAGTCTCCACAGTTACCGGTCACCATATGGACAGTGTTCGGGCTCCCGGTCTTGACCTGGGCGACACTTACTGTGGCGATGATCAGCGTCCGGTTGATGACGGGGAGCGACCTCCAAGTTCAGTCACAAGAAGGGTTACATGTCGTCTCACTGTGTGGGATTCTATTAGCCGGATTCTGGGTAGCGTTCGCGATTTTTATTTTGGACTGGCCGCCACTGCCGACAGTCAGTGTGTATCTTCTCGCGACAGTCTCCTACTTGATCATCTATATACGGGTTGTCCTACCGCAAACTGATCTCCCGGTCACCACGTAATCTCTCGCCGACGCTGGTGGCGCTGACGACTCACAGTAACTGACAGCCCCCCAGACTGGCGGCGGACAATTTAAAACCCAGTATGAGTTCTTTTACTCTCGGCTTACAGGCTCGCTAGCATCTCTGGTGGGTGCCACCGTTGCGCGGATTTCACGGACAAGACTGAGGACAGATTCCCACTGCTCTCGAGACCCGGGGATTGCGTACTCTTCACTCCCCATGTACTCCGCGAGCGTTGTCTGGACGTTCTTCGGGTTATCAACCCGCCGAAACTCCAGATCGCGTCCTCCGGCGACCTCAACGGACACTTTCCCATAACCGAAAAACGAGCCTGTGACGGACTGAGAAAACGAAGTGTTCTGGATTTTATCGACATGGACACGACGAACGGTTCGTCCGAGGACGCCCCGCTTTGCCCATACTGCTCGGGTCGTCAAGAGATACTGCGTCCGTCGTACCCTGAGTAGCCCCCAACTGAGAACCGCAACGCCGATGGGCACCCCCGCGAACAACCAGAAGTCGACGCTAACAGCGCCGACAAGGGCAAACACAGAGATGGCGCTTCCGACGATTATGTCTGGAAGAGCCGCTGAGAGACGCGGGCGACCCTTCCAGACAACGCGTTCATCGTCGTGTTGATACCACCAGCTGTCACTCATCTGTGTTACTTGTGTCAGTATGGATTGCCTCGTCAGTAGACGGGGCAGTCGAATCGGCCTGGGACCCGCTCTGGTCGTCGGCGACCGCCTGCCGAATGACGCGCAGTTCCATAAGAATCGAATCAAGAACATCCTCTTTCGTCGAGTCGGACTCGGTCTGCTGTCGGCTGTCAATTTCTCTGGCGATCAGTTCCTGAACTGCTGCCGGGGCAGGGATACTCCGAAACTGAAGTTCGATCCCAGATCCGCCCGCTGTACTGACGTCAACGGAGCCGTATCCAAAGTACGAGCCGAGCGCCGACTGTGAGTACGAGATGTTTTGGACTTTGTCGAACCCAATCTGTTGGACGTCACGTGAGAGTACCCCACGTTTGCTGTAGAGGCCGCGATTGGTGACCACGTAGTTCGTATTGGTGTACTGAAGATAGGACGCAGCAACGATTGGGATGCCAATAAGGACGAGTGACAGCGGAATCCCGATGATAAACGCAGGAAGGACGCTGTACTTGTGCGGGGTACTCGACCACTGGATAGACTCGCCGTCTTCAAGCGTGAGCCAGTCGAGATCCAGCTCTGAGGAATCCGTTGAGCCGTCTTCCGATATGTCCTGGAGGGCCGTATCAGACATACATTATCCCAGATGACCGACCCTCAAAATAGTGGGGAAATCCACGGTTCGAAACGCAGTGTCGCAAGAGGTAGCTGAACGGGTATCGAGGAGACGGAACACGACGCCAAATGCCCGGCCACATCGCTGGCGCAGATCGGTCAAAAACCGCCCCAGAAGCCAGTGGAGAGCGCGAGAAATGATGGGTGATCCCACCAGACTATGCCACGGCGATGGGATATGCTCATCAGTCGGATACTTATTTGAATACCGCCTCCGACCGGCGGCTACCTCAACGGTGTACCCTTTCGAATGTTAATCCCAGAGCAGTGTTTCAATCCCCGAAACGCGAATCCACTGGATCTTAGGTGAGTAGGGGCGCGACAAAGATCACGGCATTAAAAACACCGTGAACGAGCGCAGGGGCGACGAAGGTACTGGTCCGTTCGAACACCCACCCGAATATCCTTCCCATCACGGAGTAATAAAGCGTCATATGGGCAACTGCGGCAATCGGCGGCGACAGAAGGAGGACCGGGTAGACGTGAAACAGCGCAAACACGAGGCTGGCCGTACCGATCGCGGTTCTAGCCGAGAACGACGCACGGAGTCGCTGCTGGATGACGCCCCGGAAAAAGAACTCCTCGACAGGACCGATCAACGCAAGCGACAGGACTGCCGCGATGACGAGGCCGACACCCGTCGGTGCTGCGAGATTTGTGTACTGCATGAATCCAGGAGAGAGTTCGACGCTCGGAAGAACCGCGTCAGTGCTTACAAGCGAGAGGAACGCGGTCGCGAAACTCAGCCCCAGTCCGCCGACAAGAGCAGGAACGCCGTCTCGGTCTGGAACGTGAATCGGGACTTGGAACGACGAGCGAAATGAAACGTACCCGATACCAACGAGCAGGAATGAAAGTTCGGTCGCGATGCTTCCAGCGATAAATATGAGCGTCGCTCCGGCATCGGAACCGACGGCTGAGACAGCGGCGAGTGAGGCAGCCAAGTTCAACACGACAGTGATCGGTATCGTGAAGGCGAGAAACGCCACCGCACTGGCGACACCAGTCTCATCATTAAGTTGATTCGGAACGGTCGCTTCTAGCGTGGAGGGCAAATCGACCATAGATGACGGAACGGGTGACTGGGTGGTAAGTGTTATCTGGACGACCATTAAGTTGGTTCAGTAACAAATCAAATACCCGACCGGAAACAACAGCACTATCATACACCAATGACGGGTGAGCGTGAGGCAAGTGAGTCGGCGTATGCAGCGTTGACCGACGAGACTCGGGTCCGAATCCTGCTAACTCTCGCAGATCGGTACGACGAAGCGTGGTCGTCCGGGTGGCCAACGTTCTCCGAGTTACGAGAGCAAGTGGGCGTCGAGGACACAAGCCGATTCAGTTACCACCTGTCTGAGCTTCAAGACGGCTTCATTCAGAAGGTGGACGGGCGGTACCGTCCCCGAATAGCCGCCTTGGAAATCGTCGCCGCAATTCGGGCGGGGAGTTATAAGACACAAAATGGCGACAAACGGTACGAAATCGAAGAGCAGGAGACGGAGTATGGGTGTCCCCACTGCGATCGGAATCTCGTCGCCGCGTACCGAGAGCACTACCTATATATCGGCTGTCCGGACCACGGCGCCGCTGTGGCGTACCCGACGCCGCCGCGAGCAACTGAAAACCGGTCACTCGACGCAGTTATCGATGTCACGCTCCGAAACCACGCGTGTGATATCCGGCTCTTGCGTAACGGGGTTTGCCCGCACTGTTGGGGATCAGCGGGGTTGTCGCTCCCCCGTGACTCCGTTCCAGAGACGTATCTCCACCAAGACGTACCGTATGCCACCGCGGCATGTGACACCTGCTGGCTGTCGTATCCGATCCCGATCGCACAGACGGTCCTGGGGCATCACGCCGTTGAGGCACTGTACGCGACACACGGCCTGCGTCCGCGTGATGCGCAGATCGGACCGCACAGTCTTACGGAGGTAAGCAACGTGCGTACCGGTGACGCGGTGCCGACCGCCGCACAGGTTGTAGTCCGTCTCGCTGACGGGTCAGTCGAGTTCGATCTCGACGAAAACTGTCGCATTCGTCGCTACGACGCGAGCGATACAGGACTGACACAGTGACCACGGCGACAATACCGTTGGAAGCTTCACAGAGACACTGATTTTAGCTGAATACAGGCGGTAATCCCCCTTCCTCAACGAGCAGCGCAGTCCGCCCAAGCGGACAAGCAGCGCAGTAGGGAGAGGATACACCGCCGTCATCGTCTCTCAGACACGTGCTTGTTGCCGGGGCACAGGCCCACGGGGCGACTACTTTCACTCCGGACGGCCAGGGTTGATACGTCTGTCACGCCTCTCTCGAAGTGCGTGGAATGAACTACAACTACAGGTATCGCCTCAAGCCAACCGAGCGGCAGCGAGAAACGTTGGACTACCACCGCGATACCTGTCGACAACTCTACAACCACGCCCTGTACCGGTTCAACCAGATCCCCGAACACGAGGGCACCGTTAAACAGCGTGTGCGGAAGATTCGTGACGAACTTCCCGACCTCAAAGACTGGTGGGATGCACTCACCGACGTGTATTCGAAAGTACTTCAGCCCACAGTCATGCGGATTGCCAAGAATATCACCGCTCTCGGGAAGCTCAAAGAACAGGGCTACACCGTCGGTGAACTTCGGTGGAAGTCGCCTCGGGAGTTTCGCAGTTTCACCTACAACCAGTCTGGCTTCGAACTCGACAAGAAGGGTGGTCAGACCGTGTTGTCTCTGTCGAAACTCGCGGATATCCCCATCGAACACCACCGATCGCTGCCTGACGAAGCCACGATCAAGGAAGTCACGCTCAAACAGGAGAAAACCGGCGAGTGGTTCGCTATCTTCGGTATCGAGATGGACACAGACCCGCCGGCCAAGCCACCGTTGGAGGATGTTGGCACTGACGAGATGGTCGGGGTCGACGTGGGCATCCTGAAGTATGCCCACGACACTGACGGAACGGCAGTCGAATCGCTCGACCTCTCGGAAGAACGCGACAGACTCGAACGGGAGCAACGGAACCTCTCACGCAAAGAGTACGAGTCGAACAACTGGAAGAACCAACGTCAGCGTGTCGCTGCGTGTCACCAGAAAATCAAGCGCAAACGGCGTGATTTCCTACACAAACTCTCGAACTACTACGCTCGGGAGTACGAACTGGTGGCCGTCGAAGACCTCGATGTCAAAGGGATGCTCGAATCACCGCGAAACAGCCGCAATACGGCGTCAGCGGCGTGGAATATCTTCACCGATATGCTCGAAACGAAGTGTGAGCGTGAAGGCACGCACTTCGTGGAAGTTGAACCCGAAGGAACCTCCAAAGAGTGCGCTCAGTGTGGTGTCGAAACCGACAAGCCGCTGTGGGTGCGTGAACACTCCTGTCCTGCCTGTGGTTTCAAGGCGGACAGAGACGCAAACGCAGCGTGGAACATTCTTTCTCGCGGACTCACCAAACTAGGAGTGGGCCACTCCAAAGGAACGCCTGTGGAGACTGCGCTCCCTGCGGACACCGCGGTTGTGTCTACAAAGCGCGTCGTAGAAACAGGAAGCCCCTGCCTCAAGGAGCCGCCGAAGGCGGTGAGTAGGCAGGGGTAGTTCACCTGTGTTTCTCCGCCCGAGACACGGAACAGGAAGTATACGGGAGACGACCGATCAGCCGGTATGACAGACGACGCCTCAACGGGCGGGCCTAGCTCCAAGGTTGACCGAGCTACGTCACACTCTGACACTTACTCGGATCGGGCGTACACGTGGCTTTCACGGAACGGGCTCTACGTCTGGGCCGGGATTTCCGTAGTGGTGATGGCGCTCGCAGCACTTGCTGTCCCGCTTTTGGCCTTCGGGTCATTAGCAGCGATCGGCGGAGAAGGGTCGATACTCGCTGGCGGAACCGCCATCGTTCTCCTCTGTACTGTCTTGCTACTCGGTTTGGCAGTCGTACTACTCAGTTACGCATACTTAGAGGTAGATCGTCGAGGGATCCCGTTCGTCGGAGACCGCAGTACGCAGACGTTAGCCTATGATAGCATCCGAACGATAGAGACGGTCGCGGCGGGAACGTTCGTCGGCGGACTCCTCACAATGCTCGGACTCGCGGTTTCAGTGGGTAACGTTCCAACAATACTCTCAGTTACCGTGCTAGCAGCCGCTATCGGACTCCCGATAACAGTGTTGGTACACGCAGCCGGGCGCTTTGTGTTGCTTGTTGCTGACACGGGCTAGGAACCCGCTGTCGAATGCATACTCGCGAAACTGTTTTCCCCCGGTTAGCTGGTCTCGTTTGTCTGACCGAGATCCGAGAACGACTCTCCGACTCGAAGCGCGATCGGTTCACTTTGGTCGCTCGAGCCGATAGAGATGGCGACGATTTCCTCTTCAGTATTAGTAATCGGAAATCGCTGATTCAGCTGTGAAGTCCCTGCTATCACGGTATCCGCGAGCTCCAAGTCAACTTGATACTCGCCGGTGGTGGTCCATACGTCGGCGTAGGCGACGATATTACTCTCACCGTCTGACTCGGTAGAGGGAACGTCGAACGGTGTATCGAGGACCGTCTCTCCATCGGGGTCTACGACTTCGATCGACCCGCTGACCTCCTGATTCAGCTGGTTGAGGAGGTTGACTTGTTCGAAGACTCGGTTGCCGATCGCATTAAGCAGTGTCGAGCAGCCGGCGGTAGACGCTACGGCGGCGCTGGCCCCGATTGCGAGGGCTTGACGTCGCGTCACGGAGTCGAATGACGAACGCGTGTGTTGATTCATCGTTGGAGGGCGTATTGCTATTGACATTGTTGTGAATTAATGCTGTTCGGAGTGTTTCTAGTGGTGAAATCGATCGATGGAGTGCTTCCGTGACACCGCTGTGATTGCGTCCGAGAACAGGAGTTCACGGTTCTGCTGCGTGTTGATCGCGAGTCTCACGACGTGACCCAATGTCTCGAAGCTCGATCGGAGGTGATCGCGGAACGCGTCCGCTGTTTCGGCGTAGATACCGATGATCGTAACACCTCAAATCGGCGCGCTCTCAACTGGGGGATCCATCGTGTATTGTGTCGGGTGTCAGCGCAGCACGTTTGGCAAAGAAAGGTGAACGGCAGTTCCGCCATCGGTGGGCCGCTCGAACTCGATACCGCCACCGAGTTGCCGAACACCCCAGTTGACAAGCCAGAGGCCGATCCCGTGATTGTGCTGGAACGGCGATTCACCGTCGGCTCGGAACGGAGTGAGCACGCGGTCAGGGATGCCGGGTCCGTCGTCACGCACCGTGATTCGCGTCTCATCATTAGCCGTAGACGGCGTCGTCTCAATTTCGACGTCCGGGGAGTCGCCACCGTGTTCGACGGCGTTCTCGACGAGCTCGCTTAAGACCAGCCGAAAGACAGCTGTATCAGCTGGTGCGGGAGCCTCCGCGGAGTACAGTTGAATCGTCGCTTCGTCGTGAGACTCACGGAGGTCGGCGACGACAGACTCCAGTACTGTTCCGACTCTGCGATTTTCCGGTTGGTCGTTGTCCTGAAGCATCTGACTGGCGGCACGCGCCTTACCGCTCAGTTCCAAGAGACTGTTCGCGATGTCGTGAACGCTTTCGGCGTATCCTCGGACGACCTCGTCTTCCGCCGTCTCTTCAATTGCAGCCGTGTATCCCAAGACCGCATCCATATCGTTCCGCACGTTGTGCCTCAGCACGCGGTTCAACACTTGAACCCGCTCTTCGCGGTCACGCCGTCCGGTGACGTCACGAGCGATAGTGACCACACGCTGCTCGCCGCCAATCTCTGTTAACGTCGCGTTGACCTCAAGCCATACTACCTCGCCGCTGGCGGTCCGCAGCGCCCACTCGATGTCTCTCGCCGGATCACCGGATTTGGCCACGTCGCGGACGACCTCTCCGATCGTGTCCGCATCGAATCCGAGTGCCGTCGCCGTCACCTCTTCTGGGTCCATATCGATGATCGTGTCGCGGTCATATCCCAGGAGCTCACACATGGTGTCGTTGACGTCGAGCAGCTCCGCAGTCTGCGGGTCGTAGATCCCGATCACGTCCGTCACGCCGTTGAAGATCTGTTCGAACTCTCGTTCGCGACGCTTCCGCTCCGTGATATCACGCTGGATCGACAGGACTCGCTGTTCACCACCGATCTCAGCCGTCGCCAACGTGACCTCGATCCATGATTGCTCCTCGTCCGGCGGCGCGACTTTCCACTCGATGGTCTTCGGTTCACCGGAACCGGCGACAGTCTGAATTAGTTCTTTGCCGCGTTCCGCTGTGTACCCGTCCCCAGTCGCGCTGAGACCCTCGATACCGAGTTCGCGAATGCGCTCGAGATCGTCGCACCCTACAAGCTCGTGATACGAATCGTTGACACTGGTAAAGGAGATTGTCTGCGGGTCGAAGATAGCGATAGCGTCGTTGACTCCATTGAAGATCTGCTCGTACTCCCGCTCGCGACGTTTCTGTTCTGTAATATCGCGCATCAACGAGAGGACACGTCGCTGGCCGCCTACAGTCGCGACTGTGAGGTTCGCTTCGATGAGACGGTGGTCGCCCTCGGCAGTCTCAATTCGCCACTCGACTGTTTCATCCTCCTCGTCTTCGCCGACATCGGTGATGAGCCGTCTCGCGCGCTCATCAGTGTACCCCTCTTCGGGGACACTGAGGTCGTTGATTCCTTGTTGAAGAATCGTGTCGTAGTCGTATCCGAACAGTTCGACGTAACTGTCGTTCACATCTACCATTTCACCCGTGTCGGGGTCGTGGACTGCGATCGCAGTGGTAACCCCGTTGAATATCTGCTCGTACTCGCGCTCACGGCGTCGCGCATCGGTGACATCCCGAATGACCCCAACGATTCGGTCAACGGCACCGCCCGGGCCGCGGCTCGGATAGCCGCGTACCTCAACCCAACGTGTCTCACCGTCCACGCGGAGTCGGTGACTGAACGTGTACGGCCCCGACTCCTCCCCGCGGATGTGTTCGCTCATGGCGACGAGGTCCGAGTGGTACGCCTCGCGGTCGTCCGGATGAACGGCGTCGAGAACGGCCATCGGGTCGTCATACAGGCGTTCGACCGGTTGGTCGAACAAATCCGCGTAGGCCTCGTTGATAAAGAGAACCTCCGAGAGGTCCGCACGTGCCAGATAGACGACCTCATCGATATGAGTCGAGATCTCGCGGAACTGACGGCGCTGCCGTCGACGGTCGGTCACGTCCGTGGCGGTCGCCAACACCAGTTCCTGATCGTCTATCGTGACTGTCGTCAGCGTCGCTTCGACCCAGACGTGTTCGCCGTCGGCCGTCTCAAGCGGCCATTCAATTGGACCGACGGTTCCGCTCTCCGTCGCGGAGGTGATAATCTCCATAGCAGCGGCCTGATCGTACCCGTCGATACTCGCAGTGTAATCGCCAACCTGCATCGAAATGAGCTCCGCTCGGTCATACTTCAGCAACTCACAGAGCCGCCGATTCGCGTGGATCAACTCTCCCGTCCGGGGGTCATGAAGCGTCAGTGGCTCAGAGACGTTGTCGTAGATGGTCCGATAGTCGGCAGTCGGCCGTTCCTCCGTCGCGGTAACCGCCCGCTTGAGCACTGTCGTCGGCGATTGCGCGAGCAGTTCCCACGGCAGATACTCCGTCACACCGGCCTCAAGCGCTTCGGCGATCGATGCCTCCGTAGGGGCGACGTACACCACCGGTGGGGCGGAGTCACGGGCGGCGTTCCGGACCGTCCAGTTGCTGACCTCGGTCAGTGACGCGGCTGTATCGGCGTCTGTCCGGTCGACGCTGCCCGACTCAGGCGTTACCGCGGCAACCACGCAATCGAACTCCTCGACTGAGCCGGGAGCGTCACGTCCGGCAGGTGCTATTGAAACAGCCACGTCGAGCGAATCCTGCGCGTCTTGGAGCGTCGTTTCGACCGACGCTGGCCCCACCACGCCAATTGTCGGGTGTCGTTGCGTGAAAACCTCGGGCATTCTCTCTGTGAGTTGAAGTTTATAGAACAATAACGCTACGCTCGTGCTACCGGTTGTTTGGGCCGGTAGATGGCTAATTTATCCTCTCTATAGCCGGATTGACGCCCTCCCACAGTTGAGACCGTGGAGGTCTTCCGATGAAGGATATTGGCTATGTCGTTCCACCGAGGCAAGTTTTCCACCGCCTGTACTCCGGTTAGTACGCTCTTGGTTGGGGTGTGCCCTATTGATGGAGTGTGGTCTCTCTGACCAGTTGCGGTCGTCCCACGTGAAGCGCACAGACCATGCCACCGGCCCGACTTCTGATTTCGAGGTGTACTGGTGGTTGCAGATGTACGTCCTCGACTCTCTGTCGCCATCTAGTCGACAGACGTTGATTCAGGCCGTCTCAAGAATTTTAGCTCTATTGAATTGACATCCTCCTCCGCCTGAAGGCTGAGGAATCCCGAGCGGTGGGAGTTTCAGGTTCGCAACCATGACTCCGCCGCTTTACGGGAGTTCACATCTAACCCAGTCGTCGTGGTTGGTGGCTGACTGGCGGTGCCAAACCGCCGATACTCCTATGCTCGACGCCGTTGATTCCATCTGTTGTTTGTGCCACAGGGAGTTGCTGACGCGTCGCCGGACTCGGAGTTATCTTCGGGTTGCTTGACCGACAGGCACAACGACGAACCCTCCGAGGATTCGCGTTCACCACGTCGGTGTTTCGGATACTGTCTCATTGAATGGCGGAGAGACCGCCTCCGGAGGTTGTTCGAAATCCTCTCTGTTCTGAATTGACTATCGTGTCATGGTTTTGGGAGCTTCAAAGTATGTATTAGAAACTCGAACTAATCCGTCGGACGTGTATTAATTCCATGTTGTCGGATTCATCCTGCGGCTAGCCGCAGCTGTTCTCCTTGACTTCGTATAATTGCTTTGTTGAAACCATTGGTCGCTGATAGTTTGTCGAGGCTGTGCTACATGCAGAGCGCGTATCTACCCCGAGACGACCTTTCGGTAGCCTTTCCGGAAAAGTTGCCCCGCACCTAGGATAGTAAGCACTACTGCGCCAGTTACAACCGCTGAGTGAACGATTTTATACGATGGAAACGGCGTGTATCGACCGAGAATGAGCAGCGTCGTCGCTATTATCCACAGAATATACAATCCGATACCAGTTTGATAGAGGGCCTTGCGCTGATTGGACTTTGGAAAGCTGTACTCTTCTTTTTGATGTCCTCCTGTTGAATATCCTTTCTGCATCTCGCACGCCGATCCTATCACCGCTTAACGATTTCAACAGAACCAGCTCTGTTGGAATCCTCAGAATTTGATACATCTTACCGCGGTTTCGGTCACTACAGAACATTCACAAACTACCCTGAAAGGGAGAGCATATATCTCACGCCAAATGGTACTTATCTATACAAGATGAATCCCTATCGCAAATTTATGTTTATTGCGCTGGCTTGTCTGCTGGTTGGTGTCCCTCTTTGGACGTTGGTTCTAGCCCCGAGTGAGTTTTCACCTGCTATGGTTCTAGACCCGGGATTTTGGATAGCCGTAGTAGCCGGGTTTGCTATCCTTCTCTTTGGTTTTTGGATAGGGGAACGAACAGATACCGGTGAATAAGCGCACCTGCTGAGCGGCTGTTATACGCGATATTATATCTGAAGAATAGGATTTCAACAGTACTTGAGCAGCAACTATAGTATCTGAGAAACTGCTAGTGGGCGCTGCTCCCGTTGAGTCACCAATTGCTTGAGCAGCAACTATAATATCTGAGAAACTATATTTCGATATCACAGTTACTAATCATACTCATAAGCTGAGTTCCTCACAGTTTTAATACCTCTATTTTTGCCACTCTTTTGACTTCACTCGTGAATCCACTCGTCAGCAGTTTCTG
>NZ_NHOY01000064.1 GCF_002252755.1 Halorubrum sp. Hd13 | reverse complement strand
CGACCCCGACGACCCCGAGGGCCCCGTCGTTCTCGCCGGCGACTACACGGCGTGGTCGTCGATCCAGGGCGCGCTGGAGAGCGGCCGAACGGCGGCCGCGGCCGCGGGCGACTATTTATAAGTAGCGTCGCGCTCCGCAGCGCCTACTCCTCTCGGTGGAACGACCCCTCGCCGTGCTCGTCGATCGCCGCGAGCAACTCGTCGCGCTGGCGGCGGATCTCGGGCGGGAGGTCGGCGTACGCGTGGTCGAACATGTCGGTCGGATCGGCCTCGATCGACTCCGCGACGTCGATCGCGTCGGCGACGACGTCGTCGGCCTCCTCGCGGATCGCCGCGACGCCCTCGTCGTCGATCCGCCCGGTCTCCCGCAGGAACGCCTCCATGCGGTCGAGCGGGTCGAGCGCGCGCCACGGATCGACGTCGTCGGGGTCGCGGTAGGCGGTCGGGTCGTCGGCGGTGGTATGCGCGCCGAATCGGTACTCGACGAACTCGATCAGGGCGGGGCGGGGGGTGTCGGCGGACGCGTCCGCCGGTCCCTCGCCCCCGGCCCGGGCGCGCTCGGCCGCCTCCCGCGTGACGACGTAGCTCGCGAGCGGGTCCATCCCGTCGACCCGGACGCCGTCGAACCCGTAGGCGGTCGCCTTCTCGGCGAAGGTTTCGCTCGCGGTCTGGCGCGATTGGGGGATCGAGATCGCCCACCCGTTGTTGTGACAGCAGAAGAGCGTCGGCGTGTCGAAGACGCCCGCGAAGTTCATCGCCTCGTGGAAGTCGCCCTCGCTGGTCGCGCCGTCCCCGAAGTGCGCGACCGAGACCCGGTCCTCGTCGCGGTAGTCGAACGCCCACGCGGCGCCGACCGCGTGCGGCAGGTGCGCTCCGATGCCGATGTTCAGCGGGAACACGTTGCCGTCGGCGATCGCCTCGGTCCCGGACTCGTGACCCATCCAGTAGGGGAGGTACTCGGAGAGCAGGTCGCGGACGACGACCGCGCCGTGCTCGCGGTACTGGTAGCTTATCAGGTCGCGGTCGGCGAGCGCGTGGGTCGACCCGACCGCCGACCCCTCCTGTCCCGCGCAGGGCGCGTACGTCCCGATCCGCCCCTGCCGCTGGAGGCTGACCGCCCGCTCGTCGAAGCGGCGCGTGACGACCAGATCGCGGTAGATCGCGCGGAACCGCTCGTCGGAGAGGTCCGGGACCGCCGCGTCCGGCAGGGGACTGCCGTCCGGCCCGAGCAGCCTGAAAACGTCGGCGTCGGCGAGCGGGTCGGTCGCGGAATCGGGGGAGCCGGCGGCGTCGGCGCCGTTCTCGTCCATGACCGATCGGTGTGCGCGCCGGTCACAAGGAGTTAGCGGTCGCGGCGGCGTCCGACCGCTCCCGGCTGCGCCGGCGGACGTACGTGATCGGGAGACCGACGAGGACGCCCGCGACGGCGACCATGCCGAGCACGAACCCGATGAGCAGCGGCACGGGGCCGGCCGTGAGCATCTCCGGTCCCCAGACGAACGCGAACCGGACCGTCCAGAGGGCGCCGGTGACGAGCGCGGTGAGCAGCCCGAACGCGGCCCCGCGCGGGTAGGTGAGGCTCCCCGGTCGCTCGACGAGCGCCCACCAGACGACCGCGCCGACGACGAGCGCCGGCGTCGCGAGAAGCGGCATCGAGAACGCGGTCGGGAGGCCGATCACCTCCGCGAAGAGGCCGAGCGCGTCGGAGAGCACGAACGCCGTGAGGGTCGCACAGCCGAACGCGTAGACGCCGGCGAGCAGCGCCCACCGCTGCGACGACGGGAGTCCCGCTTCGGTCCGGAGAGAGTCGTCCATACTCGTACGTCGTGGAAGCGAACCAAAACGGTTCCCGTAACTGAAACGCCGAATTGAGCCTCCTCCGCGGCGGCTCCCCCGACCGTCGGGCGGACTGCCGCCTCGGCTCATTCGACCGCGACCTCCAGCTCGAACGGGTACGCCCCGTGTTCCTCCGGCGTCTGGTCCGGGACGCCCCAGGAGACGCGGAACAGGCCGCGGCTGACGTACGAGCCCTCGGGGAGCGCCTCGGGGACCGCGTACGTCGCGGCCATCTCGTCGCCCGCGTCGAGCGACTCCAGCGCCTCGCCGTCGCTGCGCCTCGGCCGCGGCCCCTCGATGCCCTCGGTCTCGACGATATCCAGCTCCCTCCGCTCCCCGTCGTGAAACACCCAGAGCGCGCTCGGCAGCGCGCCCCGGCTCGTGAAGGTGTACGGTCCCTCGACGTCGACGTCGACGTTCTCGGGCGCCGGCGCGACCGTGAGGGTGAACCCTCGGTCCGCGCTCTCGCTCGCCGCGCTCTCGCTCGCCGCGACCGAGACCGACACCGGGAGTCGGTCGTACCGCGGCTCCCCGACGATAATGTCGTACACGGTCCCGTCGAGCCGGTAATACGGCGGCTCGTCGTACGCCGCGGCGACGTCCCCGTAGGCGTCCGGCACCGCGTCGGTGAAGTACTGACTGCGATCGGGAGTCGTCAACGCCGGCTCCCGGTGCGACGACGCCAGCGCGCGCTCGAAGAGCGACACCACCTCGCCGTCGAGCGCCGACTCGTCGACTACCGGCCGGTCCCACATGTCTCTCTCGGTCAGTTCGCGCGCCGTGATCGCGTACGGCGGCTCCTCGTTCTCGACGGTCGTCTCGATCCGGGAGACGCCGCGTCCGTCCTCCAGGTAGTCGTACTCGTCGAGGAACGCGGCGACGGCGTCCGGGCGGACGCACCGGCGGTACTCCCCGCGGGCCGCGTTCGGACCGTACGCCGTCAGGGCGTTGACGAACCGCTCGACGGCCTCGGAGCCGAGGTCGCCGCGCCGCCCCGCATCCCGGAGGACGCGGTCCTCGTCGTCCCCCTCGGCCTCCTCGTCGACGAGCTCTGCGGTGAACGTCGGAAGCCTCGGGTCGAACGCGTAGCGCGTCCCGTCCAGCTCGACGTACGGCCTGAGCTCGCCGCGGTCGTACACGCGGAACTCGTCGACCGCGGCCAGCAGCGCGTCGCTCGGGTCGTCGGTCTCGAACCGCCCGTCGCGGGCCTCGGCGAGGGGGTCGCGCAGCGCGGCCGGGACCTCGGATTCGGGGACGACGTGCGCCGGGTCGATCCCGCGGCTCGGCGACGGCTCGTACGCGGTGACGACGTGCGACACCGTTCGGAGCTCGACGGCGAGGGACGCGCCGGACTCGTCACCGCCGGACGATCGCTCCCCGTCGGCCGCCGCCGACCCGTCGTCGGTCCCGTTCGGCGTCTGACCAACGCCCGGATCAGCTCCGGCACACCCGGAGAGTGCGGCGACGGATCCGCCGATCGCGGAGAGGAGGGCTCTGCGGTCCATACTCGGGGGCTCCACAACGATCGATAAAAATCTTCTGCGGGTCGGGCCTGCGCTCGGCAGTCGGCTCCCGACTCAGGGGGTGATCACGGCGCGCCCGTCGATCTCGCGGTGTTCGAGCTTCTCGGCGACCGTGTTCACGTCGCCGAGGTCGTACCGACTCGTGTGGAGGTCGACGTCGCCCTGCTCGACGAGCGCGACCAGCTCCTGGAGCTCGGCGTACCGACCGACGATGTTGCCGACGAAGGAGAACTCGCCGTTCACCAGGGCCTGCGACGGCTCGTGGACGTGCCCGCCGTAGCCGATGATGTGGTGGTCGCCGCCGCCGGCGGTGATGTCGGGCGCGTAGCCCGTCGTCACGTCCGCGCCGACGAAGTCGAGCACCTGCGCGGCGCCCGTGCCGTCGGTGATCCCCTCGATCTCCGCCGGAACGTCCGACTCGGAGGGGTTTATCAGGTGGTCGGCCCCGTAGCCGTCGGCCAGGTCCAGCGCCGACTGCTTGAGGTCGACGGCGGTGATCTGGGCCGCGCTCATCGCGCTCAGACACTGGAGTCCGATGTGGCCCAGCCCCCCGACCCCGATGACGACCGCGTGGTCGCCCGGGTTGAGGTCGGCGACCGCCTTCTTCGCCGCGTGATACGCCGTGATTCCGGCGTCGGCGTGGGGCGCGATGTCGATCGGTTCGACGCCGGACGGGAGCGGGATCACCGAGCGCTCGCTGGTGTGCAGGTACTCGGCGAAGCCGCCGTCGTGGGTGAGGCCGTTGAACGCGCTGTTCTCGCAGTGCATCGTCTCGCCGAGGCGGCAGGGGCGGCAGGTGCCGCAGGTCTGGACCGGGTGGCAGATCACCGGGTCGCCCTCGGAGACGATCTCGACGTCCTCGCCCGTCTCGACGACGGTGCCCGCGTTCTCGTGGCCCAGGGTCAGCGGGAGATCCTGCGGGACGTACTCCGTCCACATCCCCTCGATGATGTGGTTGTCCGTCTGGCACCAGCCGGCGCCCTCGACCTCGACGATCACGTCGCTCGCGCCCGCCGCGTGCGGCCGGTCTACGTCGTCGATCGTGAGTCCCTCGCTCATGTCGTCGGTGTACTCGTGGAGTCTGGCTGCTTGCATGTGACATATTATCTCGCAGCCCCGTCATAAACGTTCGTTACGGTGAGAACTTCGGCTTCGGATGGAACCGAATCGTCTGAATACTCCCGCGTCGATAAAAGCGTTCACAACAGCTCGCGGAACTCTCCCAGCGGCGGGAATCGGAGCGACCCCTCCGCATCGCTCGCGTCGGGGTCCACCACGACCGGCGCCAGCCGGTCCGCGTCGGTGACGAGCGGGGAGTCGAACGCCCCCGTTCGCATGTCGTTGACCGCCACGCCCGGGGCGAGCCGGGTGAAGGCGGGCAGGACGAGGAGGTCGACCCCGCGGTAGACGCCCTCGCCGTCGAGGAAACAGGGCCGGCGGTCGCCCTCGATCTCGATCGTCGGGTGGACGTGACCGATCACGTACCGGTCGGCCGCCGTCGACGGCGCCTCGTGGCCGTGGCAGACGACGGTGCGCGGGGGACCGTCGCCATCGTCGCTCTCGATCTCGTTCCCGCTCCCGCTCTCCCCGTGCCGGGCCGGACCGAGAAGGTACTCCTCGTGAATCGGGTCGTCCCACGCGTTCGCGAGGGCGGTGTCGTGGTTGCCGGCGACGAGTTCGAGGGCGGCGCCGCTCGCCTCGCAGGCGTCGCGGAGCGCCTCCAGCGTCCCGAGGCTCCGGTCGGTGACGCGGTCGAACGTGTGGACGACGTCGCCCGCGACGACGACGGCGGCGGGGTCGAACCGAGCGAGGTGTCCCCGGAGCCGATCGACGAGGTCCTCCCGCTCGCCGATCGGGAGCGACACCGCGGAGGCCTCTCCGCGGCCGACGTGGAGGTCGGCCACGACGAGCGCGTCGTGGCGGTCGAGGTAGGCCGCGCGCTCGCCGAACGCGGTCCCGGTCATCGATCGCCCCCGGTCATCGATCGCTCCCCGTCACCGGTCGCCCCCCGTCACCGACCGAAGCCCGCCGGGGAATCGGCACGATCGGTCCGGGCGGCGGGACGGCCCCGGCCGGCCTCCTCGCCCGCGCCGCCGGCGTGGTTGCGGGCGGTCGCGTACGCCTCGCGGACGCGGCGGAACGACTCCTCGTCGCCGCCTTGGTCGGGGTGCGTCTCCTTGACCCGCTCGCGGTAGGCCCGTTTCACCTCGTCTGCGTCGGCGTCGCGGGCGACGTCGAGCTCCGCGAACGCCGCCGCCACCGGGTCGCGGCCGCCGCGTTCGACCGACGGGTCCGGCCCCCAGTCCGGCTCGATAACGTCGAACGGGAGGCGGCGACCGAGCCCCCGACCCGGCATCTCGTGCTCGCAGAGGACGGTGTAGACGCCCTCTCCCTCCAGCCGGAAGTAGTCGTGCGCGTCGAACGTGATGGCGACGCCGCGCTCGGGGAGGTAGAAGGGGACGGCCACCTCGCCGAGCGGGTGGTCCTCGCGGAACCGCTCGTCGATGGCCGTCAGGTACTCGCGGATCTCCCGGCGTCGTCGTTCGTCGCCCGCGGCGGTCTCGCCTTCGCCGGCCGCGGCGACGCTCGGGGCGACGAACCGGTTCCCGAGGTAGAAGGCGACCGCCGCGAAGGCGGAGGCGATCCCGCCGAGCGCGACTCCGAGGAGGATCCACGGCGGCACCGCGCTGATGAGCTCGACGACCACGATCCAGATAACGGCTCGTCGCCTATCAACCCCTCGCCGGGATCGCGAGGGGTCGGCGAGGGGTCGGCGAGCGGCGCGCTACGGGCGAGAGCCGACTACCGACAAAAGGAGCGCCGGCGTCAGAGGATCCCCTTCGCCTCGAGGCCGTCGAGGATGTCGTCGACGAGCGCTTCGGGGGTCTCGTAGGGGAACTCCTGTTCGCTGCCCAGCTTCGCGGCCATCTCCATCGCCGTGAGGCTCACGTCGCCGGCCTCGAACTTCGTGGCCGGACCGTTCGGGAGCGCCGGGACGAGGTCCATCTGGTTCTCGACGGGGAAGTCGGCGCCGCCGAAGGCGTCGAGGAACTGTTCGCGGAGTTCCGATCTGACGTCACTCATACTCTTCCATCCCGCGAGCCACCGCAAAAGCGTTGCGGAACAACGATAAACGAGTTTGAGGTTCTCGAACGACGACGCGGCGCCGACGAACCGTCGGCGGCCCGCTCCGGAGAACGCCGACTGTCGTGCCGGAACCTCTCCACCTTTGTCGCTGGGCGCCAACCGTCGCGCATGTCGTTCGACTTCGACTTCGAGCTGTTACGAGAGCTGACCGAGGCCCGCGGTGTTCCGGGATACGAGGACGACGTCCGCGAGATCGTCCGCCGCGAGCTCGCCGACACCGCCGACCGGGTCCGCACCGACGCGATGGGGAACGTCGTCGGCACCGTCGAGGGCGACTCGGACTACTCGGTCGCGGTCGCGGCCCACATGGACGAGATCGGCTTCATGGTCCGGCACGTCACCGACGAGGGGTTCGTGCAGGTCGACCCGCTCGGCGGGTTCGACGCCCGCGTGCTCCGCGCCCAGCGCGTCACGGTCCACGGGGACGAGGACCTCACCGGCGTCATCGGCTCCGTGCCGCCCCACACGCTCACCGAGGAGCAGCAGGAGAAAGACGACGAGGTGAAAGACGTGTACATCGACCTCGGCCGCGACGGCGAGGACGTGGCCGAGCTCGTCGGCGTCGGCGACCTGGTCACGCTCGACCAGACGACGACGCGGATGGGTGACCGGGTGACCGGCAAGGCGCTCGACGACCGGATCTGCGTGTTCGCGATGCTGGAGGCCGCCCGCCGGACCGACGACCCCGACGTGACGATCCACTTCGCGGCGACCGTACAGGAGGAGGTGGGGCTCCGAGGCGCGAATGCGCTCGGCGTCGACATCGATCCGGATCTCGCCGTCGCCCTCGACGTCACCGTCGCCAACGACGTCCCCCAGATCGGGGAGCCGGCCGACGCCGTCACCGAGCTGGGCGAGGGGACCGCGATCAAGCTCAAGGACTCCTCGGTGATCACCAGCCCGAAGGTCCACGGCCGACTGACCGACGTGGCCGAGGCGGAGGGGATCGACCACCAGCACGAGGTGTTGCCCGCGGGCGGCACCGACACCGCCGGCTTCCAGAACACCGCCGGCGCGAAGCCCGTCGGGGCCATCTCGATCCCGACGCGCTACCTCCACACCGTCACCGAGACCGCCGACGGCGACGACGTCGCGGCGACGATCGACCTGCTGACGGCGTTCCTCGACTCCGAGACGGGCGAGCACGACTACACGCTATAAATATAAACAATTCCGCGGCGGCGCGCACCTGCGAGCGCCCGTCGGGCGCGAGCAGCGTGCGCGAGGGAGTCGGTCGTCCGGAGCAACGCGGAGGACGACCGACGAGGCTGGGGAGGCGCGAGGCGCGGTTGCGGTGCGGTTGGGGTGGGACTCAAAGGGGCAGTCGGCTCCGGGAAGACGGGCGACGCAAGCAGCGTGGCGCGTAGCGCCACGGGCAGCCGGCGGCTTCGCCGCCGGCGACACCGCAAGGAGCGAGTGAAACGAGCGACTGAGGAGCGCAGCGAGCCCCTCGACCGGAGCCGACTGGGGCTTTGGAGGCGTTCGTCGCGCAGTCGGCGTTTTATAAGCAAGCGGCCGAATCCCTGTCCCCACTCGCTGTCCCGACCGGACGACCGATCCAACCCTCTCAATCGTTCCATCGCCGGACCGCTTATTACGCGCCGCCCGAACGTCTCTGCGTGGACGAACTCGTCGTGAGCACCGAGGTGTACGCCGACGTCGAGGAGGTGTACGAGTTCCTGCTCGACTTCCCGGGGTACGCCCGCTACTCGAAGTACCTCGACGACGTGCGGACGATCGAGGGCGACGGTGGCCCCGGAACCCGCTACGCGCTCCGGTTCGCGTGGTGGAAGATCACCTACACGGCCCACTCGCGGGTGACGGGCGTCGAGCCGCCGGAGCGGATCGACTGGGAGATCACGAAAGACATCGACGCCGGCGGGCGCTGGCGCGTGACATCGACGGGGCCGGACCCCGAGTCCGACGGCGACGCCGAGACCGACGCCGTCGACTCGCCGGTCTGCGAGGTCGCGCTCGAAGTCGAGTTCGACCCCGGGTCGGCCAGCCCGGACGCGCTCGACCTCCCGCGGCTCGTCTCCTTCGACTGGGTGGTCAAGAAGGCGGTCCCGCTCATCCGTACCGAGGCCGAGCGCGTCGTCCAGCGCGCCGTCCGCGACCTAGAGGGGTCGACCCGGAACGTCGACCTCGACGTGTACGTCGACTCCGAACGGATCTGAGGAGCGGGCGGTCCGCGTGCGACGCGGTGTCCCCGCCGTCGCCGAGTCGAAGGCCTTAATATATCCAGCGGGGAACGATGGAACGCGTACGAGGGCTCGTAGATCAGTGGTAGATCATCCCCCTGGCACGGGGAAGGCCCGGGGTTCAAATCCCCGCGAGTCCACTCCTTCACTCCCTTCGGTCGTTCAGTCGTTCCCTCGCGTGGTCCCGTTCGTTTCACTCACGGGACCCCCGCGAGTCCATGTTTTTGCGCCGCGAGCAACACCGCGAGCGGCGCGACACTGCAACGAGCCGGGATTTGAACCCTGCCAGTCGCGCGCAGCGAACGGAGTGAGCGAGCACGTCTGGCTCCGGTTCAAAATCCCCGCGAGTCCACTCGACTCGCTTCGTTCGTCTCGTTCCCTCGCGTGGTCCCGTTCGCTAGCATCGCCGGCGCTTCGCGCCGGCTGCATGAGGGACCTGCGGTCCCTCTCTGCTCACGGGACCCCCGCGAGTCCGTCCGTGTTCGTTGTTCCGCCAGCGACGCTACTCTAATCGCGGTTCGAATTCCGTCACGCGCCGCTGACCCACCGCAACACCTCGCTCTGACGGTCGAGGAGGGTTCCGAGGTGGTCGGTCTCGGAGGTCGCGAGCCCCGCGTCGGTCTCATCCGCGAACGCTCGCACCGCCGATAGCGGCGCGTTCTCGTCGCGGGTCCCGTGCCAGGCGCGGACGGTGGCCGACGGCCGGTCCAGGCCGGCCCACTCGTCGCCGAACCACCGGTTCTCCCGGGCGACGGCCTTCGCTCCCGGCCGCAGGGCCTCGCGGAAGTCGTCGGCGACCGCCCGCGAGACGGCCTCCGACACCGAGCGGTCGGTGTACTGACCGACGACCGCCTCGGGGCCGGCCACAGACGCGTACGCGCCCGACAGCCGGAAGAGGACGCGGACGGCGAGGGGGATCCGCGACAGCTTGACGAGGCCGACATCGGACGGGGGCACGACGCTGCTGACAAGCCCGACGCGATCGACCCGCTCGTCCGCCGCGGCCGCGAGCGCGAACGGGCCGCCGCCGGAAAAGCCCACGACCCCGGCGTCGTCGACCGACTCCGCGTCGAGGAGCGCCCCTAAGTCTCCCCGCCAGTCGCGCCACTCACAGCCGACCGGCGGCGCCGACGAACGCCCGTAGCCCGGTCGGTCCGGAACGAGGAGGCGAACGCCCTCCCCGGCCGCGGCCTCGGAGAGGAGCGCCGCGAACAGCCGCGACCCCGGGGTTCCGTGGTGCGCGACGACCGGCGTCCCGCCCTCGTCTCCGCCGACGGCGTAGGCGAGCGTCCGGCCGTCCGAGAGCGTGCACGTCTCCGTGGCGAGCCCGCGGGGTCGACTCGCCTGCTGTATGTTCCGTTGCACGCGTCGCCCTTCCGCGCCGTCCGGGATAACGGGTCGGGATTCCCAAACCGCTCTTTTAGTCTCCGCCTCCCACGGGGCCGGCGACTGACGTGGGTGTTACCGCGGATTGATGCGGGACGCTCCCGTGGATCACTGCATGTCGACGCACGAGGTCACGGCGGACCGCCTGGACGGCCTGCTGCACGCGACCGGCAGGGACTTCTGACGGCGCGATGGGTCTCAGAGAAGCGATTCTGGAGTTCCTGGCGTGCGACGAGGCGTCCGCCCGGAGCGCGTTCCGCGACCTCCTCGGCCATCGCCCCGACGCCACCGACGGCAGCGACGCCTCCGCGAGGCGCGGGCTCGACCCGCACCGGCTCCCGCGGACGCGTTCGGAGGCGGCCCTGCCCGCCGCGATCGCCGACTCGGACGACCTCACCGACCGCGGTCGGCGCCTGATCGAGCGCGTTCGGCTCCTCGACGACGCGCCGCTCGGCGTCACGCTCTGCGGGCCGGCGTACCGCGACACCCCGATCCTGTACGCGAACCGGACGACTCGCGAGCTCACCGGCTACTCGCTCGCGGCGCTCCGCGGGCGCAACCCGCGGCTGTTACAGGGGCCGAAAACGAGTGACCCGGCCGTCGCCGACCTCCGCGAGGCGGTGTCGATCTGGGAGCCGGTGACGGTCGAGCTGTGGAACCACCGGCGCGACGGCACCCCGTTCCTGAATCGCGTCTCGCTCCGGCCCCTCCCGGGCGACGACGGGACGATCACGCACTGGGTCGCCGTGCAAGAGGCGGTCGACGGGAGCGGCGCAGGGCGCTGAGCTCCCGAACGCCCCTACCGGAGCGTCGAGGTCGGCACGACCGACGGCAACACCCCGCCGCCGGCGTCCTCGATCACGGCCTCGGCGACGTGTTCGCCGCTGAGCAGACACATCGGCATCCCGATCCCGGGGTTCGTGTACGCGCCGACGTAGTAGAGCCCCTCGACGCCCGGGGCGCGATGCGCCGGCCGGAGCGGCCCGGTCTGCCCGAGCGTGTGCGAGAGCGCGAGCGCGGTGCCCCGGGGCGCGTTGAAGCGCTCGCGGAAGTCGGAGACGCAGGCGGTCTCCTCGAACACCACCCGGTCGCGGAAGTCGACGCCGGCGTGCTCGGCCAGATCGTCGAGCACCAGCTCGCGGAAGCGCTCGCGGGTCTCCGGGTCGTCGTCGAGTCCGGGCGCCAGCGGGACGAGGGCGAACACCGCCTCGCGGCCCTCGGGCGCCGCCTCCGGGTCCGTCTTCGAGGGGACGTGGACGTAGTACGCCGGGTCGTCGGGCCACGCCGGGTCGTCGAAGATCTTCTCGAAGTGGGGGCGCCAGTCGGTCGGCAACACGAGCGCGTGGTGGTCGAGGTCGACGTCGCCCTCGACGCCGAAGTACATGAGGAACGCCGAGGGGGCGTACGTCCGCGACTCCCAGTACGCCTCGCGGCGCGCGTGCTCGTCGGAGAGGAGGTCGCGCTCGACGTGCGGCGGCGCCGCGTTCGCGACCACGCGGTCGAACCGGCCGGTCGCCCCGGGAGTCTCCACGTCGAACTTCGGTCCCACCGCCGCGACCGAGGGGTCGATGGCGCGCACCGGCGTCCCCGTGCGGATCTCGGCGCCGAGGTCGGTCGCGAGCGCCGCCATCCCGTCGACGACGCTCGCGATGCCGCCGGTCGGGTGATAGACGCCGAGGTTCATGTCGACGTGGCTCATCAGCGTGTAGATCGCCGGCGTGTTGTACGGCGACCCGCCGAGGAAGACGAGCTTGTACTCGGCGATCTGCCGCAGCTTCTCGTGGTCGAAGTAGTCGCCGACGTAGTCGTCCATCGTCCGGAGCTTCGGGAGCGCGCGCCCCGACCGCAACACGTCCGTATCGACCATGTCCCGGAGCCGCGAGCGGCTCGGGTAGACGAACCGGTCCATCCCGAGGTCGTACGCCTCCGCGGCGTCGTCGAGGTACGCGTCGAGCCGGTCGCCGGCGCCCGCCTCGTACGACTCGAACAGCGCCTTCTGGCCCTCCCGGTCCGCGGGCATCGTCGCGCGGTCGCCGTCCTTCCAGACGACCTCGTAGAGGGGGTCCAGCTCGGTCAGCTCGTAGAACTCCTCGGTCGACCGGCCGAAGTGACCGAAGAAGCGGTCGAACACCTCCGGCATGAGGTACCACGAGGGACCGGTGTCGATCCGGAAGCCGTCGCGCTCGATCCGGCCGGCGTACCCCCCCGGATGCTCGTTGCGCTCGAACACCGTCACGTCCGCGCCGGCGTCGGCGAGGTACGCGGCGGCGGAGAGGCCGCCGAACCCCGCGCCGACCACGGCGATCTCCTCGCCGGCGAGGCGCTCGTCGTCGCGTGAACGAGGGCTCATCGCGAGGCCGTACGGTCTCCGAGGGATTCACTGCCCCGCCATACTATGTGGGCCTTTTACCCCGACCGCGGCCCCCTCACGACTCGCCCTCCGGCGGGGTCCGGTCCTGCAGTCGTCGGGCGGCGAGCGCGAAGAGCCCCGTCACGACCAGGTAGAGCCGCCAGCCGGCGTTCGCGACCGGGAATATCCGTTCGACCGGTTCCTCGATCGCCTCGTCGGGATCGCGCGGCTGGACGGGGTTGTTGATATGGACGGTCTCCGTGGTCCCCGTGGTCCCCGCGTCGACCGTGCGCGCCCCGGTCTCCGAGTCGACGCGGAGGTCGACGAACGTCTGGACGAACCCGTCCGCGGTCGAGAACAGGATCTCCCCCTCGAGCCGGAGGAACCGATCGCGGAGCGGCCACAGGTAGTTCACGCCGTCGAGGTGCACCCAGTCGAGCGCCACGTGCGCGAAGACGTGCGCGAACAGCGCGGCCCACGCGACGGCGACCCACCGCGCCGAGAGCCGGTCGCGCGCGAGCGAGGTCTCCCGAACCCGGGTGTCGTAGTACAACAGGAGCGCGGCGACCCCGGGGATCACGAGCGTGTGGCCGACGGTCCGGTGGGCGCCCGACATGAACGGGCCGAGGAAGCTGTCGACCTCCGGGGCGACGAGGACGAGGAGCAGGACCGCGATCGCCCGCCGATCGAACCGGTCGTCGAGCAGCCCGGCGGCGAGCAGCACCGCGAACCCGGCGTGGACCACCGTCGAGACCATCTATCGGGTCACCTCCGGATCGCCTCCGGGTCGTCGTCGTCGGTCTCCCACCGGAACCGAACCGCCAGCAGCGCGCCCGCGGCGGCGACGACGACCAGCTGCCAGCCGGTCCGGACGAGGTGTAGTTCGCGCTCGGCGCCCGGCGAGAGCCCCGGGCGGCCGTCGGGGTTCGCGAACGTCGGGATCGCGTACGACTCCGTCGTGCCGAGCGCCTCCAGCGGGAGGATCCCAGGGCCCCCGCCCCCGAGCGTGACGAACGTCTGGACGACGCCGTCCTCCGTCGAGAGGAGGAACCCCCCGCTGACGAGGTAGTAGGCGTCGTCCAGCGGATACAGCAGGTTCACCCCCTCGCTGCCGAACAGGTCCGGACCGACGCCGGCGACGAGGAACGCCGCGAGCGCGACCCACGCGACCCGGACGCCCCGTCGCCCCGCCCGCTCGCGGAGCCGGGAGGCGTCCCGCAGTTCGGTGTCCCAGTAGAGGGCGACGCCGGCCGCGAGCGGGAGCCAGACGGCGTGGAGGAGGGCGTTCGTCGCGCCCGGGACCGCGAGGCTCGCGACCGCGTCGAGGTCCGGGAGCACCGCGGCGACGACGATGACCGCGACCGAGCGCCGGTCGAACGCGGCGCCGAGCAGGGCGGCCGCGAGCAGCGCGCCGAACGCGGCGTTGACCAACGTCGGTGCCATATCCGCTTTGACGAGCCCAGCCGAATAAGTCGCTCGGGGAGCCGTCCCCGGATCAGCGGGCGTCGCCGTCGCGGTCGGCGGGAGCGGGGTCGTCGACGAAGTCGAAGTCGCCGGAGGCGTCGGCCTCGTCGTCGCCCGTGTCACCGTTGCCGGCGGTNNCCGGCGGTCCCGTGGCCGCCCGTGTCACCGTCGTCGTCCGTGTCACCGTCGCCGTCGCCGTTGCCCCCGTCGCTCCCGCCCTCGTCGCCGCTCACCGATACCGCCGGAAGCGGCTCGGACGGCTCGGGGCGACCGAGCAGCGCGAGGGCCATCCGCCGAGCGACGTACGCCGCGAGGTTCGCGAGATGGAGCGCGAGGAGGACGCCGGCGACGCCGAGCGGGAGCGCGACCAGCGCCTCCGGCAGGGTGTCGATCGCCCACGTCACCGGCTCGCCGTTGACCTCGCCGAAATCGGCCGTGTACGGGTACCGAAGCGGCGCGGCGACCAGCGGCAGCGCGCTCGCGAGCAGGACGAGGGGAACGAACGCGAGCAGGCTCACCCAGAACTTCAACGAGAGGAACCCGAGCCCCCGCCACGTCGACGGCGCGTCCACGTACTTCCTGGCGCCCGCGAGCGCGCCGTCCGCGGCGGCGAGGTCGTCCGGGCGCAGTAGGTGGGTCCCGAGCAGCGCGTTCGCGAGCCGCCGCTCCAGTCCCGCGGCGAGCCGGGCGCCGATCAGCGTCGCGAACAGGACCACCAGCCCGACGAGCGCGACCGACAGGGCCAGGCCGAACGCGACCCCGAAGGTGAAGACCGCCGAGTAGACGAACCCGAGCGGGACGGCGAGCAGGAGGTACAACAGGTGCCTGTACGTGCGGCCGTCGGCGACGACGCCGACGACGGGGAGCTCGGAGGGGTGACGGAGGGAGACCATACGCGGTCGAAACCGGTTCCTCTGTCGACATAAATCGGTCGCTCCCGGCGTCATGTGGCGGTCTCAAGCGCCGCTACGGGGCGGAGCGGCCACGGATGTCGCCGCGTCGCTCTCAGCCGACGAAGAAGTCGATGGCGTTCCCCTTCGACTGTCCCTTGTACAGCTCCGAGTAGCCGCAGTTCGCGCAGGAGACCACGACGAACGAGCGGTTCTGCACGTCGAACATCTTGGTGAGGCCGGTGCCGCTCGTCGCGATCTCGTCCGTCTCGGTCTCCTCGCTCCCGCACTTCGGACAGCCGTCGTCGCGGCCGCCGAGATCGACGGTTTCCGGATCGGTCCGCGTCTCATCGTCGGGCGTTCCCGACGCGTCGGCCGAGTCGTTGCCGAAGACGGAGTACTCCACGTCGTCGTCGTTTTCGGAGGGCATCAGCCCTACCTGCACGCGCGACCGACAAACCTCTTGTGGGGGTGTGCGACGCCGGCGACGTCTCTCTCGATCGCGACGTCCCTCGCGACCGCGACGCCTACTCGTCGATCTCGTCGACGAGTCCGTCGGCCACGCCGACGTACCCCGCGGGCGTCAGCGCCCGCAGCTCCTCGCGCACGTCCTCGTCGACGTCGAGGTCGCCGAACAGCTCGCGAAAGTCGTCGAGCGTCACCGACCGCCCGCGCGTCAGCTCCTTCACGCGCTCGTAGGCGTCGGTGTCGCCCTCGCGTCGGAGGATCGTCTGGACGGCCTCGCCGATCACCTCGGGGGTCGCCGCGAGCTCCTCGCGCATCACCGCCTCGTTCGGAACGACCTTCGCGAGCCCGTTCCCGGCTTTCCCGTAGCCGATGAGACAGTGCGCGAGCGCGGCGCCGACGTTGCGTTTGACGGTGGAGTCCGAGAGGTCGCGCTGGAGCCGCGAGCCAGTCACGTAGTCCGCGAGGAAGGTGAGGTCGCCGTTCGCCTTCGACAGGTTCCCCTCGCTGTTCTCGAAGTCGATCGGGTTCACCTTGTGCGGCATCGTCGAGGAGCCGGTCTCCCCCTCGACGGTCCGCTGGCCGAGGTACCGGTCGGAGACGTACAGCCACGCGTCCAGGTCCAGGTCGAGGAGCACGTTGTTGACGCCGCGGAGCGCGTCGAACAGCGCCGCGAGGTCGTCGCAGGGGTTCACCTGCGTCGCGAGCGGCGTGTGTTCCAAGTCGAGCCCGCGCACGAACGACTCGGAGAACGCCCGCCAGTCGACGTCGGGGTAGGCGGCGTCGTGAGCGGCGTACGTGCCCGAGGCGCCGGCCAGCTTCCCGGAGAGGTCCCCGTTCGCGACGACGACGCGGCCGAGCGCGCGCCCGAGCCGAGAGGCGTACACCGCCATCTCCTTGCCGAACGTGGTCGGCGTCGCGGGCTGGCCGTGGGTGCGGGCGAGCATCGGCGTCCCGCGGTGCTCCTGGGCGAGGTCGACCAAGGCGTCCCGGACCTCCCGGATCGCGGGCACGAGCACCTCGCTCACCGCGGGCTTGAGCAGGAGCCGGTGCGCGAGGTTGTTAACGTCCTCGCTGGTGAGCCCGAAGTGGACCCACGGGTACAGCGCCTCCGCGTCGTCGACCGCCCCGGAGTCGTCCGCCTCGTCCAGCCGGACGCGCAGGAAGTACTCGACCGTCTTCACGTCGTGGTTGGTCGCGGCGTACCCCTCGGCGCCCTCGACTTCGAGCGCCTTGATCAGGCGCGCGTCCTCGGCGGAGAACGACTCGTAGACGTCGCGGAGCGCCGCCTCGGCGTCGTCATCGAGCGCGATCGGCGTCTCGTCGAGCGCGGCGAGCTCGATCAGGTACTCGACCTCGACGCGGGTCCGGGCGCGCATCAGCGCGGCCTCGCTGGCGTACGGCGACAGCGGCGCGGTCCGCGAGGCGTATCGCCCGTCGAGCGGCGAGACTGCCGCGAGGGGGTCCGACCGCGACAGGCCCGAGATGGCGTGGTCCGTCATGTCCGCGACTGCCCCCGGAGCCAGCAAAAACGTGTCGATGGCGTGGCGCACGGACGTGGATAGGTGAGCCCACTTTTCGCGACCGGTCGGGCGATCCTATCCGCAAACGTGGATACTCGGGCGGAACGGACCGCAATCGATATACGCGATCGGTCGGACCACTCGCGTATGAAGTTCGCCGGACTCGCGAGCAACCGGGGACGGAACCTCAGACACATCGCCGACGCCGCTCCGGGCGGCGCGGAGCTGTCGGTCGTCCTGACGAACCGGGAGCAGGCGCCCGTGTTGGAGGCCGCGACGGAGCGACGGATCCCGACCGAGGTCGTCGAGCGCGAGGAGGGGGAGTCGCGCGCGTCCCACGAGCGACGAATCTTAGACCGGCTCGCCGACTACGACTTCGACCTCGTCTGCCTCGACGGGTACATGCGCGTGCTCACCGACGAGTTCCTCGACGCGGCGCCGACGACGCTGAACGTCCACCCCTCGCTGCTCCCGGCGTTCCCCGGGATGGACGCCCACGAGCAGGTGCTGGACGCGGGCGTTCGGACAACGGGGTGTACCGTCCACGTCGTCACCGAGGCGATCGACGACGGCCCGATCGTCACCCAGGAGCCGGTCCCCGTCTACGGCGACGACGACGCCGACTCGCTGAAGGACCGGGTGCTCCACGACGCGGAGTTCACGGCGTACCCGCGGGCGGTCCGGTGGTTCGCCGAGGACCGCGTGACGGTGGAGCGCGAGGGCAGCGACGCCGTCGGCGTGACCGTCGAGGGCGACGCCGGCGGCGACTTCCCGGAGCGTCGGTTCGCCTCCGAGGAGCGCGCCGCGACGCTCCGATACGGCGAGAACCCGCACCAGGACGCCGCGCTCTACGCGGACGACGGCTGCGAGGAGGCGAGCGTCGTCGGCGCCGACCGGCTGAACCCCGGTTCGAAGGGGATGGGGTACAACAACTACAACGACGCCGACGCCGCCCTGAACCTCGTGAAGGAGTTCGACGAGCCCGCGGCCGCCGTGATCAAGCACACGAACCCCGCCGGCTGCGCGACGAGCGACGAGCTCGCGGACGCGTACGACCGCGCGCTCCGGACCGACGCGAAGTCGGCGTTCGGCGGCATCGTCGCCCTGAACCGCGAGTGCGACGCCGACACCGCGACCGCGGTCGCCGACTCGTTCAAAGAGGTCGTCGTCGCGCCCGGCTACACCGACAGCGCGCTCGACGTGCTCCGGGAGAAGGGGAACCTCCGCGTGCTCGACGTCGGCCCGCTAGGCGAGGGCGACGACCGCTTCGCCGAGCGGTTCACGGAGAAGCCGATCGTCGGCGGCCGCCTCGTGCAGGAGCGGGACCGCCAGTCGCCCACCGCCGCGGACCTGGAAGTCGTCACCGAGCGCGAACCCACCGACGAGCAGTTGGAGACGATGGTCTTCGCCTGGAAGACGCTCAAGCACGTCAAGTCGAACGGGGTCCTGTTCGCGACCGGCACCGAGACGGTCGGCGTCGGGATGGGGCAGGTGTCGCGCGTCGACGCCGTGACGCTGGCGGCGATGAAGGCCGAGAAGGACGCCGAGGGCAAGTCCGCAGGGGGCGCCGTGATGGCCTCTGACGCCTTCTTCCCGTTCCCGGACGCCATCGAGGAGGCCGCCGAGGCCGGGATCGGGGCCGTGATCCAGCCCGGCGGCTCCGTCAACGACGAGGACGTGATCGCCGCCGCCGACGAGCACGACATGGCGATGGCGTTCACCGGGTCGCGCTGCTTCCGCCACGACTGACCGGTGAGCGACGGCGAGGATTACTTATAAAAGGCGGATGCGGTCGGCGCGCCTGCGAGCGGCCGCCACCGGCGGCCGCGAGCCAGCCCGCGAGGGACGCGGTGAGCGCTCGCAGAGCGCGAACCGCGAGGCTGGGGAGGTGTGA
>NZ_NHOY01000102.1 GCF_002252755.1 Halorubrum sp. Hd13 | reverse complement strand
CGACGGTCGCGCGACCCTCGCGGTGGTCGACGATCGCGAGCGGCTCTCGGCGTTCGGGCGCCGGCTCGCGGCCGCGGGCGCGACCGTCGAGTCGACCGGCGATGACGAGCCGACCCCGGTCCTCACCGAGACGCAGCGCGACCTCGTCCGCGCCGCCGTCGAGGCGGGGTACTACGACACGCCGCGGGAGTGCACGCTCACCGAGCTCGCCGCCGACCGCGACATCGCCAAGTCGACCTGCAGCGAGACGCTCCATCGCGCCGAGGGGCAGGTGTTACGACGGTTCGTGGAGAAGGGACCCCCGTTCGACGCCGACGGTCCCGGCTCCGGATCGGCGCTCCGGGGCCCCGGCTCGTCGATCGACGGGCTCGACGACGGGGGCGACGGCGACGCGGCCCGCGGCTCCGAGCGGACCGGCGTCCCGGTGACGGATCCGTAATCGGTCGACCCCCCGCCGCTCCCTCTCACTCGTCGTCGAGCGCCTGCCACGAGAGCCGCGGGTTCCGCGCGGCCGAGACCTGATCGATGCGGCTCGCGGCCGTCCGGTTCGGAGCCGCGTCGAGCGCCTCGTCGGTGTCGGCGTACGCGAGGTTGAACGCCTCGGCGAGGTCGTCGAGCGAGGACTGCCCCTCGATCTCGGTCGGCTCCGTCAGCATCGCCTCCGGGACCATCTCCGGCCACTTCGTCGTCGGCGGGTGGACGCCGAAGTCGAGCATGCGCTTGGCGACGTCGGCGGCGTCGCGCTCGCCGGCCGTCGCCGCGAACTCGTGGTGGAAGGGGCCGTGCGGCACGTCCAGGTCGATCCGCTCGGCGAGGTAGTTCGCGTTCAACACGGCCTTCGCGGACGCGTCCGAGAGCCCCTCGTCGCCGAGTCGGGCGACGTACGCGTACGCCTTGATCAGGACGAGCCAGTTGCCGGTGAAGCCGTGGACCTTCCCGATGGTGTTGGCGGGTTCGAAGCGCTCGTACCTGCTGGCGTTCTCGTTCTCGCGGACCTGCGGCGTGGGGAGGAACTCGGCCAACTCGTCGACGACGCCGACCGGGCCGGCGCCGGGGCCGCCGCCGCCGTGGGGGGTCGCGAACGTCTTGTGGACGTTGTAATGCATCACGTCGAACCCCATGTCGCCGGGTCGACCGCGGCCGAGCAGGGCGTTGAGGTTCGCGCCGTCGTAGTAGAGCAGCCCGCCCGCGTCGTGGACGATCTCGGCGATCTCCGTGATGTCGCGCTCGAAGAGCCCCACCGTGTTCGGGTTGGTTAACATGAGCGCCGCCGTGTCGTCGCCGACGGCCGCATCCAGCGCCTCGACGTCGACCCGCCCGTCGTCGCCGGAGGGAAGCTCGACCACGTCGTAGCCGGCGGTCGCGGCGGTCGCGAAGTTCGTCCCGTGCGCCGATGCCGGGATCACGACCTCGGAGCGGTCGTTGCCGTGGTGCTCGTGGTACGCCTTCGCGACGAGGATGCCGGTGAGCTCGCCGGCCGCGCCCGCCGGCGGCTGGAGCGTCACGGCGTCCATCCCGCCGATCTCGGCGAGGAGCTCCTGGAGCCGGTACTGGAGCTCGAGGTTCCCCTGCGTCGACCGCTCGGAGCGGTCCGGGTGGACCGCCGCGTTCGGGTCGGCCGCGACGTCCTCGGTGAACTTCGGGTTGTACTTCATCGTGCAGCTCCCGAGCGGGTACGGGCCGGAGTCGATCGCCCAGTTCATCTGCGACAGGCGGGTGTAGTGGCGGGCGATCTCCGGCTCGGAGGGCGCGGGGAGCGTGAGCTCGTCCCGCGTCAGGTCGTCCGGGAGCGGCGAATCCGCGGTCACGTCGACGGTCGCCTCTCCCTTCTCCGAGAGCAGCGGTTCCCGGACGTGCTCGTCGTCCCGGTCGTAGCTGGCCTGTTCGTGGATCACTCAGATCACCTCCTCGAACGCCGCGACGAGGTCGTCCGTCCGGGCCGCGTTCAGGTCGGTCACGCACACCTGCAGGAGATGCTCGTCGACGACGTGGACCGCGAAGCCCTCGGCCTCCAAGTCCTCGGCGATCGCCGCGGCCGGCTGGTCGACGCGCACGGCGAACTCCCGGACGTGGTGGCGGTCGTGGACCGGCGCGACGGCGCCGTTCAGCCCGTCGATCCGGTCGGCGAGCGCCGCCGACTCGCGGACGCAGTCGTTCGCGAGGTCGACGAGGCCGTCCGGCCCGAGCACCGCCGCGTGGATCGCCGCCCGGAGCGCGACCCACGCCTGGTTCGTGCAGATGTTGGAGGTCGCCCGCTCCTTCCGGATGTGCTGTTCGCGGGTCTGGAGCGTGAGCGTGAACGCGCGGTCGCCGCCGGCGTCCTCGCTCGCGCCGACGAGCCGCCCCGGCACCTGCCGGAGGAACTCGTCGCTGCAGGCGAAGATCCCGAGCCCCATCCCGTAGGCGGTCGGGAGCCCGAGCGCGTCCGCCTCGCCGACGACGACGTCCGCGCCGACGCTCGCCGGCTCCTCGAGGACCGCGAGCGAGACGACGTCCGAGCCGAGGACGAACAGCGCGTCGGCGTCGGCCGCGAGGTCGCCGACCGCCGCGAGCCGTTCCTCGATACAACCGCGGACCGTCGGGTTCTCGGCGTACACCATGACGACGTCGTCGCCGACGCGCTCGGCGAGGGCGTCGACGTCGGCGTTGCCGTCGGCCATCGGGTACGGCTCGATAGCGAGGTCGGCGCCGGCGCAGTAGTTCGCGAGCACCTCGCGTTTCCCCTCGCGGAGCTGCTCCGGGACGAGGACGGTGTCGCCCGAGGTCGACCGGACCCGGTCCGCGAGCGTCGCCGCCTCGCCGAGCGCGGTCGCGGCGTCGTACATCGAGCAGTTCGCGACCGGGAGACCGGTGAGCTCCACCAACATCGACTGGTACTCGAACAGTGCCTGGAGGAACCCCTGCGAGATCTCGGGCTGGTACTGGGTGTAGCTCGTGAGGAACTCCGCGCGGTCCGAGAGGTGGTCGACGACGCTCGGGACGTAGTGGCCGTAGTGGCCGCGCCCGAGGAACTCCGTCAGGTCGTCGTTCCGACCGAAGATCCGCGAACACTCCGCGCGGATCTCCCGCTCCGTGCGCGGCTCGATCCCGAGATCGCCGTCGAAGGCGACGTCGTCCGGGATGTCGAACAGCGCCTCCTCGTCCTCGGCGCCGATCGCCGAGAGCATCGCCGCCGTCTCCTCGTCGGTGTGCGGCGCGTACGGAGTGCCGCTCGTTCCGCTCATCGGTCCGATCCCCCGCGTCGGCCCGCCGCGCGTCGGCTCGCTCCCGTACGTCGGTCCGCTCCCGCGCGCCCGCCGTCGCTCTGTCGTTCGGTACCGGATCGTCCGTCGAAGGGTGAGGTTCTCATTGTCGTGTGTCCGCTGGCGAGTCCCGCTCTGTCCGTTCCGCCGTCCGGTTCGCTACGCGATCTGCGCGTCGTACTCGTCGGCGTCGAGGAGCCCCTCGGCGTCGCCGCCGTCGACCGCGTCGATCTCGATCATCCACCCGTCGCCGTACGGGTCCTCGTTGACGAGCTCCGGGCGGTCGAACAGGTCCTCGTTGACGGCGACGACCTCGCCCGAGACGGGGGCGTACAGGTCCGAGACGGCCTTGATCGACTCGACGACGCCGAACGGCTCGCCCCCGGTGACCTCGTCGCCGACCTCCGGCAGTTCGACGAAGACGACGTCGCCGAGCTCGTCCTGCGCGAAGTCGGAGACGCCGACGCGGACGCTGTCGCCGCCGGTCGTGGTCCACTCGTGCGATTCCAGATACCGTAACTCGTCGGGAACTTCGAAGCTCATTGGTGAAAGGGGTCGTCGTGGGACACTCGGTCCGACCCGCACGTCCGCGCCGTGCGGTCGCGGCTGGCCCGCCCCCGGGAGACGCCGACCGGCGGGATCCGCGGTCGAGAAGTGGTCCACGACACGTGTGGTTCTCCCTTCCCGCGAGGGGAAATAAAAGGTATGTTCGCGGCCACCGCGCCGGCTTCTCGCCGCTCCGCTCGTCCGCAACGCGGGGAGGCGCGGCCGATCGCGACCGCCGAGGCCCCGCCGTTCACGACCACCGGTCGAGTCCGGTCTGGACCTGCGACTCCCTGATGCGTTCGAACCCGCGCTCGACCTCGTCGGCCGCGACGCCCCACTCGTCGACGACGTAGGTGCGGGCGGCCTCCACGTCGGGGTTCACGTCGGCGTCGACGTCGACGTCGGCCGCCGGCGGGTCCATGAACAGCTCGCGGATCTCCGCGGCGTTCGGGATCTCGGCGCCGCGCGCGTCGAGGACGCCCCAGAGGTCGCCGTGCTCCTTCACCGCCGTCACGGCGGTCTTCGGCCCCACGCCGTGAACGCCCTCGTTGAAGTCGGTGCCGCACAGCATGGCGACGTCGATCAGCCCCTGCCGGTCCAGTTCGAGTTCGTCGAGCGTCGCCGCGAGCTCCATCAGTTCCGGATCGCCCTTGCTCGTGAGCTGTCGGAGCGTCGTCGGGGCGCCGAACAGCAGCGTGTCGTAATCCTCGCTTCCGGCGTGGTCGACGGTCCCGGCCGCCGCCATGCGCGCGCACTGGGCCTCCCCCTCGGCCGGGGCCTCGACGACCGGCACGTCGAGCAGGCGTAACAGCTCGCGCGTCGTCTCCTGAATCGTGTCCGTAAGCCGCTGGGTGCGGGCCTCCAGTCGGGCGGCCTCCACGGCGTCGCCGCGCTCCTCGGCCGCCGCTCGCCGGTCCTCGGCCCGCTCGCGCTTCTCGCGTCGGTCCGCGACCTCGTCGGCCTTCAGGTCGGTGACGGCGCCGTCGAACACCATCACCGGGATCAGGTCGTGTTCGAAGAACTTCGGGAGCCCCTGGACGACGCCGATGAGGTTCGCGACCTCGACGCCGTCGGCGGTGGTGTACTTCTCGTCGGCCGTCCACTTGACGGTCGTCGTGAGGTACCGGTACAGCCAGTTGTGCGCGTCGACGGCGACGACGCTCCCCTCGATCTCCTCGAAGGCGACGTCCCGGATCGCCGCGAGGTCGCGTAAGTCCGCGTTTCCCATTACGCGATCCCTCGGCGCCGCGGCTCTTAAACCATCGACTCGCGGACCGACCCCCGGCCGGTTCGCCTCCCCGCGCTGCCGCCTTGTGGGGCGTTTATGTGCGTCACTCGACTACGTCTCGGTAGGGAATGGTCTCGCCGTTCGAGGTGTTGGGAATCGACGAGGACGCCGACGAGGCCGCGATCGAGCGCGCCTACCGCGACCGGGTGAAGGAGGCGCACCCGGACCGAGGCGGAACGCTCGAGGAGTTCCAACTCGTCAGGCGCGCCTATCGGGAGCTCGACGAGCGGGAGCGGAACGGAAACGGGAACGACGGTGCGGTCGCCGCCGCCGACGTCGACCTGACCGACGAGGAGGGCGACGCCGCCGAGGTGGAGCCGGCCCGCGTCGAGTTCCTCGATTACGACGCGCTCGCCGACTACGGCTGGTCGCTCGACGACGACGACCTCTTCCGGCGGGCGTCGCACGCCGACCTCGGCGCGGCCGAGCACGGACGCCTGCTCGTCCAGCCGGACGAGAGCCTGTTAGAGGCGGCGGAGAACCGCGGGTTCGAGTGGCCGTTCTCCTGTCGCGGCGGCGCCTGCGCGAACTGCGCGGTGTACCTCGTCGAGGGGGAGCTCTCGCAGCCGGCGAACCACATCATGCCCGACGAGCTCGCCGAGCGGGGGTTCCGGCTCTCGTGTAACGGCTACCCGCTGAGCGACGAGCTGAAGGTCGTTTTCAACGTGAAACACCTCTCCGAGCTCGACGATCTCATCCTCCCGCCGGGACCGTTCACGCGGCGGTGAGTGCGCTCGCCGAGCGCGACCGGGGCGGTGCCCCGCTCAGAACGCCTCGGCCACGGCGGCGACGACGGCATCTTCGACCGCGTCGCGCTCGCCCGAGAGGAACTCGATCTTGCCCTCGCGGAGCCCAGCGGTGGTGACGTCGGCGGCGGGCGCGAGCTCGGCCGCGCGCTCGGCCACGTCGCGGACGGAGACGCCCTCGCTCGTTCGGATGTACAGCTCGTCGGTGCCGATGCCGACGGTCGCGTGCGCCTCGCCGTTCGCGCGCCGGCGGTGGAGGTCGTCGAGGAGGAGCGGCGTCGGCGGGAAGTCGTACCGGTGGGTGTAGCCGTCGGTGTCGAGCACGTCGAACTCGACGCCGTCGACCGCCTCGGTGACGACGTTGGCGGTCGCGGTCTCGACCTCCGTCTCCAGCTTCTCGCGGAACTGCTCGGAGACGTGCGCCGCGAGGTTGCCGCCGTCCTCGAAGAGGAGGTCGGCGACGAGCTCGCGCTTGTCCTGGTACGACTGGTAGTACGCCTCAAGGGCGACCGCCTCGCGGAGCTCCGCGACGCGCTCGACGTCGTAGCCCGCGTCGCGGGCGAGGTCGACGTAGCGGTCGGGCGTCTCGGCCCAGTAGCTCACGGCCGGGAGGTGCCGCAGGTCCGCGCGGATCTCGTCGTTGATCGCGGACGCCAGCGAGGCGACCAGCGCGCCCGTCGAGAGGTCGCCCTCGACCGACTCGATCTCCGGCGAGACGAGCGTGTCGACGGCCTCGCGGGTCTCGGGGTCGGCGACCTCCGCGTCGACGACGACCGCGTCGACGCCGTAGACGGAGAGCAGGTCGATGCCGTCGGCGGACTCGACCGTCGAACCGGTGCCGACGAGGAGGAACAGCGGGAGCTTCTCGTCGTGGCGGTCGCGGTCCTGCAGCATGCGGGTCGCGTCGTTCGTCGCCGCGTCCATCCCGTACACCGGGTCGTCGAGCGGGCGGCGCGTGAAGTAGTGGTACTCGGCGTCGCTCTTGGCGTGCTCGTCGCGGATCAGCGGGAGCACGGCGCGCTCGATAGCCGCGCCGGCGACGTAGCCGTCGGCGGTGGCGGGGTGGCGCACGACGATCGGGCGCGATTCGAGGACCGCGCGGCGGACCGCCTCCGCGGCGTCGAGCAGTCCGTCGGCGAGTTGGGCGACCGTCTCGTCGCCCGCGAGCGGCTGGAGCCCCTCGGGACGCGCCTCGTCGGTCAGCGCCTTCGCGAGCCGGCGGCGGACGGACTCCGCGTCTTCGCCCTCGAGGAGGACGAGCGCCTCGGACTCGACCTGCACGTCGCCCCGGTGGCTCTCGACCTCGCCGTCGATCCGCACCGCGTCGCCGACCTCGACGTCCGGGTACGCCCGGACGCCCGGCTCGACGAACGCCGCCACGTCGACGACGCCGGTCTCGTCGCGCACCTCGAAGACGGTGGGGCCGCCGGTCTGTCGGACGCCGACGACCTCGCCGTCGATCCGCACCGCGTCGCCGACGGCCTCGGAGAGAGTCCCGATCTCGACGCGTTCGCGGTCGCCGTCGAGCTCGTCGGGCTCGTCGTCGTCCGTCGCGTCGGGTGACTCGGATTCGCTCGACGCTGACTCCTCGGCGTCGGTCGCGTCCTCGACCGGCTCGGCGTCGACGCTCTCGCCCTCGTCAGCGTCGCCCGTCTCGTCAGGCCCGGTCGCGTCGTCGGCCGCGTCTCCCTCGGTCTCGTCGGCGGCATCTTCGATCGTCTCGTCAGCGACGTCTTCGGTCGTCTCGTCGACGGCGCCTTCGTTTTCGATCGTCTCGTCAGCGACGTCTTCGGTCGTCTCGTCGACGACATCTTCGGTCGTTTCGTCGGCGGCGCGGTCGTCCTCGGTCGCCTCCTCGCCCGCGTCGTCGCCGTCCTCCTCGGGGAGGAACTCCGTGTCGCCGTCCTGAACGAGCACGCCGCGGAACTCGCGGTCGGCCTGTCGGATCGACCACGCGAGGTCGATGTTCCCGTTGTCGCGGACGCCCTTCACCTGGACGAACACCTCGTCACCGGGCTCCCAGTCGAGGCTGTCGAGCCGTCGGTCCAGCTCGGACCGGTGGAGCAGGCCGGTCACGCCCGGGGCGAGGTCGACGAACACGCCGAACTCGGCGTAGCCGTCGACGACGCCGCGGTAGAATCGGTCGGACACGAGCTGGTCGGGGGAGTTTCCGCGGTAGTCGAACACGACGTCTTCCTGGTGCGGGTCGCAGATACGCCCGCCGCCGTCGACGTCGACGCCACAGATGATGCAAGATCCCATTTGAGTACACCGAGAGCCTCGGGCCTAAAACGGTTGTCGAAAGCCTCGCGGGAGCCTCTCGGCGGAAACGGTCGCCGCGGCGACTCTCGGCCCGGCCCTGCCGCGACCGGTTCGGCCGCCTCGGCGACCGCCGGGCGGCTCACGCGAAGAGGGTTCGAGCCGACGCGATCACGCGGTAGCCGACGCCGTAGCCGAGCAGCGCCGGCGGAATCCCGGCGACGAGCGTGCGCGGCCACGAGGTCCCGTGAACGACGCGGAACCCGATCAGCAGGAGAGCGGCCGCGTACGCGCCGCAGGCGATCCGCAGCGCCGGGACCGGCGGCCCGGCGAGCGCCATCGGCGAGCTGGCGTACGCGACGACCTGTACGGTCTCGCTGACCCCGCCGCGGTCGCGGAGCGAGAGCCCGTCGCGCACCTCGACGCTGGCGAGGATCACGCTCACCGTCGCGACCGCCGCGGTCAGGTGAAGCCCGACCGGGGCCGCGAGCGCGACCACGACGAGGAAGGCGACGAGCGCGGAGACGGGCACCGAGACGACGATTCCGGGGACTGCGGTGGGGTCAGCGACGACCCACCCGAGCGTGAACGCGCCGGCGACGGCGACCGCGAACGTCAGCGCTGGCGCCTGATCGCCGGGCGACACGCCGTTGGCGAAGAGGCGGCGCGGCCGGCCGAGCGCCTCGACCCAAGCGCGAGCGAGCCCGCCCGGTCCCCGCGCCCGCCCCCCGGCCGGATCGTCGATCCACGAAGTCACGTGCGCCTTTCGGCCGGGTGGAATAACGGGGTTCCGGTTCGGGAGCGACGCCCGCCCGGACCGACGACGGGAGAGTCGGCCTCGCCGGGTCGGCGTCGGCGTCAGCTCGTTCTCCTGTCTGATAAGCGGCGGGTAAACCCTTATACCGGGCCGGGCGGAGCGGTAGTCGAATGCGCGCCTTTCGGAACGACGAGCGGGGGTTCACCCCGATAGCCGGCACGGGGCTGCTCGTCGGCGTCGTCGTCCTGCTGCTGGCGATCGTCGGGGCCGCGATGTTCGGCCTGATCGACGGGGTCGCGCCGCCGGACGCGGAGTTCCAGGTCGAACGCGAGGGCGGCGACATCGTCGTCGTCGCCGCCGGACCAGACCCCGTCGCCGCCGAGGAGCTGTACGTGCGCGGCGAGGACCCCGACGGCGAGGTCGAGTTCGGGGCCTGGCCCGGCGACGGCGTCGTCGAGCCCGGCGATCGCGTGGTCGTGCCGAACGCGACCGGGAACGAGCAGTTCGACGTGGTCTGGGAGCCGGTCGCGTTCGACACCCGCGAGACCCTCGGCACCTACGACGGCGAGGACTCGGCGATAAGCGAGTGGGCCGAGGAGGAGCCGGGAGCGGACCCGCTCGGCGGCGGCGGTGGGTTCTGACGAGCGCGAGGACGAATCGAACCGAGCCGCGACCTACTCCACCGACACCCACTCGCCGCGCTCGTCGGAGCGCTCGATCGCGTCGAGCGTCTTCTGAACCTCGTACCCCTCAGCGAACGACGGCGAGAACTCGCCGTCCTCGGCGACCGCCGAGAGGAACTTATGGTTCATACGTATATGGTCTTGGATAAATTACAAGATGTTCGCATGAGACGGTGGAGTATGGGACGAGCAACGGATCCGCGACACCGATACGAATCCGAAAAAGAGCGCGTGTCCAAACTTCCGGACGGCGACGCCGACGCTATCACCGAGTTCCTCCGCGCGCTTGATCCGGAGGATTTGGGGTATCAACACACCAAGAACGGGAATATCGACACGAAAGCGGCGTCGACGCTTGTGTCCTACGGGCGCGCGCTGCGGTTGCTCACGGACGAACTCGACGACGATCTACTCGACGTGTCGACCGGCACGTTCAACGAACAGTTCGCGACGTGGAAGGACGACGGGTTCGCGGACAAGACGATCAAACAGCGACAGTCGGCGCTCATCAAATTCCTTCGCTACCACGGCGACGCCGCCCGCGCGGACCCGGACGGGATCGTGTTCGTCAAAGTCGAGAACCCGAACGGGACGATCGAGCCGGAGGACGTGCTCACTGGCGACGACGTGGAGGCGATGCGAAGCGCGTGTTCCAACTGGCGCGACCAGTGCCTCATCGATATGCTGGCGTACACGGGCCAACGTGTCCGAGCGATCCAAACCCTTCGGCTGAAAGACGTGGATCCCAAAGAGGGGGAAAGCGGCCGGTACCGGCTGAACACCGATGATTTAGGACTCAAGGGAGCCGACAAGATCGGCGAGAAACGACCGCTACTAGGCGCACAGAAAGCCGTCCGTGAATGGACACGCTCACACCCGACCGGTGATCCCGACGACTACCTCATCACCGGGCTGCCGGGATCGAACCGGCCGAATGGTGTGTCTGCGGGCGACTATCTCGGTCGCACATCACTCATGACCCGGCTGAAAGTACTCGCCGATCGAGCGGACGTTGAGAAGGACGTGAACCCTCACGCGTTCCGGCACTTCTTCGTGACGACATGTAAACGCGACTACGATATGGACGACTCGAAGTTGAAGTTCCTCATCGGTCACAATCAGGATTCGCGAGTGATGGAAACGACCTACCAACACCTGTCGGACCAAGAGTTCAATCTCGCTGTGGAGGAATCGCACGGGTACGAAGTGGAGAAAGACGACTCGGCGCTGACCCCAGCGACGTGTATCACCTGTGACGAACCACTGCCGGGGTCGGCGAAGGCGTGCCCGGGCTGTGGGACGGTATACACACCGGACGCACAAGACGCGAAGTCGCAAATCACGGAAGGGATCGAAGAGTCGTACAAGCAGGCCGACCCACAAGGCGGCGAAACGATGGAAGAGATCGAGGTGGTCGAGTCGGCGCTTGATGAGAATATGGACGCGATTATGCAAAGCGACGAATTGATGGACAAGATCGCGGACCGGGTCGCCGAGCGAATCAACGAGAATAGTTAGATATCAGGGTTTGTTGACGCAACACACACCGCGGTGTGCCTTCGGAACGCCGCAGCGTCTCGCGGCTACAGATTCACCCATTCCCCACGTTTGTCGGCCTCTGTGATCGCCTCAAGAATTTGCTGGACCTCATACCCATCCTCGAAAGTGGGGAACGTGTCCGGTATATTTCCTGTGGACACAGAGCGTAAGAACTCGTAGTTCTCGTGGACGAAGGTGTGCTCCCACCCGATGACGTGACCGGGGGGCCACCACCGGTCGACGTACGGGTCCGTCTCGTCGGTGACGAGCACCGTCTGGTAGCCGCGGTCGCCCTCGCGGAGCACCTCCAGCTCGTTGAGCCGCTCTAAGGAGAATTTCAGGCTCCCCTTCGAGCCGTGGACCTCGATCGCGTGGTCGTTCTTGTGACCGGTCGCGAACCGGGTCGCCTCGAACGTCCCGATCGCCCCCGACTCGTAGGCGACCTGCGCGGAGTAGGCGTCGTCGACGGTCACGTCGCGGTACTCCGCGACTGCGGCGTCGCCGCCATCGCCGCCCTCGCTGCCCTCGTCGACGTCGCCGCCGTCCTCGTAGACGGGCCGTTCGTCGACGAACGTCTGCAGGTGGCCGGAGAGGCGGTCTATCCCGCCGACCTCGTCGCCGACGAGGAAGCTCGCGAGGTCGATCGTGTGCGCGCCGAGGTCGCCGAGCGCGCCCGAGCCCGCCATGTCGGCGTCCATGCGCCACGCCCACGGCGCCTCGGGGTCCGCGAGCCAGTCCTGGAGGTACCGCCCGCGGACCTGCCGGATCTCGCCGAGCTCGCCGTCCTCGATCAGCCCCTTCGCGTAGCGGAGCGCCGGGACGAACCGGTAGTTGAACGCGGTGCCGGCCGGGACGTCGGCGTCCGCCGCGGCGTCGCGCATCGCCGCCGCCTCGTCCAGGGTCGGCGCGAGCGGCTTCTCGCAGAGGACCGGAACGCCGGCCTCCAAGGCCGCGATCGACGGCTCCGCGTGGACGTGGTTCGGCCCGAGGTTGTAGAACACGTCCACCTCGTCGAGGGCGTCTTCCCAGTCCGTCGCGGTGTGCGCGAAGCCGAAGCGGTCCGCGGCGTCGGCGAGCGCCCCCTCGTCGCGCCCGACGAGCGTGTGACGTTCGACGTCGGGCGCGTCCGGGAAGAACATCGAAAGCCGCGCCAGCGCGTTCGCGTGCGCCTTGCCCATGAAGCGATACCCCAGCACGCCGATCTTGAGTGGTTCCCGTGTCATGATTGCGTCCTCCGTCTTACTCCGCCCAGTACGCGTCGCCCGGCTGCGTCTCGAAGACGGCCCGATCGAGCACGTCGACCGCCTTCTCTAACCCCTCGCGAGAGGAGGTGAGCGAGTCCTCGTGTTCGATCGAGAGCGCGCCCTCGTAGCCGACAATCCGGAGCGTCGAGACGACGTCCTTCCAGTGGGCCTCGTCGTGGCCGTAGCCGATCGAGCGGAACAGCCACGAGCGGTCGGCCTCCGCGGTGTAGTCCGCCGTGTCGAGCACGCCCTTCACGCGGGCGTTCGCGTCGTACACCTTCGTGTCCTTGGCGTGGAAATGGTGGATCGCGTCGCGTTCGCCCAGGAACCGGATCGCCTCGGTGACGTCGATCCCCTGCCAGTAGAGGTGCGAGGGGTCGAAGTTGGCGCCGATCCGCTCGTTCGTAGCCTCCCGCAGCGCGAGCATCCCGGTCGGCTCGTACACGAGCATGTTCGGGTGCATCTCGATGGCGACGTCGACGCCGTGGTGGTCGGCGTGTTTCGCCAGGTCGTTCCAGTACGGGATCGCGACCTCGTCCCACTGGTACTCGTGGGCGTCGGCGTGCTCGCTCGGCCACGGCGCCGTGACCCAGTTCGGCGTCGAGTCGCCGGGCGCGCCCGCGGGAAGCCCGGAGAAGCAGGTCACCGTGCCGACGCCGAGCAGGTCGGCCAGCTCGATCGCCTCCCGGAGTTCGCGGTCCGCCGCCGCGGCGCGCTCCTCGTCCGGGTGGAGGGGGTTGTTGTGGGTCGCCAGCGCCGAGATCCGGAGGTCGTGCTCGTCGAGCAGGCCGAGCAGGTCCTCGCGCGCGGCCTCGTCGGCGAGGTGCGACTCGCGGTCGACGTGGTCCTCGCCGGGCCACCCCCCGACGCCGAGTTCGACCGCGTCGACCCCGATGGAGTCGAGGTACGCGGCCGCGTCTTCGGTCGATTCTCCGCCCAATGGAACGGTCAGTACGCCGATATCCATGCGCGAAATAGTACAACACCCCGAATAAATCTTCAGGTGCTGGCGACCGACGGGTGCCGACGGCCGGATCTCGCCCCCGTTCCGGGCGTTTTCGGCCTCAATTCGGTCTCCTTTCGGTCCGACGCGGGGCCGCGAACCACATGAGGTTTTAACGGGTGGAACGCGTATGACGGACTATGGGAATCCTCTCGCGCGCCTCCTACGTCATCCGCTCGAAGGTGAACGCCCTCCTGAACCGGGCGGAGGATCCGACGGAGTCGCTCGACTACTCGTACGAACAGATGCGCGACGAGCTGCAGGACGTCAAGCAGGGTATCGCCGACCTGACGACCCAGAAGAAGCGCCTGGAGATCCAGAAGCGCAAGCTCGAGGAGAACGTCGAGAAGCACAACCGACAGGCCCGCGAGGCGGTCCAACAGGACCGCGACGACCTCGCGCGGAAGGCCCTCGAGAAGAAGAAGTCGAAGATGGCCCAGATCGAGGAGCTGGAGGGGCAGATAGCGGAGCTGAACGACACCCAGGATCAGCTCGTCGAGAAGAAGAACAAGCTGCAGAACCGCATCGAGGAGTTCCGCACGAAGAAGGAGACGATGAAGGCCCGCTATGAGGCCGCGGAGGCGTCCTCGCGCGTCTCGGAGGCGATGACCGGCGTCGGCGACGAGATGGAGGACGTGAGCCGGTCGATCGAGCGCGCCGAGGAGCGGACCGAGGAGATGGAGGCGCGCGCGGAGGCGATGGACGAGCTGGAGGAGTCCGGCGCGTTCGAGGACGCGCTCTCCGACAAGGACAGCATCGACCGCGAGCTGGAGAGCCTCTCGACGAACAGCGAGGTCGACGCCGAACTGGAGACGCTCAAGGGCGAGCTCGGGAAGGGCGAGCCGAAGAGCGACAGCGGGGGCGCGACCGACGAGGAAGTCGAGGACGAACTGGCGGACATCGAATCGGAGATCGACGCGGACGACCTCGAGGCTGACCTCGACGGGGACTCCGGTGCCGACGAGGAGGTCGACGTCGAACTGGAGGAGTCGGAGGTCGACGCCGACGAGCCGCGGAACTAACGAAGCCGGGCGCCGGTCGCCGCCGCCGTTCTCGCTTCCGGCCTCACTCCGAGCGCGCTCCGGTCCCCGCCCGCTCCTGTCCTTCGAGCCGGATCTCACCGTTCCCCATCCCGATCCCGTCATACGGGTCCTCGGCGAGCAGCAGCGAGCCGTCGAGGTCGGCGTAATCGAGGAGCGGCGCGAGCTGGGCGGCCGCCGCGATCGACGTGTTCGACTCGATCATGCAGCCGCACATCACCTCCAGCCCGTGGGCTCGCGCCGCGGCGATCATCCGTCTCGCCTCGGGCAGGCCGCCGGTCTTCATCAGCTTCAGGTTCGCGATGTCGCAGCGGTCGGCGATCGCGGGAACGTCGTCGAGCGTCACGCACGACTCGTCGGCGGCGATCGGGAGCGCGGACCGCTCGTAGACGAACCGGAGCCCCTCCGGGTCCGCGGCGGGCACCGGCTGCTCGACGAACTCCACGTCGCGGTCGGCGAGCCACTCGCTCTTTGCGACCGCCTCGCGGGGCGTCCACGCCTCGTTGGCGTCGACGCGGAGTCGGGCCTCCGGCGCGGCCGCTCGGACGGCGTCGATCAGCTCGCGGTCCCGGTCGGTGCCGAGCTTGATCTTGAGGATCGGGTACCCGGCCTCGACCGCGGCCGCGGCCTTCTCCCGGACGCGCTCCGTCTCGTCGAGCCCGACGGTGTACGAGGTCGCCGGCGCGGCCGACGCGTCGAGCCCCCAGAGCCGATGGAGCGGGACGCCGAGCCGCTTCGCGGCGAGGTCGTGGACGGCGATCGAGACGGCGGCCCGGGCGGCCGGGTTGCCGCCGATCGCCGCCGCCATCCGCGACTCGATCTCGCGGATCGCGTGCGGGTCTCCGACGGACTCGACGACCGCGAGGAGGTCCGGGAGCACCGCCTCGACGGTGGCGGCCGTCTCGCCGTAGTGGGCCGACGGGGCGGCCCCGCCGACGCCGGTCATCCCGCCCTCGTCCGTGATCCGGACGATCACGTTCTCGGCCTCCGTCTGGGTGCCACGAGAGATCGTGAACGGGTCCTCGAGGGGAAGCGAGACCCGCTCGAACGCCGTGTCGAGGCTCATTTGTCGACGGTCTCCCCGCCGAGCCCGGCCTCGACGATCCCGTCGACGATCCCGTCGGCGCCGTCTCTGACGGGGTCGGCGGCGGGAGCGCCGACCGCGTCGCCGAAGGCGTCGACCGCGTCGGCGGCCACCTCGTCGTCGTCGACGTCCTTCGTGTTGAGCGCGCCGGCGACGACGCTCGCTTCGCGGACGGGCGCCGCGAGCCCCTCGTAGAGGTCGACGTACTCCGGAAGCGAGGGGAGCGCGAACGACTCGTACCCGTGGATCGCCTCCCGCCCCGCGGCGTGACAGAGGACCAGCCCGTCCGCCATCGAGCCGTGGAGGATGCCACAGGTGACCGCCGAGTAGGCGGGGTGAACGATGCTTCCCTGCCCCTCGACGACGAGGAGGTCGTAGTCGTCGCCGACCTCGACGAGCATGTCCTCGACGGCGCCGGCGGTGAAGTCGGAGACGACGCGGTCGATCGGGTTCCCCCAGCCGGCGATCATGATCCCGGTCTGGCCGGTCGGGACGAACGCCGCGTCGATCCCGCGCTCGCGGGCGGCGGCGACGATCTCCAGCGAGGCGGTCATCTTCCCGACCGAGCAGTCGGTGCCGACCGTACACACCACGTCGGCGTCGACGTCGCCGGAGGCGCCCGTCGCCACCGTCAGGTCGTCGTCCGGCTCGCGAACGTCGACGAGGTCGACGCCGTGTTCGGCGGCCAGCGCGGCGAGCTCCTCGTCCTCGTTGAGGAAGTAGTGGAGCCCGCTCACCACGTCGCAGCCGGCCTCGATCGCGGCCTCGACGTCCGACCGCCAGGACTCGTCGAAGCCGCCGCCGATCGGCGCGATCCCGATATATAACGCGTCGACGTCGCCGTCGGCGGCCGCGTGCGCCTCGCCGAACGACCCGACGATCGGCGCGTCCGAGACGTCCGGGACGTGGTCGCGCACGCGCTCGCCGGCGCGGTCGCGGTCGAGGACGGCGCGCACGTCCTGGTCGCCGTAGCGCATCACGCCGAGCGCGGTCTTCGCGCGGCCGGGGAACTTCTCGTGGGCGAGGATGACGATCCGTTCGTGGTCCATGGTGGGTCGCTCGCTCCGGGCGTTGTTAAAAGGGTCGAGCGCTCGACGACCGGTCGACTCGGCAGCGCCGATCTCACCGGACGACACTCGAACGCGCGCCGTGATATTTATACCTGAACTGCAGTGGCGCGTGCCGGTGAGCGGCCGACAGGCCGCGAACCGCACGCGCGAGGGAGTCAGTCGCCCGGAGCAACGCGGAGGGCGACTGACGAGGCTGGGGAGGCGTGAGGCTGTGGTTGCGG
>NZ_NHOY01000062.1 GCF_002252755.1 Halorubrum sp. Hd13 | reverse complement strand
AGCACCGCAGCGAAGGAGCGGTAGCGACTGAGCGAGGAGCGCAACAAGCCGCGCGAGTCGTCGCGGCTGGGGCTTTGGAGGCCTTCACCGTCAAAATCGGATCAGCTACTTAAAAACGAGCGGCTGGGGCTTTGGAGGCCTTCACCGCGGTAGCGTCGATCACTTATAAAAATCTGACAGCGACACCACGATCGGGTTTATAAATGACTTCTCTCACGACGCACTACACTCACTCCCGCAATCGCTCGCTGCCGTGTCCGTATCGACCGCAACCGAGACGGAGCGTCACCCGACGGAGACCACAACTGACCCCCTCGGCTACTCGCCGCCGTCCGTTCCGTCCCCGACGAACTCCATCCCGGTGATCTCGAACCGCGCCCCCCCGGCGGCGCTCTCCGTCACGGCGACCTCCCAGCCGTGCGCCGAGACGACCTGCTGGATGATCGTCAGCCCCAGCCCGGTGCCGGACGCGCCGGTGGTGTAGCCGTCGACGAACACCTCGTCGCGCTCGGCCTCCGGGATCCCCGCGCCGTCGTCCTCGACGTAGATCCCCGACCCGTCCGCGAGGTCGCCGACTCGGATCGACACGCCGTCGCCGCCGTGCTCGACACTGTTCCGGAACAGGTTTTCGAACACCTGTTGGAGGCGGCTCCAGTCGCCGAGGGCGACCCGGTCGGTGTCGACCGCCAGCGTCGCGTCGCCGGTGGTCACGAACGACCAGGACTCGCGGGCGAGCGCCGCGAGGTCGACCTCCTCGCGCCCCCCGATCGCCTGTCCCTCGCGGGTGAGGAAGAGCAGGTCGTCGATCAGCGACTCCATCCGGTCGACCGCGTCGCGGCACCGCTCGAAGTGCTCCGGATCGCCGGTCTCCTCCGCCAGATCGAGGTAGCCGTCGACGATCCCGAGCGGGTTCCGGACGTCGTGCGAGACGACGCGGGAGAACTCCTCCAGCTGGTCGCGCTGCCGCTGCATGCGTTCGGTCGCCTGCTTCCGGAACAGCTCGTAGCCGACCCACTGGGCCAACAGCTCCACGAACGTCTCCTCGTCCTCGGAGAAGGGACGGTCTCTCGCGTCCGTGTCGGCGAAACAGAAGGTCCCGTACACCTCGCGGTTGACCACGACCTTCGCGCCGATGTACGCCTCCAGCCCGAACTCCTCGTAGGCGGCGTCGCTCTCCCACCCCTCCACGCGGGCGTGCTGGACCGTCAGCGCGCCGTCCATGTCCACGGTCCGCCTGCAGTACGCCTTCGACAGCGGGCAGCTCCGCCCGGCCTGAAGCAGCTCGTGATCGCCGCGCGCGTCCACGATGACCTGCGTCTCGCCGTCGATCTCGGTGAGGAAGCCGGTCTCCACGTCGAGGTACGCGCGACCGAGATCCAGCAGGTCCGGGAGCTTCTCCTCGAAGGGACGCTCCTGGTCGGCTGTGATCCGGTACATGCGGCGGAGGGCGTCTCCCTCGGACAGTGCGTCACTCATCGTCGATCACGACCGCGATGTGTTATCCCCGTCTTCTCTCGGCTTAAACCGGACGGTGCCGGCCCGGGCGTTCGAGTTAAACCGGACGGTGCCACCCGGGCGTTCGAGTTAAACCGGACGGTGCCACCCGGGCGTTCGTCGAATCCGGCCGGACCGACCGAAGCCGTCGGATACATGGGTCTCGCACGGTTGCTATCCCCATGGCTGCCGACGACCGCAACGCCTTCGAAGTGTACCGGGACCGGGTCGACCGTCCGCTCCTCCGGCTGTTCCGGGAGTACGGCGCCGGCGAGGCCCACTGGCTCGTGATCGGGATGGCCGCCAACGTCGTCGCCCGCGTCGCCGGACTGGTCCCGCCGGTCGTGCTCGGCGTCGCCATCGACGCCGTGTTCACGGGCGACGGCCCCTACACCCTCCCGATCGTCCCCGACGCGTGGCTCCCGACCGCGGGGCCGGCGCAGTTCCGCCTCTCGGTCGTCCTCATCGTCGGCTCCTTCCTCGTCACCGGCGTCTTCACGTGGATCTACGGGATCGCCGCGAACAACTTCGCCCACCGCGTGATGCACGCGGTCCGAACCGACTCCTTCGACCGGATGCAGCGGCTCGACATGACCTTCTTCGACGACAAGCAGACGGGCGAGGTGATGAGCGTCCTCAACAACGACGCCTCCAACCTCGAGGTCTTCCTCGACAACGCCCTCCAGAACTCGGCGCGGCTCGGCGTGATGGTCGCCGGCATCGCCGGCGTCCTCTTCTACTACAACTGGGAGCTCGCCTTAATCACCCTCTCGGCGATTCCCCTGATGATCCTCTTCACGCTCTGGTTCATGCGGGCCGTGGAGCCGCGGTACGTCGCCCAGCGCTCCGTGGTCGGCGACCTCAACACCGCTCTGGAGAACGCGCTCTCGGGCGTCGAGCTGGTGAAGACCTCCAACACCGAGCCGTACGAGAGCGAGCGCGTCGAGACGGCCTCTCACCAGTACTTCGAGCGGACGATGTCGATCCTCCGACTCAACTACGTCTACCGCCCCGGGATGGAGCTGTTCGCCGGCCTCGCGTTCGCCGCCACCTTCGCCGTCGGCGGCTACTGGCTCTCGGCCGGGCCGCCGGGGCCGTTCACGACGACGCTCACGGTGGGGACGTTCGTCACGTTCGTCCTGCTCACCCAGCAGTTCGTCGCGCCGCTCGCCGAGGTGTCGAACATCATCGACCAGTACGAGAACGCGAAGGCGTCCTGCGAGCGCGTGTTCGGCCTCCGCGACATCCCGATCCGGATCACGGACGACAGCGACGCGGTCGCGCTCGGCGGCGAGAGCGGGAGCGCCCACGGAACCGACGGCGACGGAGGTCCCGGTGACGGCGACGCCCACACCCACGGCGGCGTCGCCGGCGCGGTCGAGTACGACGACGTCTCGTTCGCCTACCCCGAGAACGCGCTTGTCGACCCAGCCGACGCGGAGGAGGAGGTCATCACCGACGTCTCCTTCGCCGCCGATCCGGGCGACACCGTCGCCCTCGTGGGGCCGACCGGCGCCGGGAAGTCGACGCTCCTGAAGCTCCTCTTGCGCCTCTACGACGTCACCGACGGCGCGGTCCGGGTCGACGGACGCGACGTGCGCGACGTCGCCGTCGAGAGCCTGCGCTCCGCGGTCGGCTACGTCGCGCAGGACACCACGCTGTTCGACGGCACCATCGCCGAGAACGTCCGGTACGGGCGGTTCACGGGCGTCGACGACGACGTCGAGAGCGACGCGGTCCGCGAGCGGGTGATCGAGGCCGCCAAGGCCGCCGAGGCCCACGAGTTCATCGACTCGCTCCCGAACGGGTACGACACCCGGATCGGCGAGCAGGGCGTGAAGCTCTCGGGCGGCCAGCGCCAGCGCGTCGCCATCGCCCGCGTCGTCCTGCAGGACCCCGCCATCCTCATCCTCGACGAGGCGACCTCCGCTGTCGACACCGAGACGGAGATGCTGATCCAGCGCTCGCTCGACGAGCTCGCGGCCGACCGAACCACGTTCGTCATCGCGCACCGCCTCTCGACGGTGACCGACGCCGACACGACCCTCGTGTTGGAGGACGGGGAGGTCGTCGAGCGCGGGACCCACGACGACCTGCTGGCGGCCGACGGGCTCTACGCGAAGCTCTGGGGGGTGCAGGCCGGCGAGATCGAGGAGCTGCCGGAGGCGTTCGTCGACCGCGCCCGCGAGCGCCACGTCGACCGCGCGGTCGAGCGGGCGGTCGACGGGGAAGCGGTCGAGAGCGAGACGCTCGACGACTGAGCGGAGACGTCGGTCGTCGGTGCGTCGGTACCAACCGCTCGTCTTCCGGATACGACCGGCGAATCGGCCGTCGGAACCGGCCCGTGCTCTCAGCCGCCCGTTCAGTCCCGATGAAGCCTCACGTCGGTCGGCGTCTGGGCCGCGAGGTTGTCGCTTAGCGGACACCGCTCCTCGACGGCGGCGGTGAACTCGGTGAGCGTATGTTCGTCGACGTCGTCGGCGAAGTCGACGTCGACGGTCGCCTCCACGCCCCGGTAGCCGGCGCGAGGGTCCTCGGCGTGACCGAGGTGCTTCCGGGGGTCGAACTCGCCGGTGGCCTCGACTTCGACGCCCTCGACGTCGAGGTCGAAATCCGGGGCCACCGCCCGAACGGTCGCGTTGAGACAGCCGGTCCAGGCGGCGAGCAGGTACTCGACCGGCATCGCGCCCGCGTCTTCGCCGCCCATCGCCTCCGGGTCGTCCATCACCAGCTCGTGGCCTCGGGTCCCGGCTACGAACTTCGACTCGCCGTCGCTCTCGCCGCGCACGGTCATCCGCTGTGTGGTGTCGGTATCGCTCATCACGCGAGTTACCGGCCGGAGGGGTCGTGTTAACTTAAGC
>NZ_NHOY01000125.1 GCF_002252755.1 Halorubrum sp. Hd13 | reverse complement strand
GGGGAGGTGTGAGGTGCGGTTGCGGTGCGGGCGGGGTGGGACTCAAAGGGGCAGCCGCGAGGACGGCGCAGGCGTTCACGAGAGCAAAGCTCTCGTGAGCCAATCAGAACGCGAAGCGTTCTGATGACGACGTAAGCACTGGAGGGAGTGAGCGAAGCGAACGACCGAAGCGCGTGGTTCGAGACGCCTCCGGCGTCTCGTCATCGCCGGAAATCAGAGATTTCCGGCTAGCAGTCAGAACGCAGAGCGTTCTGACGACATCACAAAAGGCGCTCCGCGCCTTTCGAACGACAACGAGCGTGCGCCGTCCTCGCGGCTGAGGCTTTGGAGGTGTTCACCGTTGATCCAGTATCAACCGTGTACCGCCGAGTGGCTGAGAATTTCGAGGTTTTCTGCGACAGTCCGGAGTCAATCGTTTATAATCGAGCGGTTGATGATTCGGAGGTCTTCACCACGGCACCCGTAGCTTCCATTTATAAACGATCGACTAAAACCTCTCAGTCGACCGCTCCACTGTCAACTGCCTCCTATCGCTCGATTCCGCCCTGCTCTTTGATCCGCATGATGTGCCGGACGTTCAGGTAGATCTCCTCCGGGGAGGTCTGCTCTTCCGAATCGTACAGGTCCGACACGCGGTAGAGGATCGCCGAGAGCTGCTTGCTCTCTGAGCTGTCGCCGCGTACGTCGGCCGCGACCTCGCGGAGGAACGCGCGGACCTCGTCGTCGTCGGGGAACGCCTCGTCCGCCGCGTCGGCGACCGGGTCCGGGACGACCGGGTCGACGCCGGCGGCGTCGAGGGGGTCGGCGGGGTCGCCGCCCGCCGCGTCCCGTTCCCCGTCGCCGTCCGACTCGCTCCGTTCCCCGCTCATCGCCCTTCGCTCACCCCGCGTCGGCGCACGACGCCGGCGTTGTTCGCGACGTTCTCCACGATCACGCGGAACGCGTCGGCGGTCTCGCCCTCGCCGAGTACCACCGGCTCGCCCTCGTCGCCCCCGGTCCGGACCGCGGGGTCGAGCGGGACGCCGCCTAGGAAGGGGAGCTCGTGCTCCTGCGCCAGCGCCTTCCCGCCGCCGGAGCCGAAGATCTCGTGAAAGCCCCCGCAGTCGGGACAGCGGAACCCGGCCATGTTCTCGGCGATTCCGAGCACGTTCGTGTCGTGTTTGCCGAACATCCGGAGGCCTTTCACCGCGTCGTCGAGCGCGACCTCCTGCGGCGTCGTGACGATCACGGCGCCCGTCAGCGGGAGCGTCTGGAGGATGGTGAGCTGGGTGTCGCCGGTGCCCGGCGGCAGGTCCAACACGACGTAGTCGAGCTCGCCCCACTCGACGTCCTCGACGAGCTGGGTGATGATCTTGTGGACCATCGGCCCGCGCCAGATGACGGGGTCGTCCTCGCCGGTGAGGAAGTCCATGCTCATCAGCTTCACGCCGAAGCGCTCGGGCGGAACGATCGTCTCCCCGTCGGTCTGCGGGCGCTCCTCGGCCGACACCATCCGCGGGACGTTCGGCCCGTACACGTCGGCGTCGAAGAGCCCGACGCGCGCGCCGAGCTCCGAGAGCCCCGCGGCGACGTTCACGGCCATCGTCGACTTGCCGACGCCGCCCTTCCCGGAGGCGACCGCGATCACGTTCTTCACGCCCGGAAGAACCTGCTCGTCCGCGTCCAGTTCGTCCGGGATCGACGCCGAGAGGTCCACCTCGAACCCCGTGTCGGCGAGCGCGTCCCGGACGTCCTCGGCGATCGCCGACTCATGCGGCGAGAAGGGAGCGCCGAGCGCCAGCGACACGTGGACCGTGCCGCCGGCCCCGTCCGCCTCGGTCTCGACGGCCACGTCGTTCACGAGACCGAGCGAGACGATGTCGTCCCCGAGGTCGGGGTCCTCCACGCCCGCGAGCCGCTCCCGCACGTCCGCTTCGTTCATGCCCGGAGGGAGGGCGGTGGGGCGAATAAGGGTTCTGTCACCCGATCAGTCGACCCGCGTGCCGGCGTCCTCGCCGCGCAGAAACGGCGACAGCCCGTCGGCGCCGAACACGTACGCCGGCGCGTCGAGCGCCAAGAGCTCCCGCACCTTCGCCGCCATACCTCCGGAGACGTCGGTCGCGTCGCTCGCCCCGAGCGCGTCGGCGACCGCCTCGAAAGAGTCGATCGCGGGGATCACGTCGCCGTCGTCGTCGAGGACGCCCGGAACGGTCGAGCAGACGCCGACCCGTCGCGCGCAGAGCCCCGAAGCGAGCTCGACCACCAGCTCGTCGCCGGAGACGACGGTGACCCCCTCGCCGGCGGTCGCGACGCCGTCGCCGTGAAGCACCGGGACGAACCCCTCGTCGAGCAGCGTCGCGGTCGAGCCGAGCGGCAGGTCGAGGTCGCCCTCGACCCCCTCGGGGCGGGCCGAGAGCGACAGCGGGTGGACCGGCACCGCGGGCACGTCGCGGTCGCGGAGCCGGTCGAGGACCGCCCCGTTTAGCGTCTTCATCGCGCCGTGGACTTCGGCCACCGCCGCCGGATCGCGGGTCCCCTCGCTCGTCGACACGCCGTGCTCGCTGGCGCGGTGGTGGCCGAAGCTCCCGCCGCCGTGGACGACGACGAGCCGGTCGACCGCCCCGTCGGCGAGGGCGTCGGCGACCGCGTCGCAGGCGGCCGCGAGCGCGTCGTCGTCGAGCGTCTCGGGCCGGTCCTTCTCAGTGATCAGGCTCCCGCCCAGCTTGAGCACGACGGGAGGCGCGGCGCCGTCGGAGACGCCGGCGGCGACGTCTCTTCCGTCCGCCTCGGTCGCCTCGCGGTCTGCGGTCACGGCTCCACCACACGAACGCCCTCGGTCGCCAACTCCGCGCGGAACGCGTCCTCGCAGCCCTGCGTGAACGAGAGCGCCGTCTCGGTAGCGTCGCTCTCGTCGAGCGCGACGATGCAGCCGCCGCCGCCCGCGCCCGTGAGCTTCGCCCCGTGCGCGCCCGCGTTCCGGGCGGCCCACACCATCGAGTCGAGCGACCGCGCCGAGACGCCGAGCGCGGAGAGCAGGCCGTGATTGAAGTCCATCAGCTCGCCGAGCTCCGCGAGCAGCTCCGCCGGCGGCTCGGCGTCGCCGGTCGGCTCCGAGCCGGAGCCGGGCGCGCCCTCGGCGACGGCGTCTGCCAGTAGCGCCTCACCGGTCCGGACGACGTCGCCGATCGACTCGACGGTGTCGGCGGCGAAGCCGTACTCCTCGCGGAGCTCGCCGACGCCGGCCACGAGCTCGCCGGTGTCGCCGGCGCCGCCGTCGAAGCCGACGACGAACGGGAGGTTCGGCGCCTCGATCGGCTCGCAGTCGTCGCCCTCGACGCGGACCGCGCCGCCCATCGTCGAGCAGAAGGTGTCGGCGCGGGAGGCCTGCCCGTCCTGCACCTCGTGCTCGGCGCGGTACGCGCGGTCGGCCAGCTCGCGGCGGTCGATCGGCTCCCCGAGCGCCCGCGTCGCGGCGTCGATGCCGGCGACGACGACGGCCGCGGAGGAGCCGAGCCCCGCCCCGAGCGGGATGTCGCTCTCGACCGTGATGTCGAAGCCGGCGTCCGGCGCGTCGGCCGCGTCCCGGGCCTGCCGCACCGCGGCGTCGACGTACCCCATCGCGGCCTCGACCAGCGGCGTCGGCACGTCGACGTCGGGGTGGTCGCCGGTGCCGCCGGAGTACTCCACCGTGAACCCGTTTAGCGAGAGGTCCTCGGCCTCGACGCGGACGTGGTCGTCCGACCGCGGTTCGGCGGTCACCGCGGCGCGTCGCTCGATCGCGGCCGGCACGGCCGGCTCGCCGTAGACGACGGCGTGTTCGCCGAAGAGGTACACCTTCCCCGGCGCTTCACAGACGGTCATACGAATCCCCTCTCTCCGGGGGCATACAGGCGTTGCGTTTGTCGGGTCGGCGTCCGGGCCCGCGGAGGCGAGACGGCGGGAGCCCCCTCCCGCCAGCTTTTCAGCATCGGCCCCCGTCGCGTTCGTCATGGCGCAGATACCGTCGCTGCTCGCGCGGTCGGTCACGAACTTCGTCGACGGCGTGGCCGTCGCGATTCCGCGGCTGCTGTCGGGACTGATCTTCCTCGCGCTGGCGTACGCGACGGTGCGGGTCGTCCTCTCGCTCGTCCGGACCTCGATCGATCGGATCTACGTCGGTGACCGCGAGCTCGTCGGCGACCTCATCACCACGCTCGTGGCGGTCTTCCTGTGGTTCGGCGTCGCGCTGACGTTCCTGAAGGTCGTCGGCATGGGGGATATCGCGGCGAGCCTCGGCACCGCCGTCGGCTTCATCGCGCTCGGCGTCTCCTACGCGCTCTCCGAGATGATCGAGGACACCGTCGCAGGCGTCTATCTCCTCCGCGACCCCGACTTCAACGTGGGATACCGCGTCGAAGCGAAGGGCGTGGCCGGAACGGTCGCGGCCATCGAGCTCCGGAAGACCCGGATCGACACGGACGACGGGGACCGAATCGTGATGGCCAACCGGGAGATAGAGCCGCGCTGGACCCACGACGTGCCCGACGGGGAGCAGTAGTTTCGCGGTCCGGGCGAAGGATATTCACCCAATACTTATCAATTCTGTCTGAGATATCTGCGGTATGTCATCCCAAGTAGATGCGAGCGCCGAGGAAACGGTCGACGGAGACACGACACTCGCCGCGCTTTCGCACGCGTCGGCGCTGGTCGCCTCGTTCTTGGGGCCGCTGCTGTTCTTAGTGCTCGCGGACGACGACGACGAACTCGTCAAGCAGAACGCGAAGAACTCGCTCAACTTCCAGATCGTCGTCTTCATCGCGATGATCGTCTCGGGGCTGTTGACGGTCGTGCTCGTCGGCTTCCTGCTCCTCCCGTTGATCGGACTGCTCGACCTCGTGTTGGTCATTATGGCCACGCTGAAGGCCAACGAAGGGCAGGTGTACTCGTACCCGTACACGCCGAACATCGTCTGAAGACCGCGGAACCCCTCTTTTACCGCGATAGCAACGGAGAAAGCGACGGCTCTGCGCTTTCGAAACGTCTTAAAAGTCGAACTCGACGTCGAAGACCGGTTACAGCTCGTCCTCGAAGTCGTCGAGGGCGAAGACGGTGTCGGCGCCGCGGCGGTCGAGCGTCTCGTTGGCGAGCAGCCAATAGACGACCGACAGCGCGCGTCGACCCTTGTTGTTCGTCGGGATGACGAGGTCGACGTTCGACAGCTGGTTGTTGGAGTCGCACATTGCGATGACCGGGATGCCGACGGTGATGGCCTCCTTGACGGCCTGCGCGTCGCCGATCGGGTCGGTCACCACGACGACGTCCGGTTCGATGTAGCCGGCGTAGTCGGGGTTCGTCAGCGTGCCGGGGATGAAGCGTCCCGTGCGGGCGCGGGCGCCGATGGCGTCCGCGAACTTCTCGGCCGGGAACCGGCCGTACTGCCGCGAGGACGTGACGAGGATCTGCTCCGGGTCGTAGTTGGAGAGGAAGTCCGCCGCGGTGCGGATCCGTTGGTCCGTCGTGCTCACGTCGAGCACGTACAGCCCGTCGTCGCGGACGCGGTGGATGAACCGCTCCATGTCCTTCGTCTTCTGCTGGGTCCCGATGTGGACACCGGCGGAGAGGTAGTCCTCGACGGGGATCAGCAGGTCGACGTCGTCGTCGGGCATGACGTCGTCGTCGAACGGGGAGGCCTCCTCCTCGTCCGCCTCGTCGCCCTCGTCGGTCTCGGCGTCGGCGGGTGCCCCGTCGGCAGCCGCGTCGGCGGTCGGTTCCTCGGTCGTGTCGGCCTCCTCCTCGACCGCCGCGTCGACCGCCTCGGTCTCCGCGTCGTCGTCGAGTTCGACCGCGTCGTTTTCTTCGCTCATGCGTGGTGTGGGCCCGTCATACCGCGTCGTCCGCGATGCGGACCAGTTCGTTCAGCTTGGCGGTTCGCTCGCCGCCGACCGTGCCGGTCTTGATGAACCCGGCGTCGGTCGCCACGGCGAGGTGTGCGATGGTCGTGTCTTCCGTCTCGCCCGAGCGGTGGGAGATGACGGTCTCGTACCCGTTGCGGGCGGCGAGCTCGACCGCGTCGAACGCGTCCGACAGCGTCCCGATCTGGTTCGGCTTGATCAGGATGCTGTTGGCCGCGCCCGCGTCGATCCCCTCCTGGAGGCGCTCGACGTTGGTGACGAACAGGTCGTCGCCGCAGATCAGCGTCCGGTCGCCGACCCGGTCGGTCAGCTCCGCGAACGCCTCGTAGTCGTTCTCGTCGAGGGGGTCCTCGACGTACGCGAGGTCGTACTCGTCGACGAGGCCGGCGACGTACTCGACCTGCTCGTCGGTCGACTTGGTCTCGTCGCCGTACACGTACGCCTCGGAGTCGTCGTCGTACAGCTCGGCGGCGGCCATGTCGAGGCCGAAGCGGATCTCGAAGCCCACCTCGTCCTCGACCAGTTCGACCGCCTCTTCGACGACCTCGAACGCCTCCGCGTCCGAGATCGGGGGCGCCCACGCGCCCTCGTCGCCCTTCGCCGCGGGCACGCCGCGCTCGTCGAGCACGTCCGCGACCGCCGCGTGGACCGCGGCGTTCGCGAAGACGGCCTCCGAGACGCTCGGCGCGCCGACGGGGGCCGCGAGGAACTCCTGGATGTGGGTCGCCTCCTTGGCGTGCTCCCCGCCGCCGACGACGTTGCCGAGCGGGACCGGGAAGTTGCCGCCGCGGAACGCGCCCCCGAGGTGCTGGTACAGCGGCGCACCGAGCACGTCGGCGGCGGCCTTCGCGGTCGCCATCGAGATCGCGACGGCGCTGTTGGCGCCGATCGCGGAGAAGTCGTCCGTGCCGTCGGCCGCGCGGAGCGCGGCGTCGACGGCGCGCTGGTCGCCCGCGTACAGCCCCTCGAGACGGGGGACAGCGTGTTCGCGGGCCTTCGCGATCGACTCGCTCGCGGGGAGCTCGATCGCCTCGTACTCGCCGGTGGACGCCCCGCTGGGCGCCGCGCCGCGGCCGAAGCCGCCGGACTCGGTGAGCACGTCGGCCTCGACCGTGGCGTTCCCGCGGGAGTCGAGCACGCGACGCAGCGAGACGCTGGTGATGCGGGTCATCAGTTGGACTCCCTCCGGACCGTGAACGGGAGCACGCCCGCGTCGTACTCCTCCGCGGCGACGAGGATGGGCTCCGTCTGGTCCGTGTCGATCAGCACGGGCGCCCCGTACGACACCTGCAGCGCTCGCGCGCCGAGGATGCGTGCCTTCTCGTATCGATTGTATCGCTGTGTTGACATTGTTACTGGTACGGGGAGACGACGTCGACGAGGTCGCGATGGCTGACCATCATCCGGCGGCAGCAGTGCCGGTCGACCCCGAGTTCGTCGAGCACGTCGCCCGGGTCCTCTTCGCCCTCGCGGGCGCGCTCCTTGAACTCCTCCCAGTGTTCACCGATGACGTTGCCGCACGTGAAGCACCGGACGGGAATCATCATGACTGGATCACCTCAGCGGTAGGACTTCTGGTAGCGGGCACGCGCGCCGGGTCCGCCCCACTTCTTGGGTTCGGACTGGCGCACGTCGTTGACCAGCAGCGTGCGGTCGAAGCTCATGTACGCGTCGCGCAGCTCGGCGTCGCCGAGGTGCTGGACGAGACCGCGCGCGATGGCGGTCCGCGTCGCGTCGGCCTGGCCGCTGAAGCCGCCGCCCTCGACGTTGATGTCGATGTCGACGCCGTCGCGGAGCTCCTCGCCCGCGATGCGGAACGGCTCCAGCATCTTGAGCCGCGCCTGTTCCGGTTCCACCAGCTCGACTGGCTGGGAGTTGATACGAACGCGACCCTCGCCGTCGCGCACGGTGGCGCGGGCGACGGCCGTCTTCTTCTTGCCTGAGGTGTTAGTTACCATGTGACGTTGGCTCCCAGAGACTCGGAGATCTCCCCGAGCGTCGTGAACTTGATGTTCGAGAGGCGGTCGAGCGAGGTGCCGTCGAGGACGACGGTCTCGGCGTCCTCGTCGCGTTCGTAGGGGTTGCCCACGTAGACGCGGACGTTCGAGAACGCCTCGCGGCCGTCCTCCGTCTTGTACGGCAGCATGCCGCGGATGGCGCGCTTGAAGATCCGGTCGGGGCGCTTGGGGTAGTACGGCCCGCTGTCGGAGCCGAGCTCCGCGCGGGTGTGGTACGTCTCCATCGTCGCCTCTTCGTTGCCGGTGATGACCGCGTGTTCGGCGTTGACGACGGCGACCGTCTCGCCGTCGAGGACGCGCTGGGCGACCTTCGACGAGACGCGGCCGAGGATGCAGTCGCGGGCGTCGACGACGACGTCCGCGTCTATCTTCGCGAGACTCATCGGATCACCCGGACGTCGCTCCCTTCGGGGTTCTGTTGTACGAACTGTTCTAGCGACACCGCTTCGCCGGCCTGATCGATCTTCGTGCGGGCGGTGCCCGAGAAGTCGACGGCGGCGACGGTGACGTTCTTTTCGAGCACACCGCTGCCCAGCACCTTGCCGGGGACGACGACCGTCTCGTCTTCCTGAGCGTACCGTTCGATGCGGCCCAGGTTGACCTCAGCGTGCGTGCGCCGTGGCTTCTCCAGTCGGTCGGCGACGTCCTGCCACACGTTGGCACCGGAGTCGCGCGAGACCGACTTCAGATCGGCGATGAGGTTCTGTAGTTTCGGATTCGTCTTGCTACTCATAGCTGTCCCTCCTGAAGTGGAGAGTTAGTGAAAACGGAGTGCAGGGAGCAGGATTTGAACCTGCGGACCTCTACAGGACAGCGCCCTGAACGCTGCGCCGTTGGCCTGACTTGGCTATCCCTGCGTGCACTCCTGCGTAACCCGGCTCCCTTCAAACCACTTTCGGTCCCGCCGTCGGAACGACCCGACTCGAGTCCGAGGCGATCCGACGCGGCGTCGGATCGGGCAGCGGCGCCGCGGCTCCGTGCAGGGGCGAGCGCCGGCCGCGTGGTCTGAAGGTCCGTCATTACGTTAGACCGCGACTTTCGTCTGTAGTTCGTCCGCGCGCTCCTCGATGGAGTCGATCGCGCGGAGCAGCAGTTCCTCGACGCTGAACGACCCGTCCGTCTCGATGTGGAAGACGAACGCGCCGGGGACGTCCTCGATCGCGACCTCCTTGCCGGGGAACCGCTCCGAGAGGTCGTTGTCGAACTCGTCGGTGAGCTCTATCGAACCGTCGGGCGCCTCGATGACGCCGCGGAGGATCCGCGGCTCGTCGTCGTCGAACTCGCCGAGGTCGCCCTCGACCGAGACGCGCTGGAGGTGGCGATAGCCGACGGAGACGCCGCCCTGGTGTTTGGCGTGCTCCTTGCCGGTGTTCAGCACCGCGTCCGCCTCGAACTCCAGCCGCTGTCCCTCCTTCAACTCGATGATCGGCACGTTCTCGTCGGCGACTCCGACGAGCGGGTCCGCGCTCTCGATGTCGCCGGAGTACGCCGTCCCCGGTCCCTCGACGTCGAGCGCGAGGGTGACCTCGTCGCCGACCTCGAAGTCGTCGAGCGGCGTCGTCAGGGGCACCAGACCCAGCCGAAGCCCGATCATCTCGTCGAACATGACGGAGGAGTTCTCGACGAACCGGACGGTGTCGATCGAGAACGTCGGGACGTCGGCGATCATCGCGCGGCGGATGCCGTTCGCGAACGCCGGGGTGAGCCCGCCGATAAGCACCCGCGCGCTGCGTTCGTCCCGTTCGACGTACTGGACGTCGAAGTCGTCTTCCGTCATGTCAGACTCGCTTGTTCTTTGGCGCCTTCGTCCCGTCGTGCGGGATGGGCGTGACGTCCTCGATCCGGCCGATCTCGACGCCCGCTCGCGAGAGCGCGCGGATCGTCGCCTGCGCACCGGGACCGGTGGACTTGTTGAGGTTGCCGCCGGGGCCGCGCACGCGAACGTGCACGCCCTCCAAGCCGGCGTCCTTGACGCGCTCGGCGACGACCTCCGCCATCTGCATGGCGGCGTACGGCGACGCCTCGTCGCGGTTCTGCTTCACCACGGTGCCGCCGGACGACTTGGCGATCGTCTCGGCGCCCGTCTCGTCGGTGACCGTGATGAGCGTGTTGTTGAACGACGCGTACACGTGGGCGATGCCCCACTTTCCGTCCTCGGATTCACTCATGATTGGTTACTCCTGTGACTCCGCGCGCTCGGGGTGGAGATCGTCCGCGAGCGGGCTCGTCTCGTCGAAGGCGATGGCGCCTTCGTCGTCCACGTCGACCTTCACCGAGGGACGCGTGACGCGAGCGCCGTTGACGGTGATGTGGCCGTGGACGATGAACTGGCGGGCCTGCTGCGTCGAGGACGCGAACCCCTGCCGGTAGGCGACCGTCTGGAGACGGCGCTCGAGCAGGTCGGTCACGTCCAGCGAGAGGACCGCGGAGATGTCGTCGTTGTCGCTGAGGATACCGATGCGGCGGAGTCGCGCAACGAACTCCGCACCGGCATCCTGGGCGACGTCGACGTCACCCTGGGCCTCGCCGAGCAGGCGACGCGCCTCGCGTCGCATGCTGCGCAGCTCGGACTGGGCGCGCCAGAACTCCTCTTTGTTCTTCAGGCCGTACCGCGAGAGGAGGTCGGACTCCTCGGCGATGCGCTCGCCCTGGTACGGATGATTCGGCGTCTCGTAGCCCTTCGTGTTCTTACCGGTGCTCATTCCTCGTCACCCGCTTCGTCTTCCGCCATCTCCTCGCGGATCTCCTCGACGTTGACGCCGATGGTGCCCTCGGACCGACCCGTGGACTTCGTGCGCTGGCCGCGTACCTTCTGGCCGCGCTTGTGGCGAACGCCCTTGTACGATTCGATGACTTTCATCCGGTTGATGTCGTGACGGCGCTTCTCCTGGACGTCGGTGCCGACCAGGTGCGTCGTCTCTCCGGAGTAGAAGTCGTTCTGTCTGTTCGTCATCCACGACGGGACGTGGTCTTCGAGGTTCTCGGCGATGTCGACCACCGCGTCGATGTCGCCCTCGTCGAGGAGACCGAACGTGGCGTTGCGATCCACGTCGGCCTTCTCGGCGACCAGCCGCGCCGTGCGCGTGCCGATGCCGTCGAGTTCGGACAGGCTTCGCTCGACCGTCTTCGTCCCGTCGAGGTCCGCGCCCCCGATCCGGACGAAGTACTGGAGGTCTTCCTCCTCCTCCGGCGAGTCGTCCTGTGATTCTTCCGTGCTCATGTGTTGGTTGTGGTGAGCCCTACCGGCGCGAATCCGGCGGTGCTCGGTCCGTTCGAGCGTTGCGGCGGGGATTCGAACCCCGGAGGCAGTGACGCCACAGAGTTAGCAACCCTGCGCCTTGGGCCAGGCTTGGCTACCGCAACTCGCGTCGTATCGTCGCCCTCGTGGACTCGGGACCCGGCGCCCCTGCAGTTCGTGCATCCGTACGGTCCCGCCTTCGCTACTTAAACATCACGGAAGGGCGGAGCGAATGCGCCCGGTTCGCACGGGTGTGAGAGGGTATCACGGTGGAACGGGGAGTCGCCGAGTCTGTCGCGGTCGGGCGGCTCCTTCCGGTCGCGACCGTGCGGCACCGTCCAGTGGAGATTGTGCGGCACCGTCCGGTGGAGATTGTGCGGCACCGTCCGGTGGAGGTCGTCGACCGCGCGCCCCGGGGGTTCCGTTTGGCGTACTGTTTAGTGGATGCCGCGGGTGCATCGACGCATGAAGGCCGTCCAGTTCGGTTCCCACGGCGACCGCGACGTGATCGAGTACGGCGAGTTCCCCGACCCGGAGCCCGACCGCGGCGAGGTCGTCGTCGACGTCAAGGCGGGCGCGCTCAATCACCTCGACATCTGGACCCGTCGCGGCCTGCCCGGTGTCGACCTGGAGATGCCCCACATTCCCGGCAGCGACGCGGCCGGCGTCGTCGAGGCGGTCGGCGAGGGCGTGACGCGGTTCGAGCCCGGCGACCGCGTCGCCGTGAGCGCCGGCGTCTCCTGCGGCGAGTGCGAGTTCTGCCGCCACGGTGAGGAGTCGCTGTGCCCCTCGTTCCACATCATCGGGGAGCACGTCCGGGGCGTCCACGCCGAGAAGGCGACCGTCCCGAGCGAGAACCTGGTCCCCGTCCCCTCGGGCGTCGACTGGGAGGTCGCCGGCTCCGCCTCGCTCGTCTTCCAGACCGCCTGGCGGATGCTCCAGACCCGCGCGGACATCGAGGCGGGAGAGAAGGTGCTCGTGCTCGGCGCCTCAGGGGGCGTCGGCCACGCCGCGGTCCAGATCGCCGACCACGCGGGCTGTGAGGTGTTCGCGACCGCCTCCAGCGAGGAGAAGCTCTCGCACGCCGAGGCGTGCGGCGCCGATCACGTCATCGACTACGAGGCGAACGACTTCGCCGAGGAGATCGCGGAGCTCACCGGCCGCCGGGGCGTCGACGTCGTCGTCGACCACGTCGGCGAGGCGACCTACCCGAACTCCCTGAAGTCGATGGCGAAGGGCGGCCGGCTGGTCACCTGCGGGGCGACGACCGGACCGAACCCCGACGCGGGGCTCAACCGCATCTTCTGGAACCAGCTCTCCGTCATCGGGTCGACGATGGCGACGCCCGGCGAGGTCGATGACGTCCTCGAACTCGTCTGGGACGGCACCTTCGAGCCGGCCGTCCGCGAGACGCTTCCGATGAGCGAGGCCGCGCGCGCCCACGAGATGATAGAGAACCGTGAGGGCTTTGGCAAAGTAGTGATTAAACCGGACAGTGAGCTCTGAGACCGACGCGGACGGGAGCACGGGCGGCTACGTCCACGTCCCCGACTCCGAGACCGACGGCGAGAGCGACGGCGCCGTCGGCACCGCCGACCCCGCCGCGTCGGAACCGGGCGCGGACGATCCGGGGACCGACGAGCCGACCGCCGACGGCTTCGGCCGACGGGGATGGGCGCTGACAGCCGTGCTGTTCACCTGCGTCCTCGTCATCCCCGGCGTCATCTACCTCTACCCGTACGCCGCGGGCTGGTTCGGGCTCCCATTCTTCGCGACGTACCTCGCGCTCCCGCTCGTCCCCGCGGTCCTGCTCGGGCTGGTCGCCGTCTGGTCGATGACCGCGGCGACGCGAGACCGGTAGCGATCGCCGACACCCGCCGCGGAACCGACGGCGCGACAGGCCGCAACCGACGGCGCACCGGCCCGCCGGCGAGCGCCGAACGACAACCGTTTTGAACGACACCCGCGCAGTAGCGATATGTTGATCACCGTCTCCGGCCCGCCGGGCAGCGGGAAGAGCACGAACGCCGTGGGACTCGCCGATCGGCTCGGCCTGGAGCACGTGTCCGGCGGCGACATCTTCCGCGAGATGGCGGCCGACCGCGACATGACGCCGGTCGAGTTCAACGAGTTCGCGGAGGAGGACCCGCAGTTCGACCGCAAGCTCGACCGGCGCCTCCGGGAGATCGCGACGACCCGCGACGAGTTGGTCCTGGAGTCGCGGCTCGCCGGGTGGCTCGCCGCCGATCACGCCGACTTCCGGTTCTGGTTCGACGCCCCGCTCTCGGTCCGCGCCGAGCGGATCGCCGACCGGGAGTCGAAGCCCGTCGACCGCGCGAGGACCGAGACGAGGCGTCGCGAGGACTCCGAACGCAAACGGTACGGGGAGTTCTACGGCATCGACATCGACGACCTCTCCATCTACGACGCCGCGTACAACACCGCCCGCTGGAGCCCCGACAGCTTCCTCGACGTGCTCGTCGCCACCGTCGAGGCGTACGACCCCGATGACGACGAGGGGAAGGCGCCCATCGAGGGCGTGACCTACGACTTCTGAGCCGCGACCGCACGCAATCTCCCAATGACCGACACAGCCGACGACACACCCGATCCCGCGGACGACCCCCTTCGGGCACCGCCCGGCGAGCGCACGGTGCCCGAGCTGCTCCGATTCGGCGTCGTCAACGTCGACAAACCCGCAGGCCCGTCTTCCCACCAGCTCTCGGCGTGGGTGCGCGACGCGATCAACGACGCCCTCGCCGCGCTCGATCCCGAGGGCGAGCCGATCGACGGCGTCGCCCACGCCGGCACCCTCGACCCGAAGGTCACCGGCTGTCTGCCGACGCTCACCGGCGACGCGACGAGGGCGGCGCAGGTCTTCTTGGAGGGGACGAAAGAGTACGTCGCCGTCCTCGAGCTCCACGGGTCGCCCCCGAGCGACTTCCGCGAGGTCGTCGGCGAGTTCGAGGCGCAGATCTACCAGAAGCCGCCGCGGAAGAGCGCCGTGACCCGCCGGCTCAGGACTCGAACGATCCACGACCTCGACGTCCTCGAAGTCCGGGACCCGCAGGCGCTCCTCCGGATCCGGTGTGAGTCGGGGACGTACGTCCGGAAGCTGTGTCACGATGTCGGCCTCGCGACGGGAGTGGGCGCCCACATGGGCCACCTCCGCCGGACCGCCACCGACCCGTTCGACGACGGCGACCTCCACGCGCTCCAGGACCTCGTCGACGGCCTCGCGTGGGCTCGTGAGGGCGACGAGTCGCTGCTCCGCGAAGTCGTCCGGCCGGCGGAGGACGCCCTGGTCCACCTCCCGTCGGTGACGGTCGCGCCGTCGGCCGCGCGGAACGTCGCCACCGGCGCGCCGGTGTACGCGCCCGGAGTTATCGGAGGGGACGAGAGCGCGGTTTCGACGGGCGAACGCGGCGACCCGCCGCTCGTCGCGTGCCACACGCCCGACGGCGTCGCGGTCTGTCTCGGCCGGCTCGTCGGCGACCCCGACGCCGAGTCCGGCGTCGTCGTCTCGCTGGAACGCGTGCTTTTATAATCGCGCCGTCGCGGGTCGGGGTATGGACGAGAGCGAAGGGAGCGAGCCCGACGGCGACGTTTCCGAGGACGGCGACTCCGGCGAGCGCGGCGGTCGATCGGTCTCCCTCGGCACCGCGAGCGCCGCCCCGGGCGAGGTCGCCCGCGGGTGGTTCGAGGTCGCGGAGCTGCCGACGGGCGCCGCCGAGCGGCTCCCGGTCGTCGTCGCGAACGGGTCGGGAGACGGGCCCGTGCTGTGGCTCACCGGCGGCGTCCACGGCGACGAGGCGACCGGCGTCGCCGTCGTGCAGGACGCCATCGCGACGCTCGCAGAGGACGCCCTCGCGGCGCTCGCCGGCGCGGTCGTCGCGGTGCCGGTCGTCTCGCCCGCCGGTCTCAGACGGAACTCGCGCCACACGTACTACGACGACGAGGACCCGAACCGTCACTTCCCGGACGCCGACGCGGAGTCCGCGCGGCCGCCGAAGCTACAGGAGCGGATCGACGCCAGGCTGTACGCCGCGATCACGGGCGAGACGGTCGAGGGCGCCGTCGAGGGTCCGGCGAGCGCGGGCCGCGACGGGTCGGACCGCGAGCCGGTCGACCCCCCGGTCGCGGAGCCCGCGGGAACGGGCGTCGTCGCCGACGCCCTGATCGACTGTCACACCGCGGGCGTCGCCAGCGAACCGTTCGCGATCCGCGACCGCGTGCTGTACGGGGAGCGCCGCAGCGAGGACGACGCGGTCGCGCTCTCGGACGAGCTCGGGCGGCTCGTCGACGCCTTCGGCTTCCCGACGCTGCGCGAGTACCCGGCCGCGGAGTACGTCGAGGAGAACCTGCAGCGCTCGACCGCGGGCGCCGTGCTCAACGAGGCCGGAATCCCGGCGTTCACCGCGGAACTCGGCGCGCACAGCGTCGTCGACGACGCGCTCGTCGAGGCCGGCGTCGCGGGGGTGTTCGCGGTCGCGGTCGAGATGGGGATCCTCGCGGCCGAGGACGTTCCGGACTCCGTGGGGAGGCCGATCGACCGCCCCACCCCCGCGCCGGTCGAGTTCCCGGTCCGTCGCTTCCGCGGCCCGACGACCGACGTCTCCGGGCTGATCCGTCACCGCGTCGCCGCGGGCGACGCGTTCGCCGAGGGCGACGTCCTCGCCGACGTGGTCTCGGCGACCGGTGAGCGCCGCGGGACCGTCCGCGCCGACCGCGACGGCTACGTGCTCGGCCGCGCCGAGGGATTGGCGGTCTACGAGGGCGACCCGATCGGGAACCTCGCGGTACGCGACGACGGCGACCTCGTGGTCCCGCGCGAGGACGACGACGAGTGAAGCGAAGTCCTTAATTACCGCACTCTCATTTCTCCGCGTGCAGACAGGGACCGTGGGGTAGTGGTATCCTATGCGGATGGGGTCCGTATGACCTGAGTTCGACTCTCAGCGGTCCCACTTCGACTTCTCAAACAGTTAGCGGCGCCGCTGTCGCCGAGAGGCCCTCTCAGACCCCTTCCACGAGCCGGTCCAGCTGTTCGGGCGGCACCGCGCCCCGGGTCGTGCGTCCGTCGTACCTGAACGTCGGGACGCCGGAGACCGCCGCGTCCCGCGCGTCGGAGAAGTCGCTCCGGAGCCGGTCGCGCCGCTCCTCGTCGGCGATCGCGGTCCGTATTTCGTCGGCGTCCAGCCCCGCGTCCTCGGCGAGGTCGGCCAGCACGTCGGCGTCGCCGATGTCCCGTCCGTCTACCCAGAGCGCCTCGTCGAAGTCGGGCCACCGGTCCCGGCGCTCCTCGCTCACGTACAGCGAGGCGACCTGCGCGTCGAACGAGTCCACGCGCTCGGGGAGGTCGTCGAGGTCGAGCATCGCCTCGGCGTCGTACCGATCTCGGAGGCGGTCCACGTCCCGTCGGACCCGCTCGAAGTACTCGTCGTCTTTCCCGTCGTCGATCGAGTGGATGACCTCGCCATCGGGACCGCGCCTGTGCCCCCGGCGGTCGTACGGGTGCCAGTCGATATCGAGATCGCGCTCCCGCGTCTCCCGGTACGCCGCCAAGGACCGGCGGCCGAGGTAGCAGAACGGACAGACGTAATCCGACTAGATCGTGACGACGGCCTCGTCCGAACTCATTACCGCGGGCGGTCGGGTGCCGACTGAATTCCGGTACCGGAGGGTCCGACCGGACCCGTTACGACAGGAAGTCGGTCAGGTGCTCGGTGAACGCCGCGGGCCGGTCCTCCGGGACCCAGTGGTTGGCCTCGAGGCCGACGAGTTCGCAGGAGTCGATATCGGCTTCGAGCCGCTCGGCCCACTCGATCGGCTGGAACTCGTCTTCCGTCCCCCACAACAGGAGCGTGTCGGCGGTCACGTCTCGGGGGTCGATCTCCGTCGTGTGGCTGGTGTTCGTCGCGCTCGCGTTGCGGACGACGCTCGTGACGCCCTCCTCGCTGGCCCACGGCGCCGTCATTCCCTCGAGGAACGCCTCGTCGTGGTCGTCGCCGAGGAGCGTGTCCCGAAACAGCGCGTCGAGCATCCCCTGCAGCTCCTCAACGCTCGTCTCCCGTGCCGTCTCGGGGAGGCCGAGGTCGGTGATCGTCCCGATCGGCCACGAGTCGTAGGCGACGGAGTTCGACAGCACCAGCCGGTCGACGGCGTCCGGGGTCCGCACCGCGTAGCGCAGCCCGACGCCGCCGCCGAGGTCGTGGCCGACGAAGTCGATCGCGTCGAACCCGAGTTCGTCGACGAGCCCGCGGACTGCGAGCTCTTGGGCGCGGATCGACCGGTCGAAACCGTCGCGCATCGCCGACCCGCCGTAGCCGATCATGTCCGGTGCGATCGCGCGCCGCTCGGTCGCGATCGCCTCGAACTGGTCGCGGAAGAGGTACGATTTCGTCGGGATCCCGTGGAGGAACACGACCGGATCCCCCGTCCCCTCGTCTCGGTACGCCATCTCGACCTCGTGGTCGTCGACCGCGACGGTCGTCCGCTCCTGTGCGTCCGTCCAGTCGGCGTACGTCGTCGTCATCGCGGTTTCACCTCCGTGGGGGTTCGGCCCAATGGGAGAAATGCGTGGTGCGTAGTAGCAGCGATACGCACAACCGAGCGGAGCGCGAGCGGGGACGCCGTCGCCCCGGGGAAGCGCCCACCGCCTCCCACCGCTCCGGAACCACTAAACGCCGCACCGACCTACCGCGGGTAATGGCTGATTGGACGGAGAAGTACCGCCCGAGCACCCTCTCGGAGGTCCGCGGCAACGACAAGGCCCGCGACGCGTTCGCGGAGTGGGCTCGCTCGTGGGACGACCACCGCGAGGCCGTCGTGCTCCACGGGAGCCCGGGCGTCGGGAAGACGAGCGCGGCCCACGCGCTGGCGAGCGACATGGGCTGGGAGACGGTCGAACTGAACGCCTCGGACCAGCGCACCGCCGACGTCATCGAGCGCTTCGCGGGGCGGGCCGCCCGCAACGCCACCCTCGGCGGGAGCGCGGCCGGCGGCGGCGCGACCGGCGGGGACACGGCCTCCCGCCAGCTCGTCATCCTCGACGAGGCCGACAACATCCACGGCAACTACGACCGCGGCGGCGCCTCGGCGATCACGAAGCTCGTCAAGGAGTCGGGCCAGCCGATCGTCCTCATCGCCAACGACTACTACGACATGGCGCGCGGGCTGCGCGACGCCACTCAAGAGATCGAGTTCCGCGACGTCTCCGCGCGCTCCATCGTCCCCGTCCTCCGCGACGTCTGTCGCAAGGAGGGAATCGAGTTCGAGTCCGACGCGCTCGAGCGGATCGCCGAGCGGAACCGCGGCGACCTCCGCGGCGCGATCAACGACCTGCAGGCGGCCACGGAGGGGCGGGACTCGATCGCGATCGAAGACGTGGTCACCGGCGACCGCGACAAGGCGCTCGGGCTGTTCCCGTTCCTCGACGCGGTCCTCAAAGAGGAGTCGGCGGAGGAGGCGCTGCAGTCGGCGTACGCCGTCGACGAGACCCCCGACGACCTCACGAAGTGGATCGAGAACAACGTCCTCGACGTGTACGAGCCGTCGGAGGCGGTCCGGGCGTACGACTTCCTCGCGAACGCCGACGTGTGGCTGGGTCGCGTGCGCGCCACGCAGAACTACACCTACTGGCGCTACGCGACCGACAACGCGGCCGCCGGGGTCGCCGCCGCCCGCGACGGGGAGAAGGGCGGGTGGACCCGCTACGGTCGCCCGCAGTTCTGGAGCTCCTCGGACGCGACCGCCGACGAGGTGGTCGGACAGATCGCGGCCGCCAGCGGCTGCAGTATCGCCACCGCTCGCCGCGAGGTGCTCCCCTTCTTGCAGACGGTCACGCACCACTGCAAGCCGCGCGAGCTGACGGTCGCGATGGCGGCGGCCTACGACCTCGACGAGGCGGGCGTCGCCTTCGTCACCGGCTCCGGCGAGTCGACCAACAAGGTCGCGTCGATCGTCGAGGACGCGCAGGCGCTCCGCGAGGATCGGATGGAGGACCACGCCGAAGGCGCGTTCGCCGGCGGCGCGCGGGCGGCGGAGGCCGACGACGCCGACGCGGGGGCCGCCGGCGACGCCGCCGCCGAAGGGCCGGCCCCCGGCGCGAGCGGCGGGACCACTGACGACGCGGCCGGGGGCGACCCAGTCGACGCCGGCGACGCCGGCGACGCGGACGGCGGCGACGGAGACGAAGAGGACGACGGACAGGCCGGGCTGAGCGACTTCTTCTGAGCACGCCGTCGCCGCTCGCGGCGCTACGTCGGCGGCGAGCCGCCCGGTTCGGTGGCGACGCTCTCCCGGTCCGACTCCGTCGAGTCGACCTCGTCGACGCTCTCCACGCCCGCGAACTCGAACCGCGCCCCGCCCGCTCGGCCCTCGGTCACGGACACCGACCAGCCGTGGGCCTCCGCGATCCGTTCGACGATCGCGAGCCCGAACCCGGTGCCGTCGTCAGCCGTCGTGTGGCCGGGCTCGAAGACGGACTCGCGCTCCGAGGGTTCGATTCCGGGGCCGTCGTCCGCGACGTAGAACCCGTCCGAGAGAACCCCGACGAGGATTCGGAGCGACCCGTCCGCCGGTTCGACGCTCCCGCTCGTCGCGTCGCCGACGTCCGCGTCGCCCTCGCCGGACACCTCGCCGGGCGAGCAGTCGTCGGACGCCCCGTGTTCGATCGCGTTGCGGAAGAGGTTCTCCAACGCCTGTCGGAGTCGGCTCCGGTCGCACTCGACCGTCGGAAGCGGGTCCTCGACGACGAGCGCGGCCTCGGGGCCGGCTCCGACCGTCCGCCACGCGGCGTCCACGACCGCCCGGAGGTCGACCGTCGCGGTCTCCTCGACGGTGTGTCCCTCGCGGGCGAGCGCCAGGAGGTCGGAGATGAGGTCGTCCATCCAGTCCAGCGCGTCGTGGGCTCGGTCGAGTCGCTCGTCGGCCGCCTCGCCCTCGAACTCCTTCGCCAGTTCGACGTTCCCGACGGCGACCGAGAGCGGGTTCCGGAGATCGTGGGAGACGACGCTGGCGAACTCCTCCAGGCGCTCGCGCTGTCGCTCCAGCCGGCGGCGACGCTCGTCTCCCTCGCCGGCGGGGAGGAGGTAGCCGACGACGTCGCCGTCCCCGTCGCGGCGTCCGCACTCCCGGACCCACAGGGGGCCGTCGCCGGTCGCGAGGCGGTATGTGACGTCGACGTCCCCGCCGTCGAGCGCCGACCGGAGGCGCTGACGGTCCGCCTCGGCCGTCGCCTCCAACCAGTCGGTCCGTGGGAGGGCGTCGAGGTCCAGCCGCGGCTCGCCGCCGGCTTCGACGACGAATCGGTCCGGATCGCCGTTGGGGCGTCGATAGGCGACGCCCGGTCGGCGCTCCATCGGTAGTGGCACGTTTCGATCGCTATCGTATAGGATATTAAACCTTACTTAACTATCAGTTGTCTGACTGTCGGTATCAATCTCGGTTCGTATGAAATCAAGGCGTAACGTGGCGAAAATAGCATTTTACCCCGATTTATTGACATCCGCAGCAAGCAGATCGGACTTTTATATCAAGTAGAAAATGCGTGTCTGACGGTGTAAATCGGGGGTATCCGGGGCTATCCGAGCCGACCCGAGGCGCCGCCCCCGGTTCGGGGCTATCCGAGGCCGGGAGGGTTTACCACGCTCCGTCTCCTCTCGGCGGCTATGCGCGCGGCGATCCTTCGCGAGTACGGCGAACCGCTGGCGGTCCGCGAGGTGCCCGCCCCCGAACCCGGACCCGACGAGGCGGTGGTCCGCGTGGCGGCCTGCGGCGTCTGTCGGAGCGACTGGCACGCCTGGATGGGCCACGGCGAGTGGGCCGACGACCGCGTCCCGCGCGGCCAGGTGCTCGGCCACGAACCCGCGGGCGAGGTGGTCGCAGTCGGATCGTCCGTCGACCGCTTCGAGCCCGGCGACCGCGTCGTCGTCCCCTTCTCGCTCGGCGACGCCACCTGCCCGTACTGCCGCCGGGGCGCCGGCAACGTCTGCGCCGACGGGCGGGCGCTCGGCTTCGAGGCGGCCGCGCCGGGCTCGTTCGCGGAGCGGGTCGCCGTCCCCGCCGCCGACTACAACCTCGTCGAGCGCCCCCCGTGGCTCGACGCGACCGCCGCGGCCGCGCTCGGCTGCCGGTACATGACCGCCTACCACGCGCTCGCCGAACGGGCGGGGCTGTCCGGCGGCGACGCCCTCGCGGTCCACGGCTGCGGCGGGGTCGGGCTCTCGGCGGTCCAGATCGGCGACGCCCTCGGCGCCCGCGTCGTCGCCGTCGACGTCGACGACGACGCGCTCTCGCTCGCGAGCGACATCGGCGCCGACGCCCTCGTGAACGCGGCCGACGCTCCCGACGCCCCCGACGCCGAGGCCGACGACTCCGTCCCGGACCGGGTCAGGGACCTCACTGACGGCGGCGCCGACGTCTCCGTCGACGCGCTCGGGATCGCCGAGACCTGCCGCAACTCGGTCCGCTCCGTTCGGCCCCGCGGGACCCACGTCCAGGTGGGACTGACCACCGAGGCCGAGCGCGGCGAGGTGTCGCTCCCGACCGACTGGATGACCCGCTGGGAGGTGTCGTTCGTCGGTTCTCGTGGCATGCCGCCGACGAGCTACGACGACCTGTTCGCGCTCGTCGAGGCGACCGATGTCGACCCCGGCGCGCTCGTGAGCGACGAGATCGCGCTCTCTGCGGTCTCGGACCGGCTCGCCGCGCTCGGCGAGTACGACGTGCACGGGGTCGAGGTCGTCACCGACTTCGAGGGGTAGGCCGTGCGCGCGGCCGTCAGCGCCTCACTCCTCCCGTTCGACGCCCAGCCCGGGAATGGCGACCGCTCCCTCGACGCGAGCCATCAGCTTCGACGCGGTGAGCACGAGCGCGAGGTACGTCACGCCGGTCACGACGAAGATGAGCGTGTACCGGAACGTCTCGGAGGCGATCTGGTCGGCCCGGTAGTACAGCTCCGGGACCGTGATGAACGCCGCCAGCGACGAGTACTTGATCAGGTAGACGAACTCGTTGGTCCACGACGGGATCGCGTAGCGGAGCCCCTGCGGGAGCACCACGTAGTAGATCGTCTCCAGCTTCGAGAGCCCGATCGCGCGGCCGGCAGTGATCTGGCCCTCCTCGACGCTCTCTAAGGCGCCGCGGATGTACTCCGCCTGGTAGGCGGCGCCGTTGAGCGTGAACCCGAGGATCGCCACCCACACCACGTTCCGCGGGAAGACGCCCGAGAGCGCGCCGGGAACGTAGCTCGCGAGGTTGAGCCCGTAGTAGAGCACGAACAGCTGGGCCAGCAGGGGCGTCCCGCGCAGCAGCTCGGTGTACCCGAGCGAGAGCCACGAGGAGAACCGACCGTACACCCGCGCCACGGCCAGCGGGACGGCGATGAAGAACCCGAGGACGAGGCTCACGGCGGTGATAACGACCGTGAGCCACGTCCCCCGCGCGAGGTCCGGGGAGAGCTCCACGACGAACGCGGCGTCGCTCGCGTAGGCCGCGAGCCCGGGGAGCGCGGCGAGCGTCGCCTCCACCGCTCCCGCCGGAACGAGCGGCTGCCCGACCGGAACGAGAACGCCGCCGAGCCACCGGTTGACCCAGCTGACGACGAGCCAACCCCAGAACAGCGCGCCGGCGGCGACGAGGAGGAGCCGACCGACCGAGCGGTCGGCGTCGGCCACGCGTTCCCGGACCGTCGCGGGTCTCGTCGCGCTCGCCATCAGTCGTGACTCTCTATCCGTTCGAGGAAGCGGCCGGTCCGCTCCTTCTCGGGTCGTTCGAACAGCTGTTCGGGCGGCCCGCGCTCGACGACGTGGCCCTCGTCGAGGAACACGATCTCGTCGGCCACCTCGCGGGCGAAGCTCATCTCGTGGGTGACGACGAGCATCGTCATCCCCTCGTCGACGAGCCCGTGCATCACCTCCAGCACCTCGCCGATGAGCTCCGGGTCCAGCGCGCTCGTCGGCTCGTCGAACAGCATCAGCTTCGGCTCCATCGCCAGCGCGCGGGCGATGCCGACCCGCTGCTGCTGCCCCCCGGACAGCTCGGCGGGGTAGGAGTCCATCTGGTCGGCGAGCCCGACGCGGTCGAGCTGCGCGGCCGCCCGTTCCCGGGATTCGGACTCAGAGAGCCCGAGCACCCGGCGGGGACCGAGCGCGACGTTGCCGCGCGCGGTTAAGTGCGCGAACAGGTTGAACCCCTGGAACACCATGCCGACCTCTCTGCGGAGGTCGTCGACGTCGATGTCCGGCGAGAGCACCTCTTCCCCGTCGAGCCGGATCGACCCCTCCTGCGCCTCGGCGAGCCGGTTGACGCAACGCAGCATCGTCGACTTGCCGGAGCCGGACGGGCCGATGAGGACGGTCACGTCGCCGCGGTCCATCTCGAAGGAGACGTCGTGGAGCACCTGATCGTCGCCGTACCACTTCGAGACGTCGGTCACGCCGAGGAAGTCGCCGTCACTCACGCCGACTCACCCTCCGGGATCGCGTAGCGGGTGCCGAGGTAATCGAGCGCGCGGTTCGTCGTGAACGTGAGGACGAAGTAGATGGCACTGATGAAGAGGATGACTTCGAGCACCGCGGTCGTCTGCTCCGAGAACAGGTCGTACCCCCGGGTCAACAGCTCCGCGAGCCCGATCGCGAAGACGATGCTCGTGTCTTTCAACACGATCGTGAACTCGTTTTGGAAGCCCGGGATCGACCGGCGCAGGGCCTGCGGAACGACGACGTACCGGACGGCCTCGAACCGCGAGAGCCCGATCGAGCGGCCGGCCTCCAGCTGGCCGGCATCGACGCTCGACAGCGCCGCACGGAAGATCTGCGACTGGTAGGCCGCGCTGCGGAGGCCGAGCCCGAGTATCCCGGCGGTGACCGCGGAGGATATCGAGGCGACCCCGAGGTTGATCTGCGGGACGCCGACGACGAAGTACATCACGATGAGGATCACGACGATAGGCGTTCCTCGGAGGACGATCCCCGCGGCGTTGACCGCCCGTTCGAGGTAGCCGTCGCCGTACACCTCGACCGCGCCCGCCGGGAAGCCGACGAGGAAGCCGAGGAGGATCGAGGCGAATGTGAGCCCGATCGTCAACAGCGCGCCGACGCCGAGGTAGTCCGCGTTCCTGAAGACGAACTCCCAGTCGGCGGCCTCGCCGACGAACGGCCAGTTTAGGGCCGCGGCGCCGAGGCTCTCGACCGCGGCGAGCGCGAGCGTCCCCGCGGCAGACATCCTACTCTTGCCCGAACCAGGTGTTGGTTATCTCCTCGTACGTGCCGTCCTCCTGTACGGTCGCGAGGCCGTCGTTCAGCGCCGACTGGAGCTCCGACTCGCCCTGACGGAGGCCGAACCCGAACCGCTCGCCGGTCTCCTCGACGAACGCGACCGTCACGTCGCGGTTGGCCGCGAACGTCTCGGCGACCGGGTTGTCGACGACGACGGCGTCGATGTTGCCGTTTTCGAGGTCCTCGACGGCGAGGACGTAGCTGCCGTACGTACTGGCGTCGTCCTCGGCGATGACCCCCGGTTCGACGAGGTTCGACTGCACCTGGTCGGCACCGGTCGTCCCGGACTGCGCGCCCACGCTGACGCCCTCGAAGTCCTCCCAGCCCGACGGCTGGAAGTCGCCGCCGTCGCGCACGAGGATCGCCTGGTCCGACTCCCAGTACGGGTCGGAGAAGGCGATCGTCTCCCGACGCTCGTCGTTGATCGTCATCGCCGCCGCGATCACGTCGATCTCCTCGTTCTGCGTGAGCGCCGGGATGAGCGAGCTGAACTCGAAGGTGGCCCACTCGCCGATCTCGTACTCGGTCTCTTCGACGACCGCCTCGAGCAGATCGATGTCGAACCCGACGAGCTCGCCGTCCTGCTGCATCTCGAACGGCGGGAACCCCGGCGCGGTACCGGGCGTGATCGTGGTGCCGCTTCCGCCGTCGCCGAGGCACCCGGCGACGCCGGACAGCCCGACTGCGCTGGCGCCGCCGGTCAGCTTCAGATACGTCCGACGACTCACGTCGGTCTCCGTTCGATGTGACATACCGGTGTGAGAACGGGGACTGATTTCAACCTTTCCTCCGCGAGCGGGACGCCTCGTCCGCCGTCGGCCGAGTCCCGCCCGATC
>NZ_NHOY01000097.1 GCF_002252755.1 Halorubrum sp. Hd13 | reverse complement strand
GGAGCGCAGCGAGCGTCCGCACTCCTCGCGGCTGGGGCTTTGGAGTCGCCCGCCGTCGAAGCAGTTATTTAAAAGAGAACGACTGATGCGTCCGAGACGTTTATCCCCGATTCGTATTCAGGCGCTGCCGTCGACGAACTGGTCGGCACCCTCGTAGAACCAGTAGCCGTTCTCGCGCATCACGCGGCCGAGCTCCTGGTGGAACTCGACGAAGTCCGCGAACTCCTCCTTCTCGACGCCCTCGAAGATCTCCTCGACGGAGACGACCGTCTCGTAGTCGATCCGGATCGGGTGGTCCCCGTACTGCTCGACGTACTCCGCGGTCGACAGCGGGAAGTCCTCCTCCTCGTCGATCTTCTTCGCGAGCACGGCGTGGCCGTACTGCCGCCTGCCCTCGCTGCCCTGCTCGCCGTCGGGGTCGTGTGGCCAGTCCATACCCTCCGTTTACCGTGCCGCAGGAAAGTCGTTGCGCTCCGCCGGACTCCCCGTCGACGCGCCACTGCGTCCCCTCGGCACACCGGCAGCCGACCGCGACGTACATGACGATTAATTGAATTGTACCATAATTTATTAACTATCTATGTAACGGAAAAACATTTAGAATACTCGAAGCTTTCCGTTAGGTTGGATCACATCATGAAAGCTGTTGTTTACCAAGGCCCGTACGACGTGGCCGTAGAAGAGGTAGATGACCCGGAGATCGAACACCCGAACGACGTCGTCGTCGACATCACGACGTCGTGTATCTGCGGCTCCGACCTGCACATGTACGAGGGTCGGACCGCGGCCGAGGAGGGGATCGTGTTCGGCCACGAGAACATGGGGATCGTCTCCGAAGTCGGTGAGGCCGTCTCGACACTGGAGGAGGGAGACCGCGTGGTGATGCCGTTTAACGTCTCCTGCGGGTTCTGCCAGAACTGCGAGGAGGGGTACACCGGCTTCTGTACCAACGTCAACCCCGGCTTCGCCGGCGGGGCCTATGGCTACGTCGCCATGGGGCCGTATCCGGGCGGACAGGCCGAGAAACTCCGCGTCCCGTACGCGGACCACAACGCGCTGAAACTGCCCGAGGGGCGCGAACACGAGGACGCGTTCTCGCTGCTCGCGGACATCTTCCCGACCGGCTGGCACGGCACCGAACTGGCGAACCTCCAGCCCGGGGAGTCGGTAGCGGTCTTCGGCGCCGGGCCGGTCGGGCTGATGGCCGCGTACAGCGCGAAGATCAAGGGCGCGGCCGAGATCTACGTCGTCGACCAGGTCCCGAGCCGACTGGAGCTGGCCGAGGACCACTGCGACGCGACCGCCATCGACTTCTCCGAAGGCGACCCGGTCGACCAGATCATCGAGGAACACGGCGGAATGGTCGACAAGGGCGTCGACGCGGTCGGGTATCAGGCGACCGACCCCGACAACGTCGACACCGAGACGGAGGACTACTCCTATCAGCCGGCCAAGGAGAACCCGGCGGTCGTGATCAACAACCTCATCCGCGTGGTCCGGCCGACGGGCGAGCTCGGCATCCCCGGCCTCTACGTCCCTGAGGACCCGGGCGCGCCCGACGACATGGCCGCGCAGGGGCGGCTCGGTATCGACTTCGGGAAGTTCTTCGAGAAGGGCCTCAAATGCGGCACGGGCCAGTGTAACGTCAAGTCGTACAACCGGTACCTCCGCGACATGATCATCGAGGGACGTGCCGACCCGAGCTGGGTGGTCTCGCACCGCGTCGACCTCGAGGAGGCCCCGGAGATGTACGAGGCGTTCGACGCCCGCGAGGAGGGCGTCACGAAGGTCCTCCTCGAACCCTGAGTCGCCGAGGCGCCGCCTCGCATCCGCTGTTCCGATTTTTCCGCCACCGATATCAGGTCCGGAGCCACGCCTTCGGGTGCTCCGCCCGGAGATGCGACTGGTACCGCGAGACGAGCTCCGGATACCCGTCCGCGACGCAGTGCCAGCCGCAGTGCTCGCAGCGCCGCTCGACCGCCTCGTCGTCGCTCTGAACGTGTCCGCCCCGCCTGTATGTGACCATAGTGGAGTGTCGCCGCGGCCGAGCCACGTCGATAGCTACCGTACGTCACGGACGGGGTTCACTCTGTCGGCGGACCCGAAATGCGCGACCGCCGGCGCTTCTCGGACGCGCGACCGCCCGAGCCCCTGAGACGCGCGACCGCCCGCGCTCCCGACAGTCGCTCTCACCACGGTCGGCGAAACCGGTATGTCGCTCCCTCGCGTGGGCACCCGTATGTGTAAGTACTGTAACTGGGCGTTCCACGACGGGTGGGGCGAGCTGCTGAAGTACGACGACGTCTACCAGTCGGCGGTCGGCACCGAGACCGAGTCCACCCACGGGTTCCACGAGGAGTGGGACGACTTACAGGCCGAACTGGGAATCTGAGCCCGACCGACTCTCGGGACCGATTCAGATCGGGAACGCGCTCGCTCCCTCGACCGCCTCGGGGTCCGACGCCGCCAAGTCGTCGAGTTCTCGCCGGATCCGCGACTCCTCCATCTCGCTGCCGATGAACACGAGCCGCGTGCGGCGGTCGTCGTCCGGTCCCCACTCGCCGATCGGCCCCGCCTGCACCGAGGGGCCGGCCTGACTCACGCCGATGACCTCGTCGGTGCCCGCGACGTTCGCGACGCCCTTCGCCCGCACGATGGCGCCGTCCCAGTCGTCGAGCCAGTCGGCGAACGGCTCCGGGGCGAGGGCGTTCGCGGAGCGGTAGACGAACGAGTCGACCCCGTGGGCCGCGGCGGCGCCCTCGGCGTGGTCGTGATCGTGGCCGTGAGCCTCCTCCTCCCCGCCGTGCCCGTCCGCCTCGCTTTCCGCGAGCGCGCGTTTCCACCCGGGCGACCGCTTGGCCGTCTCGAAGTCGAACCGTCCCGTGTCGAGCACCGCTCCGGGGTCGACCTCGGAGTAGCTCGTCCGGATCCGTTTCGCCCGCGGGCCGATCCGGTCGGCGACCGACTCGATCTCGTCGAGGACCTCGTCCGGGACCATGTCCGTCTTGTTCAACACGAGGACGTCGCAGAACTCGATCCCCTCGACGAGCACGTCCGCGAGGGGTCGGTCCGCGGCCGGCTCCCCGTCGCCCGGCAGGCTCTCGCCGGCGTCGAACTCCTTCCAGAACCCGTAGGTGTCGAGGACGGTGACCATCGTGTCGAGCCGGAAGCGTTCGGTGGGGTCGATCTCGGAGGCATCGGTCCCCTCCGTGAACGCCCGCGCCACCGGGATCGGTTCGGAGATGCCCGACGACTCCACGAGGAGGTAGTCGAACTCCCGCGACTCCGCGAGCGTCGCGGCCTCGCTCAGCAGGTCGTCCTGGAGTCGACAGCAGATACAGCCGTTCGAGAGGTCGACGATCCCCCCCTCGTCGTTCTCGCGGGCGACCAGCTCCGCGTCGACGTTCACCTCGCCCATGTCGTTTAAGATGACGGCGATCCGCCTGTCGCCGGGGTTCGCGAGCAGGTGGTTCACCATCGTCGTCTTCCCGGCGCCGAGGTACCCGCTGAGGACGGTCACGGGGATCCGGTCGTCGTCGCTCATACGTGTTACCGTGAGACGTGCTATCAGTATGAAACGATCGATCGGTGGGATCGTCCCGTCACAAAGCTTACCTCGCCCGCCCGGCCGTTCCCCGCCATGCGCCGCAGAGCCCTCCTCGCGACTGCGACGGCCGTCTCGACCGCCCCCCTCGCGGGCTGTCCCGTGCCGCCGTGGGGAGAAGTCCCCGACACCGTCGACGGCGCCGAGGTGACGCTCCGGCGCGAGCACACCGGGGAGTTCGAATCCGACGAACCGAATCCACACGACGCCGCCGTCCTGATCCGCGCGGTCGACGCCGACCCGCCGCGGCTCACCGTCAGGGGACGGCTGCTCGACGGCTCGCGAGAGTGTTATCGGATCGAGCTGATCGAAGCGACGCTCGACGCCGACCGCCTGCTGGTCCGGTTGACCGCCGAAGACGACCCGGACTGGGACGAGGAAGCGTGTCCGGACGTCGCCGTAGCCCACCCCTACGAGGTCATAATCGAGTTCGCGGAGGCGCCGGTCCCCGAGCGCGTCGAAGTCCGCCACAGCGACGAGACGATACTCGACGAACGGGTGTGATCGACAGAGAAACGGCGGATCGAGCTCACGCTTTTATACATATCCGGCAGCGGCGCGTGCCTGCGAGGCCGCGCCCGCGGCCGAGCCGCGAGGGACCTTCGGTCCCTCTGGAAGCCGGCGCTACGCGCCGGCGACAGCACCTGCGAGGGAGGCGGCGGGCCGGCGCGGGCCGATCCGC
>NZ_NHOY01000008.1 GCF_002252755.1 Halorubrum sp. Hd13 | reverse complement strand
CGCGGTTCGCCGCCTGCCCACTCATAGGGGCGATTGCCCCACACGATTTTTTGGAGACGCGTAGCGCGAGCGGTCGGCAGAGTTAACCGTGGTACGACCGCGGCAGCCGCGGTGCGACCGCTAGGCTTAAACGCTCGACAGCGGTACTTCCGATTAGCGCCAAGGTGGCAGAGTCTGGTCAGACGCAGCGGCCTGCAGAGCCGCCCAACGCCGGTTCAAATCCGGCCCTTGGCTCTCATTTTTTCGTTGAGCGGTGGGTGCGGGCGGCCTCGTCGAGCGTCGTCCGCGGTGTGTCTCACGGCGAGCCGAAGCGCGGTCGCCAAAGCGGAGTGACGCCGGCTCCCGATCCGAACGTATAGGCGGATCGGTGACCTCCGGGCCGACGTGGACGCTCCGACACGTCTCAGACGCGTCGACGGCTCGGGGAAACGCGCGTGTACGCGGACTACCGGGAGGGGTACCGGACGCGGAGGCGCGGCGATCGAACGGGGTGTACCGTGAACGACGACGCGTCGTACGATCTCGACGCCGGGCCGGATCCGGCGGACTACGCGGCGTCAACACCGGAACCCCCGTCCGAGACCGGTGGACGCGTGGTCCGTGCCGTCGGCATCGGCCCCGGGAGCCCGGAGTATCTCGTTTCACGGGCCGAGCGGGCGCTCCAGGAGGCCGACGTCGCCGTCGGCTTCGAGACCGTCGTCGACCTCGTTCGCGGTCGTACCGACGCCGACTGGTTGACGTGCGGTTACGCCGACGAGGCGGCCGCACTGGAGGCGTTCGCCGAGCGGGTGGCCGGCGGGGAGCGGGGAGTGGCGGTGCTGATGGGCGATCCGAACCACTCGGGGTACCAGTTCGTCGGCAAGGTCGAGCGCGCCCTCGACGAGGCGGCGGACGACTCCGTCGGTCTCCGCGTCGTTCCGGGGATCTCCTCGCTTCAGGTCGCGGCGAGTCGGGCCCGGACGCCGATGGAGGACGCGACGTTCGTCACGCTCCACAAGAGCGGCGGCCTCGACGACGACCTCGCTCGGCTTCGCCGAGACGCCGGCGATCGACATCTGCTCGTGCTCCCTCGTCCGTTCGACTGGATGCCCGGTGACATCGCTCGCGATCTACTCGACAACGGATGTGACCGATCCGACGGCGCGCTCGTCTGCGAGCGGCTCACCCGCGACGACGAGGCGATTACCCGGACGACCGTCGGCGAGCTCGCACGCCACGCCGGGGGTACCGACCGGTCGGACACGCCGTTCTCGGACCTGTCCGTGCTCGTCGTCCGCCGGTAACGTCGGGGCGGAGCGGTGGCGCGGTTCGACCGTTCCGATGGCTCGGCTTAGTAACCGTTATACACCGGGTGACCTATGCTGAAACCATGCAACGACGCGCTGTGGCCGTGTACGTCGCGCTCTTCGTGCTGATCGCGGGGGGAGCGGGAGTCCTCACTGCGACGGCCGATAGCCCCGAGATCGGCTTCGACAACCCCGATTTCGAGGTCTCGCAGAATGATCGGATCGAAGTGGACGGCGAGGAGTGGACCGTCGCCGAGATCACCGAGGTCGAGTCGGGCGGCGGCGGTGGTCACGGTGGCGGGGGCGGCGCTGAGACCTCGATCGTGGCGACGCTCGAGCGCAACGTCACGGCGGACCAGTCCGAGACCTGGGCGAACGAGTCGACGGTTCAACTCGACGACTGGGAGTGGCGCGTGGAGATCACGGGGGACGACCCCAACAGCTTCACGCTCGTGGAGGTTCCCGATCGGCAGGCCATCCTCGAAAACGATCCGCAGGCCGACAACGAGACGGTCCAGCGTGACGACGGCGAGTACGTCGTCGTCACCGAGGACGGCGAGTCGACGCTCGTCCCGGCCGGAGAGTACTTCCCGGCCCCCGAGGAGCGGGCGTACGCCACGGGCGACTCCCTCGAGTACGGCGACCAGAGCGTGACCGTCGACAACGTCACGGCGGATCAAGCGGTGCTCGCCTGGGAGGCGACGGAGACCGAGAGCATCGAGATCGAGCAGCACTCGCGGGTCACGATCGGCGAGACGGAGTTCGTCGCGCACTTCGCCGATGCCTCGACGCTGCAGCTGTCGAGCGACATCGAGGGGTACGAGGCGCAGGTCGCTCAGATCGACCAGTTCCAGCAGTACAGCAGCGGACTGACGCGCGTGCTCGTCCTCGCGTTCCTCTCCTCGCTGCTCCTGCTCGGCGCGGCGTTCATCCCCTCGCGGTACTGATCCGACCGCGCGCGACTTCGGCTCCGCTCTTCGTTTCGTTCTCGTCTCTCGCCTCGGGGACGCCGGTCGCTTCGCGTCTCCCGCGGAGCGAGACCGCGACCGACACGGTATCCGTCCCGCGCTCGTTATGCGGGATATGAGTTCCACCCGAGGGAAGGTGCGACAGCTTGCTCCGCACTGGGCCGCGATGTTCCTGCTGATGATCGCCGCGCTGTCGCTCGTCGAGCGAGTCGTCGGTCCGATCGGACTCCTGCCCTCGGTGGTACTTGTGGTCGCCGTCGCGGTCGGCTACCCGTCCGTCGTCAGGGCGCTCGGCGTCGCACCGCCGGTCTGGCGGCGTTCCTGACTCGCCTCGTCGTGGAGGTCGCCGGCGATCGCCGACCTCGCGGACTCCGGCGTCGTACGGCGATAACACTGATGTCAGTCGATCACCCGGGGGTCCCTTTCCTTTTTATACGTGTTCGTCGCCTACGACCGGTATGAGCGACGAAAGCGCGGCTCCGGTCACGACGGAGCTTCCGGACGCACCGTTCCACACCAGCGGCACCGACCACATCACGGTCTGGGGAAGCAACGAGGCCGACACGATCGCGTTCTACCGCGACCTGCTCGGGATGCCCCTCGTCCTCCGCCAGCCGAACCTCGACGACCCGTCGCAGACGCACCTGTTCTTCGACACCGGGGACGGCCGCATCCTGACGTTCTTCGTGAGCGACGACCGCCCCTCGGCCCGCGGTCAGCGCGCCGGTACGGGCGCGGTCCACCACCTCTGTTTCAGCGTCGAGCCCGACGAGTACGAGGATATCATGGCGGCGCTAGCGGAGGCCGGCAAGGGGTACAACGTGTTCGACCGCGGGATTTTCCACTCCATTTACACCCAAGACAACAACGGACTGGTCATCGAGCTCTCCGCCGACAAGTACGAGATCCCCGACGACCGCAAGGGCGAGGTGCTCGCGACCGCTCAGCGTCTCCGCGAGGAGGACGGCGCCGACTTCGCACAGGACCGCCACATGAAGGGCGCCTTGGAGGAGCTCGGCCTGCCGGTGAAGAAGCACGACCTGCCCGACGCGGACGCGGGCGTCGGCGTATGAGCGGTCGGACGCCGTACGCCGGCGACGACCCGCACGGCGACGAGGAGCTGGTGACGACCGGGACGCCGGTCAGTGAGGCCGACGCCGCCGTCGTCCTCGTTCACGGTCGCGGCGCGACCGCGCGGAGCATCGTCGGCTTCGGCGAGGAGGTCGCCGGCGACGGCGACGTCGCGCTGTCGCCGGCGGCGAAACCGCCGGCTGTCAGAGAGACCACCGGCCTCTCACTACTCGCCCCCCAGGCCGCCTCCAACACCTGGTACCCGAACTCCTTCCTCGCGCCCGTCGCGGACAACGAGCCCGGTCGGAGCTCCGGGCTCCGCGCCGTCGGCCGCGCGGTCGAGACGGCGACGGACGCGGGAGTCTCGCCCGAGCGCGTCCTCGTCGCCGGGTTCTCGCAGGGCGCCTGCCTCGCGAGCGAGTTCGTCGCGCGGAACCCGACCCGGTACGGCGGGCTCGCGGTGCTGAGCGGCGGGCTGATCGGCGAGTCGGTCGACGTCGACGACTACGTCTCACACGCCGCGGCCGCGGTCGACGGGGACGCCGCCGAGTCGCTCGGCGGGACCCCGGCGTTCCTCGGTTGCAGCGACGTCGACCCGCACATCCCGGAGGCGCGCGTCCACGAGACGACCGCGGTGTTGGAGGCGCTCGGCGCCGACGTCGACGAACGGATCTACGAGGGGATGGGCCACGGGATCAACGAGGACGAGACGGACGCCGTCGCCGCGCTGGTCTCGTCGCTGTCGTGAGGCCGGGATCGCCGCTGTCGTGCGGCCGAGCGCGTCGCGTCGCGGGACGCGCCGCCCCTCACGCCAGCCAGTCGTCCGGCTTGGTGTCGTAGTCGACCTCACCGGCTTCGATTCGCTCGCGGATCTCCGGGTCGAGGTCGTGTTCGGTCACCTCGCCGCCGTCGTACTGGAAGCGCACGCCGATCTCCTCGCCCTCCGGCTCGGTGCCCCGGCGCTTCGCCCGGCGTATCGCCTCGTCGGAGTACTCGACGCGGATCGTCGCGAGGTTCACCGGGCGACCCCACAGTTCGAAGACGCGCTTCAACGTCTCTTTCGCGGACTCCTCGTCGAGCGCGACCCCGTTGAACCGGTGGCCGAGCAGGAGCTCGCCCCGGTTCCGGAAGTTACCGTCGAGTACGACGACCGTCGGCTTCCCGAAGTTCGTGAACTGCAAGAGGAGCTTCCGGCGGACGTCGTCCGCGTCGACGCTGGCGACGCGGTGCTCCTCGGCCGCCCGGCTGTACTCGTACGTGAAGTAGTTCCCCTCGCGGACGAACTCGTCGGTGAGGAACGCGTCGATGAACGTCACGTCGTTGTGGCTCTCCCGCACCTCCAGCATCCGGTCCCAGCCGGCGGTCCGGTCGACGTCGGCGAGCGCCTCGTCGACGGTCGCGTACCGGTCGACCTCGAACATGTACCGGGCGCGCTCCGCCAGCGTCTCCCGCGAGACGTTGCGCAGCGCGCCGCGGTGCTCCGGCCGCGAGAGGACGTAGTGTCGCTCGGCGAGCCCCTCGCGAGTGAGGAGCTTCCACGGGTACCGCTCGATGTCCGGGCCGGTTCCGGGACCGACCTCGCCGTCGTCGGTCCGGGCGGAGATCGCCCGGTCGACCGCCTCGGCGTCGACCCGCGGGTCGCCGTCGGCGGCGAGGTCGGCCAGTTCGTCGAGCGTCGCGGGTCCGGCGCCGGCGATCGCGGGGTGGGGTTCGAGCGCCTCGGCGACCTCGTCGAGGTCGATCCGCGAGTGGAAGTTCTCCGGCGTCACCCCCTCGACCCGGAGCAGTCTGTCGATCACGTCGCGACGAGCGGTCCGCAGCTCGACGTGGGTCCACAGCTCGAAGCCGAGCTTGTAGGGGTTGAGTCCGGGCGAGCCGAGCACCCGCGCCATGTGGTCCGCGTAGGTGAGGAACTCGTCGGGGCCGGCGAACCCCTCGCCGCCCATCATGACGGACTCCCAGTAGGTCGCCCATCCCTCGTTCATCACCTTCGTCGACTTCTGTCCCGCGAAGTAGTACGCCTCTTCGCGGATCGCGTCGATGACGGTCGTCTCCCACGGATCGCGGTCGACCGCCTTCCCGCTCTCGGAGTCGTACCGCTTCCCGTAGTCGCGCAGGAACGCGAGCACGTCCGGGCGCGGCTCCTCCGGCTCGACGCCCTCGCCGTGTGTCTCAAGCCACTCGTCGTCGAACACGTCGCGGCGCACCTCCTCGGAGAGGTCCAGCTCCGCGATCTGCTCTTCGACCGCCGCGAGCGGGTCGTCGTCGGGGTCGTTCACGTCCTCGGCGACTCCCGGGTCCTCGACCGACCGGGCGGCGTCGACCGGGCTGTGCTGGTCGATCGTGTCCTCGAGCGCGCTCACGGCGTCGACGAGGCGCTCGACCTCGTCGCGGTCGACGTCTGGCCGGTCGGCGATCGCGGCGATCCGGTCCGCGTTGCGCTCCAGCCGCGCCGCGGCGTTCGGCCCGCCCTCGCCGCGGTCGGCGTACAGCCCGAACCAGCCGTTGTTCGCGAAGAAGTCGGCGTGGGCCTCGACGTGCGTGATGACGGCCTTCTGGTCGGCGATCGAGTTCGACTCCTGGAGGAACGCGTGGCTCGGGTCGTCGTTGTTGACGATCTCGAACGCCTTCCCGAGCCCGTGGCGGTCCTTCTTGCGCTGTCGCTCGTAGTTCATCCCCCAGCGCCAGTGCGGGTAGCGCCGCTGGAAGCCGCCGTAGGCGATCAGCTCGTTCATCTCGTCGTGGCCGACCACCCAGTACCGGACCGGGTACGGCTCCAACCCGAGGCGCTCCGCGAGCTCGCGGGCCTCCGCGGCGGGCTCGTCGAGGGACGCCGCCTCCCGTTTCGCCTCGACGCGCTCGTCTCTCATCGGCGCTCACCCCCTCGGCCGGCGGTCGCGCCGCGGTCGCCCGTCGCGTCGTCAGACGACTCGGTGCTGAGGATCTCGTAGATGGCGTCGGTGACGTCGGCCGGTTCCGACACGCGAGCGACCGCGACGTTGTCGGTGTCGCCGAGGGCGCTCTCCACCTCGTCGGCGTGGCGCGCGTTCGGCGCGGCGCCGCCGGGCTGAGTCTCCACGTACGCGTGGAGGTTGGCGTCGATCGACTCCATCAGCGGGATCACCGAGTCGGTCGTGTCGCTGCCGGAGTTCTCCGAGTCGCCGGCCGCGAAGACGTAGCGGTTCCACTCGCTGTACGGGTACTCCTTTAAGATCTCCGCGACGAGCTCGTAGGCGCTGGAGATCCGGGTGCCGCCGCCGGACTGGATCCCGAAGAACTCATCGCGGTCGACCTCCCAGGCCTCCGCGTCGTGGACCACGTACCGGAACTCCGCGGCGTCGTACTTCCCCGTCAGGTACCAGTCCATCGGGGTGAACACGCGCTCGACCAGCTCGCGTTTCGTCTCGCGCATCGAGCCGGAGGCGTCCCGAACGTTGACGACGACGACGTTGCGCTCGCGCTTCTCGACCACCTCCGGGTGCCGGAACCGCTCGTCTTCCCGGCGGAAGGGGACGCTGTCGAGCCCATCCCGACGGATCCGGTGGCCCACGGGTTCGCGATCGATCTCGTCGTCGAGCGCGTCGAAGCTCTCCCAGCGGTCGAGCGCCGTCACGGGCTCGCCGCGCTCCTCGGCGAGGGTCGCCGCGGCGTCGGCGATCCACGCCCGCGACACGGGGATCCCCTTGTCGCGCGCCCAGGCGAAGGCGTCGTCCACGTCGGCGCCGGCGACGCGGAGCCCCTCGCGGACGTACTCCTCGTCGAAGTCGGTCGCGAGGTGGCGCTTCAACCCGCGCTTGAAGAACTCGTCGACGTCGAGGGTGCCGCGCGGGCCGGCGCGCGCGGTATCGGTGAAGTCGCCCTCCACCTCCTCGACGACGCGCTTCCCCTTCGGCTCGAGGTCGAGCCCGAGCTCCTCGTCGAGCTCGCGCGCGAACTCCTCGGGGTCCATCTCGTAGTACTCGTGCTCGCCGCCCTCCTCACCGGGGTCGCCCTCCTCGTCGCCGTCGTCCGGGTCGGGGTCGACCGGCTGGCCGGGCTGCGGCTGGCCGTCTCCGCCCTGCCCGACGCCGCCGGCCTCCCGCCTGTCGTACTCGAACTCCGGGAGGTCGACGATCTTCACCGGGATCTTGACCCGGTCGGGCCCGGAGCGCCCGAGGTTGCCGTGGCTGATGAACTGCGCGAGGTCCTCGCGGCGCTGTTCGCCGACCTCGCGGAAGCGCTCGCGGTCGTCGGTCAGTCCCACGTGGCACCACCTCCGTTCCCGTCGCCGCGGTCGCGGCCGCTCCGGCGGTTCGCATCGTCCCCGCCGTCCGCGGCGAGGTCGGCCCACTCGTCGCGCGCGTCGCGCATCACCGCCCGGCTGGTCAGCTCGGCCGACGCGGGGCTGTACCCGCAGTCGACGAGCCGCTCGATCGTCGCCGCCTTCACGCGCTCCGTCTCGGTGTCGGCCGGCGGATCGGCCCACTCGGCCGGGTCGAGCTCCGGGAAGCGCCGCTTCACGTCGGCCAGGTCGTTCGCGTCCAGCACCTCCCGCAGCTCGGGGATCTCGCCGAGCTCGACGTCGTCGACGCTGAACTCGTCGCCGCGGTTCCGCCACGCGTAGCGGGTGAGCGCCCGGATCACGCGCTGCCTGCGGAACTCGGCGACATCCCGGGTCGGGTCGGTGCCGTAGTAGTCGTCCTCGTCGAACCGCCCGAGCGTCTCCGTCTCGAACACCTTCATCGCGAGGGCGTCGGGCTCCTCGGGACCCCGCTCCGTCTCCACCGGCTCGTCGGCGTCCCAGGCGTACACGTGCTCCACGTACTCCGCGACAGTCTCCTCCGAGACGGTCGCCTCCGCCAGCGCGGCGTCGATCACGTCCCCGCGCTGGTGCTCGCGGACACGCTCGACGACCGGCGTCTTCCGGCTCTCGAACTCCGCGACCTCCGACCGGGAGAACAGCGGCGCCGCCGAGAGCCCGTCGGCCATCGCGTCGAGCACGTCCGTCGGCGTGACGACGCGCTCGACCGGCAGCTCCGGGTGGCTTCGGTCGGCGTCCGCCCCCAGCAGGTCGGCGACGATGTCGCGGGTGTACGTCACCGGGATCCCGTTTCGGCCGTCGCCCCCGCCGAAGTCGACGTCGTCGATCGTCAGCCGTTCGCCGTCGCCGTCGCCCGCCTCCCGTCGGATGTCTCCGGTCTCGTACAGCTCCGCCTTTTCGATCAGTCCGAAGTCGGGCGGGAGGTCCTCCGTATCGAGGCGGGTGGCGACCGCGTACAGCGCCGCCGCCCCGACCGCGTGGGGGGCGAGCTCGCGCTCGGTGACGGTCCCGTCGTCGTCGCGGACGTCGATCGTCAGCGCCGCGGCCCCGGGTTCGTCCGCCGGATCGCGAGCGGGATCGCCGCGTGCGTCCCGTTCCGACTCCTCTACTCCGTCGACGGTCGGCACGCCTCGCACTCCCCCGACCTCGCGGCGCAGCAGCTCCGCCTCCAGCCGCCGGTTCGTCAGGTAGCGGAACTCGTGGCGGGTGAGCCGACGCTTCAACGCCTTCAGGGGGTCGGCGCCCTCGCGGTCGGCGTGGCGGTCGAGTTCGGCGTCGAGGTCCGGGTTCGAGATGACGATAAGCTGGGTGTCCAGGTCCATCCCGATCCCCTTGTCGAGTTTCACGCGACGCTCGTCGGGGACGTTGAGCAGCCGCCGGAGCAGGTCGGCGTGCTGGCTGGCGTCCTCGACGACCGTGGCGACGCCGTTCCCCTGCGAGAGCACGCCGTCGTAGCTGAACGCCTGCGGGTTCTTGCGCCCGCGCGAGTCGAGTTCGCGGAGCATGCCGCCCATCCACGAGCCGACGAGCCGCTCTTTCGGCGTCCCGTCGTCCTCGGCGTGGAGCACCCCGATCCCCTCGCCGACGTCGACGACGTAGCTCGTCACGCGGAGGTGGTCGCGGTCGGTGATCGCCGAGAACAGGTCCCGGCGCCCCTCGTCGCGGTACGCCGACTCCAGGTGGTCGTACGCCTCGCGGCTGAACGGGTCGAGGTCGACGTCGGCCGCGATCGGGTAGGCGTCCTCGTCGACGGCCTCGGCGATCGACTCGCGGACGTCCTCCGGGAACACGGAGAGCGGGTGCGCCTGCACCGGGCTGCGGTACCACGCGGCGGTGTCGCCGCCGTCGCCGTACGAGAGCCCGCTCCCGCCGCCGATTCCGCTCCCCGCGCCGGTGATGTTCCACTCCACGGTGTAGCGGCGCCCGGCCTCCGTCTTCGAGAACTCTCGGAGCCCGTTCACGAGACAGCGCTTGAACTCCGACTTCCCGGTCGCGGTGGGGCCGTCGATCCAGACGATGGTCTCGTCGTTACCGCGGCCCGCCGCGGCGGCCCGGAGGTCGTCGACGAACGCGTTGAGCGCGGCGGTGTTGCCGAGGACGGCGTGCTCGCCGTCGTTGAACGGGTCGTCGAAGAAGCGGTACCGCTCCAGTCGCTCGCCGCGCTCGCGGACCTCGCGGGTGCCCTCGGACTCGATCGCCGCGAGGACGTAGCGAGCCCCGGAGGCGGCGGCGACGGGGTTCTCCAAAAGTCGGTCGACGTACTCGTCGAGGCTCATCGGCGGGTCGTACGCGCCTCGCAGGGTCTCGTCGGCCGCCCGGACGAACCCCTCGCCGTCGGATCGGTCGCGGTCGTTCATCTCATCCCCCGCCGTCCTCGATCTCCGAGCGGGCGACGGCGGCGCCCGCGTACTCTAACACTTCCGCCGCGCCGTCCTCGGAGTAGCCCCGGTCGACGAGTGCGTCGACCCAGGCGCTGCGCTCCTCGTCGTCGAGGTCGGTCGCCGAGACCAGCGCGGAGAAGTTGATGTTGTGCTTCTTGTCCTCCCATAGCTTGCGCTCCAGGGCGCGCCGGAGGCGGTCGTTCTCCTGCGGGTCGAAGCCGCGCCCCTCGCGGGCCCGCCGGGACACCCAGTTCGACACCTCCTGCCGGAAGTCGTCCTTCCGGTCCGAGGGGACGTCGAGCTGCTCTTCGACCGCCCGCATGAACGTCTCGTCGGGCTCCGTCTCCCGGCCGGTGAGCTCGTCGTCGACGGTGGCGTCGTCGATGTACGCCATCACGTGGTCCATGTACTTCTCGCCCTGTCGGCGGAGCTCGTCGACGTCGTACGCCAGCGCGTGCCGGACGTCCTCGATGGCTCGCTCGCGGTACTCCTCGCGGACGGTCTCGAGGAGGCGCTCGTAGCGGTCGAGGTCCTCGGCCGCGATGGAGCCGTGGCCGCCGAGGTTCGCCTCGAAGTGGTCGAAGACGGACAGCGGCGAGAGGTAGCCGCGGTCGCGGTGGGTGGCGTCCATGATCGCCTCGGCGATCTCGTCGCCGATGAACCGGGCGGAGACGCCGTCCATCCCCTCGCTCACGTCGGCCTCCTCGGCGGCGTCCTCGCGGAGCTTCCGTCCGTCGATCTCCTCGTCCTCCAGCTCGCCGTTGTACACCTTCGCCTTGTCGAGGAGGCTCACCGTCTCGTCGGTGGGCTCCTCTAACCGGGTGAGCACGCCGAAGAGGCCGGCCATTTCCAGCGCGTGCGGCTCGACGTGGACGTTCGGCACGTCGGCGTTGGCGAGCATCTTCTCGTAGATCTTCGCCTCGCTGTCGTACTCCAGCACGTAGGGGTAGTCGATCCGCTTTGTGCGGTCGTTGAACGCCTCCATCTTCTCGTCGCCCGTCTTCTCGCGGTACTCCGGCATGTTCGTCCGGCCGACGATCACTTGGTCGATGTCGATCCGCGGGTTGTTCTTCGGCTTGATCGTCGACTCCTGGGAGGCGTGCAGGAAGTCGTAGAGGAACTCCCGCTGCAGCTTGAGCAGCTCCTCGCCGGAGAACAGCCCGCGGTTGGCGTTACAGAACGCCCCGGCGTAGTCGAACGCGCGCGGGTCGGACTCGCCGTAGACGGCCAGCTTCGCGTAGTTGACGTCGCCGGTGAGCTCCGTCTCGTCCTGGTTCTTCTTGTCTTTCGGCTCGAACGTCTCGATGCACTCCCGGCGGTTCTCGTCGGCGACGAGCCGGACGACCTCGACGTGCTCGTCGAGCACGCGCTGGAGGTCGTCGTCGTAGTGCGCGAGCAGCTCGTTCAGGTAGAACTCCGATGCCGGATCCGGGTGCTGGTCGTTCCGGAGGGTGTACGGAGCGTCGAGCCGCTCGTTGAGGTCCTCGATCACCGCCTCGCGCTGCGGGCGCGGGAGGAGCACGAGCGGGTCTTGGTTCATCGGCGAGCGCACCGTGTCGTCGCCCGGATCCTGGTCGTCGATCACCGAGCAGAGGTCGACCCATTGGAAGGTGTACATCCGGCCGGCCTCCTCGTGGGTGTACGCCTCGAAGTACCGGCGCGTGAGGTAGTCGAAGTGGGACTTCCCGGAGCCGACCGGGCCCAAGAGGAGCTTGATCCGCTTCTCGGGGCCGAGCCCCCGAGCACCGGACTTCACCTTGTTGACGAACTCGTGGATCGCCTCGTGGACCTCGCGACCGTAGAAGACGTTCTCGCCGTCGTGGAGCGGGTCGTCGGCGGCGAGCGAGTACTCGACCACGCCGCGTTCCTCGTCGTACCGCGTACCGTAGTGGTCGAACATGTCGGCGACGCGCTGGTGCGCGTTCCGCGCGATGCGCGGCTCTTCGTACAGCGCGTCGAGGTACCAGTCGAACGAGCGGGGTTCCCGAAGGTCGTCCGGGACGTTCGTCCGGTACTCCTCGCTGAGCCGTTCGAGCGTGTGTCGTTCTGACATTGTATCACGTTTCTCGGACGGGCGAGGACCTCGCGGCCGGACCGGGAGTCCGGGTTCGGCCGGCGGTCGCGACCCGGCCGTCGGGCCGGATCCGCCGCGCGGACGCGCGGCTCTCCGTGCCGGAACGACGGCTCGTCGAGCCGCGAACGCCGCTGTCGTCGAGGGGGACCCGCCGCGGGTCACCGTTTCGCCCGTAACCGAGGCTATATGTATGGGAGGGATTCACACTCATAAGTGTGTCGGCGGTTCACACGTGACACGCGCCCGGGGACCCGCCCGCGGCTTGCGGTTTTCGCGTCCGTGAGGCGGCCGGAATCGGCACGCAGCGGACATAAAACGGGGGTGTGGGCGATCGGAGGCTGAGAGCGGTCGCGACTGGAGGTCGAACCGAGTCCGCCGTCGGAGACCGGTTGCGGCCCGACCGACGTCCGAACCGGTTCGGTCTGGTACCGGTTCGGCCTAGTACCGGTTCGGCCTGGTACCGGTTCGGCCGGGAACCGGAAACGTCGCCCCCGGTGCGCAGTCTTTTGCCGGTCGCCGCCTCACGCCCGGTGTGACGCTCAGTATCTGCGTTCGCGAGCGGTACACCGACGACGACGGCGACGACCAGGTCCGCTACGGCGTGGCGGTGACCACCCGACTGCCGGGGGTCGGCACGCTGTGTCCGTTCGCGTCCGCGGACGGCGCGGTGGCGACGCAGTCGCTCGTCAACGTCGAGCTCGGCCGGAAGGGGATCGAGTACCTCGGCGACGGGCTCGCCGTCGACGACGCCTTGGAGGCCCTGTTGAACGCCGACGAGGGGAAACCGGAGCGTCAGCTCCACGGCGTCGACGCCGACGGGACCTTCGCGTTCTCCGGCGACGAGTGCCGCGACTGGTACGGGCACGTCGAGGGGGAGAACTACACCGTCGCCGGCAACCTCCTCACGGGCGAGGACGTGGTCGACGACACCGCGGCCGCATATGAGTCCGACGCCCACGGCGACGCCCCGCTCGCGGAGCGGCTGATCGACGCGCTCGCGGCGGGCCACGCGGCCGGCGGCGACAAGCGGGAGGACTTAGAGGTCCAGTCCGCGGCGCTCCTCGTCAGTAACACCGAGGAGGCGGTCGACGACCCGTACTACAACGACCTCCGCGTCGACGCGAGCGAGACGCCGGTGGCCGACCTCCGCGAGACGTACGAGACGGCGAAGCGCGGCTACGAGACGGTCTTGGAGAAGTACGCCGACGAGATGGACGAGGGCGACGCCGACGGCGACGGAGACGGCGACGAGTAGCCCTCGCGAGAGGCGCTCTCCGCCCCCTACAGCGACAGCCGCGTCAGAATCGGCAGGTGGTCCGAGGGGTACCGACCGCGGTCGTCGCGGTCGGCGAGCGTGGCGAACGCCGCGACGTCGAACGCCGGCGAAACGAGCGCGTGGTCGATCCGACGACCGTCTATCAGCCGCGCGAAGTCGGTGAGGCTCGTCTCCGGGCCGTGTCGGAGGTCGGCGACCGCGGCGGCGTCGCGGAGCGCGGGCGGGTCGTCGCTCGGGGTCTCATGGCCTCGGGAGTCCGCCTTCGGGTCGTCGCCGAGGAGGATCCGATGCGGGTCCGACCCCGGCGTGCAGTTGAGGTCGCCGACGAGAACGGTCGGGCTCGATCCGCCGGGTTCGTCGGCGGCTCGCTCGCCCATCTCGGGGAGTCGCTCGCGGAGCAGCCGCGCCGACTCGCGCCGCGCCTCCGCGCTCACGTGGTCGAAGTGCGTGTTGACGACGAGCGGTTCCGCGGTCCCGTCGACGGCGCGGACCCGCGCCCACGTCGCGATCCGCGGGTGGGCGGCGCCCCAGTCGGTGGACGGCCCGCTCGGCGTCTCGGAGAGCCAGAATGTGCCGTCGGCGACGACTTCCCAGCGGTCGGACCGGACCGCTATCGGACACCCCTCGCCCTCGCCGCTCGCCGACCGCCCCCGTCCGACGAACTCGTAGCTCGGGAGCCGATCGCGGAGGTCCCGCCGCTGCTCCGGAAGCGGCTCCTGAAACGCGGCGACGTCCGGGCGGTGGAAGCGGACGAGTCGCGCGACTGCGTCGCGGCGGTCGTGCCAGGCGTCGTGGTGGTCGCCGCGGTTGGCGTAGCGGACGTTGTAGCTCAGTACCCGAATCGCGGTCATAGTCGGGGGAATCGTGGGCGAGGCGATTAAAAGGGAGGGAACGCGACGCCGCTCGGTCCGCCGACCGAACCGCGCCTACGCCGAGAACTCGTACAGCTCGTCGCCGACGTGGTGGATCGACTCGACGACCTTCCCGCTGTCCCCGACCATCTCGTCGCCGTCGACCATCGCGCGGCCGACCGCGAGCACCTTCTCGTGCGTCTCCTCGGCGATCACGACGAGGTCGCCCTCGCGGATCTCCGAGTCGGCCTCGACGATGCCGGGTCGCATGACGTCCGCGCCGTCGGAGACGAACGAAATCGCGCCCGCGTCGACCGTGACGATCCCGGTCTTCGGCTCGTAGTCGTTCGCGCCCCGGACGGTGAGGAACGGCTCGTCGTCGTCGACGTAGAAGACGGCCGGCTCGCCGTCGACCAGGACGAGTTCGTAGTTCGCGTCCACGAACTCGACGAACTCGAACGTGTCCCCGTCGATGTCGACGCCGAGGTGGTCGGCGACCGCCTCGCGGATCGCCGCGATGTCGTCGCTCCGGAGGTGGTGCCGCGATTTCACTTTCATGGGCGTCCCGTCGACCGCTCGGCCGATAAATGGTCCGCTCCGCGGCGTGAGTGGGGGCGTACCCCCGCTCAGCGTCCCGCAATCTTCCCGGGCGCGCCGCGGACCTCCCGCCGACGCGGTGATATTCACCGCGCGCGCCGCGATCCCCCCGCCGGTCATGCCGATCCCCGCCCTCGGGGCTCTCATGCGGTTGGACCGATCAAAACGGCCTTAAGCAACCTCTTCATATCGGTTCGTATGCTCAACCCGCTCATCGCGAACGTCGCGAACACGCCCGCGATCGTTCTCGGGGTGATCGCGACGCTGACCGTCGTCCTCGTCACCAGCCTGAAGGGGACGGGGTGGGACCCCACGACCGACATCTCGGACGAGATACTCGAACGCCGCGCGTCCGCGGTCCCCGAGACGGACTTCCCGGAGCCCGGTAACCGCGCCGTCGGCGGCGGCGGTGGCGGCGGCGCCATCCCCGCGGGCGGCGCCGAGGGCGAGGAGGGCGAACTGGAGGACGGCAGCGCCGTCAGCGCCGGCCCCGCCGACGTAGAGGAGGTCGAGCACTTCGAGGTCGAGTTCGTCAAGCAGGGGGAGACGGTCGAGCTCTCGAACGACCAGCCCATCTTGGACCAGGGCGAAGACGAGGGGTGGGACCTCCCGTACGCCTGCCGACAGGGCCAGTGCGTCTCCTGTGCCGGGCACATCACCGATGGCCCCTCGGAGGACTTCGTCGAGCACGACAACCAGCAGATGCTCGAGGAGGCCGAGATCGACGACGGCTACACCCTGACCTGCGTGGCGTACCCCCGCGACTCCTTCAGCATCGAGACGGGCGAGGCACCGTAGTCCGTCCGGCGGACCGCGATCGCCGTCCCAGATCGAGCACACCGCGTTTTCTCCCTCTTCTCCGCCCGCTCGCGACACCCTTTTTCCCGTCTCGGCCGAACGACTGGTATGGCAGTCACCACGGTCCTCGGCGGCGGCGCCGCGCTCCTCGTCGCGGCCGCGGCCGCGCTCGTCTACCGCGACGCCGCGCGCGTCGGGGTGGACCTCGGCTCGCCGCCGCTGTGGGCCGGCCTCCTCGTCGTCACCTCCGGTGCCGCCCTGACCACCTTCCTGCTCGTCCCCGACGCGCCCCTCCCGGGGGTGCTCGTCCTGGCCGCGCTCGGGCCGCTCCTCTATCTCCTCGAACGCGACGACTCCATGCACGGCGACGATCCCGCCGACCCGACCCGCCTCCCGAGCGAGTCGGAGCGCGCGGACGACTCCGAGGAGTGACTGCGGCGTAACTGGGAACGGTTTCGATATCCCTTCCCGAGGGATCGACGGTGACACAGTTCGTTTCGTCGGTTCGAACCGCTCGGAAACCGCAAGCTTCCATAGGCTCGGGTGCTAACTCTCGCCAATGAGCGACGAGAGCCTCGCGGACCGAGTCGAAGAGTGGATGGTCGGACAGATGCCGATCATCCAGATGCACGGCGGAACGAGCGTCGTGCGCGAGGCGGACCCCGAGAGCGGCGAGGTCGTCGTCGAACTCGGCGGCACCTGCTCCGGCTGCGGCATCTCGAACATCACGGCCGACAACATCCGCCGCGACCTGATCATGGACTTCGACGAGGTGGACAACGTGACGGTGCGGACCGCTTCCTCCGGCGATCAGGGCGCCTCCACCGTCGAGGGCGGTCGCGGCGGCGAGCTGAAACACGAGACCGAGTCCGCGAACCACTTCTGAAACGGATCGGTCCGCGGCTCTCTCCGTTCGCTACCTCACAGCGACGTGAACGGCAGCGTCGCGAGCGAGTCGGGACCGTAGTCGAGCGCGTCGGCTTGGGACGTTCCCTCCGGCGTCGCCAGGTCGATCACTCGCGGCGCGTTGTCGACTGCGCCGTCGTGCGCGCCGCCGAAGACGAACGCCTCGGGATCAATCGACACCGCTCGCAAGCTTCCTCGGTCTTCTGACCCGACGATCGGCAGCACCTCCCAGTCCGAGAGGTCGGCGCCGCCGACCACCGACTTCGGTATCGAGACCACTGCCGTGTTCGACTCGAAGCTGGCGAACACCTCCGGCGTGCCGAGGCCCTGTCCGTCGGCGTCGGTGATCCCTCTGCCGAAGCCGCTCGCGTCGACCCGGTACTGCCACGGATCGACGAACTGAGCCGTGAGGTCGAGGTCGCCGAGCGCACTCGTTCGTCCGCCGTTCGCCTCGGGATCGCGGAGGTATACGAGGAAGTAATGCGGCGAGAAGTCGCCGCCGAACGTGTCGTACAGATTCTCGACCTCGAAGGCGAACCGGTACTCGTCCTCCGTCTCCAAGACGCGGAACGAACGCAGGTCAAACGCGCCCTCCTCGAAGTCATCGCCGGTGGGATAGACGTACTCGCCGGGCCCGTTGTCGTCGCCCTGCGGATCGCTGATCTCGGCGACGATATCGCCGGGTGCGACGGTGACGCTCCCCGATGCCAGCTCGTCCCCACCGTCCGGCTCTCGGACGACGATATCGAACGTGCCGATCCGCGAGATCCGGAAGCCGATCTCGACCGTCTCGTCCGTCGCGTTCGGCGGGAGCCGGACGTTGCCGAGCGCCTCCACCTCGTCGTCGACGAGTATCTCGACGTTCGTCCCGCCGACGAAGCCGGCGTCGTTGGAGCCGGTCGCGGTGATGAACGCTTCGTTGAGGTCGGCCTCGTCCGCGATATCGACGGTCAAGTCCTGCTCCGGCCGCTCGTACTCGGGGAGCCGGTTGATCTCGGCTCCCCGCGCCGGGCGTAGCCTGACGGCCGTTCCGCCGCTCGGGGCCGTCGACGCGAGCAGCGTCGTCTCGGGGTCGACGACCGCCTCGTCGATCCGGACGCCCGTCGGGTCGGCGTCGACGCCGGCACCGAGCGCGTCGGAGTGGATCTCGGCGACGTACTTCGGACCGCTTCGACCGTTGCCGTTCCCGCGTCCGTTGCCGTTCTCGCGGCCGGGCGCCTCGCCCGACTTCCCGGGGGCGAGGAACTCCAGCGGGACGTCCACGGCTCGGCCGTCGCCGTTCGTCATGACGCCGACGTACCACTCCTCGTCCGCCCGGCGCGCGATCGCGAGGTAGTCCCCGATCGCGGAGCCGACGACGCGGGTCTCGTCCCAGCCGGCCGCCGGGGCCGACTCGATGAACCCGAACTCCGGTTCGGCGTCGAAGTTCTCCGCGTCGGGGGTGTACCCCTCGTACTCGGCCGGAATCGGGGAGGAGGCCCCCGGCTCGGTGACCGCGACGGCGTTGAGGTTGAAGCCGCCCACGTCGCCGGTGAACCCCTCTTCCCCCTCGGCGTAGTCGAGCTCGATCGCGATCTCGTTGTCGCCCGCGTCGAGCTCGACCTCGGTCGCGAACAGGTCCCAGTCGTCCCAGTAGTCGGTGAAGTCGGGCTCGATCGTCTCGGTCTCCCCGTTGACGCGCAGAGTCGCCCGCGGCGCGCCGGCGTCGACGACGCGTCCCGCGTTCTCCTTGGGCGCGCTCGCGTACCGGAGGCGGAGGTCGTACGTCCCGGCCGCGGGGACGTCGCTGACCGTGAACGAGACCGACGACCCGCTCGGGGCGCGGTTCGGGTCGACGGCGACGAAGTTGGTCCCGAACGCGTTCCGCCACGAGTCGTCGGTGACGAGGCCGTCGATAGCGCCGGCGGCGGCCTGGAGCGCCTCGCCGACCGCGAACGTCTCGTCGACGTACCCCTCGATCCGGTCGGCGGCCATCTGGAGCCCGCTGAGGTACGTCGGGTACATCGCGAGCTGCTTCGCGCGGGTGGTCTGGATCTGGTCGCCGCGGTCGTCGCCGAAGGTGAGATCGAAGATGCCCGGCTGGAAGCTCACCGGACCGGCGAGGTTCCGCGTGAACGGGAGCGTGACGTGGTGATCGCGGCCGACGTTCGAGCCGAGCTGGCCGAAGCCGTCGTACTCTTGGGCCTTGACGACCTCGCGGTTCGCCACGTTCGGGTAGGTGCGGATCTCGCCGGTCGGCTTGATCCCCTCGTGGATCTCCAGCAGCTGGCGGTCCGCGGCGGCCTCGCGGATCACCAGCCGGTGATGGTTCACCGCGAGCTGGTTGTGCTGGTTGTGCGTCGGCTCGGAGCCGTCGCCGTCGATGCCGAGGCCGGGGTCCGAGACGTAGCCGTTCTTGATCGAGTTGATGCCGACGTCGTCGTACCCCGCGAAGACGTCCTCGTCGAGGATCGCTCCCTCGTAGTTCGGGAGGTTCCCGGCGGTCTCGTTGTGGATCGTCATCTCGACGGGCTCCGGAAGCGACGCGCCGAAGTCGGTCACCTCCCGCACGTCGAAGTCCGGGTACGAGTCGTCGACGCCGAACCCGAAGCCGGAGCCGTCGCCCGGATAGGTGCTCCATCCCTCGTTCCATCCCTCGACGAGCACGCTGTCGATCCCGTTCTCGCTCGCGAACCGCATGTACCGCTTCATCCGCTCGGTCCGGGCGCCGTGCGTGTAGGCGGCCGGGTTCCCGCCCCCGGCCGCGATCGCCTCGTCGGTCCTGTACTCCCAGTTGGCCGACCCGGCGATCATCGTCCACCAGATGCCGACGTACTTGCGCGGCTCGATCCAGTCGGTGTCGGGCTCCCCGCCGGCGGTCGGGAGCGCCGACTCGTCGAGCGGGTCGGAGAGCAGGGGGACGAGCTGCGACTCGATCAGTCCGCCCGGTCGCTCGACGACCTGCATCGTCCGCCACGGCGTCGCCGCGGGCAGTTCGAGCGAGGCCTTCGTCCCGTCGGGGAGGGGCGTCAGCGCCGTGGCGAACTCGGTCCCCCCGTCGTCGTCGCGGGGCGCGAGCGTCGCCGCGGCGTAGTCGTCGAGGTTCGCCTCGTGGACGCTCAGGTACGCGTCGCCCGCGTCGACGGTCAGGGGCGTGTGCGCGCCGGTCCGGATCGGCGTCCCGGTCGGCCGCGTCTCGCGGGTCCCGCCCGGAATCTCCGAGAGCGGCGTCTCGGCGTACTCCTGCTCGAACCGCGGGTTCGTCACCTCGTTGCGGATCCACCACGCGTCGTAGTCGTCCGCGAACGCGACGCCCGTGTTCTCCGACTCGACCACCGCCCGCTCGGCGTTGCTCGCGAATCCCTCGCCGAGGACGACCCGGAGCCCGAGCCCGTCGTCGAAGACGCGGACCTGCAGAGTGGCGGTCCGGCCGTCCACCGCCTCGTCCGCGCCGGGGCCGTTGCCGCCCTCCGCGTCGCCGTCCGTGAGCCCGATGTGCAGGGCGTTGTACTCCGCGGATACCTCCTCGAACGCGCCCCACACCGGCTCCCACCGCTCGGTGGCCGCCTCGCGCTCGGTGCCCGTGACGGTCAGGGGGACGGCTCCCCCGTCGGCCGCGCTCGACGCGCCGAACGAGGCCTGATTCCGGAAGTCGAACCCGAGCGGCGACGGCTCGATGTACGTCGTCCCGCCGCGAGCGACCTCGTAGGTCGGGACGCCGTCGGCGACGTCGACGGTCACCGCGATCGATCCGTCCGGCGACTCGACCGTCTGGACCGGTCCGTCGGCGTCGTTCGCGACCGCCTCGGCGTCCGCGGCGGGCACCTCCCGCGAGTACGCGGCCGCGGCCACCAGCGCCCCCACGCCGCCGAGAAATCCGCGACGGCTCGTCTTTCCAAATCTGTGCTGTGATTCTTTTTCGCGCATTGTGATCTCGCCATGAACGCGATGTTTGTTAATGATATTGTAACGAACGAGAGGTGTTTCATCCGTACGCATTCGAGTAAAAAATACGCGAACCAACCCGTTCGGACCCGGCGTCGAGTCGAGGGCGGCGACGGCTCGTCGGCTACAGGGCGTTCTCTAACGCGGACGCGACGCTCCGCGCCTTCTCCGCCAGCGGCTCCGGCACGTCACCGGCCGCCTCCGCCTCCCGCAGCTCGTCGTCGTCGACGCGCTCGACCCGACCGCCCGGGTGCTTCACCACGTCGACGTGGAGGTCGACGTAGCGGGCGGCGTCGGGGAACACCTCGACCGGGGTGCAGACGTTGACGTAGGTGCCGCGAACCGTCCCGTCGCGCCCGCGATACGTGGTCGGGTACCACCACCGGCCCTCCTTCAGGCTCGTCTCGGCGACGTCGCCCGCCTCGCGAGGGGTGCCGAGCCCGTCGTAGCTGCCGCCCCCGGTCATCTCGCGCTCGACCGCGACCGACCCGTCGGCGTCGACTCCGGTCACCGTCGCCTCGCCGAGGGTGATCAGCCTCCCGTCCGGCTTCCCGTGTTCGAGCCGGAGTGCGTCGCCCTCGCTCGGACCGAACGCGTCGGTCACGACGCCGAACGGGAACTCGGCGTCCGGGTCCGGATCGCAGAGCGCCTCCGCGAGGTCGACGCCGGCCGAGGCGTCGGCCGACCCCGCCTTCACCCGGTGGTGTCCCGGCATCGTCGACGTCGCCTCGCGGCGCCGGTCGTCGAGCGCGAACCGGCTCTCGCGGCCGAACCACACCCAGACGCCCGCGTTCGGCGACGCGATCGGCTCGTCGCGGAGGAGGCCGGGGTCGTCGAGGACGCCGATCCCGCCGGCGGCGTCGACCGCCTCGTCGAGCCCCTCCGCGGCCGCGACGGCGCGCTCCAGCCCGGCCTCCAGCGTCTCCGTCCCCGCGTCGACCGCGGGGGGCTTCCAGACGGCCCGCCAGCCGTCCGG
>NZ_NHOY01000087.1 GCF_002252755.1 Halorubrum sp. Hd13 | reverse complement strand
CGTTCGGCTCTATCCAACGAGAACGAACGCGATCTCCTCGATGTTTCTCTCAGAACTGCGTGAGAAACATCAGGTCGACGACGCAATCTTTCTCGTCGATGGTGCTCCGTGGTTACAGGCGGCCTGTCATCGTCACGGGCTCCGATTCCAACACGTTACACATGGGAATCGGAATGCCGTCGAACGTGTCTTTCGTGAAGTAAAACGACGAACAAACCAGTTCTCAAATACGTTCAGCCATGTCAAGCCGAATACCGCTGAAAATTGGCTTCAAGCGTTTGCCTTCGCATGGAATCAGCTTATCTAAACACTACCCCGCGACCGGGGCGTGCCGGTTCCGCGACCGCGGCGTGCTGATCCCACGACCGGAGCGTGCCGGTTCCGCGATCGCAACGTGTCGGCTCTGCGGCGGATACCGTCGCGCTCGACCGCCGTTCGTTGCGAACGACTGATAATTAACTATCTGAGTAGTAATTCTATTTGTCTCGAATCCGCCCCTGAGCGGAGCGACACACGCGGAGCGCGTCGAATTCGTTTCTTTACGTCCGCCGAAACGACCATAGCGTTTTTTATCGATGTAACGGGAGTACGAACTGATGCTTCCTCACGCCGCCGACAATATCTCGCGGGACGGCAAGTCGCTGATCCTCGCGTACGACCACGGGATCGAGCACGGACCGGTCGACTTCGAACCGAACCCCGACACGGCGGACCCCCGGCGGATATTCGAGCTCGCTACCCACGAGGCGGTCACCTCGCTGGCCGTTCAGAAGGGGCTCGCCGAGGCGTACTACCCCGACTACGAGGACGAGGTGAACCTCCTGTTGAAGCTCAACGGGACCTCGAACCTCTGGATGGGCGAGCCCGACAGCGCGGTCAACTGCACCGCCGAGTACGCGGCCGGACTCGGCGCGGACGCGATCGGATTCACCGTCTACGGGGGTTCGAACCACGAGGTCGAGATGGCCGAGGAGTTCCGGGAGGCACAGGAGGGCGCCCGCGAACACGACATGGGCGTCGTCATGTGGTCGTACCCCCGCGGACAGGGGCTCCGCAACGACGGGAGCCCGGACGTGATCTCGTACGGCGCGCGGCTCGGCCTCGAGCTCGGCGCCGACGTGGTGAAGGTGAAGTACCCCGGTTCCCCGGAGGCGATGGGCCACGCCGTCGAGATGGCCGGTCCCGCCGACGTCGTGATGTCCGGCGGGACGATGCGCGACGACGAGGAGTTCCTCCGGAACGTCTCGAACGCCATCGACGCGGGCGCCACCGGGATCGCGGTCGGCCGGAACGTCTTCCAGCGCGACGAGCCCGAGCGGATCCTCGACGCGCTGGAGGCCGTGATCTTCCGAGAGGCCGACCCGGTCGAGGCGCTGGCCGCCGCCGAGAGCGCGGACTGATGAGCGACCCCGCCTCGGACCGCGACGCGGACCCGACCGTCGAGGCCGTCTTCGACGCGGTCGCCGAGACGGCCCCGGAGATCCGCGCCGCGCTCCCCGGCCGCCGCGTCGAGAGCGGGACGGACAACCCCTCGGGCGAGTCGGTGCTGGCCGGCGACCTGTACGCCGACGAGCTGCTCGGCGAGGCGATCACCGCGGTCGACGGCGTCGGCTCGTTCGTCAGCGAGGAACGCGAGGCCGCCGTCGACGCCGGCGGGGCGGTCGGCGAGGGCGCCTACGCGGTCGCGATCGACCCCCTCGACGGCTCGTCGAACCTCCGGTCGAACAACGCGATGGGCACGGTGGTCGGGATCTACGACGCCCCGCTGCCCGCCACCGGGCGCGACCTCGTCGCCGCCGGCTACGTGCTGTACGGCCCGATCACGACGATGGTCGTCGCCGACGACGCCGGCGTCCGCGAGGAGGTCGTCGAGGCCGACCCCGACGGCGACGGCGGTAGCGACGACGGCCACGCGGTCTCCCGTTCGGTGGTCGAAGACGACCTGCGCCTGCCCGACGACCCCCTCGTCTACGGATTCGGCGGGCGCGTCCCCGACTGGCCCGACGCGTTCACCGCCTTCGCGCGCGAGATCGAAGACGAGCTGAAGCTCCGGTACGGCGGCGCCATGGTCGGCGACGTGAACCAGGTGCTCACCTACGGCGGGATCTTCGCGTACCCCGCCCTCGTCGACGCGCCGGACGGGAAGCTCCGGCTCTCCTTCGAGGCGAACCCGATCGCCTACATCGTCGAGCGCGCCGGCGGGGCCGCCACGGACGGCGAAATCGACATCCTCGACGTCGAGCCCGAGGGCGTCCACGACCGCGTGCCGCTGTACGTCGGCAACGGGGAGTTGGTCGAGCGGTTGAAGACGGCGCTGGACTGACCCGGTCGGCTCGCGGCCCGTTTGCACCGATCCGTCGGTCGCCGCCGGACTTGCATGGAAAACTGTTTAGGATCCACCGCAAATCTTGCGCCCATGAAAGTCCACGTCGGCGCGGCGGCGACGCCCGAGGAGGCCGAGGCGATCGCGCGATCGCTCGCCGAGCATCTCGGCGTCGACGTCGACGTCCACGTCGGTGAGAGCGACGAGCCCGCCGCGAGCGCCGCGCCGCCCGAGACGGCGTACCCCCTCGACGACGACCTCGGACCGACCGACCGCGAGCGCGACCTCCGGGCCGAGATCGACGACATCCTGGAAGGCGGCCCGGAGAAGTACCGCGAGCGGCTCCCCGAGCAGGGGAAGCTGTTCGTCCGCGACCGCCTCGACCTCTGGTTCGGCGGCGAGGACGGGACGCGCGGCGCGGGCGACGCGAGCGCGACCGACGGCGACCCGGCGGGGCTCCACTTCGAGGACGGGAAGTTCGCGGCGTTCGACGACTGGCACCCGAACGCGCCGAACCGCGACGGCGACGCCGACGATGAGGGCGACGGATCCGACGACTCCGGCGGCGACCGGCTCCCGGGCGACGGCCTGCTCACCGGCGCCGCCGAGTTCGAGGGGCGCGACGTCCACTTCATGGCCAACGACTTCACGGTGAAGGCGGGGTCGATGGCGGCGAAGGGCGTCGAGAAGTTCCTCCGGATGCAACAGCGGGCCCTGAAGACGGGCAAGCCGGTGCTCTACCTGATGGACTCCTCCGGCGGGCGGATCGACCAGCAGAGCGGCTTCTTCGCCAACCGCGAGGGGATCGGGAAGTACTACTACAACCACTCATTGCTGTCGGGCGCGGTCCCACAGATCTGCGTCCTCTACGGCCCCTGTATCGCCGGCGCCGCCTACACGCCCGTCTTCGCCGACTTCACCGTGATGGTCGAGGGGATGTCCGCGATGGCGATCGCCTCGCCGCGGATGGTGAAGATGGTCACCGGCGAGGAGATCGAGATGGCGGACCTGGGCGGCCCCCGCGTCCACGCCGAGGAGTCCGGGTCGGCGGACCTGGTCGCCCGCGACGAGGAGCACGCCCGCGAGCTCGTCGCCGACCTGATCGGCTACCTCCCCGACGCCGCCGGCGAGAAGCCTCCGCAGCGCGAGACGAAGCCGCCGAAGCTCCCGCCCGAGGGGATCGACGAGCTGATCCCCGAGTCGCCGAACCGCCCGTACGACGTCCGCGACCTGCTCGACCGGATCGCCGACGCGGAGTCCGTCTTCGAGCTGAAGGAGGGGTACGGCCCGGAGATCGTCACGGCGTTCTGCCGGATCGACGGGCGCCCCGTCGGCGTCGTCGCCAACCAGCCGACGGAGCGGTCGGGCGCCATCTTCCCGGACGCCGCGGAGAAGGCCGCCGAGTTCATCTGGACCTGCGACGCCTACGAGATCCCCCTGTTATACCTCTGTGACACGCCGGGATTCATGGCCGGCTCGCAGGTCGAGAAGGACGCGATCCTCGAGAAAGGCAAGAAGATGATCTACGCCACCTCCTCCGCGACGGTACCAAAACAGACCGTCGTCACCCGGAAGGCGTACGGCGCGGGGATCTACGCGATGGGCGGGCCCGCCTACGACCCGGAGAGCGTGATCGGGCTCCCCTCCGGCGAGATCGGCATCATGGGGCCGGAGGCCGCGATCAACGCCGTCTACGCGCGGAAGCTCGCCGAGATCGACGACCCCGAGGAGCGCGCCGAGACCGAGGCGCGGCTCCGCGAGGAGTACCGGGAAGACATCGACGTCCACCGGATGGCCAGCGAGGTCGTCATCGACGAGATCGTCCCCCCGTCGACGCTCCGCGAGGAGCTCGCGGCCCGGTTCGCGTTCTACGAGGACGTGGAGAAGGACCTGCCGGAGAAGAAGCACGGGACGGTTATTTAAAATCTGACGGCAGGGCGGCGGACGATGTTATAAGGCCGCGATCCACTCGGCGCCGAGGAGTTCGGTCGCGCTCCCGAACCCGAGCACCACGGCGACGCCGATCGCGAGCAGCGCGCCGACGTACGCGGCGGACCCAACCAGCGACGCCGCGGCGAAGCGCGGGACGGAGACGGACGAGGCGTTCGCGGTCGGCACGGCGAGCCAGCCGCGCGTGCCGGGGACCGCGTTCGACGCCGCCACCGCGGGGAGTCCCCACCGGTCGAACCAGCGGCTCGCGCCGTCGAGGCGGTCCTCGCCGACCGGAACGAGGGGAAGCGACGTGGGGTCGACGTCGAACCGACGGACGGCGACGAAGACGGTCGACTGGCCGACGGTCGCGCCGACCACCGCCGCGGCGAACACCGGCAGGACCGCGATCGCCTCGACGCCGACGGCGACCACGGCGGTCACGAACAGCGTCCGCGCCGGGAGCACCTTCCCGACGAGGGCGCCCTCGAGCGCGAACACGGCGAACACCGCGACGGCCCCGTAGCTGTCGACGAGGGCGAGCGCGGTCGCGGCGTGGGCGCTGAACACGCCTTCCATCGACCGGCTACACGTAAAGCTCTTACACCGTGAGCGGTGCTCTCAGCACTCATGCGTGTATCTAATCCGCTTATCCGACATCTCTCCGGCCTCGGCGGACGCCGAGCGGTCAGGGGTGGGTATTTATCAACCGCGTCCGCACGTGTCACTCATGATAGACGTCGGCCGCAAGGCGCCGGACTTCATCGCCCCCGCGGTCGCGGGCGGGACGGCGACGGAACTGGAGCTGTTCCGGCTCGTCGACGACTGCGACGCCGTCGCGCTCTGCTTCGCGCCGGCGAACTTCGTCCCCACCTGCACGGCCGAGTTCGCGGCGGTGCGGGACGCGGGCTGGCACGACCGCGGCGACCTCGCCGTCGTCGCGCTCACCGGCGACTCGCTGTACGCGGGGTTCGCGTACGCCGACCGGTTCGAGCTCCCGTTCCCCGTCGTCTCCGACTTCCACGGCGGGGTCGCCGACTCGTACGACCTGGTCGCGGAGTCGTGGGAGGGGCATTCGCAGATCCCGCGCCGCGCGACCGTCGTCATCGGCGGGGACTGGACCGTCCGGTTCGCCGAGGCGACCGCGGACGCGCTCGACCGCCCGGCCCCCTCGCCCGTCCAGAACGCGACCGCGGCGCTCCGCGACCTCGGCGTCGACGCCGACCGGCCGCGAGTGAACTACGACGGGCCGTGGTGAGAGCGGGCGACGAGGGCTGACGAACCCGCCCGGTCGCCGGGGTTATTTCACGGCCCCGCGCGGACGTCCCGACATGGAAGCCGCCCTCGCGGAGTACCTCGACGAGTTCACGCGCCGGGACTGGGAGACGCTCGATCCGGAGGCCGTCACGGACCCCGTTCGGATCGCCGTCGTCGGCCTCGGCTGGTTCGCCCGCGACTGGGCGCTGCCGGGCATCGCTCGGTCGGCGTACACCGAGGCGACCGTCGTCACCGACATCGACGCCGACGCGGTGGAGACGGTCGCCGCCGAGCGCGACGTGACCGGCGTCACCCCGGACGAGTTCCGGTCCGGCGCCGCCGCCGACGCGTACGACGCGGTGTACGTCGCGACGCCGAACGCCGCCCACCTGGAGTACGTCCGAGCCGCCGCGGCGCAGGGGAAGGCGGTCCTCTGCGAGAAGCCGCTGGAGGCGACGCCGGACCGCGCGCGCCGGCTCGTCGAGGCGTGCGACGACGCCGACGTGCCCCTGATGGTCGGCTACCGGATGCAGACCGACCCCGTCGTCCGGCGGCTCCGCGACCTCCTCGACGGGGGCGTCGCCGGCGACGTGGTCCACGTGCACGCGACGATGTCGCAGACGATGCTCGGCGAACTCGGCGGCGACGCCGACCAGTGGCGGCTCGACCCTGAGCTGTCCGGCGGCTGCGCGCTCATGGACCTCGGCGTCTACCCGATCAACACGACCCGGTTCGCGCTCGGCGAGGACCCGGTTCGCGTGTCGGGCCGGACCCGCTCAGACCACGAGGCGTTCGCCGAAGTGGACGAGCACGCCACCTTCCGGCTGGAGTTCCCGGGCGACGTCGACGCGCTCTGTTCGGTGAGCCAGAACGCGCAGCACGCGAGCCGGCTGGAGGTCACCGGCACGGAGGCGAGGCTGATCGTAGACCCGGCCTTCTACGAGCGGGAGGACCGCGGGTTCGCCGTCGTCCGCGACGGCGCCCGCGTCGACGTCGACTTCGAGCAGGTCCACCAGATCGAAGAGGAGTTCGCCTACTTCGGCCATCAGCTGTCGGCGGGCGAGCCGTTCCATCCGGACGGCGAACACGCTCTCACGGACGTGCACGCGCTCGACGGGATCTACGAGTCGGCGGAGACCGGGCGGCCGGTGGCGCTCGGCGACGACGCGGCCTGAGCCCGGACGGGGTCGGTCGGCGACGCGAGCCGACTCACTGCTCGATCCCGTACACGTCGCTCGTCCAGTCGCGGGCCGGGGTGTCGTACACCGGCTCGTCGCGGTCGCGCTCGTCGAGGCGCCGCCGGTCGGCCGCGTCGAGCTCCCAGTCGAGGTCGGCGTTGGCCCGGACGTGGTCCGGCGTGGACGACCGCGGCAGCGGGACCACGCCGCGGTCGACCGCCCACCGGAGCACGACCTGCGCGGGGCTCCTGTCGTACTTCTCGGCGAGCCCGGCGACGACCTCGTCGCCGAACACGTCCGTCCGCGCGAGCGGCGCCGCGGCCTCGATCACGGTGTCGGACTCGCGGCAGTAGTCGACGAGGTCGGCCCGCTGGAAGTACGGGTGGAACTCGATCTGGTTCACCGCGATCGGCACGTCCGAGACGTGGTGCGCGCAGCTCAGCTGGTAGGCGCTGAAGTTCGAGACGCCGACGTCGCGGACGAGGCCCCGGTCGCGGAGCTCCGCCATCGCCCGGAGGGTCTCGCGCAGCGAGATGGCCGGGTTGGGCCAGTGGACGAGGTACAAGTCGAGGTAGTCGGTGCCGAGCCGGTCGAGCGACGCCTCGCAGGAGGCGATCAGCGACTCGTAGTTGAGGTTCTTCGCGAGCACCTTCGAGGTGAGGAACACCTCGTCGCGGTCGTACTCCGCGAGGACGTCGCCGATGACCTCCTCGTTGCGATACCCCTCTGCGGTGTCGATGTGCGCGTAGCCGGCGTCGAGCGCCGCGTGGACGCTCTCGGCCGTCTGCTCGTCGTCGAGGTCGTACGTGCCCAGTCCGAGCGCCGGCAGCTCGGCGCCGCTCGGGAGCGTCTTCGTTGGAACGGTCACACGCCACGGGTTCGCCGGATCGCCGATTGAAACTACCGGTCGGGGAACCCCGGCACCGTTCGATCCCCAGCGGTCGCGTGACCGTATTTAAGGACAATGAGCTGAGACGAGGATCGCTCATAAAAGACGACGATAGCTTATAAACGACGATGCGGTGGCGCGCGCCTGCGAGCGCCCCTCGGGGCGCGAGGAGCGCGTGCGAGGGAGGCGGCGGGCCGGCGCGGCTCGGCCCGCGCCGGGCCGTCCGCCGAGGCTGGGGAGGCGTGAGGTGCGGGCTTTGGCGGTGTTCACCGCGCCGGCAACGATTCATAAGTAACTGATAGCGTTCACATCACTCGGTGATTTCGCTCACTCCGTTCGCTGCGCGCGACTGATAGCGTTCAAATCACTCGGTGATTTCTCTCACTTCTTTCGCGAGTTCGCTGAACGGAGTGAAGCGAACGCTGACTGACGGAGTCAGTTAGAAAATGCACCGGCCGAGACTCCCCGCGAGCAGGGAGGGACCGAAGGTCCCTCCTGCAGCCGGCGCGTAGCGCCGGCGACAGCGCGAGCGGGGAGTCAGGGCGGTGCACGACTGAAAAGAGTGCACCGGCCGAGATTTGAACTCGGGTTGCAACCATGGCAAGGTTGCGTGATACCACTACACTACCGGTGCGTGCTTCGCATCTGCACATAGCCCGAGTCGGAGATATAAGGGTTCCGAACGCGGGCCGGGCTGGCGGGCCTCCCCGCCCGGACCGCACGCCGGAAGCGTCATCGGGCTCCCGACCAAGACGGAGACGAGACGACCCACATGACGCGCCGATCCGCCCACCTCGCCGACAGACGCAGCGTCCTCCGAGCGACCGGCGGGCTCGCCGTCCTCTCGACCGCCGGCTGTCTCGGCGGCGGAGGCGCCGACGACGGCGCGGACGGCGGCGGCACCGGAACCGACGGCGGCACCGATGACGGCGACGACGCCCTCCCGGACGACGGCGACGACGTCGAGTACGCGGTCGAGCGCGTCGCGGAGGGGTTCGAGGACCCGTGGGGGCTCGCCTTCCTCCCCGGCGACGGGCGCCTCCTCGTCACCGAGCGGCCCGGCCGGCTCTCACTCGTCGACCCCGGATCGGGAACCGTCGAGTCCGTCGCGGGCGCGCCCGACGTGTTCGCGGCGGGACAAGGCGGGCTGCTCGACGTCGCGGTCCACCCCGACTACCCGGACGACCGCCGCGTGTACCTCACGTACTCGGCGGCCGCGGAGGACTCTCCCGCCGACGGGAGCGGCGCGACGACCCACGTCGGCGCCGGCCGCCTCGACCCGGACCCCCCGGCGCTCTCGGGGTTCGAGGCGGTCCGCGTCGCCGAGCCGTTCCGCGACACGGACCTGCACTTCGGCTCGCGCGCGACGTTCGGCCCCGACGGCGCGCTGTTCGTCACCGTCGGGGACCGGCGCGACACCGAGTTCGGCCCGGACCACGTCTCGCAGGACCCGTCGAACGAGCTCGGGGCGACGCTCCGGCTGACGCCCGACGGCGACGCCCACCCGGACAACCCGTTCGCCGACGACCCGGACGCGTCGGACGCGGTGTACAGCTACGGCCATCGGAACCCGCAGGCGATGGCCGTCCGGCCCGAGACGGGGGCGGTCTGGCAGTGCGAGCACGGCGAGGAGGACGGCGACGAGATCAACGTCGTCGAACGCGGCGGCAACTACGGCTGGCCGATAGCGAGCGAGGCGTGCCGGTACGGCACCGACGACCCCCTCGCACCGGGCCACGACGAGCGCGGCGACGTCGTCGCGCCGGTCCACTACTGGCCCTGCGGCTCCGGCGGGTTCCCCCCGAGCGGGGCGGTCTTCTACGACGGCGACGCGTTTCCCGCGTGGCGGGGCGACCTGTTCGCCGGCACGCTCGCGGCGCAGTACCTCGGCCGGTTCACGGTCGAGGGCGCGGGCGCCGCCGAGGCCGACGTCACCGAGCGCGACCCCCTGCTCGACGACCGGGAGTGGCGCATGCGCGCGATCGCGGTCGAGCCGTCCACGGGCCACCTCTACGTCGCCGTCGACGACCCCGACGCGCCGGTCGTCCGGATCGTCCCGGCCTGAAGCGCGGTCCGACTCGCGCCGGCTTACTCAAACGAATTTACGTAGCTTTCCCTACAAAAACATCGTTCAGATTACACTTATTCCCTCGCGGCGCGTAGCATCGACCGCATGAGACCCGACGGAACGCGGACGCGACGCGACGCATCGAACCCCCCGCGGGGGCCGCCACCGACGGTGCGCGGATCGGCGCTGTTGGTCGCGGCCATGCTCGGGGTCCTCGTCGCCGCCTCGTACCCGGTCGCGAGCGCGGGGGTCGCGAGCGCCGCCCTCGCCGTGTACTACGGGGCGCGGCCGATCGCTCGGCGGCTCCGAAAGCGTGCCGACGACTGGGACCCTCGGCCGGTGTGCGTGCCCGGGACGGGCGTCTGTCTCGGCGCGTGACGGGCGCACGCCACGACAGGCTCTTTACATGAGGCGGACCGACGGGGTACCACGATGACCGAGGAGCGTCCGGACGGTCGGCTGTCGCCCGACGAGGCGTTTGCCGCGCTCGGCGACGAGGTCCGGGTGCGGATCCTGCGCGCCCTCGGCGATGCCGCTGAGCCGCTCGCCTTCTCAGAGCTGTACGACCGGCTCCCCGTCGACGACACGGCGAGGTTCAACTACCACCTCGGCGAGCTCCGCGGCCACTTCGTCCGGAAGACCGCGGACGGCTACGCGCTGGACCACCCGGGCCGACGCGTCGTCGAAGCGATCCGCTCCGGGGCGGTCACCGACGACCCGGAGCTCGACCGGACGCCGGTCGAGGACCGCTGTCCGACCTGCGAGCGACCGCTGGAGATCCAGTGGCGCGACGGCAGCGTCGAGGTGTTCTGCCCGGCGTGCGAGAGCCGGTGGGACCGCTCGTGGGGCCGGGTCGGCGGCCCCGAGGAGACGGCGTCGGGATACCTCGGTCGGCTCCCGTTTCCCCCGGCGGGGCTCCGGGGGCGAACGCCGGGCGAGGTGCTCCGCGCCGCCCACGCGTGGACGAACCTCGAACTGCTCGCCGTCGGCTCCGGGATCTGCCCGCGTTGCGCGGCGTCCGTCGAGACCGAACTGGACGCCTGCGCGGACCACGAGCGCGACGGCGTCTGCTCGAACTGCCGGTCCCGGTTCGCGGTGCTGCTGAAGGCGTCGTGTCCCAACTGCCCCTACGAGATGGGGTGCGCCGCCGGACCCGGGCTCCTGTCGTCGCCGGAGCTGTTGGGGTTCATGCTCGATCACGGGCTCGACCCGTTCTCGCCCCGGTCGGTCCTCCGCCTCGACCGGTTCCTCAACGAGTACGACGAGGCGGTCCGGTCGACGGATCCCCTCCGGGCCACGCTGACGTTCTCGGTCGACGGCGACGAGCTCGCGCTCACCGTGGACGGGAACGGCGACGTCGTCGGGGACTCGTCGGAGCGATAGCGCCGGATCGGCTCGGCCGCCCCGTGTCGCTCCAGGCCTCGGATCGTTTTGGGCGGCCTCGGATCGTTCCGAGCGGCCTCGGATCGTTTCGGGCGGCCTCGGATCGTCTTGAGCGATCTCGGTTCGACCCGATCCGTGTGATAGACTCTCTCGATCCGACGGGTCGAAACGCCCGTCAGACCCCGTGTGAACGCGGCACAGCCCGGAAACGGGACCGCTATCCTTTTACGGTGCCGTCCGAAATCGAGGGGTACAGTCTCGCCACGATGCGTACCGAAGACGGACTCACGATCTGTATTCCGTCTTCGGTCGTCCGGGAGGCCGAGGACGACCGCGAGGCGACTCGCAAACTCGGTTACGTCGCCCGCGCGGCGGCGGTGTTCCGGGCGGATCGACTGGTCGTCTTCCCAGACGCGGAAGGCGAGCGGCGACGGGGCGGCGAGTACGTTCGGACCGTGCTGGGGTACGCCGCGACCCCTCCGGAGCTCCGGAAGGACCTCTGGGGGGAGCGCGACGAACTCCGGTACGCCGGCGTGCTCCCGCCGCTCCGCGTGCCGTGGCGGACCGGCTCGACCCCTAGCGGGGAAGAGTCGAAAACACAGGGACTCGTGACCGAGGTCGGACCTGAAGGCCGCGTCCGGGTCAATTCCCCGCTGCGGGAACACCCGATCTCCCTGCTCGTCCCCTCCGGAATGGAGGTCGAGCAGGGGGAGCGCGTCACCATCAGGGTCTCTTCGAGAGAACCGGTCCGCGCCCGCATCACCGGGAAGCCCGAGGCGGGCTTCCAGGTCGTGAACGCGGACCTGTCGGAAGCGCTCGCCGGCGACGGACTGGCCGTCGCGACGTCGCGACACGGGGAGGAACTCTCCGTCTCGCGGCTCGGCGGCATCGTCTCGGACGCGCGGGAGGCCGGCGGCTACGCCGTCGCCTTCGGCGCGCCCGAGCGGGGGCTTCCGGAGATGCTCGGGCTTTCGCCCGACGACATTCGGGCGGCCGTCGCCGACGGCCGTCCGGTCGAACCCGATCCGGGGTTCGACCTCTGGCTGAATACGATCCCGGCACAGAGCAGCGAGGTCGTCCGAACGGAGGAGGCTCTGTTCGTGACTCTCGGCTCGCTCACACTCACGGAGTAAACACATGGCACAACCAAACCGACCGAGAAAAGGCTCGCTGGGTTACGGCCCACGGACCCGCGCCGACCGAGAGGTCCCGCGCATTCGCTCGTGGCCCGACGACGACGGAGCCCCCGCACTGCAGGGGTTCGCCGGCTACAAGGCCGGAATGACGCACGTCGTTATGGTCAACGACGAGGCCAACTCGCCGCGTGAGGGAATGGAAGAGTCCGTTCCCGTCACCGTCGTCGAGACGCCGCCGATGTACGCGGTGGCCCTGCGCGCCTACGAACAGACGGCGTACGGAAAGAAGCCGGTCGAAGAGGTCTGGGCGACCGAGTTCCACGAGGAGCTCGATCGCGCGCTCGACCTCCCGGCGGAGAACACCTTCGAGGAGGACGCAGAGGAGCTTCGCGCGTTGCTCGACGACGGCGTCGTCGACGACGTCCGCGTCATCACTCACACCGTCCCCTCGGAGCTCGCGAACATCCCCAAGAAGAAGCCCGACGTCATGGAGACCCGAGTCGGCGGCGGCTCCCTCGAGGAGCGCGTCGAGTTCGGGCTCGACCTCGTCGGGGAGGGCGGCGCCCACGAGTTCGGCGACGTCTTCCGCGCCGGTCAGTACACCGACGTCTCGGGCATCACGAAGGGGAAGGGGACGCAGGGTCCCGTCAAGCGCTGGGGCGTACAGAAGCGGAAGGGCAAACACGCCCGCCAGGGATGGCGGCGCCGGATCGGTAACCTCGGTCCGTGGAACCCCTCCCGCGTTCGCTCCACCGTTCCCCAGCAGGGGCAGACCGGCTACCACCAGCGCACCGAGCTCAACAAGCGCCTCATCGACTTCGGCGAGGGCGACGACGCCTCCGTCGACGGCGGCTTCGTCAACTACGGCGAGGTCGACGGCGAGTACGCGCTCATCAAGGGCTCGCTGCCCGGTCCGGACCAGCGCCTGCTTCGGTTCCGCCCGGCCATCCGGCCGAACGACCAGCCGCGCCTCGACCCCGAGGTCCGGTACGTATCCACCGCATCCAACCAGGGATAATACATGAACGCAACAGTACACGACCTGGACGGCGGGGACGCGGGCAGCGTCGAGCTGCCGGCGATCTTCGAGACCGCGTTCCGACCGGACCTCATCGGTCGAGCGGTCTCCGCCGCACAGGCTAACCGGAAGCAGGCCTACGGTGCCGACGAGTTCGCCGGGCTGCGAACCCCCGCGGAGTCGTTCGGCTCCGGGCGCGGGCTCGCGCACATCCCGCGCTCCGAGAACGTCGCCCGCCGCGTCCCGAGCGCCGTCTCGGGCCGCGCCGCGCACCCGCCGAAGGCCGAGAAGGACCAGACGAAGAAACTGAACGACAAGGAGCGACAGCTCGCGATCCGGTCGGCCGTCGCGGCCACCACCGACGCCGAGCTCGTCGCCGAGCGCGGTCACGCGTTCGACGACGACCTGGCGCTCCCGCTCGTCGTCTCCGACGAGTTCGAGGACTTACAGAAGACCCAGGAGGCCCTGGGCGTGCTGGAGGCCGTCGGCGCCGACGCCGACATCGAGCGCGCCGAGGAGGGCCGCTCCGTGCGGTCCGGCCGCGGGAAGACCCGCGGTCGCAAGTACAGCCAACCCAAGTCCGTCCTCGTCGTCACCAGCGAGGAGCCGTCCCGCGCCGCCCGGAATCTCTCGGGCGTCGACGTCGCGACCGCGGGCGAGGTCAACGCTGAGGACCTCGCGCCGGGCGGACACCCGGGACGACTCACGCTGTGGACCGAGAGCGCGATCGAGGAGGTGGCAGACCGATGAACTCCATCATCGAGCACCCGCTCGTCACCGAGCAGGCGATGAACGAGATGGACTTCAAGAACAAGCTGCTGTTCCTCGTCGACATCGACGCGACGAAGCCCGAGGTCCGCGAGGAGGTCCAAGACCGCTACGACGTCACCGTCACCGACGTGAACACGCAGGTGACCTCGAAGGGGAAGAAGAAGGCGACGGTCACGCTCTCCGAGGACGACGACGCGACCGAAATCGCCTCGCGCATCGGGGTGTTCTGATATGGGACGACGAATCCAAGGACAGCGGCGTGGACGCGGCGGCCCGACGTTCCGGGCCCCCTCCCACCGCTATAAGGCGGAACTGTCGCACAAGAAGCTCGAAGACGTGGACACGATCACCGGCGAGATCGTCGGGATCGAACACGACCCGGCCCGCTCGGCTCCGCTCGCGGAGATCGAGTTCGAGGACGACGACCGTCGGCTCGTGCTCGCGCCGGAAGGCGTGCGCGTGGGCGAGACGATTCAGGTCGGCGTGAGCGCGGAGATCAAGCCCGGGAACACGCTCCCGCTGGCCGAAATCCCCGAGGGCGTTCCGGTCTGTAACGTCGAGAGCAACCGCGGGGACGGCGGGAAGTTCGCGCGCGCCTCCGGCGTGTCCGCGACGCTCCTCACCCACGACCGCGACGTCGCGGTCGTCCAGCTCCCCAGCGGGGAAGTGAAGCGGCTCGACCCGCAGTGCCGCGCCACGATCGGCGTGGTCGCGGGCGGCGGCCGGACGGAGAAGCCCTTCGTCAAGGCCGGCAACAAGTACCACAAGATGAAGGCGCGCGGGACGAAATACCCGCGCGTGCGCGGCGTCGCGATGAACGCCGTCGACCACCCCTTCGGCGGGGGCGGTCGCCAACACCCCGGACAGCCGAAGTCCGTCTCGCGGGACGCCCCGCCGGGACGCAAAGTGGGTGACATCGCATCCAAGCGCACCGGACGAGGTGGCAACAAATGAGTTCCAACTACCGAACCGGCCGCGAGGGCAAGGAGTTCGCCTACCGCGGTCACTCGCTCGACGAGCTGCAGGAGATGGACGTCGAAGACGTCGCGGAACTGCTCCCCGCACGCCAGCGGCGAAGCATCGTTCGCGGCCTCGGCACCGAACAGCAGAAGCTGCTGGAGAAGGCCCGAACCCGCGACAAGGAGACGACGGCGGACGATCCGATCCGGACGCATCTGCGCGACATGCCGATCCTTCCGGAGTTCGTCGGCGTCACCTTCTCCGTGTACAACGGACACAGCTTCGAGCGCGTTCAGGTCGAACCCCAGATGATCGGACACTACCTGGGCGAGTTCCACCTCACGCGAAGCACCGTCGAACACGGTCAGGCCGGCATCGGCGCGACCCGGTCCTCGAAGTTCGTGCCGCTCAAGTAACCCATGGGAATCAACTACAGCGTCGAGGCCGACCCGGAGACCACCGCCAAGGGGATGCTCCGCGACCGGCCCATCAGCGTGAAGGACAGCAAGGAGATCTCCCGGGAGATCAAAGGCGAGACCGTCGCCGACGCCGAGGAGTTCCTCCAGGAAGTCATCGACGAGGAGACCTCGGTGCCGATGCGCCAGCACAACGCCGGTGCGGGCCACCGCTCCGACATCGACGGCTGGGACGCGGGCCGCTACCCCGAGAAGGCCGCCAAGGACTTCCTCAAGCTCCTGGAGAACGTCAAGAACAACGCGACAGAACAGGGATTCGACGGCGACGAGATGGTCATCAAACACGTCGCCCCCCACAAGGTCGGTGAGCGACCCGGGCGGAACCCGCGAGCCGCGGGCGCCACCCAGTGGAACACCACGCTCGCCGACGTCGAACTCATCATCGAGGACCCGGAGGCCGACGAATAATGGCTGACGAACACCAATTCATCGAGGACGGCCTGCGCCGTTCACAGATCAACGAGTTCTTCGCGGACGAGCTCGGCCGAGCCGGCTACGGCGGCATGGACGTCGCCAAGACGCCGATGGGCACGCAGATCGTGCTGAAGGCCGAAAAGCCCGGCATGGTGATCGGGAAAGGCGGGAAGAACATCCGCAAGATCACCACCGAGCTCGAGGACCGCTTCGACATGGACGACCCGCAGATCGACGTTCAGGAGGTCGACGAGCCCGACCTGAACGCCCAGATCGTCGCGGACCGTCTCGCGAACGCTCTCGAACGCGGCTGGTACTTCCGGAAGGCCGGTCACACGACGATCGACCGGATCATGGACGCCGGCGCGCTGGGCGCCGAAATCGTCCTGTCCGGGAAGGTCACCGGCGCGCGTTCGCGCGTCGAGAAGTTCAACCGCGGCTACATCAAGCACAACGGCGAGCCCGCGGAGGAGGTCGTCGACCACGGCCAGGGCGTCGCGGTGATGAAGCTCGGGACGATCGGCGTCAACGTGAAGATCATCCCGCCGGGCGCGAAGCTCCCGGACGACTTCGATATCCGCGAGGACGCCGAGGTCCCGGAGGTCGAGCAGGCCGCCGCGGGCGACGACGAAGGCGTCGAAGCGCTCCTCGAAGAGGAGCCAGAGGAGGTGCCGGACGTCGGCGCCGACGACGACGTCGAGGTGCCCGACGAGGACCCCACCGACGTCATCGATGAGGAGGTCGTCGAGGAGGTCGTCGAGGAGACGCAAGACACGGCCGCGGAGGCGACCGATGTCGCCCCCGAGGAGCCGGTCGGCGACGCCGACGCGGACGACATCGACGAGCTCGACGAGGAGATCGAATCGGAGGCGGCGGACCTCGTCGCGGAGATGGAAGCCGCTGACGACGAAGAGGAGGACGAGTAAATGGCGATCCTCTACACAGACGAGATCCGCGACATGACGGCGGCCGAGCGGCAGGTCGAGCTCGAGGAGCTCGAGACCGAGCTGCTCAACTCGAAGGCCCAGCGCGCCGCCGGCGGCATGCCGGAGAGTCCGGGCCGCGTCAAGGAACTGAAGAAGACGATTGCGCGGATCAAGACGATCCAGCAGGAAGAAGGCGACTTCGACGACGAATAAGATGATATCCCCCGACACACTCGTCCGGCACGAGCTCGTCGGCCTCCCGGTTCGGGTGGCCGACGCCGCCAGCGACGCCCACGCGGGCATCGCCGGCCGCGTGCTGTCCGAGACGTTCGGCACCATCGTGGTCCGAACGCCGTCGGGGGACAAGCGCGTGCCCAAGTCGGGCGCGACGCTGGAGTTCGCGGTCGTCGACGTCCCGACCGTCCGCACAGATGAAGCCGCCGACGACGCGCAGTCGTCGGGGTCCGCGTCCCAACTCGGGTCGGATACTACGGGGGTCCGCCCCCGTCAGTCTGGCCCGTCCGGGTCCGCAAGCGTCGTCACCGGTGACGGCGCGGGTCCGGCGAGCCATCGCGGCGAGTGCAAAGACGCGGTCTACGTAACGGTGGATGGCGATCGGTTGCGGCATCGACCCGCCGAACGCACCGAACGAGGTGTCACACAATGGCGATAGGAATCGACGTACCCACGCCTCCGGAGCCAGACAACCCGGAGGATTACGACTACGAGAAGTGCCCGTTCCACGGGCAGCTCTCCGTCCGCGGCCAGACCCGCGAGGGAACGGTCGTGTCGACGGATATGGAAAAGACCGTCATCGTCGAGCGAGAATACGACGTGTTCGTACCGAAATACGATCGGTACATGAAGCGTCGCTCGCGCATCCCGGCCCACGTGCCGGGCGTGCTCGACTCGCTCGAAGTCGGTGACGAAGTAAAGATCGCGGAAACGCGACCGCTCTCGAAGACGAAGTCCCACGTCGTCGTCGAGAACCTGTCGGGTGATCAGTGATGGAGGCGCTAAAGGCCGACGTCACGCAGGGGCTCTCGAAGGGCTCGCTCATCACGTGCGCCGACAACACCGGCGCGCGTGAGCTGAAGGTGATCTCCGTCGCCGGCTACTCCGGCACGAAGAACCGCCACCCGAAGGCAGGTATCGGCGACAAGGTGACCGTCTCGGTCACCAAAGGGACCCCGGAGATGCGGCGGCAGGTGCTGGAGGCGGTCGTCGTCCGCCAGCGCAAGCCGATCCGCCGTCCGAGCGGGACCCGCGTGAAGTTCGAGGACAACGCGGCCGTCATCATCGACGACCTCGAGGAGCCGCGGGGCACCGAGATCAAGGGCCCCGTCGCCCGCGAGGTCGCCGAACGATTCGGAAGCATCGCCTCGACCGCGACGATGATCGTCTAACCATGACGAAACAGCCACGCAAACAGCGAAAACGGTCGGAGACCGCGCCGCTCCACGAGCGGCAGAACCAGGTCCGAGCCACCCTCACGGAGGAGCTCCGCGAGGAGTACGGACAGCGCAACGTCCGCGTCAACGCCGGCGACACCGTCGAGGTGCTTCGCGGCGACGCGGCCGGGACGGAGGCGGAAGTCGTCGCCGTCGACCTGTCCGCGGAACGGATCACCGTCGAGGACGTCACCGTCGAGAAGGCGGACGGGGAGGAAGTTCCCCGACCGATCCCGGCGAGCAACGTCCGGGTGACCGATCTGGACCTGGAAGACGAACGCCGGGAGGCGCGGCTCCAGGAGGATAACGAATGACGCGACATCAGAAGCGACTGGCAGTACCGAACTCCTGGCCGGTCGAGCGAAAGACGAACACATTCACCGTCAAGGCCGGCGCCGGCCCGCACGGTGAGGCGGGCGTTCCGCTCGTCGTCCTGCTGCGGGACGTGCTCGGTTACGTCGACTCGACGAAGGAGGCGCGCTACGCGCTGAACAACGACTCGGTCCTCGTCAACGGCGACGCGATCTCGGACGAGCAGCGTCCGATCGGGATGTTCGACATCCTGGCGTTCCCCGAGCGCGGGGAGTTCTTCCGCGTCTTCCCCGACGAGGGCGGTCGGCTCGCGCTGACCCCCGTCGACGAGGAGGCCGCGGGCAGCCGGCTCGGGAAGATCACGAACAAGTCGGTCGTCCCCGGCGGCGCCGTCCAGTTGACGCTCCACGACGGAACGAACGTGCGCGTCGACACGGACACACCGTACGACACCAAGGACTCGATCGTCGTCGACAACGAGACCAAAGAGGTCGTCGCCCACTTCGAGTACGAAGAGGGCGCCCTCGTCACCGCCGTCGCCGGCCAGCACGCCGGGCGGATCGGCGAGGTCGACGCCATCGACGTGACGCTCGGCTCGGGCTCGAACACCGTGTTCGTCGGCGACGACGACGACGGCTACGAGACGGTCGAGGAGTACCTCGTCGTCATCGACGAGAACTTCACCGGCGACGACGCCGACGAGGCGGGTGATTCGGATGAGTGAAGCCGAGAGCGCCCCTCACGAGATGCGCGAGCCGTATCTCGAGAAGGTCGTCGTCCACATGGGCGTCGGGCAGGGCGGTGAACCCCTCGCCGACGCCGAGGAGATCATCGAGGAGATCACGGAGCAGCAGTCGGTCCGGACCACCTCGAAGCGCACCATAGCCGAGTTCGGGATCCGCAAGGGCGACCCGATCGGCGTCAAGGTGACGCTGCGGGGCGAGGACGCACACGAGTTCCTCGCAACCGCGCTCGACGTCGTCGACGTCTCGCGGAGTCAGTTCGACGACACGGGCAACCTGAGCTTCGGGGTCGAGGACCACACCGACTTCCCGAGCCAGGAGTACAACCCCAACATCGGCATCTACGGGCTCGACGTGACGACGACGATCGTCCGGCCCGGCTACCGCGTGTCGAAGCGGGACAAGGCGACGGCGTCGATCCCCGCGAAACACCGGATGACCGTCGAGGACGCGGCCGCGTTCCTCGAGACCAACTTCGACGTAGAGGTAACGGAATGAGCGAAGCGAACAACGACACGGGCGAACACGCGGCGAAGCGCACCGGCTCCCGGCACACCTGCCGGCGGTGCGACCGCGAGCAGGGGCTTGTCGGCAAGTACGACATCAACCTCTGCCGGCAGTGTTTCCGCGAGGTCGCCCGAGACATGGGATTCGAGAAGTACAGCTGATCATGACAGGAAACGATCCATTCACCAACGCGCTCGCCGGCATGGACAACGCCGAGAGCGTTGGCCACCTGTCGTACACGGTTGAGCCCGCCTCAAACATCATCGACTCCGTCCTCGAGGTCCTCTACGACCGCGGGTACGTCGACGGCTTCGAGTACGTCGACGACGGGAAAGCCGGGAAGTTCGAGGTCGAACTGAAAGGCGCGATCAACGAGTGTGGCGCCGTCAAGCCCCGCTACTCCGCGGGCGCAGACGAGTTCGAGAAGTGGGAGAAGCGGTACCTCCCCGCCCGTGACTACGGGACGCTCATCGTCACGACGAGCCACGGCGTCATGAGCCACTACGAGGCCCGCGAAGAGGGCATCGGCGGCCAAGTGATCGCATACGTCTACTAACAATGAACAGAGTCGAAATCGAAATTCCGGACGACGTCTCCGCCGAGACCGACCACCTCGAACTCACCGTCGAGGGTCCCAACGGGAGCGTCACGCGACGCCTCTGGTACCCCGACGTCGAGGTCACGGTCGAGGACGGTGCCGTCGCGATCGCCTCCGAGAACGAGGACGCGAAGACGAACGCCACGGTCGGCACATTCGAGAGCCACGTCGCCAACATGATCCACGGCGTCACCGAGGGATGGGAGTACACGATGGAAGTGTACTACGCCCACTTCCCGATGCAGGTGACCGTGGAGGGCGACGAGGTCGTCATCGAGAACTTCCTCGGCGAGCGAGCACAGCGACGCACCCCGGTCCGCGGGGACACGGACGTACAGGTCGACGGCGAGACGGTCACGCTCTCGGGCTCCGACAAGGAGGCCGTCGGGCAGACCGCCGCCGACATCGAACAGCTGACGAAGGTGACCGACAAGGACACGCGCGTCTTCCAGGACGGCGTGTACATCGTCGAGAAGCCCACCGGAGGTGCCTAACCAATGGCCGAAGAACTGGAAGACATCAGCGGTGTCGGTCCCTCGAAGGCGGACGCCCTTCGCGAGGCCGGCTACGAGACGGTCGAGGACGTGAAGGCCGCCTCCCAGTCGGAGCTCTCCGAGGTCGACGGCGTCGGCAACGCGCTCGCAGCGCGTATCAAGGCCGACGTCGGCGGGCTGGAGGTCGACGAGGAGGCGGACGCGGAGATCGAAGACGAGACGGACGAGGAGGAGGCCGACGAGGCCGCCGCCGACGAGGACGTCGAGACGGAGCTTCGCCCCCGCGGTCACGCCGAGAAGACGCCGGAGCTGGACGACGAGACCGCTCGCGCGCTCGCGCAGAAGCACCGCGAGGGGAAACCGCAGTTCAACCGGCAGGACTACCACAAGAAAAAGCGGATCCCGACGTCGTGGCGCAAGCCGCGCGGCGGGCTCTCCAAGCAGCGCCGGCGCATGAAGGCGAAGGGCCCCGTCGTCGAGGCTGGGTTCCGGTCGCCGAAGGCGTCGCGCGACCTGCACCCGAGCGGCTTCGAGGAGGTCCGCGTGCACAACACGGACGATCTCGAAGGCGTCGACGGCGACACGCAGGCGGTGCGGATCGCCTCGAAGGTCGGCGGTCGCAAGCGCGAACTGATCGAAGACGAGGCGGAGGAACGCGAGATCCGCGTGCTGAACCCGACCTACGTCGAAGTGGAGGTCGGCGATGAGTGACCTGAAAGCGCAGAAACGGCTCGCAGCGGACGAGCTGGACGTCGGCAAGGGCCGCGTCTGGCTCGACCCCGAGGCACAGGAGGAGATCGAGGACGCCATCACGCGAGAGGACGTCCGCGAACTCATCGAGCAGGGCACGATCCGCGCGAAGGACGCGAAAACGAACTCCCGCGGACAGGCCCGCGAGCGCGCCGCGAAGCGCTCGTACGGACACAAGTCCGGCGCCGGTACCCGGAAGGGGAAAGCCGGCGCGCGACAGAACACGAAAGACGACTGGAAGGCGCGGATCCGCGCGATGCGGACCCGCCTGAAGGAGCTCCGCGACGACGAGGACGTCCTCGACGCCACGGAGTACCGCACGCTCTACAACAAGGCGAGCGGTGGCGAGTTCGAGGACGTCGCCCGACTGGAGGCGTACATCCAGACGCAGTACGGCTACGAGGTGACAGAGTAATGGCGACAGGACCACGATACAAGGTGCCGATGCGGCGCCGCCGCGAGGTCCGGACGGATTACCATCAGAGGTTGCGCCTGCTGAAATCGGGCAAGCCTCGCCTGGTCGCCCGGGTGAGCAACGCTCACGTCAGGGCGCAGCTGGTGACTCCCGGATCCGACGGCGACGAGACCCACGCGGCCGCCTCCAGCGAGGACCTCGCGGAGTACGGCTGGGACGCCCCCACGGGCAACCTTCCCAGCGCGTACCTCACCGGGTACCTCGCGGGCGCTCGCGCAGTCGACGCCGGCCTCGACGAGGCCGTCCTCGACATCGGGCTCAACACGGCGACGCCCGGCAACAAGACGTTCGCAGTACAGGAAGGAGCGATCGACGCCGGCCTCGAGATCCCGCACAACGACGGCGTGCTGGCCGACTGGTCGCGTACGCGAGGCGAGCACATCGCCGCGTACGACGACCAGCTCGACGAGCCGCTGTACAGCGGCGAGTTCGACGCGGCCGACTTACCCGAGCACTTCGACGACGTGCTCGCGACAATCCAGGAGGACCATGAGTAGACACAACGACGGCTGGGAACCGCGGACGCGACTCGGCCGCAAGGTACAGAACGGCGACATCTCGTCGATGGAACAGGCGCTCGACTCCGGCCTCCCGATGAAGGAGGCCGAGATCGTCGACCAGCTCCTCCCGGGGCTGGAAGACGAGGTGCTGGACATCAACATGGTCCAGCGCATGACCGACTCCGGCCGCCGCGTGAAGTTCCGCTGCGTGGTCGCCGTGGGCAACCGCGACGGCTACCTCGGCTACGCGCAGGCCCGGGACGACCAGGTCGGCGGCGCCATCCAGAAGGCGATCGACGTCGCGAAGCTGAACATCATCCAGGTGGACCGCGGCTCCGGGTCCTGGGAGGACCAGCCCGGCGGCACGAACTCCCTGACCCGAACGGCGAAGGGTAAGGCCGGCTCCGTCACCGTCGAGATCAAGCCCGCCCCGCAGGGGCTGGGCCTTGCGGCCGCGGAGACGGTCCGGAACATTCTGGAGCTCGCCGGCGTCGAGGACGCCTGGACGAACTCCGACGGCAACACCCGCACGACCGTCAACCTCGCGAAGGCGACGTTCAACGCGCTGGAGAACGCGGCGCAGTCCCGCACTCCGCAGCACGCCCGCGAGGTCCACTACGACGAGGTGAGCGAGTGATGCAAGCGATCGTACAGCTCCGCGGCGACGTCAACCTGGAGCACGGCGTCGAGGACACGCTCGACATGCTGAACATCGGGCGCGTCAACCACGCGACGTTCGTCCCGGAGACGGACTCGTACGGCGGGATGATCACCAAGGTGAACGACATCGTCGCGTTCGGGGAACCGAGCGTCGACGCCGTCGCGACCACTATCGCCCGGCGCGGCGAGCCCCTCGAGGGCTCGGCCGACGTCGACGACGAGTGGATCGACGACAACACCGACTACGCCGACTTGGAGGCGCTGGCCGAGGCGCTCGTCGCCGAGGAGACGACCCTGCGCGATCAGGGGCTCTCTCCGACGCTGCGGCTCCACGCGCCCCGCGGCGGTCACGAGGGGATCAAACACCCCGTGATCGAGGGCGGCGAGCTCGGGAAACACACGACCGAGGAGATCGACGGTCTCCTGGAGGCGATGCGATGACGAGCAAGAAACGTCGACAGCGCGGGTCCCGTACCCACGGCGGCGGAACGCACAAGAACCGGCGAGGCGCCGGTCACCGCGGCGGCCGCGGCGCGGCCGGCCGCGCGAAACACGAGTTCCACAACTACGGACCGCTCGGTAAGTACGGCTTCAAGCGCCCCGAGGACGCGCAGACGGAAGTCCTCGAGGTCAAAGTCCAGAAGCTCGACGAGGACGCGGCGCTGTACGCCGCGGAGGACCTCGCCGAGGAGGACGGCGACGCGTACGTCATCGACGCGCGCGACGTCGTCGACGACGGCTACGACGCCGACGTCGTGAAGGTGCTCGGCGGCGGACAGGTCCGCCGCGAGCTCCACGTCACCGCCGACGCGTTCACCGCCGGTGCGGTCGAACTGATCGAGGAGGCTGGCGGCGAGGCGACGCTCTCCGAGCGCGCCGAGGAAGCCGCTGCCGAATCAGAAAACACTTCAGACGACGAGACTGACGAGGCGTAATCATGAGCTGGAAGGAGGCCGCCGAACCGGTGCTCTCTCGGATGCCCGTCGTGGAGCGACCGGCGGGTCACGTCCCGTTCAGACGGAAGCTCACGTGGACGGCCGGCATCCTGGTCGTCTACTTCTTCCTGACCAACATCAACCCGTTCGGGTTGGCCGTCGGTCAGGGGTCCGACTTCTTCGGGCAGTTCCGGTCGGTGCTCGCCGGCTCGTCCGGCTCGCTGTTGCAGGTCGGTATCGGACCGATCGTCACGGCGTCCATCGTCCTCCAGCTGTTGGGCGGTGCGAACCTGCTCGGCCTCGACACCGACGACCCGCGAGACCAGGTCCTGTACCAAGGCCTCCAGAAACTGCTGGTGATCATCGTGACGGCGCTGACGGCCGCGCCGATGGTGTTCACGGGGCAGTTCCTGCCCGCGGATCCGGCCGTCGGACAGGCGCTCGGCATCGGGACGTTCGGCGTTAAGTCGCTGATCTTCGCGCAGATCTTCGTCGGCGGCGTCCTCCTCCTGTTCATGGACGAGATCGTGAGCAAGTGGGGCGTCGGCTCCGGCGTCGGGCTGTTCATCATCGCGGCGGTGAGCCAACAGATCGTCGGCGGCTTCTTCAGCTTCTCCGCGCTCGGCGCGCGAGGCTTCTTCGCGAACTGGTTCGCGATCGCGACGGGCGGCACCCAGCTGGGGTCGCCGTTCACGTCGGCCGGGCTCGAGTCGCTGCTGTTCGAGCCGGGGAACATCCTCGCGCTGTTCACGACGGTGTTCATCTTCGGGATCGTCGTGTACGCGGAGTCGGTCCGCGTCGAGATCCCGCTGTCGCACGCCCGCGTGAAGGGCGCTCGCGGCCGCTTCCCGGTGAAGCTCATCTACGCGTCCGTGCTGCCGATGATCCTCGTCCGCGCGCTGCAGGCGAACATCCAGTTCGTCGGGCAGCTCCTCTCCTCGCAGTGGGCGGGGATGCCGGTGTGGCTCGGTGTGTACGGCGATCAGGGGCAGCCCACGTCCGGGCTGTTCTATTACCTGAACCCCATCCAGCAGCCGCAGCAGTGGATGTGGTTCCGCGGGACGGCGACCGGCGAACCGTGGATGATCGCGCTCCGGCTCGCGATCGACCTCACGTTCATGATCGTCGGCGGCGCGATATTCGCCATCTTCTGGGTCGAGACGACCGGGATGGGCCCGGAGGCGACCGCGAAGCAGATCCAGAACTCCGGGATGCAGATCCCGGGCTTCCGGCGCAACCCGCAGGTCGTCGAGAAGGTGATGGAGCGGTACATCCCGCAGGTGACCGTGATCGGGGGCGCCCTCGTCGGGTTCCTCGCCGTGATGGCGAACCTGCTCGGCACCATCGGGCAGGTCTCCGGGACCGGACTGCTGCTCGCGGTCTCGATCACGTATAAGCTGTACGAGGAGATCGCCGAGGAGCAGCTGATGGAAATGCATCCGATGATGCGCCAGATGTTCGGCAACGAGTAACGGCGCTTTCCCGCGGTCGGTCTCTTATTGCGGTCGCCGTTCTCTCGGTAGCGGCCGCCCCGTCCCGCGACGGTCGCGTGAGTAAGCCATATCACACTCTGGCGGCTACGTTACGGTATGAAGAGCGCTCGACGGCACGGTCCGGTTTCGACCGGCACGGGGGACGATCCGCCGTGAGTCATCACCTCGACGACATCGACCGGCAGATCATCCACGCGCTGATGTCGGACGCCCGGAACACCTCTGCGCCGATGATCGCGGACGGCATGAACGTCTCGGCGGGAACGGTCCGGAACCGGATCGAGCGCCTCGAAGAGGCGGGCGTGATCCGCGGCTACACGGCCATCGTCGACTTCGAGCAGGCCGGCGGCCGACTCACCTCGGTGTTCATGTGTACCGTCCCCGCCGACGAGCGGGAACGCTTGGCGCTCGCGGCCCGGTCCATTCCGGGCGTGATCAACGTTCGCGTGCTGATGGCGGGCCGTCGGGACCTGCAGGTGGTCGCAGTCGGCGAGGAGACGAGCGACCTCCGTGAGATCGCGCGCGCGCTCTCGGGGCTCGAAATTCGGATCGAAGACGAGGAACTGCTCCAGACGGAGCTACACACCCCGTACTCGCGGTTCCTCTCCGACGACTCCAAACGGTCCGTGGTCACCGACACCGTCACGCTCGCGGACGGCAGCGCCGTGATCGAGGTCTGCGTCACCGACGACGCGCCGATCGTGGATCACTCTCCGTCGGAGGCGAAGGCTAACGGCATTCTGTCGAGCGACGCCATCGTGACTTCGATCGAGCGCGACGGATCGATCATCCACCCGGTCGACGACACGACGATCCGGCCGGACGACGTGGTGACCGTGCTACCGAAGGAGTCGTCCGAGGGAGACATCCTCGACGCGTTCCTCGTCGACGAGGACGAGACACCGTCGGCGATGTCGTGAGTCTCCCCGTTTATTATTCTGGGTCCGCAACGGGGAGGCATGGCAGACACGATCCTCGTTCCGCTCGAACTCCCTGACCCCGAGCCCCTGTCGCCGGTGCTGATCGAGGACCTGTCCTCGCTCTCGGTCGTCATCCTCGGCCACTACGACCTCCCCGAGCAGACGCCGGCCAGTTCGGCGCGCGAGCAGTTCGGCGAGGCCGCGCAGGCGACGCTCGACGAGGTCGCGGGCGCGTTCGCGGACGCCGGCGCGTCCGTCCGGACGCGGTTGGTATTCGGGAAGGACCGGGCGGCCGCGATCCAGCAGGTCGCGGCCGAGGAGGGGTGCGTCGCCGAGCTCGACCCCGCTCCGACCGAGGGGATCGGACGGATCCTCGTGCCGCTGCCGGACGTCGCCGAGCTCGACCGACTTCCGAGGTTCATCCGGGTCCTGAGCGAGGACTCGACGCAGCGTATCACCCTGTTCCACGTCGTCGAAGGCGGACAGTCTCGCGAGGACGGGGAGGCCGTCGTCGCGGAGACCCGCGAGCGCCTGATCGGGGACGGGTTCGACGCCGACGCGGTCGACACGCTGGTCGTCGACGGCGACGAGCACGACGAGGAGATCCTCCGGACCGCGGCCGAGTACGACGCGGTCGTGATGTACGAGCCGGAGTCCAGGCTCGGCGACCGCATCTTCGGCACGCTGGCGGACCGGATCGCGAACGAAACCGGCGATCCGGTGATCTTGGTCAACAGGGACTACTGACCCAGTCTCGGGCGGCGTCCCGACCGGTCGTCCTCAGTCGCTCGCTCACTTCGGTTCCGTCGAGGCGATGCCGTCGTCTTCCTCGCCGCGACGGGCCCGGAGGATCGTCCCGATCGCTCCGGTTCGGTCCGTCCTGGGCCGTCCGTACGCGAAGTAGACGAGGGCGCTCCCGAAGATGATCGCGACCGCGCCGAGAATGGGGACGGTCCCCATCTGCGTGAGCAGGGCGATACCGGCGACGAACCCGAACAATTGGACGAACGGGTAGCCGGGTGCGGTGAACTCGGGCTGATACGCCGGCAGGTCGGCCTCCCGGAACGCGATCAGCGAGACGTTGATGATCGAGAAGACGAGGATCTGGAACGCGCTCGCCAGCTTCGCCAGCTCGATCACCGGGACGAACGCGATGAGCAGAACCAACACGAGCCCGGTGAGGAGCACGGAGTTCCGCGGGGTCTTGAACCGCGAGTCGATGGTCTGGAGCGCGGGCGGGAGGAGGTCGTCGCGGCTCATCGCGAGCGGGAATCGCGAGGAGGAGAGCACGCCGGCGTTCGCCATGCTCGTGAGCGCGACGACGGCGATCACGGAGATGAACAGCACGCCGGCGCCGCCGAGGAGCGCGCCCGCGCCGTCCGCCATCGGCGTGAGCGACGCCGTCCCGCCGGGTCCGCCCGTTTTCAGCACGTTCGGGTCGCTCAGGCCGATGATCGCGCCGACGACCGCGATGTACAGGACCGTCATGACGGCCATGGAACCGAGCATCGCGCGCGGGAGGTTCTTCCCGGGGTCTTTCACTTCCTCGGCGACGCTCGCGATCTTCGTGACGCCCGCGTACGAGACGAAGACGAAGGCGGCGGCCGTGATGACGCCCCGGTTCCCGTCGGTGCTGAACGGCGTGTACTTCGCGGCGTCGATCGCGAAGCCGGCGTTGACGACGTACGCGAGCAGTCCCGCGACGACCAGCGTGACGATGACCGCTTGTATCCCACCGCTCATCTTCGTCCCTGAGACGTTCAGAGCGACGACCAGCACCGCCAGCGCCAGCGCGACGTACACCACCGCGCCCTGCGAGAGCGGCGCGAACAGCAGCAGGTACGCGCCGAGTCCGACGAGCGCGAACGAACTCTTGAACACCAGCGAGAACCACGCCCCGACCCCGGCGATCGTCCCGAACAACGGGCCGAGCGCCCGGTCGATGTAGAGGTACGTCCCCCCGGACTCCGGCATCGCCGTCGCCATCTCGGCCTTCGACAACGCGGCCGGCAACACGACGAGCGCGGCCAGCACGTAGGCGAGGATCACCGCCGGCCCGGCCTTCTTGTATCCCAGAGCCGGCAGCACGAAGATCCCGCTCCCGATCATCGCACCCATGCTGATCATCATCGTCGGGTACAACCCGAGACTCCGATCCAAGTCGTGCTGGCCCATGCTTATACTACCAATAACGGGCGTCACGGTTTATTGCCTTCGGATTGCTCAATAAAGACGGTTCTAAATTACGCATTCAGAAGGAGGGTGGGGGAGGGGGGCGTCGTTCAGTCGCTCTGTCGGTCGGGGCTACGAGTCGCCGCGTCGATAGTCGACGTCGTCGCCGTCCTGATCCTCGGCGGTTTCGTCGATCTTTTCGTCGCCTGTTTCGTCGATCTTTTCGTCGGTTGTTTCTTCGACCTTTTCCTCGACGGTTTCTTCGACCTTTTCGTCGACGGTTTCTTCGACGGTCTCTTCGACTTTCTCGCCGACGGCCTTCTCGACGGTTTCTTCGACCTTTTCGCCGACGGTCTCCTCGACGGTTTCTTCGACCTTTTCGCCGACGGTCTTCTCGACGGTCTCCTCGACTGTCTCTTCGACCTTTTCGCCGACGGTCTTCTCGACGGTCTCTTCGACCTTTTCGCCGACGGTCTTCTCGACGGTCTCGCCCACCGTTTCCTCGACTTTCCCCGTTACCTCCTCGCTGACGGTGTCGCTGACGTCGTCTGCGACCTCGCTGACCTCCTTGTTGACGGTGTCACCGACGGTCTTCTCGACGGTCTCTTCGACCTTTTCGCCGACGGTCTTCTCGACCTCCTTGCCGACGGTCTCGCCGACGCTCTTTTCGATCTCCTTGCTGACGGTGTCGCCGACGGTCTTCTCGACCTCCTTACTGACGGTGTCGCCGACGGTCTTTTCCACCTCTTTATTGACGGTGTCGCCGACGGTCTTCTCCACCTCTTTATTGACGGTGTCGCCGACGCTCTTCTCCACCTCTTTGCCGACCTGATCGGCGACCTCCCGCGTCATCCAGTCGGGATCGAACCGGGCCATCTTCCAGACGACGTGGACCACGTAGGAGGCGAACACCCCGATCCCGAACGCGACGCCGATGTCGTTGACGTTCAGCGTGGCGATGAGGACGATCGACAGGACGATCAGTGCGCCGTACGCGAGGTCGGTGAGCGCGTCGACGCGGGCCGGACTCACCATCCACGATCCGCCTCCGCGGTCGCGTCGCAGTCGCACGTCGGACGGCCGTCCGGGTCTCGGTTGAACGTAGCGTACATCAGTGTGTCTACGTATCCGCGTGGCGGGCTAAAAGCCCCGCTTCACGGCGGCGGCGGCGTTTGGAGGGAAGCGAGAACCCCGATCGCGGGGTCACCGGTGGAGCGCGGTCCTTTTGTGCGGGATGGCCGAACCCGAGGTATGGACATCGAGGAGGGCGGTCTCACCGTCTCCGTCCCCGAGGCCCGCGACGGGGCTAGCGAGGGTACCGGCGGCGGGGTCTTCTTCAACCCGACCCAGGAGCTGAACCGCGACGTCACGGTCGCGGTGCTGCGCGCGTACCGCGAGCGGGAGCCGCGCGCGGCCTCGTACCTCGACGCGATGGCCGCCTCGGGGATCCGGGGGGTCCGCGCCGCCGCGGAGGGGTACGACGTCACCTGTGCCGACGTCGACCCGGACGCGGTCGACCTCGCGGCCGAGAACCTCGCCGCCAACGACCTCGACGGGGAGGCGGTTCACCGCGACGTCAACGCGCTGCTGTACGAGAACGTCTTCGACGTCGTCGACCTCGACCCGTACGGGACGCCGATACCCTTCGCGGACGCCGCGCTCGCGAACGCCCGCAACCTCGTCTGCGTCACGGCGACCGACACCGCGCCGCTGTGCGGCGCGCACCTCAACAGCGGGATCCGGAAGTACGGCGCCGTGCCGAGGAACACCGACTACCACCCGGAGATGGGGCTCCGGACGCTGATCTCCGCGTTGGTGCGGACGGCGGCGCGCTACGACAAGGCGGCCCGCCCGATCGTCTCGCACGTCTCGCGCCACTACGCCCGGACCTACCTCGAACTGGAGTCCGGCGCCCGGGCGGCCGACGCCTGTATCGACGACCTCGGCTACGTCGACCACTGCGAGGACTGCCTCTGGCGCGAGCCGACCCGCGGCCTGATCGCCGATCCCGCCGAGACCTGCCCCGTCTGCGGGAGCGACCGCGTGCTCACGGCCGGACCGCTGTGGCTGGGAGCCGTCGCCGACGCCGACTTCGCCCGCGCGGTCCGGCGCCGCGTCACCGACGACATGGGCGAGGCGAAGCGCGCCCGGAAACTGCTCGGGACGGTCGCCCGCGAGATCGACACCCCCACGCACTACGACCAGCACCGGCTGTACAAGGAGTGGGGCGAGCCCGCCATCGGCATGGAGGCGTTCGTCGACCGGCTGCGGGGGGCCGGCCACGAGGCCAGCCGCGCCCACTACCGCGGCACCGCGGTCAAGAGCACGGCGTCGATCCCCGAGATGCGGGCGGCGGTTCTGGGGGGCGGGGCCGACGACGCGGCCGACGCGGACGGCGACGCCGCGAACTGACTCGCCCGGTCGCTTTCGGGTCTCGGCGGCGGTCGTGTTAACTTAAGCATCGGTTCCAGCAGACGGCGAAGGCTCGGAGCCACGATTCTACTGCCATCGGCTCCGCATTTCTAAACGTATTTGAAAACGAAGAGGTTCTTCGTTTTACTTCTCTAAAGATACGTTC
>NZ_NHOY01000033.1 GCF_002252755.1 Halorubrum sp. Hd13 | reverse complement strand
GCACGTCCCCGTCCTCGTCGGCGTAGTCGACGACGAGGACGGGGACGTGCGTCGACCGAAGCGTCCGCTCGGTGACGCTCCCGAGGAGCGCGCGCCGGACGCCGGCGCGGCCGTGGCTCCCCATCACGATGAGGTCCACGTCGTGGTTCTCGGCGTAGTCGGCGATCACCGTGTGCGGGCGGCCGCCGGAGATCTGCTCGACGACCTCGATATCCCGCTCCGCGCCGCGGGCGGCGACGGCGCCGGTCGCCTCGTCGGCCTTCGATTTCAGCTCCTCCATCTCGTCGAACCGGCCCTGCTTGAGCCGGTCGACCTGCTCGGTCCCGAGGCCGAGGTTGACCGAGTCGATGTCGACCACGTACAGCGCGTGGACCTCGGCGTCGTACTGCTCCGCGAGGTCGAGCGCGTGTTCGACCGCTGACTCTGCGACGTCGCTGCCGTCGGTCGGGATCAGAATGTGTTCGTACATGGATCACTCCTCCGTGGCCGCGCGGCCCCCGTCGGCCGTCATCTCCTCGCCGCCGTCGGCGACGACGTCCTCTGCCGTCTGCTGTTGGCCCATCGGTTCGGGGCTGTGACACTGGCGGACCATCCGCTTGGTCTCCAGCGGGGGTTCCGGCGTCGCCATCGAGACGGCGATGGTGACGAGGAACACGAGCGGCGTGCCGACCAAGGCGGCGCCGATCGGCGGCACGTACTGGGCGTAGACCGGGATGAGCGCCTGTCCGGAGCCACCGGCGATGTCGGCGAGGAAGCCGACGTAGGCCGGCAGAACGCTGTTGACGATCGAGGTGAACCACAGCACCAGGCCGACGGTCATCCCCGCGAGCGCTCCCTGCCGGTTGGTGTTCTCCCACCACAACCCGAGGAAGAACATCGGGAACAGGACGGTGCCCGCGAGCGAGAACGCGTAGGCGACGAGTTCGCCGATGAGCGCCGGCGGGTTGAACGCGGTCACCGTGACGAGCGCGCCGATCCCGACGATGGTCGCCCGGCCGATGAGCACTTGCTGCCGCTGGGTCGCGTCGGGGTTGATGAGCTCGGCGTAGATGTCGTGAGCGACGGCGGAGGAGGCCGTAATGAACAGCCCCGCCGTCGTCGCGATCGCGGCCGCCATCGCGCCGGCGGCGACCAGCCCGACGAACCAGGTCGGTAACTGGGCGAACTGTGCGGCCAGCACGACGATGACGTCGCCCTCCGCGCCGGACATCGCCTGCTCGCCGCTGAACACCGCTTCGGACGAGATGCCGTTCACGGTGGCGAAGAGGTCGACGCCGAAGGCCGCCATGGCCGGCGCGGCCCAGTACAGGAGCAGGATGAAGAACAGCCCCCACACGGTGGACCAGCGGGCGGTCCGCTCGCTCTGGACCGTGTAGAACCGGACCAGAACGTGCGGGAGGCCGCACGTGCCGAAGATGAGCGAGAACGCCGTCGCGACCCACAGGTAGTAGCTGTTCCCGCCGATGAACGGCTCGCTGAACTGCCGGCCGAGCTCGCTGAACAGGGCGCCGTACTCGATCTGCGGGAGCACCGTCGAGTACCCCTGCGAGAAGCCGACGACGTAGACGCCCGCGAGGAACGCGACGATGAGGATCACGTACTGAACGGCCATGTTCTTCGTCGCGCCCAGCATGCCCGAGAGCGCGAGGTAGCCGACGGTGATGGTCATCATCACGATGATCATCGGGATGATGTCGAGTCCGAACACGTACTGACCGACCAGCCCCATCCCGCGGGCTTGGCCCACGGAGTAGACGTACGCGATGAGCAGCGTGGTGAACGCGGCCAGCGCGCGTGCCATCGGGGAGTTGAATCGGTCCGCGACGAAGTCCGGCGCGGTGTACTTCCCGAACCGGCGCATCTGGGCCGCGAGGAAGATGAGCAGGACGAAGTACCCGGTCGTCCAGCCGACGATGAACGCGAGCCCGTAGAAGCCGGCGAGCGCGACCAGCCCGGCGAGGCCGAGATACGAGGCGGCCGACATCCAGTTGGCGCCGATCGCCATCCCGTTTTCGATGTTACCGATACCCCGACCGGCGACCCACATGCCCTCGGTGTCTGCCACCTTGAACACGAAGCCGATGGCCAGGAAAGAGGCCATCATCAGGAAGACGATGATAGCCGGGAGGAGCTTAAAGGAGATGTCGAGCGCCTCGGCTTGGAGCGGGAGCGTCATTCCCGCTGCCCCCCGTCGCTGGCGGTGTCGGCCGACCCGGTGTCGGTGCTGTGGTCGATGCCGTACTTATCGTCCAACTTGTCCCGCTGGCGGGCGTAGACGGCCGCCAAGATCAGCGCGCCCGTCGGCGCGCCGAAGGCGACTAAGAAGTAGTGCCAGGGGAATCCGAGCACCGGCATGGTCGTCGTCATCGTGCCCGGTGCGAGCATCGTCATCGTGACCGGACCGAAGACGATGAGTGCCCAAACGATGAACCCGGTCCAGACGATTCTGAGGTGGTCCCGCATATACGCGGTGCTCGGTTTTAGCAGGTTCACCTCTTCGCTGAGGTAGTCGGTCTGTCGGTGCTGCTGTGCCGCGCCCGTGGCGACGCCGCCGTCGGTGGCCGCGTCGTCAGTATCGTGTGAACTATTATCTGTCATGTGTATCGGTGTGCCGTGGTGTGTCGGTATCGCGTGTCGTCGCGCGTCGATTATCTGAATCGATCGTGATGGTCGTCGGCGCGTCGGCGTGCTCCGGTACCGGTTGCGTGTCGAAAACGAGGCCGGTGAGCGGCTACTCGCCCTCTGCCTTCCGCTGGATCTCCTCGACGATCTCCGGGTTCCGGAGCGTGCTCGTGTTTCCGAGCTCCTCGCCGTCGGCGATGTTCTCCAACAGGCGCCGCATGATCTTGCCCGAGCGCGTCTTCGGCAGGTCGGGCGTGAACACGACCTGCTCCGGCCGGGCGATCGGGCCGATGGCGTCCTCGACGCCGGCGACGATCGCGTCGCGGAGCTCCTCGTTGCCCTCGTACCCGTCCTCGGTCGTCACGTACGCGTAGACGGCCTCCCCTTTGATCTCGTGGTTGCCACCGACGACGGCGGCCTCCGCGACCCCCTCGACGCCGACGATGGCGGACTCGATCTCCATCGTCCCCAGCCGGTGGCCGGAGACGTTCAACACGTCGTCCACGCGGCCGAGGACGGTGATGTACCCGTCCTCGTCGATCTTCGCCCCGTCCTCCGGGAAGTACACCCAGTCCTCGGGGTCGTCGCTGTCGGTGTCGGAGTACTCCGCCCAGTACTCGTCGATGTAGCGCTCGTCGTTGTTGTACAGCGTCCGGAGCATGCCGGGCCACGGCTTCTGTACCGTGAGGTAGCCGGCCTTCCCCGGCTCTACCTCGTCGCCGAGCGTGTCGAGGATCTGGACGTCCAGCCCCGGCAGCGGCGGGCCCGCCGCCCCGGGCTTCATGTCCTTGATCCCGGGTAAGGTCGTGATCATCATCCCGCCGGTCTCCGTCTGCCACCACGTGTCGACGATGGGGCACTCCTCGTCGCCGATGTGCTGGTAGTACCACTTCCACGCCCGCGGGTTGATCGGCTCGCCGACAGTCCCGAGCAGCCGCAGCGAGGAGAGGTCGTGGCGGTCCGGGTACTCCGAGCCCCACTTCATGAACGCGCGGATCGCCGTCGGCGCCGTGTACAGCTGGGTCGCGTCGTGCTCGTCGACGATCTCCCAGAGGCGGTCCTGTTCGGGGTGGTCCGGCGTCCCCTCGTACATCATCGTCGTCGTCCCGAGCGCGAGCGGCCCGTAGACGATGTAGGAGTGACCCGTGATCCAGCCGATGTCGGCCGAGCAGAAGTACGTGTCATCCGGCTTGATGTCGAGGACCGACTGCGAGGTCCACGACACCCACGAGAGGTAGCCGCCGGTCGTGTGTTTCACCCCCTTCGGCTGTCCCGTCGTCCCCGAGGTGTACATCAGGAACAGCATGTCCTCGGCGTCGCGGGTGACAGGCTCCACCTCGGCGCCCTCGTGCTCGGCCACGAGGTCGCCGTAATCGAGCTGGTCGTCGCCGAGGTCGTGACCGAAGTCGTCGCCGTTCGGCCCGAGCCGGTCGACGACGACGGTCGTGGTGTCGTGGTCGACGCCCGCGAGCCCCTCGTTCGCCTTGTCGAGGTGGTCGAGGGGGTCGCCGCGGCGGTAGTAGCCGTCGCAGGTGACGAGGTACTCCGACTCCGCGGAGTTCATCCGCGTCGCGAGCGCGTCGGCCGAGAACCCGGCGAACACGACGCTGTGGGGCGCGCCGATGCGGGCGCACGCCAGCATCGCGACCGGTAGCTCCGGGATCATCGGCATGTACATCGTCACGACGTCGTCCTCCTCGACGCCCTGATCGCGGAGGGCGGCCGCGAACTCGTTCACCTCGCGGTGGAGCTCCGCGTACGTGTACGTGCGCTCGTCCTCGTCGACCGGCTCGCCGACCCACTCGATCGCGGCCTCGTCGCCGCGCTCGTCGAGGTGTCGGTCGAGGCAGTTGGCGGACGCGTTCAGCTCGCCGCCGGTGAACCACTCGTAGAAGGGCGGGTCGCTGTCGTCCAGCACCTGGTCGTAGTCGGACTCCCAGTCGAGGAGGTCGGCTGCCGCCTGCCAGCACTGCGGCCAGTTCTCCTCGAACGTCTCGTAGATCTCGGGGTCGGAGACGTTCGCCTGCGCCGCGAACGACTCGGGCGGCTCGAACACCTCCTGCTCTTCAAGTCTCGCTTCCAGTTGACCGTCACCCTCTGTCATGGTACGGTCGTATCCAACCGATCTCGGCATATAAACGCTGACGCTAAATACGAAAAATCATGATGAATACGCGGCGCGTTGCCCGGCTCCGTCCCGTCCGCGTCGCGCTCTCGAACCCCAATATAAACGATTCGCGTGGGTCGCGTCAACGGCGCTCTCGGTACTCCTCGTCGAAGAGGCCGTCGAGCAGGGCGCGCTGGGCCTTCCGGAGGTGGTTGTGGAACGTCGGGGAGGAGACCTCCATCGCGTCGGCGACCTCCTCGGCGGTGCTCTCCCGCGGCCAGTCGAAGTAGCCGCCGTGGTACGCGGCCGACAGCGCGGCCCACTGGCGGTCGGTGAAGCGGTCCGCGACCCCCTCGCGGAACGACGACTCCGGCCGTGACGCCCGGACGACGGACTCCTTGCTCGCGAGGCGGGCGTCGTCGAAGGCCGCGCGGAGCCCGTCGGCCACCGGTCTGACGTCGGCGCCCCCGGGGAGGTCGGCGACGACGCGGACGCGACCGTCCTCCGCGGTCGCCTCGCGGACCGTCGCGCCGTGTTCGGTGAGCGTCCGGACCGCCGACCCTCCCTCGACGCGGACCGAGGCCGAACAGCCGTCCTCGCGCGTCTCGGTCACCCGGAGGTCAGAGACGCCGTCCGCGCCGTCGACGACGTCGGCGACGCCCTGGGGCCTCGCGCCAGCGACGGAGAGGTAGAGCCGCGAGGCCTCGTCGGTGACGCCGACGGTGGAGTCGAGTTCTATCGCACAGCCGAGGGCGGCGCTCGCGCGGGCGAGGAACGCTCCGTCGTCGGCGGTGTGGAACTCCACCTCGGTGACGGCGTCGGAGTGCAGGAGGTCGCGCCACCGGCCCGCCGTCACCGCCCAGCCGAGACAGCGCCCGAGCGCGACCAGCTCCCGCCGCTCGACGTCCGACACGGGCGCGCCGTCGTCGGCGACGACGCAGAGCGCGCCGTGCGTCACGTCCCGGTAGCCGGCGGGGACGGCGATCCCGGGCCGGCCGCCGGCGGTGGGCTCCCCGTCCGTCAGGACCGGCTCGCCGTCCTCGACCGCGCCGAGCCACGGCCCCTCCCGCGTGACGCCGCGGTCGACGAGGACCTCTCGGTCGACCCCGGCTGCTCCCACGACCTCCGCCCGGCCGTCGTCGACCGATCCGCGGACCACCCACGCCTCGGCCCACCGACCGGACTCGACCAGTCGCTCCGGGACCGCGGCGAGCGGCGATTCCCTCGCCTCGCCGTCGGCGAGGGCCTCGAATCCGCCGAGCGCGCTCGGGGCCCGTCCGCCCGCGTCCGGATCCGGAGCGCCGGTACCGCCGGCTTCGGCGCCCCCGGCGGGGGCGAACGCCTCGGCGATCTCCCGCCCGTCGAGCGGGCCGAGGAACTCGTCGAGCGTGCCGAGGGTCTCCCAGCCGCCGGCCTCGCGCACGGCGTGCGGGTCGACGCCCCGATCGACGAGGAGCCGGCGCGCGAACGTCTCCCGGAGATCGCTCGGCGTGACGTCGGCCGGCACCGCGCCGTCGGTCCGCGCCGCCGCCCGCTCGGCCGTCTCGGACACGATCATCTGGACGCGCCGGGGCGACACGCCCACGAACGGCTCCGCGTCGTCGAGTCCCTCGCTCTCGGCGTACCGGCGGAGCTCGGACGCCAGCGAGGCGGGGACGACTGTCTCGCGGTCGATCGCCACCGTCGACTCGGCGCCGTTCGTCGGCTCCCCTTCGGCCTCGCCGTCGGTTCCCGAGCCGTCCGGGACGGCGAGGAGGGACGCGCCGGAGGCGACGCCCGAGTCCCGGAGATCCCGCGGCGCGACGCGGGTGATCTCGCCGGTTCGGAGCCCGGCCTCGCCGGCGAGGCGAACCACGACCGCGGCGCGGTACGTCTCCGCGGCGGTCAGGAGCGCGTCGTAGGCGTCGCCGTCGAGGCCGTCGACCATCTGTTTCGTAAGTAGACAGAAACCCGAAAGAAAAATCTTCCCCCTTTAGTCGCCTCGCGCGGTCTGCAAGGCGAACTTCAGCCGACGCGGTCGACCGACCGCTCTGATCGCACCTTATGGACGGTCAGAATTTCGGTCTTCAGACAGTACCCGAAATAGCCGTCGAGCGGTCAGCCCGAAGGCGGTGCGCCCCGGACGACGGGGATCCGCCCGAGCACCCGCGGTCCGCCCCTGCCGAGGCCGCCGAGACCGCCGCGACCGGGCGGCCGACTCAGACGCCGTCGGCGACGCCCCACGCGACGTGGTCCCACAGGCGCTCGTAGGCGTAGTAAGTCGCGGTCTTGAGGGCGTTGGTCACCAGCCCGATGTTCACGGCGTCGCCGACGTCGCCGACGATCGCCCACGCCACGGTCACGGTGATCATGACCATGAACGCGCGGTAACAGTGCGTCTTGGCGACCGCGCGCCTCCGGTCGTGAAGCGCGGACCGCGAGACCAGCGTTCCCATACCGACGCTTCGGCGGCCACGCTTATGGATCCTTAAGAAATTTCGAAAGCGGTGTTTGGGAACCGTATTCGGTTACTCACTTCGAACGGCGGACTCGATCTCTCCGACGACCTCAGGGTTCCGGAGGGCGCTGACGTCGCCGAACTCCTCGCCGCGCGCGATGTCTTCGAGCAGGCGGCGCATGATCTTGCCCGAGCGCGTCTTCGGGAGGTCGGGGGTGAACACGATCCGGTCCGCGCGGGCGAGGTCGCCGACCTCGCGGGCCAGCTCCTCGCCGATCGCCGTCCTGAGCGGCTCGCCGGGCTCGACGTCGCTCCGAGTGGTCACGTAAGCGACGACGTCGCCGTCGTCGTCGCCGACGACCGCGGCCTCGGTGACCCCTTCGACGCCGACGATCGCCGACTCCAGCTCGGCCGTGTTGAACCGCTGCGCCCGGACGTTGATCACGTCGTCGACGCGACCGAGAATGGTTACGTAGCCGTCCTCGTCGACCGTCGCGCCGTCGCCGGTCCGGTACCGCCACCCGTCCTCGGCCTCGACCCAGTACTCCCGGCGGTAGCGCTCGTCACCCTCGCGGAGCCCGCGGAGCATGCCGGGCCACGGCGACCCGATCGTGAGGTAGCCCGGCTCGCCCGGGTCCACCGGCTCGCCGTCCTCGTCGACGACGCGCGCGTCGATCCCGGGCAGGGGCGGCCCGACCCTCCCCGGCTTCATGGGCGTGATCCCGGGCAGCGTCGCGAGCGCGATGGCGCCCGTCTCCGTCTGCCACCACGTGTCCACGATCGGCGCCTCGCCGCCGCCGACGTGGTCGCGGTACCAGCGCCACGCCTTCGGCGTGATCGACTCGCCGACGGTGCCCAACAGCCGGATCGACGAGAGGTCGTGGCGGTCGGGGTACTCCGCGCCCCACTTCATGAACGACCGGATCGCGGTCGGGGAGGTGTAGAAGACGCTGACCGCGTTGCGCTCGATGAGGTCCCACACGCGGTCCCGGTCCGGGTAGTCCGGCGAGCCCTCGTACAGCACGGTCGTCGTCCCGACGGAGAGCGGGCCGTACACGCCGTACGAGTGGCCCGTGATCCAGCCGATGTCGGCCGCGCACCAGTAGGTGTCCGACGGGCGGACGTCGAGGACGTTCCGGGTCGTCCAGGCGACGTGCGCGAGGTAGCCACCGGTCGCGTGTTCGACGCCCTTCGGCCGGCCGGTCGTCCCCGAGGTGTACATCACGAACAGGAGGTCGGTGGCGTCGCGCGCGACCGGCTCGACCGTCTCGCCGTCGTGCGCGTCGACGAGCGACTCGTACGCGTGTTCGTCGGCGCCGAGCGACACGTCCAGCGCGTCGCCCAGCCGGTCGACGACGACCGTCGCCGCGAGGTCGCCGTCGGCCCGGAGTCGCGCGTTGTCCGCCTTCGACTTCTGGTTGAACGCGTCCTCCCGGCGGTAGTAGCCGTCGCAGGTGATCAGGTACGACGAGTCGGCCGCGTCGAGGCGGGTCGCGAGCGCCTCCGCCGAGAGCCCCGCGAAGACGACGTTGTGCGGCGCGCCGATGCGGGCGCACGCCAGCATCGCGACCGGCAGCTCCGGGACCATCGGGAGGTACAGCGTCACCACGTCGTCCTCCTCGACGCCGAGCTCCCGCAGGCCGGCCGCGAGCGCGTTCACTTCGCGGTGTAAGTCGAGGTAGGTGTACGACCGCCGCTCGCCACGCTTGCCGAACCAGCGAATCGCCAGCTGGTTGCGCCGCTCGTCGAGGTGGCGGTCGACACAGTTGACGGCGGCGTTGAGCCGCCCGTCCGGGAACCACTCGTAGAAGGGCGGGTCGCCGTCGTCAAGCACCCTCTCGTACGGTCGCTCCCAGTCGAGGAGGTCGGCGGCCCGCCGCCAGGCGTCGGGCCCCTCGGTCGCGAACGCGTCGTACACCCCCGCGTCGCTCGCCACGGCCCGCTCGCGGAACCCGGTCGGCGGCTCGATGGCGTCGTCGTCGGCGACGGGGCGGTCCCGCCGTCGGCCGTCGACTCCGGCGTCGTCCATGATACCCGTTCGCAAGTGGAGGAATGTATACTTTGTCCGCGGTCCCGGTCGGCGGCGAGTCGGCTACGTCGACTCCGCGGGCGCGAGATCCGCCGCCTTCGACCGCGCGCGGGCCACGATCGAGGGTTTGGCCTCGAAGTCGACGGTCACCTGGTCGCTCGCGTACGACTCCTCGTCGACGTGGCCGTGGTCATGGATCCACGAGACGAGGCTCATCGCCTCGTCGGAGACCGGGAGGACGAGCCGCTCGCGCTCCCAGTCGGGGAGCTCGTCTTCGACGCGGTCGCGGAGCTCCGCGACGCCCGCGCCCGTCTTCGCCGAGACGGCGACGGGGTCGGGGGCGACACCGGAGAGCGCACCGCGCTTATCGGCCAACTCGCCGGGCGCGAGCCGGTCGACCTTGTTGAACACGGTCACGACGGGGGCCTCGTTGCGCTCGTAGAGGGTGTCGTGGCTCGTGACGAGCTTCTCGCGCATGTCCTCGACCGGCTCGCTCGCGTCGACGACGAGCAGCACGAGGTCGGCGCGGTAGACCGAGTCGAGCGTCGACTCGAACGACTCCACGAGCCAGTGGGGAAGGTCCGCGATGAACCCGACCGTGTCCGTGAGCAGCACGTCTCGCTTCTCCATCTCGGCCCTGCGGGTCGTCGTGCCGAGCGTGGTGAACAGCATGTCCTGCGACTCGGCGGTGGTGTCGAGGTCGGGGTGTCGGTCGGCGTTCTCGTCGACGTCGATCTCGGCCGCGAGCCGGCGCATCAGCGTCGACTTCCCGGCGTTCGTGTACCCCGCGAGCGCGACCAGGTCGAAGCCGGAGTCGCGGCGCTGTTCGCGGCGCGCCTCCTCCTTCTCCGCGATCGACTCCAGCTCGTCCCGTATCTCGGAGATCTGGCGTTTGATGTCGCGCTCGACGCTCTCGTCGTACTCGCCGAGCCCCATGAAGCCGGGGCGCTCGTCGCGCTTCGCGAGGCTCGCCTTCGCCTCGGCGCGCGGGAGCTCGTACCGGAGCTCCGCGAGCTCGACCTGGAGCTGCGCCTTCCGGGTGTTGGCGCGCTGACCGAATATCTCGAGGATGAGCGTGAACCGGTCGATCACCTCGACGCCCTCGGGGAGCTTCCCGCCGATATTGAACGTCTGGTACGGGCCGACGTCGTTGTCGACGATGACGGCGCCGGCGTCGGTCCGGCGGACCAAGTCGCGCAGCTGCGCGACCTTTCCCTCCCCGAACATGAACGCGGCGTCCTCGGTGCGGGTCTGGGTGAGTTCGCCGACGACCTCGTACCCCGCGGCCGCGGCGAGCTGGGTGATCTCGGCCAGGTCGGCGTCGCCGGAGTCGACGCGCTTGGCGACGACCGCCCGCCGCTCTCGGGGGACCGATTCGGCGTCGCCGTCGGCGCTCGCCCCCTCGACGCTCCCGGTCATAAGAGGAGGTCTCGGGCGGCGTACGCGGCGTGGTGTGCTGCCTGCACTGTTTCGCGTTCTCCTATGCTCTCGACGTATTTAAACTCGGGTCGGAAGCTCAGCCCGACTCGATCGGGGGGCTCCTCGTAGAACTCGCCGTGTTCGGCGACGATCGGGCCGTCCGGCGGCTCCGGCAGGTTCCCGACCGCGGTCGCGACGAGGCCGAGGGTCGCGTCGAGCGTCGGTCCCTCGCGCACGGCGGCGAAGCCCATCCCCTCGACCGACCGGATCCGCGTCGAGCCGACCCGGGCGTGGACCGCGGCCGCGACCATCAGGTACTCGCCCGCCTCCTCGTGGCGGCCGCTGATGTCGACGCCGACCACCTCAGGGGCGGGCACCGGCCACCTCGGTTCGCCCGGGCCGCGAGCTCCTACCGACGGGTGTCAGCTCCATAACCCGTCGTTGTTTGCCCGCCGAATTGAACGTTTCCGTGGTGTGCGCCGGAAATTCGAATCCGCCGGCTCAGGCCGACAGCATCGCGACCGCGTCGCCGATGCGGTCGATCGCGGCGTCGACGTCGTCCTCGTCGACGTCGAGGTGCGTGGTGAACCGCGTCGTGTGCTCGTCGAACTCCACGCAACCAACGCCGGCCGACTTGCAGGCCTCGACGAGGTCCGACGCGGGGATCCCGGCGTCCTCGGTGTGCGCGACGACGATGTTGGTGTCCGGCGCGGGCGCGTCGACCCCGTCCAGCGCGTCGAGCCCGGCGGCGAGCCGCTCGGCGTTGGCGTGGTCGTCCGCGAGCCGGTCCACGTTCTCCAGGGCGAGGAGGCCGGGCGCGGCGATCATGCCGGCCTGTCGCATCCCGCCGCCGAACAGCTTCCGGACGCGGCGGGCCGCCTCGACGAACGCCTCGTCGCCCGCGAGTATCGAGCCGACGGGCGCGCCGAGCCCCTTCGAGAGGCAGAAGGTGACGCTGTCGACGGGGTCGACGACGTCGCTCGCGTCGACGCCGAGCGCGACAGCCGCGTTGAACACGCGGGCGCCGTCGAGGTGGACCGGCACGTCGGCGTCGCGGGCGACGTCGGCGGCCGCGGCGATCCCCTCGACCGGCACCGCGACGCCCCCGCGGTAGTTGTGGGTGTTCTCCAGCGAGAGGAGGCCGGTCCCGGGCCGGTGGAGGTCCTCGCTCACGAGTCCCTCGCGAACCTCCTTCGGGGTCGGGACGCACCGGTCGCCGGCGTCGATCGTGCGAGTCTGCGCGCCCGAGAGCTTCGCCGCGCCGGCGAGCTCCCACCGGTAGATGTGCGACTCGCGCTCCAAGAGGAGCTCCTGCCCCGGCTCCGTGTGGACGTGGACGGCGATCTGGTTGGCCATCGTCCCGGAGGGGACGTACAGCGCGGCCTCGGTCCCGACCGCCTCGGCGGCGCGGCGCTCTAACTCGTTGACCGCGGGGTCGTCGCGGTACACGTCGTCGCCGACCTCGGCGGTCGCGGCCGCCTCGCGCATCTCGGCCGAGGGCGTCGTGACGGTGTCGGATCGCAGGTCGATGGTGTCCTCGTCGGTCTCCATTCGGTACCGTCGGTTCGGCGGCCGATCGGAAATAGGTCGCGCTCACCCGGCCGGGGCGTTCCGGATTCGGTCCCTTCTTAATCGACGCGACCGATCCGTGACGTATGGCAACGGAAGCCGCGGCCGACGACGCGACCGACGCCCCCGATACGTACGAGGCCCTCCTGGACCGCGTTCGACGCTGGAACACGGTCGGGAGCGCCGCCGGCGTGCTCGGGTGGGACCAACAGGTGATGATGCCCGAGGGCGGCACCCCCGCCCGGTCGAAGCAGCTGTCGACGCTCTCGTCGATCCGCCACGACATGATCACGGACGAGGAGACCGGCGAGCTGCTCGCCGAGCTCGACGACGCCGACCTCTCCGACGAGCGGGCGGCGGTCGTCCGCGAGGTCCGCCGCGAGCACGAGCGCGCCGACGCGGTCCCGGTCGAACTCGTCGAGGAGATCTCCGAGACCGGCTCCGAGGCGCTGCAGGCGTGGGAGGAGGCGAAAGCTGAGGACGAGTTCGAGACGTTCGCACCGTACCTGGAGAAGCACGTCGAGCTCAAACGGGAGTACGCCGAACACATCGACCCCGACCGCGACCCCTACGAGGTCCTCTTCGAGGACTACGAGCCGTGCCTCTCGATCGACCGCGCCGAGTCGATCCTCGAGGAGCTCCGCGAGACGCTCGTCCCCATGATCGACGCGATCCGCGACGCCGACGCGGACCTCGCCGTCGACACGTTCGAGGGCACGTTCCCCGAGGACGAGCAGGAGGAACTCGCCCGCGAGGCGCTCGAACTCCTCGGCTACGACTTCGATCGCGGCCGGCTCGACGTCTCTTCGCACCCGTTCACCTCCGGCAACCAGTTCGACTGCCGCGTGACCACCCGGTTCGACGAGTCGGACCCGCTCGGCGCGATCGGCTCGACGATCCACGAGTACGGCCACGCGCAGTACAACCTCGGGCTCCCGCGGGAGGAGTGGGCCACCCCGCTCGGCGAGTCGCGCGACCTCTCCGTCCACGAGTCGCAGTCGCGGCTCTGGGAAAACCACGTCGGGCGGAGCCGGCCGTTCTGGGAGCTGTTCCTCCCGCGGTTCCAAGAGCAGTTCCCGCAGACCGAAGACGCGAGCGTCGAGGACGCCTACGAGGCGTTCAACCAGGTGCACGAGGACAACCTCATCCGCGTCGAGGCCGACGAGCTCACCTACCACCTCCACATCATCGTCCGGTTCGAGATCGAGCGCGACCTGATCCGGGGGGACCTCGCGGTCGAGGACGTCCCGGAGGTCTGGAACGACAAGTACGAGGAGTACCTCGGGATCCGCCCCGACACCGACAGCGAGGGCTGTCTCCAGGACATCCACTGGAGCCACGGCAACTTCGGCTACTTCCCGACCTACTCGCTGGGCTCGGTCATGGCCGCCCAGCTGTTCGAGGCCGCCGAAGCGGAGATCGACGACCTCGACGCGAAGATCGCCGACGGCGACTTCGACGAGCTGCAGTCGTGGCTCGGCGAGAACGTCCATCGACACGGCTCGCGCTACGAGACGAACGAACTGGTGAAGCGCGCCACCGACGAGGCGTTCTCCGCCGACGCGTTCACCGACTACGTCGAGGAGAAGTACGGCGAGCTGTACGACCTCTGAGGCACTGAGGTCTCCGCGTTCTCGGCGGTCTCCGCGGTTTCGTGGGTTATGCGGGCTTCACCCCAGCCGGAGCCCCGTCATCAGCACGATAATCGCGAGCATCGCGCCCGCCTCGAGGAGTCCGACGACGAGATTCCGCTTCTCGATCGCCTCGAGCCGTGAGGCGTCGGGCTCCGCCGACCGGCTCTCGTAGTACGCGCTCAGGTGGATCCGGTTCGGGACGAGCAGCCCGAAGACGAAGAGTCCCCAGCCCAGCGTCAGCGAGAGGGTCGGCCACCGTCCGGAGAACCCGTAGCCGAGTCCGAAGACGGACCCGAGCAGGATCGTCCCCGAGACGACGGTCGTCAGGGAGAACCCGAGCACGAAGAACACGACCTTCGGCGTCAGCGCGGTCGTCACGTCCGCCGCGGTCTCGCGATCGAGGCCGCCGAGGGTCGGCCCGATGACCGCCGGGAAGATCAGCGCGAACCCGAACCAGACCGCGCCGGCGGCGACGTGGGTATAAAACAGGAGTGTCGTGCTCGAGAGGAGGACGCCGGCGGCGACGAACGACAGCGGCACAATGACGCTCCCGGCCGCGAACGCCGGGTTGGCGGCTTGCGCGAGATGCGCGACGCGCTCCAGCCAGTTGGCCTCCTCCACGCGGTCATGCTCGTGAATGACTGCCATGGAAGCGGATGGAACATGCAGAACATATTGGTTTTCGTTGCGACATTTTTGACGATCACCGACACGCGGATCAGTTTAAAAGGCCTCGTTCGCCGTCCCGCTACCGCGACGCTCGACGTTTCGCTGCTCGGCCTCGCTACTTCTCGATGATGCTCTCCTCGACCGCCTCGCCGAAGTGGCGCGCGACGTCCTCGTAATAAACGAGCGCCTCGTCACCGGCTTCGAGATCGGTGACGGCCTTCTTGCCGTCGCTCGTCGCCACCTTCACCGTCTCGGCGTTCTGGATGAGCGTCTCCACGCGATCGACCCCGTCCTCGGTCTCCAGTTCGGCCTGCAGCCGGAACATCGGTCGCTTCTCGATCTTCACGCGCCCGACGATCGCCTCGCGCGTGTGACCCGCGGTGTCGAGGATCTGCACCTCGTCGCCGCTGGAGAGCTCCGCGAGGTAGTTCGTGCCGCCCGCGGCGTTGCGGACGTAGGCGTGGACGGCCCCGGCGTTCACGCGGAAGGGGCGCGACTCGACGTACGGCGACTCCGCGGTCTCGGCGTGGACGAAGAAGAGCCCGCGCGACATCGACCCGACGAGCATCCCCTCGTCGTCGTCCATCAGCGAGCCGGTGTCGATGCAGACGCGGTCGGCCATCCCGGTGCGCTCGACCGCGGTCACCTCGGCGTGTCGGAGGTCGAGCGTCTCGCGGTCGGCGGCGTCGCGGGCGTCGACCGCGCCCCGGATCTCGTCGGGGGAGTCGCTGTCGAGGAGGACGCCGTCCGCGCCGATCTCCAGCGTCTCGAAGGCGGTCCGGGCCTCGGCCGCGGTCGTCGCGCCGGCGACGAGGTGCGTCTCCTCGCCGACCCGCGCAATCAGGTTCTCCAGCGGGATGATCGACCAGTCCTCGCCGACGACGATCGTGTACTCGGCGTCCGCCGCCGCCTCCTCGGCGAACCGCTCGTACTCGGTCCCCAGCACGCGGACGTACACGCCCTGGGCGCGGTCGTCGCCCCGGCGGACCGTCGTGAGGTCCGCGGAACCGGAGAAGTCGTTCGGGAGGTCGATCGTCCCGTCGCCCTCGCCGCCCTTGCCGACGAAGTAGGCGTCGGCCTCGGCGTCGCTCTCGGCGTCGTCGATGACGTCCGCCTCCGAGCGGAACGCCGCGACCGAGACGTCGCCCAGCTCGCGGACGCGCCCCACGTCCGCCTCGTCGACGAGTACCCAGTCCGCGCCGGCCTCGATGGCGGTCGTGATCCGTCGCTTGCGCGCCTCCCAGTCGCCGACGCTCCCGTCGGCTTTCACCCAGACCGTGCGTGTCATTGTCGGAACCTCACGGCGGGCGGGCTTGAAAACTGCGGAAGGGTCGCGCGTTGCGGGCGACTGCGCGACGGGAGCGTCACTCGCGGTCGACGGCGCGGCGGGACCGTCCGCCGTTGACGACGCAACGACCCGTAGACGACAAAGCACTTATAACTAAGCTTGTATCGTAGGACGTATACCCCCGAATGAAGACACCACGCCGGTGGCCCTCGAACGCGGGGTCCCGATACGCCGCTGCGCGCGAGGCCCTCCGGGAGCGCGCCGCGCCGCACCTCGGGATCGATCCGCGAGCGCTGGGCGCGTTCCGGATCGGGCTGGCCCTCCTACTCCTCGGTGACCTGCTCGTCTACCGCCTCCCGGTGGTGGGCGCGTTCTACACCGATGACGGCGTCCTGCCGCGCTCGACGCTCGCCGAGCTGTACCCGTTCTTGGAGACCGTCTCGATCCACGCGGCGTCCGGCTCGGCGCGGGTCCAAACGGGGCTCCTCGCGCTCGGCGCGTGCGCCGCCGTCTGCCTGCTCGTCGGCTACCGAACGCGAGCGTCGACGGGTCTCTCCCTCGTCCTGCTCGCGTCGCTTTACGCTCGCAACCCGTTCGTGATCAACGGCGGGAACACGATCCTGATAGTACTCCTCTTTTTGAGCCTCTTTCTCCCGCTCGACGCCCGGTGGTCGCTCGGTGCCGGCCGGTCGAGCGACCCCGGTTACCGCGACGACGCCGATGAAGGCTCGTCTGACGGGGGCGAGAGCGGCGTCGGTCAGCGGGTCTGTTCGCTCGGAACCGCCGTCACCCTCCTGACGATCGCCTCGATCTACGCGGCCAACGTGGTCTCCAAGTACCGGAGCGACGCGTGGATGTCGGGCGTCGCGGTCCCGCGGATCTTCCAGATAGAGGAGTTCGTCGTGCTGTTCGGCCCGTTCGTCTCGGACCACACCGCAGTCCTCGCGGCGATAAACTGGCTCTGGATCGCGCTCCTCTCGGCGTCCGTGCTGCTGGTCGCCGCCACCGGGTGGCTGCGAACCGGCGTCGCCCTCGCGTTCGTCTCCGCGCACCTCGGCATGGCCGCGACGATGCGGCTCGGCGTGTTCCCGTTCGTCATGGTCTCGGTCCTGCTCCTGTTTTTCCCGCCGAGGGTCTGGGACGCCGTCGAGTTGCTCGCGTCGAACCTCCCCGGGCCGTCTCGGCTCCCAGAGCGGGCGTACCGAAGCGACGGCGGAAGGGCGACCGAAACCGCGTCTCCGGTCACGTCGCGGGCGCGTCGCGGGATCCGCGTCGCGGCCGCCGTCCTGCTCGTGGGCGTCTTCGTCGCGCTCGTGGTCTGGCAGGCCGCGGGGGTCGGGCTCGTCGACATGCCGGCGTCGGAGTCGGCCGGCGAGCTCTCGGAGGTGAGCTGGTCGTTCTTCGCGCCCAACCCGCCCGACACCTCCAGCTGGTACGTCGTCCGAGCGACGCTCGAATCCGGGGCGACGGTCGACGCGTCGGACGGCGGGCCGGTCGCGTTCGACCGTCCACCGGACGCGGCGGACACGTATCCGACGACCCTCTGGCATCAGTACGGCCACCGAATCCGGTACGCCGGGGAGACGCAGTACCGACCGCTGGCGGCGTACGCGTGCGAGCGGACGGACGGCTCGGTGGAGTCCGTGACCGTCTTCCACGTCGAGCAGACGGTCGACCCGAACGGGCCGGTGGGGGAGCCGGAGCCGCAGGAGCGGGTCAGCGTCACCTGCTGATCGCGGCGGCGCTCCGCCTCGCGTCGCTTCCCGAGACCGGATCGCCCCGATCGTATTAGTGGCGATGGCGCGTGGCGTGAGCCATGTCCGACTCACCACGCGTCGTCGGCGTCGCGGGGAGCCTACGAGAGACGAGCTACACGCGACTGGCCGTCGGTCGCGCGCTCGACGGGGTCCGCCGTGCGGGCGGGACCCCGGAACCGATCGACCTCCGCGAGTACGACCTGCCGACGTACGACGCCGACCGCGGTTCGGCGGGAGACGCGGACGCGTTCACCGCGCGGGTCCGCGCGGCCGACGCCGTCCTCCTCGGGACGCCGATGTACCACGGTTCGTACTCCTCGACGCTGAAAACGGCGCTCGACTACTGCGGCTTCGAGGAGTTCGAGGACAAGACCGTCGGCCTCCTCGCGGTCGCCGGCGGCGGCTTCCCGGTGACCGCGTTAGAACACCTCCGCTCCGTCTGTCGGGCGCTCAACGCGTGGGTGATCCCGCATCAGGTCGCCGTTCCTCGCGCCCACGCGCAGTTCGAGGACGGTGACCTGGTCGACGAGGCCCTCGACGACCGAGCGCTCACGCTCGGGCGTCGAGCGGTGCAGTACGCCGACATCGAGCCCGATCCGGACTCGTTCGAGGGAGAGCAGAATGTCGGGGCGAGGTGACCGCCGGCGCTGCGTGACCCCTTACGCCTCGACGAAGCCGCCCGCTCGGAGCGCCTCCTCGACGTCCGCGTCGTCGTGGACGATCGCCGAGACGGCGCGGGCGATCCCCTCGGGGTCCTCGTGCTGGAATATCGACCGTCCCATCGAGACGCCGGCGGCGTCGCCGTCCATCGCGCCGCGCACCATCTCGACGGTCTCGCGGTCGGTGCCCTTCGACCCGCCGGCGATGACGACCGGCAGCCGGGTCGACTCCGTGACGCGGGCGAAGGAGTCGCCGTCGCCGGAGTACCCCGTTTTCACCACGTCGGCGCCGAGCTCCTCGGCCAGCCGGACAGCGTGCCCGAGCGACTCCGGATCGGTCTCGTCGACGCCGGGGCCGCGCGCGTAGGCCATCGCGAGCACCGGCAGGCCGAGGCGGTCGGCGTCGGCGGTCAGCTCCGCCAGCTCTTCGATCTGGTCGGGCTCGTGGTCGGAGCCGACGTTGATGTGGAACGACACCGCGTCGGCGCCCGCGCGCACCGCGTCCTCGGCGGTGGCGGTGACGCGCTTGTCGCTCTCGTCGGGGCCGATCGTCGTCGACCCGTTGACGTGGACGATGTAGCCCGCGTCGTTCTTGTTCGGATGGACGCGGGAGGCGACGCCGCGCTGCGTGAGGACCGCGTCCGCCCCGCCGCGCGTGACGCCGTCGATCGTCGATTCGATGTCGACGAGGCCGTCGACGGCGCCCATCGTGATCCCGTGGTCCATCGGGACGATGAGGTACCGGTCATTTGTGGAGATGCGTTCGAGTCGTGCCGAGAGTCCTGCTGTCATGGTGGGTTCGGTCGTTGTGTGAGAGTGTGGCAATCGCAGGTAAGTGGGTTTCGTTCGGGGTCGTATTGGCTCGAACCCGCGGTCACCGCGACTCCGCCGCGCCGACGCGGGCGGCGTGGCCGCGCTCGGCGCCCTCCTTCAGCTCCCGCGAGAGCGCCTCCAACCGGTCTGCGACCTCGTCAGTGGGCAGATCCTCCTCGACGCCCCCGGCGACGATGTCGACGAGCGCCGAGCCGACGATGATCCCGTCGGCCCCGCCGGCGACGATGCGCTCCGCGTGCTCGCCCGCCGAGATGCCGAACCCGACGGCCTTCGGCACGTCGTACTCCGCGAGCCGGTCGAGGCTCTCCGTGGTCTGCTCGGAGACGTCGTCTCGCGCGCCGGTCGTCCCGAGCCGCGCCTGCACATAGACGTACCCCGACACGCGCCCCATGATCCGGTCGAGCCGGTCGCCGACCGTGGTCGGCGCGACGATGAAGACGAGGTCGAGGCCGAACTCGTCGCAGGCCTCCCGGAGCGGGTCGGCCTCCTCCGCCGGTAGGTCCGGAACGACGAGCCCCTGGATGCCGGCCGCGGCGGCGCGCTCGACGAAGCGGCGCGGGCCGCCGCTCGCGGTGTCACCGGTCGCCTCCGAGGCGCTCCGCGCCTCGCCCGACCCGTACTGATAGATCAGGTTGTAGTACGTCATACAGACCAGCGGCGCGTCGACGTCGAGCTCCTCGGCGAACGCGAAGAACCGGTCAGGCGTCATCCCGCCGTCGAGCGAGCGCACGAGGGCGCCCTGGATCGTCGGCCCCTCGGCGATCGGCTCCGAGAACGGGAGTCCGAGCTCGATGACGTCGGCGCCGCCGCGGTCGAGCGCGCGGACGTACTCCAGCGACGCCTCGTAGGAGGGGTCGCCGACGGCGAGGTAGGGGACGTATGCGGGGCCGTCGGCGAACGCCTCGGCTATCGCGGCCGAGTTTCCCGTCTCCGGCTTCGCCGTCGACTCCGCGGTCCGCTCCGCCATTCAGATCCCCCCCGTGAACATCGACATGTCCGGCGCCTCGTCGATGTCGCGCTTGTCCGTCTCCTCGATGGCCGCGTCGAGGTCCTTGTCGCCGCGCCCGGAGACGTTCACGACGACGCGCTCGCCGAGCTCCTCGTGGTGCTCCTCTAAGAAGCCGAAGGCGTGGGCCGTCTCCAGCGCGGGGATGATCCCCTCCGTGCGCGAGAGCCGGTGGAACCCCTCCAGCGCGACGTCGTCGTCGACGGCGACGGGATTCACGCGGCCCTCGTCGACGAGGTACGCGAGCTCCGGACCGACGCCGGCGTAGTCGAGCCCGGAGGATATCGAGTGGCTCTCCATGATCTGCCCGTCGGAGTCCTGCAGGAGCTTGGTGCGCGCGCCGTGGAGCACGCCCTCTTCGCCGGTGAAGAGCGAGGCGGAGTTCGGGGCGACGCCCGCCTCCTCGTCGACCTCCAGCGTCGAGCCGCCGGCCTCGACTGCGTGAAGTGCGACCTCCTCGTCGTCGACGAACGCCGCGAACGTCCCCATCGTGTTCGAGCCGCCGCCGGCGCAGGCGACCACGTCGGTCGGGAGCGCGCCCGTCTTCTCGATAGTCTGCGCGCGCGCCTCCTCCGAGATGACGGCCTGGAAGTCGCGGACCATCACCGGGAACGGGTGCGGGCCGACGATGGACCCGATGACGTAGTGGGTGTTCTCGACGGTGGTCGCCCAGTCGCGCATCGTCTCCGAGATGGCCTCCTTCAGAGTGCCCCGGCCCGCGGTCACCGGATTCACCTCGGAGCCGTTGAGCTTCATCCGGAAGACGTTCGGACGCTGGCGGTTGATGTCGCGCTCGCCCATGTATATCTCGCAGGGCATGTCGAGGTGGGCGGCCGCCATCGCGGTCGCGGTGCCGTGCTGGCCCGCGCCCGTCTCCGCGATGATCCGCTCTTTCCCCATGTACTTCGCCAGCAGGACCTGCCCGAGCGCGTTGTTCAGCTTGTGCGCGCCGCCGTGAAGCAGGTCCTCGCGCTTGAGGTAGACATCGGTGTCGTAGCGCTCGGAGAGCCGGTCGGCCCGCTGAAGCGGGATCGGGCGCCCCCCGAAGTCCGCGAGCCGCTCGCGGAGCTCGTCCATGAAGCCGTCCTCGTTCTCGAGGACGTACCGCTCGTAGGCGTCGGTCAGTTCCTCGATCGCCGGCATCAGCGCCTCGGGGACGTACTGGCCGCCGTAGCGGCCGAACTTCCCGTCCTCTCGGCCGCGCTCGCGGCCCGGGCGGCGCGAAAGCTCTCCAACCTCGCTCGTCGATGATTCGGTTTCGCTCATGTGGGTGTCTCCGTGGTGTCGGTGGTCTCGTCGATGACCGCCTCCGCGTCTTCGTCCGTCTCCGCGTCTTCGTCCGCCTCAGCCTCGCCGTCCGTCTCTGCCTCGCCGTCCGCCTCCGCCCGCGTCAGCGCCCGCGTGTTCGCCTCGACGTCGCCGTCCATGATCGCGCTCCCGACGAGCAGCGCGTCGGCGCCGGCCGCCCGCATCCGCCGGACGTCGGCGGGGGATCCGACACCGCTCTCGGCGATGAGCGTCACGTCGTCTGGGACGTGGGGCGCCACGGACTCGAAGGTTCCGAGATCGACGACCAGCTCCGCGAGGTCGCGGTTGTTCACGCCTATCGCGGTCGCGCCCGCGTCGAGCGCCCGCGCCAGCTCCTCGCGGTCGTGGACCTCGACGAGGACCTGAAAGCCGCGATCGCGGGCGGCGGCCAACAGGTCCGGGAGGTCGTCGCCGACGAACCGCGCGATCAGCAGGACGACGTCGCTCTCGACGGCGTCTAGCTGGGGCTCGGCGACGACGAAGTCCTTCCGGAGGACCGGCACGTCGACGGCCTCGCGCACGCGGTCGAGCACCTCGACGCTCCCGCCGAAGTGCTCCGGCTCCGTGAGCACCGACAGCGCGGCGGCGCCGCCCGCGACCATCCCCTCGGCGAGCGCGACGGGGTCGTCCTCGCGGGTCCCGTCCGTGGTGGGGCTCGTCGGTTTGACCTCCGCGACGACCGGCACGCGACCGTCCTCTTCGGCCCGGTCGAACGCGGCGCGCAGGTCGCGCGGGTCGACGGCGACGCGGTCGGTACGCCCCTCTGCCGCCCGTTCGCGCGCCGCCAACAGGATCGACCTGACCGCGGGGGCCAGCTCGGTTGGATCCTCCATTAGTGTACACTAATGCACGTATCTGTTCATAAGGCTTGCGGGCGTGACCCGCCCGGAACGGACGAGCGGCCGAGTCGGCGACGCGACGCTCCGTCCGTCCCATCATTTTAACCGTCGGGGCCGTCGTATGACGGGTATGAATTCGACGGGAGCGTCGGGCGTCTTCGCCCGCGAGTTCGATGGCCTCGGTCGCGCGGTGGAGGTCGGATTCGCCGGCGGACGGGTGATCTCGGTGTCGTTCCCGGCGGAGATACCGGCGGACGCGAGGCCGGATCACGAACTCCTCGACCGGATCGGCGCGTACGTCCGCGGGGAGCGAGACGAGTTCGCCGAGGTCGCCGTCGGGCTCACGGTGCCGACGGACCGCCGCGACGTCCTCGAAGCGCTCCGGACGGTCCCCTACGGCGAGGAGGTGTCCGTGAGTCGGCTCACACGCTTGGCGGCGCTCGACGCGGACGACCCCGACGACCTCAGACTCGTGCGAACGGCGCTGGACGAGAACCCGATCCCCATCCTCCTTCCCGACCACCGGGTACAGGGCGGTCCTTACACGACGCCGGGAGAGGTACGCGACGCGCTGCGTCGCGTCGAAGGGCTGTAGCGGGGAGGGCCCGAGGCCGGGAGTTCGGCGACCTACTCGGACGGCCGCCCGCGACCGTGCTCTTCGATGTTCTCCCAGACGACCGTCATCAGCTCGCCGGTCTTCTCGACGAGGTCGTCGACCGCGCCGCCGCAGTCCGCGGGCGCGCAGCCGAGGTCGCGGATCGCCTTCGTCGCCGACGTGTGGTGGACGTGGACCAGGTCGTCGCCCTCGCGCTCGTACACGATGGTGGTGCACGGGAGCATCCCGGCGAGCGTGGGGTCGATCTCGATCGCGTCGAACGCGATCTCGGGGTGACAGACGACGATGAGCGCCGTCCGCTCGACGTCGTCGTGGCCGAGCATCCCCTCGATCATCTGATCGAGCCGCGTCACCTGCACCGTCTCGAAGTCGGCGAGCTCGTGTTCGATCTGCACGAACGGGACCGCGTCGTCGAAGGGCATGTCGAGGGTCGTGTGGAGCGCCTCGTCGGCGGTCGGCGCCGGGGACCCGCTTCGGGCGTCGCTCATGGGTGTGACTCCGACCGCGGCGGGAAAAACCCTCTCCCGGCCCGTCAACGACTGCCGCTACCTGTGACGGAGCGCGCCCTTTGCCGGTCGGGACGGACTTATCGGTCGGAGTCGCCTTCGCTCGCCCATGATCGAACTCTCACGGGCCGTGTACGACGACATCGTGTACCACGCGTACGGCGGCGGCGAGGCGGAGATCTGCGGCGTGCTCGCCGGCACCCACGGCACCGACGGCGAGCCGAGCGTCGTCACCGAGGCGTATCAGGCGGAGAACGTCGCCGACACGCCCCAGATCCGCTATCTCATCGACCCCGAGGAGCAGTTCGAGCTCATCGAAGCGATCGAGGACGACGGGCTCGACGTGGTGGGGTTCTACCACTCGCATCCCACGGGGCCGACGCACCCGAGCGAGACGGACGCCGCCCGGGCGACCTGGCCGGACCACTCGTACGTGATCTGCGCGCTGGACGGCTACCCGTTCGTCGGCTCGTGGCGCTGGCGGGGCGACGACGAGGGGTTCGAACAGGAGACCGTCTCGGTTCGGAGCGAGCGATAGAACGGGGTCGAGTGACGGGTCTATTTGGCCTTGCTGAAACCCTCAAACGGTGATAGGTTTCTACGGTCGTACTGAATACAGAGGTTAGATTCAGCAATCGATTGGTCGCGTCGCAAAGTCCTATAGAGTTTGCCGCTGAGCGTCTCGACAGCACTTCGTACAACTGAAAATACTGCGTTAGAATGGCGTGCACCAAGTGTACGTGATTTGAGAGCGTTAGAGATAGCAGCCCGAGTAGTCTACGCAACCACCACTCGAAACTCTAGACCGCTTTGCGACGCGATCAAAAAAGTTGTTACAGTGACTTTTGAGTGATAGATATGAGTCTCCTCAAAGAACTCGTAGCAGGCCTAAAAGGGTGGGCTATTATGGAGCTGAGTGGGTGGCTGGTCGTGCTCATTGCGGCGGTCGTTTTCGTCGTGACCCTGATCGCTGGCAGTGCGTTGTTCGGTGACGCGGCCGGATTGGCTATTGGAATCAGCTCCGCACTGCTCGTCGCGTTTGTTGTTGGGCCACGTCTTCGAAACCGGTTCGGAGACGGTCAACAGTAGTGTGTGCGGCAGTCGACACACAGAAGACAATCCACCGGTGCAACACATCCCGACGATTAAAACTCGAAGTCAGCACGCCAGTCCAGTTGATTGGTCGTGTCGTTTGGCTACGTACATTATGTGGAGAGAGGATCGACTGAGAAGCTGTCGTGACCGACTTGCGCTCTCTATTCAGCACGCCATTTCTATCAGTTGTTGAGGGTTTTAACAGAGCCACATCAACCTAAGAATTCACGAATCCTCAGTACGTACCCTTCAGCGACCGGTTGTTTCAGCCCATTTTATATCTGAAGAATAGACTTTCAACAGAGCCGTCTATTTATAAATCGTTGACGCCGAATCGACGATGAACACCGCCAAAGCCCCAGCCGCGAGGGCGGC
>NZ_NHOY01000103.1 GCF_002252755.1 Halorubrum sp. Hd13 | reverse complement strand
GCCGAGGACGGCCCCCGGCAGCGCGCCGCGAACGCGGTCGTCGGCCTCGTGAAGCGCGGCGGCGTGCCGGGGGCCGTCCTCGGCCTCCTCGCCGTCGCCGCCGGCGTCGCGATCGCGATCGCGGTCGACAGCGCGATCGTCTCGGTCGCGGTCGGCGTCGTCCTGACGGTGTCCATCGCGGCCGTGCTGCTCGCGGTCGCGTGACCGTCGGCGGTGCGACGCGCGGATCCGGTCCGTCGCCCCGACCCGGAGACGGTCCGCCGCTCCGGATCCGCGCGCTTTTAAGCGTCCCACCGGAACGAACGCGCATGAGCTTCGAGAAGGAAGACGAGGTCGTGCTCCACGACAAACACAGCGAGTACGACGGCGAGACGGGCACGATCACGCAGGTGATGGAGACGATGTTCGGCGACGCGACCTACACGGTCAGCTTCGAGGACGGCCAGGAGACGGGCGTCCCCGAGGACGCGCTCGACGCCGTCGAGAGCGAGGAGTAACCGACCCCTTTTCCGACCCGCAATGCCCAAAGTCCCCTTCCACTACGTCGACCTCCGGGCGTTCTCGTACGCCACCGAAGACGAGAAGCGGGTCGAAGACGCCCTCCGCAGGTTCCTCCCGGAGGACGCCGAGCTCGACCGCGTCGAGAACGTCGGCCACCACGGCGACCGGATCGTCGTGCTCTCGGCCCGGATCGAGAACGCGGACGGGATGCGCCACGTGCTCGACGCGCTCGCCGACCTCGACGACGTCGACCGCGTGATCGACGAGCTCGACCAGCGCGTCGACGACAACTGCGCGCTGTTCCTCCGCGTCGACAAGCAGGCCGCGTTCCGCGGCGAGGTCCGGCTCGGCCCCGGAATCACCGTCCGCGCGAAGGTGGAGGCGTACCCGGCGAAGAAGGAGGCCGCGGTCGAGAACGCCCGCGAGACCCTGTCGCGGCTGGCAGACGACGACGCCTAGGTAACGGCTGTCGCGATTGTCGCGTCTCACCGTCGACGCCCGGGCGGCCGTCCCGTGATCGGGCGCCCGGTCCGCACCCGCGGAGTGCCTTTTTATACGGTCCCGCCGTCGTCGAATTCATGAGCGATCCCTTCGTCGTGGTCGGCGCCGACGCGGCCGGGCTGAGCGCGGCCAGCAAGTTCCGCCGCGAGGCGCCCGACCGCGAAGTCGTCGTCTTCGAGAAAGGCCGATGGATCTCGTACGCCTACTGCGGGACGCCGTACTTCATCGAGGGCCGCATCGAGCGCATGTCGGACCTCCTCTCGCTGTCCCCGAGCGAGGTCGACGAGCGCGGGATCGACCTCCGACGCGGCCACGAGGTCGTCGCGGTGGACCCGGCCGGGAAGACCGTCACCGTCGAACCCGCTGACGGCGACGCCTTCGAGCAGCCGTACGGCGACCTCCTCGTCGCGACCGGCGGGCGCGCGTCGACCGGGCCGTTCGACGTGCGCGGGGTCGACGGCGCCTTTACCCTCCACAACATGGACGCCGCGGCCGCGATCGACGCGTACATCGCTGAGCCCGACGCGTACGACCCAGACCGCGCCGACGTGAGCGCGGTCGACCGCGAGCGCGTCGAGCGCAACGCCGCGATGCCGGCCCCCGAGACGGCGGCGATCGTCGGGGGCGGCTACGTCGGCGTCGAGATGGCCGAGGCGCTCTCCGGTCGCGATCTCGACGTCCACGTCTTCCAGCGCTCCGACGACCTGATCCCGCCGTTCGGGGAGGCGGTCGGCGAGCGCGTCGAGGCGGAGCTGGTCGACGAGGGCGTGACCGTCCACACGGGGAGCCCCGTTAAGGGCCTCGTCGGCGACGACCGGATCGGGTCCGTGGCGTTCGACGGGGAGACGTTCCCCGTCGACATGGCGGTCGTCGGCGTCGGGATCCGGCCGAACACGGGGCTGTTGGACGGGACCGGCGTCGAGCTCGGCGAGGGCGGCGCGATCTCGATCGACGAGCACGGCCGGACGAGCCTCCCCGACGTGTACGCCGCCGGCGACTGCGCGACCGCGAGGCACGCCGTGACGGGCGAGCCGGCGTGGATCCCGCTCGGCCTCACCGCGAACCGCGCCGGGCGGGCGATCGGCGCCACCGTCGCGGGCGACCCCTCGCCGGTGGGCGACGTCGCGGGCACCGCGGTCGTGAAGGCGTTCGACATGGAGGCCGGTCGCGTCGGCCTCGTCGAGGCGGAAGCGGCCCGCGAGGCCGGCTTCGATCCGGTCCGCGAGACAGTCACCGCCGGCTCGCGGTCGGGCTACTACCCGGGCGCGGCGCCGACCGACGTGACCCTCGTCGCCGACCGCGACACCGGGCGGCTGATCGGCGGGAGCATCGTCGGCCCCGACCGCGCCGCGATCCGGATCGACACGCTCGCGACCGCGCTGGAGGCCGACATGACCGTCCCCGAGGTCGAGCGGCTCGACCTGGCGTACGCGCCCCCGTTCAGCCCGGTGTGGGACCCGGTCCTCGTCGCGGCGAAGGTGCTCAACGGGAAGCTCGACGGGGAGTAAGGTCCCACTCGGTCGCCTGCGCCCGCGTTCGCGTCAGTCGCTCGCGCCCGCTTCCCCGTCTCCGTTCGCGGCGGCGGACCCGTCCGTGCCGGCCGACTCGTCCGTTTCCCCGTCTGTGCCGCCGATACCGGCGACGACCCGGCCGATCGCGTAGCCGGCGAGGCCGACTGCAACCGCGGCCGCGAGGGCGACCCCGAGCGGCTCGGCGATGGCGACAGCGAAGGGGAGCGGGTCGGCGAGGGGGATCGCGTACGGCGTCGGTCCGATCGTCCGCAGGAGGGCGGCCGCGAGGGGGCCGTACGCGAGCAGGACCGCGGGGAGCGCGCCGGCGCCGACCGCGGCGTACGCGGTCGTTCCGACGGCGGTCAGCGCCGCGAGGACCGCCGCGACCGGCGCGACGACGCCGGCGGGAGTCAGGCCCCCGACCTCGCCGGCGAGCGCGACCGCGTCGAAGGCGACGTACGAGACCGCGAAGCCGACCGCGCTCCAGACGGCCGCGCGCTCGAATCCGGTCTCTCCGACCGCGACGCGGGCGAGCCGTCCGGGGTCGTCGTCGGCCGTCATTCCGGCCGGGTCGCGCCGCGACCCTCGCGGTCGGGCGTCAGGTTGCCGTGCTCGTCTATCTCGCCCGCGACGATCCGCGTCGACGAGATCCGCTCGCCGTCCTCGGCCGGGACGTGGTCGACGACGACCAGTTCGAGCGGGTCGTGCCCGTGCTCGCGGCGGATCTCGTTGATCCGCTCGCCGCCCGCCTTCGTCTCGGGGGAGACGATGAGGGCGTCGAACTCCGGTTCGACGGCGATACCGGTCGGCTCGGTGAGCTCGCGGACCGCGAACTCGCGGTCGTACTCCTCGGCCCGGGGCGCCAGCTCGGCCTCTAGGTCGCGCTTGCGGCGGTCGTACGGGCGGACGTAGCGCTCGACGTGTCGGGTCTTCGGCGCGAGCTCGTCGGACGTGAGGCCGACGGTGACGTCCCCCAGCTCGAACGCCCGTTCGAACAGCTTCCGGTGGCCGTCGTGAACGGGATCGAACGTGCCACCAAGCGCGACGTTCATGCCCGTCGGTTGCGCGGGCGGAACTTAAAGTGTCCCGAACTCGGAACCGTCGCGGCGTCCTCTTCGCCGTTCGGTGCCCGCCGCGTCGTCGCTATCGGCTCGCGGCGTCGTCCTCGTCGTTCGCCGCGGTGTCGTCCGCCTCGTGTCCCCCGGCGTCCCCGTCCGCGTCGTGTCCCTCCCCGCTCTCGTCGCCACCGACGGAGATCTGTACGGGCTCCGCGTCGCCATCCGGCGACTCGCCGCCGAGGCGTCGGTCGAGGTTGAAGACGGCGTTCAGCTCGCGCTGGACGTCGCCGACGACGCCCCGGACCAGCTCGCTGGGCGCGATCGCCTCGTACTCGTAGGGGTTGTTGCCGGCGCCGCTGGCCTCGCGCTTGTCTCGCTCGACCTTCTCCTCGTCGTGGAGCTCCGCGAGCGCCTCGCGGACCGTGCTCGGGTAGAGGCCGGTGCCGTCGGCGACCTCGTCGCTCGTGCTCCGCGGGTTGTCCCGCAGGTAGACGTAGATCCGAGCCCGGGTCTCGGTGTCGAGCAGCCACGCCAGCAGGTCGACGACGTTGTCGTCGAACCCCTTGACCGCCTTGTCGGCCCCCTCGCCGAGCCGCTCTCTCGTCTTGCGGAGCTCCTCGCGGGTCCGCTCTGTCGGCGACTCGTCTCCTCCCTCTCCCGCCCCGAGGGCGGCGCCGCCGTCGGGATCCGCGGCGGGGTCGTCGTCGAACTCGTCACTCGTCATACTTGTGAGTGGTGTCCGCGCGCCCAAAAGGGTTTCTCGTCGCTTTCGTTCCGACGGAAGTCGCGGCGATCGACGATCCGGCACCGTCGCCGCCCGGCCCGCCTCACGTCGACAGTACCAGGTCCTCGCACAGCGCGTCGAGCCCGGACTCCTCGCGGAGCCGCCGCTGGCGCTCGGTGCCGCTCTCGGCGTCGTACACACCGCGGATCCCGTCGATCCCGAGCCGGTCGCACTCACTGTCGACGACCTCGCCGAGGGAGACCGTCTCCTCGCCGCTCCGGGCCACGAACGAGGCGTCGTGCCCGCGGCGGATCGCGCGCCACTTGTTCTCGTCTAACAGCTCGCGGCGGAGCGCCGGCGCGGACTCGCCGTCGTCGTAGCGCTCCGCGTAGTCGACGACGAGCGCGTGCACGTACTCGACCAGCGCGAGGGTGACATCTGGGTCGCGCTGGGCGTCGGGCGCGCGCACCTCGACGGTGCCGTGGCCGGTGTGCGGGCGCACGTCGAACCAGAGCTCGCCGCGGTCGGCGATCGAGTCCGTCTCGACCATCCGGCGCTCGTAGCGCTGGAAGGCGTCGAAGTCGTCGAACGCGGAGGGGATCCCGGTGTTCGGGAGGTTCTCGAAGATCTTCGCGCGGGCCGACGCGAGCCCCGTGTCGAAGCCGTTCCAGAACGGGGAGTTCGCCGACAACGCGAGCAGCACGGGGCAGTGCCAGCGGAGGCGGTTGGCGATCCACACCGCCTTGTCCGCGTCGTCGACGCCGACGTGGACGTGGAGGCCGGCCGTGGTGTTGCGGTGTTGGGGGTACCGTATCCGGTCGAGCTGCGCCTTGTAGCGCGGCTTCTCGACGTGGTCCAGCTCGCGCCACTTCGCCGCCGGGTGGAGCCCCGCGGCGGCGATCCGGTAGCCGTCGGCCGCGGCGTGGTCGACGAGCGCCTCCCGGACCGCCGACAGGGCGTCCTCGGCGTTCGCGGGGTCCTCGATCAGCTGGGTCTGCGCCTCGATGGTGCATTTAAACAGTTCGTGGTCGAACCCGTCGGGCACCGCGCTCGGCGGGTCGCGGCCGTACACGAGGTCGTCGGTTCCGGACGTCGGGCGACCGTCGGCATCCGCGATGTAGAACTCCTCCTCGATGCCGAGCGTCCCCATCCGAGCGAACGCGTCCCGCGAACCGAGATCCATTACCGCTCCGTTTCGCCCCCGCGCTCTTATATCGAATGGAACCCGAAACGGAGCGCCGGTGTCGGGGCCGAGTCCGTGCGATGACACGGTCGCCGGCGTCGACGCTCGGCGACGAAGCGGCCGGAGAACCGAACGGTCTGAAGACGAGTCGGCGGTTCGCGGCTACCCGACCGACGCGCTAGGCGTCGCCCTCGTTCACCCGAGGACGTAGCGGAGCGCCGGGAACTTCTCCGTCAGCGCCTCGCCGCCGACCTCGATCCGCTCGATGTAGGCGTCCAGCCCGAGGACGCGACCCGCGCCGAAGGCGGCGACCGTGAGGAACACGACCGCGTACACCAGCGTCGAGTCGAACAGCGCGAGGGCGTCGCCGCTCCACCCGCCGAGGTAGAACAGCGCCATCTGCATCGCGCCGCCGAGCGCGGCCAGCCGGACGAACGCGCCCAGGATGAGCGCCGTCCCGATGAGCAGCTGCGTCGCCGGGACGAACACGTTCGCGAACTCGACGAACCACGGCGTCGAGCCCATCGCGGCGTACAGGCCGCTGACCGGACTCGCCGCGTCGGGCGCGTGAACGAGGTAGCCGCTGGCGTCGAACGGCTCGCCGGTCGCTTTCCCGAGCCCGGCGAACAGGATCATCCCGCCGATCGTCGCTCGGAGCATCACGATGAACAGCGCCGACAGCGAGTGCGCCTTCCCCAGTAGCGTGACGCCGCCGATCTCCCCGCCGAACTCGTTTGTGGTTCTGGTTGACATAGCGTCTCTCCTCACTTGCGAGTACGCCGGTATGGAAGATAAACTACGAAGCGAGTTCCCTCTCGCGTGGAGGCATTCGGGGAGGACCCCCGTTCGAAGGGGTGTTTAAATACGCGTGCGACGTCCACTCATCGCTCCCGTCGGTCGCGCGACCCCGTTACCACGCCTCGCCGCTCGCGAGGTCGACCTCGGCGTCGCCCTTCTCGGACGGGCAGACGTCCGCGAGCACGCAGTCGGCGCAGTCCGGGTTGATCGCGGTGCAGGTGGCGCGCCCGTGGTCGATCATGAGGTGCGTGAACTGCTGCCAGTCGCTCTCGGGGACGACGTCGAGGAGGTCCCGCTCGATCGCCTCGGGGCGCTCCTCCTCGGTGATACCGAGCCGCCGGGTGAGCCGCTGGACGTGGGTGTCGACCACGATCCCCTCGACGACGTCGTGACCGTGCTGGAGGACGACGTTGGCGGTCTTCCGTCCCACCCCGGCCAGGCCGGTCAGCTCGGACATCGTGTCGGGGACCTCGCCGTCGTGCTTCTCGGCGATGTCCGCGCACGCCGAGCGGATGTACTTCGCCTTGTTGTTGTAGTAGGTGATCGAGTCGATCGCCTCGGCCATCTCCTCCTGCGGCGCGTTCGCGTACTCCTCGGGCGTCTCGTACGTCTCGAAGAGGTCGGCGCACACAGCGTTCACGCGCTCGTCGGTGCACTGCGCGGAGAGGATCACGGCGATGAGCAGCTCCAGCCGGTTCGAGTAGTTCAGCGAGATGGTCGAGTCCGGGTACTCCTCGTACAGCCGGTCGAGGACCTCCTCGACCTGCTCCGCCCGCGGCTCCAGTGGCGTGCCCATGGGGATCCCTCCGGCCGGCCGACATTGAACGATCCGGAAGCGGCGCGGGCGGTCTCGGCGGCGCGGGCGGGCTCGGCGGCGCGACCGCGGCGGAGCGACCCCACCGGCCAACCGCGGCGAACCGGCAGATTCACGTCGTCGCCTCGACACCTCGAACCGTGTCCCGGTCCCGCGATCGACGGCGACGTCGCCCGGCGTACAGCCGCCGGCCGCAGGAGTTCTACTGGCTGTGGATCGCGGCGACCGCGACGTACGGCGTCGGCGACGTCGTCTCGACGATCGCCTTCCTAGAGTACGTCCCGACGATCGACGAGGCGAACCCGGTCGTCGTCTTCGCGCTCGACTCCTTCGGGCTCTCCGGACTCGTGGCCCTGAAGATCGCCGTCTACCTCGTGATGCTGTGGATCAGCGTCTCGGGCGCCCGCGACGGCGACGCGCTCCTCTACTACTTCCCGCCCGTCCTCCTGACGCTCGTCGGCACGTACCTCACCGCGAGCAACGTCCGGCTCCTGTGGCTGGCCTGAGCCGTCCCGCTGCTTCGACCGACCCGTGCCGTCCCGGTCGCGGACCGGACCCGTCCCGCCCCGACCACCGCCGGTGCGGCCCGAACGTGTTCGCGACACCGCACATAGGGGTCGCGGGGAATCCAACGCGTATGACCGAACTCGACGTGCGAGACCTCCCGCCGAGCGAGCGACACGGCCGGATACACGGCGCCTTCGAGGAGCTGGCACCGGGTGAGACGCTGACGGTCGTCAACGACCACGATCCGAAACCGCTGTACCACGAGATGGCGGTCGAGAGGCCCGCGTTCGACGCCGACGGCTACGAGTCGGAGCGGGAGGGCCCCTCTCGGTTCGTCGCCGAGTTCCCGAAGGCGGCCGACCGGGACGCTCCCGGGGCCGACCGGGCTCGCATCGCCGACCTCGACGGCGAGCCGCACGCGGACGCGTTCCCCGGGCGGGAGCCGAAGACGATCCGGCTGTCGCTGGAGGCGGGCGAGCGCGTGCCTGGACACGAGCATCCCGACCGGACCGTGCTGTTCCACGTGCTGGAGGGCGCCGTCGACGTCGCCCTCGACGGCGACCTCCACCGAGTCGAGGCCGGGGAGATCCTCCGGTTCGGGGGGGAGTCCACGGTCGAACCGACCGCGCGCGAGGAGAGCGTCGCGCTGGTGGTGTTGGCGCCGCGGCCCGCGGAGTGAGGGTCGGGCGAGCAGTTTCCCGCCGCCGTTTTATTCACCGCCCGCGAACGGCCGGCATGGAGACGACCCGTCAGCGCATCGCCGAGACGCTCCGCGAAGGCCCGGCGACCGCGAGCGACCTCGGCGAGTCGCTGTCGCTGCCGACGCCGGTCGTGTACGAGCACCTCGACCACGTCTCGCGGTCGGTCGACGACGCCGACGCCGACGAGCGGTTCCTCGTCGCGCCGCCCGAGTGCCGCGACTGCGGCTTCGACGGCTTCGACGACCCGGTCAACGAGCCGTCGCGGTGCCCGGAGTGCAAGAGCGAACGGATCGGAGAGCCGGCGTTCGTGATTCGGTAGCCCGACCGGGAACCGGCGGTCCCGCGGTCGAAACCCCTGGG
>NZ_NHOY01000010.1 GCF_002252755.1 Halorubrum sp. Hd13 | reverse complement strand
CGGACCCGGTGTTCGTCGACCCGAACTACGCGGTCCACCCGGACGCGATCGCCGCGCCGGAGTGGATCCTCGGGCCGGTCCTGTTCCTCGCGGTGGCGGCCGCGGGGGTCTTCGTGGCGGTCGCGCCGACCGAGCGCAAGCTCCGCTACGGCCTCCTCGGCCAGCTCGTCGGGGCGACCGTGGCGTTCGTCGGCACGTTCGCGATCGTCCAGTACCGCCTGTACCAGGCGGGCCACGCGCTCGGGGAGGACGCGCCGGTCGTCGGCGTCGCGGAGTTCACCCCGCCGCTGTTGGGCGGCTACGAGATCGCCAACATCAGCGGGGTGGCGTGGTTCGGTCCCGGGGGGTACATGACGGGACTGGGGTTCCTCCTGCTGGTCGCGGCGTACCTGCTCCGCGACTCGCAGGTCACCGTCGGCGAGGCCGCGGAGCGGCTCCGCGACCGCCTCGGGGGCGGGAGCGACGGCGACGGCCCCGACCGAGACCGGTCGAGCGACGAGCCGCCTGCGACCACCGACGAGCCCGGCGCGGAGGTGAACTGATGACCCGACGCCCGTCGGTCGCCGGCCTCGTCTCGGCGCGCGCGGTCTTCGTGGCCGCCGCCGTCGTGCTCGCGGCCGTCCTCGGCGGCGTCACCGCGGCGGCGGGGGGCGGCGCCGTGTCCGGCGACGCGAGCGGGGCCGAGGCGGCCAACGGCACCGACGGGCTCGTCGTCGACCCGCCGACGTACGACCCGGCGCGGCCGACGGCGGCGGGGACCGCGACGGTCGTGAGCGACGGCGGAGGGAACGCGACCGACGGCGAGAACGCGACCGCCGGGACGTACGAGAGCCTGACCGCCGCGGTCGACGCCGCGGAGCCCGGAGACGCGGTCGAGCTCTCCGGCGTCTTCGAGCCGACGGAGCCGGTCGTCGTCGACGAGCCGAACGTGACGGTCCGGGCGAGCGAGACTCATGGAGCCCTGGTCGACGGGGGCGGCGAGGACAGCGTCGTCGTGTTGGAGGCGCCGAACGCCGCGATCGAGGGCGTCTGGATCCACGACACCGGCGAGGACCTCGAGTCGCAAGACGCCGGGGTGTACGTCGCCGGGAACGCCTCCGGGGCGACGCTCTCGGAGCTCTACCTCACCGACGCCGCCTTCGGCGTCTGGGTGAACGGCGCGGACGAGGTGACGGTCGCCGACTCGCGGATCGAGGGCACCGAGGCGCCGCGGTTCGCGAACCGCGGCAACGGGATCAACCTCTGGGAGACCGAGGGGAGCGAGATCCGCGACACCGAGATCACCGACGTGCGCGACGGGATCTACTACTCGTGGGCCTCCGACGTCGAGGCGACCGGGAACACGCTGTGGGACCTGCGCTACGGCGTCCACTACATGTACTCAGACGACAACCGGATCGCGGACAACGTCGCCTTCGAGAACGACGTGGGGTACGCGCTGATGGTCAGCGACTCCATCGAGGTCGTGAACAACACCGCGGTTGCGAACCGCGGGCAGAGCGGCCACGGGATCCTGCTCAAGGAGATCGACCGCAGCGTCGTCCGCGACAACCGCCTCGTCGCCAACGACGACGGGATCTTCCTCTACAACGCCCAGCACAACGAGGTCCGGGGGAACCTCCTGTACGCCAACGGGGTCGGGGTCCACCACTCCGCCGGGACCTCGGAGACGACCGTCGCCGGCAACGGGTTCGTCGAGAACGAGGAGCCGGTGTTGACGACGACCCGCGACCTCGTCGCCTGGAACGGCTCCGACCGGGGCAACTACTGGTCGGACGCCCGCGTCGCCGACGCCGACGGCGACGGGATAAGCGACACGCGGCATCGGCCGGCCGGCGCGGCCCAGCGGCTCGTGCAGGAGCACCCCGCCGCAGCGGTCTTCGCGGACGGCCCGGCGTTCGACGCGATCCGGCTGGTCGAGAGCCGGTTCCCCGCGGTCGAGACCGCCGGGGTCGTCGACCACCGCCCGCTCGCCGACCCCGTCCACGACGTCGAGCCGTATCGCCCGTACGCGGCGGCCGTCGACGCGACCGTCGAGTACGACTCGGACCCGGGAGACGACCACCACCAGCGGCACCAGTAACCATGCGCATCGATATTAAGCACGTTCACAAGCGGTACGGCGACGTCGAGGCCCTCGCCGGGCTCGACCTCACGGTCGAATCGGGCGACGCGTACGGCCTCGTGGGAACCAACGGCGCCGGCAAGTCCACGCTGTTCGGGCTGATCGCCGGCCACGAGCGCCCCGACGCCGGGACCGTCTCGGTCGGCGGCCGCGAGGTCGGCGAGATCGGGTGGCGGATCCGCGAGGCGATCGGAATCTTACCCGAGGAGCCCGGCTTTCCGCCGGGCGAGACGGGGCGCGAGACCCTGCGCTTCCACGCCGACGTCCGCGGAGTCGGGTCGGGCCCGGAGGACGCCGCCGAGCGCATCGCCGGCGCGGCCGCGACGGTCGGGCTCGCCGAGGCGATCGACCGCCCCATCGACGGCTACTCGAAGGGGATGCGCCGCCGGCTCGGGCTGGCGGCCGCGCTCCTCGCGAATCCGGCGGTGCTCCTGCTCGACGAGCCGACCGCGGGGCTCGACCCGAACGGCGTCGCCGCGCTCCGCGAGGTCCTGACCCGCGTGCGTGACGAGACGGGTGTGACACTGCTCATGGCGACCCACGCGCTGCGGGAGGCCGAGCGCGTCTGCGACCGCGTCGGCGTCCTCGACGACGGGCGGCTGGTCGCGGAGGGAACGCCCGACGGGCTCGCCGCCGACCACGAGGCCGGGCTCGAAGGCGCCTTCGTCTCTCTCACCGGGGGTGGTCGAGATGCCTGAGCGCGGGCGCGGAGCCGCGCCCGAGGACGGCGAGGCGCCCGACGCCGACACGGCGTCTGACTCGGACCCGGCCCCGGACGGCGGCGTCGTCGTCGACGGCTCGACCGCCGCCTCGCGGACGGACGCTTCCGCGGAGGCGACGGAGAGGGAGACGGAGACCGCGGACGAGACCGCGACCGACGCCGAGGGGATCTCCGTTCCCCTCCCGCGTCCCGGGATCGTCCTCCGGATCGCTCGCCGCGAGACCCGGCTGACCGCCCGCCGGGGGTGGGCCGTCGCGCTGACGGTCGTGTTCGCCGCGTTCGGGCTCCTGCTGGCGACGTTCAGCGGGTCGAGCGTGGCGCCGACCGGCTACGAGCCGGTCGTCGCGAGCTACGTCGAACTGGCGACGTACCTCGTCCCGCTGGCCGCGCTGGCGTTCGGTCACGGCGCGATCGTCGGCGCGGCGGAGCGCGGGCGCCTCGGGGTCGTGTTGACGCTGCCCGTTTCGCGGGTCGAAACCGCGATCGGCGTGTACGCCGGGCGGGCCGCGGTGCTCTCGGCGTCGGTCGTCGTCGGCTTCGGCGTCCCCGGACTGCTCCTCTTGCGGGAGTTCGGGCTCGCCGGCTGGCCGACGTTCGCGTGGTTCCTGTTCGCGACGGTCGCCGTCGCCGTCGCGCTCCTCGGGCTGGGGGTGGCGATCTCCGCGGTCGCGCCGACCTCGACGGTCGCGCTCGCGGGCGCCCTGCTCGTCTGGGCGTGGTTCGCCCTGGTCCACGACCTGCTCGCGCTCGGCGTGCTGGCCGCGCTCGACGGCGCGGGGCGGTTCGTCGCCGTCGCGGTGGCCGCGAACCCGGTCTCGACGTACCGGCTGCTCGCGCTCGCCCCGACCGACGCCGGCGGCGCGGGGCTCGCGGCCGCGCTCGACGGCAGCGGTCTCTCGGTCGGCGTGCTCGTGGCCGTCCTGCTCGGGTGGGTCGCGGTCGCGACGGGCGTCGCCGCGGTGGCGCTCCGCTCGAAGCGGATATAAAACGCCCCGCGTGTCTTTTGAACCCATCCGTCCCGTCGAGCCGCCGCTACGTGACTAAGTTCCAGGCCGCGTCGGTCACGCGCTGCCGTCGGCGGCGTCGGTCACGCGCTGTCGTTAGCGCCGTCGGTCACGCGCTGTCGTTGGCGCCGTCGGCCGAACCGCTGATCCTCCGGGCCGTCTCGACCCACTCGTGGTCCGGGAACGGCTCCGGACGGACGGCGTAGGTGTACCGGGGTTCGCCCTCGGCGTCGAGCGCGAGGTCGAACGCGTAGATGATCCCGTCCTCGACGCCGAGCTCGAGGGAGCCCTCGACGGCCGGGGTGGCCCGCGAGTCCTCGGGCTCCGCGTCCGAGAGCCGGTACGCGACGACGGGGACGCCGTGGTGCGTCGCCGTGCCGACCGCCTCCCAGCCGTACGGCTCGACCATCTCCGTGTGTCGGCCGATGTTCGTGGGAGCGATCTGACCGTACTGCGGGTCGTACCGGTAGTACGCGTCGGTCGCGTCGTGATACGTGAACTGCGGGTCCGACTCCCACTCGTCGCGCGGCTGGTGGTCCGGCAGTCCGTCGGCGGGCTGGACGTACGCGTACGCGTCGCCGTTTCGGTAGTCCTTCGCGCCGTACCACAGCTCGGAGATCACCTCTCCGGTGGACGAGTTCACGTAGTAGTCGCCTTCGACGCGGCGACGGTCGGGCGGCTCGTCGAAGACGATCGCGTACGAGTCCCAGTGGTCCCTCGGCGCGTGCAACGGCGTCTCGTCGTCCGACTCGAGCGTCGTGAAGTCGATACCGTCCGGTCCCGCACCGTCGGGGTACTCCTCCGGGAGCTCCGACTGCCCGTTCGATCCCGACTCGTCGGCTCCCCGTATCCCGTCGGTACAGCCGGCGAGGCACGAGACTCCGACTCCGAGTGCTGAGAGGAGGGCACGGCGTTCCATGCCGGAGATATTGTCGTATCAATGAAGTATCTTCCGGACCGCGGCCGCGGGCCGGCGGCTCGCGGGCGAACCGGCCGGCTCCCGGCGCGGTCATCGATCCACTCCCGGCCCGATCATCGGTCGTCGGCGTCTGTCGCCTCCGAGGGCGTCGTCGCCGCCGATCCGACTCCGCCGAATATCGCGGTCCCGCCGTGCCGGACGACGGTCGCGACCATGTTGCCGGCGAACAGCAGCGCGCCGGCGACGACGAGCGCGCCGCCGAGGGGTCGGACGATGCCCTCGGCGGACCCGCCGACCGCCCCGAGCGACGCGACGGCGGGCGAGACCGCGGCCGCGAGCAGGAGGCCGGCGCCGAGGACGGTCGCGGCGAGGTCGACCGCGGCGACGCGGGCGTGGTAGAGGTCGTCGATGGCGGGGACCCGTTCCAGCCCGACGCGGTCGGCGTATCGGTCGAGCCAGACGATGAAGGGGACGACGTGGTAGAGGCTCCCGACGACGACGAAGCCGACGAGCGCGCCGAGCAGGACGGGACCGACCGCGGGGTGCCCGAACCGGACGGCGGGCCCGAGGGGGTCGACGGTCCACGTCGCGGCCGCGGTCGCGCTCCACGCGAGCGTCGCGACGGCGACGACGGCGTATCGCGAGAGCATCGGCGTCGCCGTCGCCGTCGCGTCGCGGAGCCGCCGGAGGAGTATCCCCCCGTCGACCGCCGCGCCGCCCGCGGCGAGCAACCCGCCGGCGGTCGCGAGGGGAGCGACCGCGAACAGCCGCCCGGCGGCGAGCAGGGTCACGCCGGCCGGGTACGCCGCGGTCTCGACGCGCGCGAGCCGGTCCTCGACCGGGAGCGCGTCGATCTGGGTGAACATCGGGCCGAGCTGGTACAGGGCGCCGAAGACGGTCGTGAGGACGACGCCGAGGACGGCGAGCGTGACGTGCGCGTCGACGACCGCGGTCCGCGAGAGGCCGAGCGGGGCGAGCACGCCCCAGCGGTAGTCGGCCGCGAGGCTCCCCCCGAGGACCGCCGCGAGCGCGAGGAAGCCGAGCGCGAGCGCGAAGTGCCCCTCCGTGACGTCGAGGGGACGGGCGCGCCACAGGGTCCTCGCGAGGTTATAAACGAACGCGGCGAATCCGAGGAGGATGAGCCCGGCGAACAGCGCCGCGTCGGCCGGCCGGCCGATCCACAGCCCGCCGGCGAACCCGCTCACGCCGACCGCGACGGCGACGAGCTGGAGCGTCGCCAGCCGGTCCGAGTGGAGCTCGACCCCCGACCAGACCGGGACGAACTGGGTCATCGCGCCGAGGACCGTGAGACACACCCACCCGACGAGCAGCAGGTGGGCCGCGGCGATTCGGCCGAGGCCCGCTCCGGCTCCCTCGATCCCGACGACTCGCGTGAGCGCGAGCGCTCCCCCGGCGGCGAGGAACGCCAGCGCGACGAGGAAGTGTCGGAGGGGAATCGTGGTCGGCGGGCGCGTCGAGGTCGTGAGATCGCCGGGGACGCCTCGCATGTCCCCGCGTACGGTCCGCGCGTCCGTGGTCACGTCCCCGAACGCGTTCGGGGGTCCGGCCGCCCATCGACGAACGACGGCCCCCGAACAGGTTCGGGGTAAACGACGGGCGCGCGGAGAACGAACTCAGGTCCATGTCACGGGAGACAGCGGCCCTCGAGGAGACCGACGCGCCGACGGACCGGCCGGTCGAGACGCTCGGCGTCGCCGACCTCGGCCCGCCGGAGCCGCTTCGGCGGACGCTCGAACTGCTCGCCGACCTGCCGGCCGAGACCGTTCTCGTCCAGCGCAACGACCGAGTTCCGCAGTTCCTGTTCCCGAAGCTCGACGACCGCGGCTACGCGCACGACGCGGTCGAGACGGACGACGGCGTCGTCACGGCGATTTGGGTCGCGAACGGCGAGGCGGCGACAGACGGCGAGGCGGCGACAGACGGCGAGGCGGCGACAGACGGCGGAGCGGCGACAGACGGCGGAGCGACGACGGACGGGGAGACGACGACGGACACTCAGAGCGCCGCGGGGGCCGGCCGATGAGCTTCCTCGGCGGCTCCGAGCCCGAGTTCGACGACGAGAACGAGTTCGTGTCGGAGCACGTCCCGAAGCCGGGCGCCTTCCTCGCGGACCACGACGTCCTCGCGGGGGAGGACCACGTCGTCGTCCACCGACACGCCAGGGACGCCTTCGAGGAACACGGCGTGTACGACGCCACGTTCGGCTACAACCTCGCTCGGCTCAACCTCGACCCGCGGCATCCGGACGCCGGATTCCGCTACGCCGAGGAGGCCGACGACCCGACGACGCTCCGCGCCGAGTTCACGCCGACGACGGCGTTCTGTCCGCAGGCGGAGCCGCTGGCGGTGGGCGCCTTCCGCGCGTTCGACGCCGTCGCGGACCACGGCTACGATCTGGTCCGGGTGCGCGTCGACCCCTCGCTCAACGGGAGCGAGGCGGTCAACGACCGGCTCGAACGGCTCGAGTCCGGCGACGGCGAGGTCGGTGACGGCGGGGCGAGTGACGACGACCGGGCCGACGCCGACCCGGCAGGCGTCGATCGAACGGGCGCTACGGACGACGACGGCGCGGGCGGTCCGACGACCCCCTTCTGAACGCCGCTGGCGGTTTCCGTCGCGGAGTCGAGCGAGACGCGCCGCCGCGGGCCGCGTCGGTCGAACATGTTCCCGCGAACGTGCATGTCGGACCGCCGCGTGCGATCGGATATGAACGACGCCGAATCGGTGCTCGACGTCCGCGAGCGCGACGATCCGCCGTTTCCGGTCATCAGCGACGCGCTCGACGAGCTCGGGCCGGACGAGCGGTTGCGGCTCGTGAACGAGTTCGAACCGGCCCCGCTGTACGACGTGCTGGCGGACCGCGGCTTCGAACACGAGACCGAACGGGTCGCCGACGACGAGTGGCACGTCACGATAGAGCCCGCCTGAACGGGGGGAGACGCTCGCACCTCCCTCGACCCCTTTTATACTTCGGCCCGAATAGTTCGCCTCCCGACGCCGCGGCACGGGAATTCCCGCCGAAGGTATTCCCCCTACTACCCTACGCCGAAGCGCATGACCCGACGCACACTCGACCGGCGAACGTTCGTTCGAACGACTGCGGCGCTCGGTGTGACCACCGCGCTCGCCGGCTGCGGCGGTAGCGGCGACGGCGGCGACGGCGGCAGCGGCGGTAGCGGCGGCAGCGACGGAAGTGACGGCAGCGACGGTAGCGACGGAAGTGACGGCAGCGACGGCGGCAGCGGCGACCAGCAGTACCTCTCCGAGGAGCCGGACTACGGCGGCTTCCTCGACGACGCCACCAACTACGAGCGGACGGCCGACATGACGGACGCCGACTCAGTGGCCGTCGACGTCGGCGCCGGCGACGGACTGGCGTTCGGCCCGGCGGCGGTCGCGGTATCGTCCGGGACGACCGTCACCTGGGAGTGGACTGGCGAGGGCGGACAGCATAACGTCGCCGGCTCCGACGGTAACTTCGAGAGCGAGACCGTCGGCGAGGCGGGCCACACGTTCGAGCACACCTTCGAGGAGTCCGGCGTGCACACCTACGTCTGTACCCCCCACGAGGCGGTCGGAATGAAGGGCGCGGTGTACGTGGAGTAACGCCGCGGCGACCGAGCGACGATTCCGACCGGCGACTGCGACCGAGCGACGACCCCGGCCGACGGCCGCGACTGACCGACGACCCGGCCGACGACCGCGACCGACCGACGACCGACCACCCACCCATGCCCCAAGCACGCCTCCTCGTCGACCTGCCCGACGGACCGTGGATAGCCGACGTCTCGCGCGAGTTCCCCGACGCGGGGTTCCGCGTGCTCACCGCGGTCCCCGGCGAGAGCGCCGGCTTCGCCTTGGTCAGAGTCAGCGCCCGCGACGTCGACGCGGTCCTGTCGGCGATGGAGTCCCACGACGCGCTGGCCTCGGTGTCGGTGATGGCCCGCGAGGACGGCGTCGCGACCGTCCGGATCGAGACCGACGCCCCGCTGCTGTTGCTGGCCGCGAAGCGCTCCGGGCTCCCGATCGAGATGCCGCTGGACATCGAGGACGGCGTGGCGGAGGTCGAGGTCACCGGCGAACACGAGCGCGTCGCAGAGATGGGCCGGCGGCTGAGCGACCTCGGTCTGGAGTTCGAGGTCGAGCGCGTGCGGCAACGCGTCAACCCCGCTCGCCTGTTGACGGACCGACAGCGGGAACTACTGCTCGCGGCCGTCGACCTCGGCTACTACGACGTGCCGCGCCGAGCCACCCTGACGGAGGTCGCGGAGCACGTCGGCATCGCGAAGTCGACCTGTAGCGAGACGCTCCAGCGCGTCGAGCGGACGGTGGTCCGGGAGTTCGTCGACGACCTGCCCAGTCACCCCGTCGACGAGGAGACGGAGGTCGCGGCCGTCGATCCGTAGACCGGCTCGGCCGGGACCGCGGCCGCACCGTCCGTCGCCCCGGACAATCGCCGACGGCCCCAGACAACTACCGACGGCCCCAGACAGCTACTCTCGATCCCTGACGACCACCGACCCCTGACGACTACCGACCCCTGACGACCACCGACGACACACCCATGACCGCATCCACCGACGACCACGACCACGACGAGACCGCCGAACCGATCACCGACCGAGTCCACGACAACTCCTGGTCGGCGAACCTGGAGACGCCGAAGTACGCCGGGGCCCCGGAGCTCGCGGTCCGCGACGCGCTCGCGGCGATCGACCACACGACCGCCGGAAACCACGTCAACCTGGTCACTCACGGCGACCTCGGCCACCCCGAGGAGTTCCTCTACGACGCGCTCCGCGAGGAGCGCGGCGACGTCGACCCGGAGTACGTCGAACGGTGCGGCTGCGGCGGTCACGTCACCCGCGTTGACGTTCTCTGAGACGCGGACGATCGGACGGGGCCGAACGCGGGCCGAACGGACCGATACCTCCCGGCCGGCGGTGCCGAGAGCGGGCATCCGCCGCCATTCTTAATTCGTCCGCGGCGTAGGTGCGGGTGTGTCCACCGAGCCGATCCTGCCGTTCGCTGACGGACCCGAACCGATCGGCGGGTTCGTCGATCCGGTGCTCGTGGACCCGACTCCGTCGCTGTTGACGGCGGTCGTCGAGGCGTACCGCGCGGCGGCGCCGGAGGTCGTCGAGCCGTCCGTCCAGACGCTGCGAGCCGAGGCGTCGGGTGGTGATTCACCGGCCGCGACGGAGGCTCCCGCCGCAACGGGAGACCGCCCCGACCGGTCGGACGCGCTCTCCTCGTCGCTCCCGGCGCTCGCCGTTCTCGCGAGCGACCGCGCGGTCGACGCCGTCACCGAGGGATTCCGACCCGCGAGCAGGCTCGCGGCGCTCGCGGAGACGGGCGCGGTGGAGCTCCTGACGCTGACGGAGCCGCAGCCGAACGCGGCGCTCGTCGGTCGGGAAACGGGGTCCGTGCTCGTCGCCGGCGGAGACCGAGACGGCGTCGATGCGAGCGCCGACTCGCCGGCGAGGTGGTGTCGCGTGGGCGACGATCCGGCGCTCCGGGAACGCTACGTTCCGCTCGTCGAATCGGCCGAGGAGCGCCGCCTGCGAACGCCGAGCCGCCGGCGGATGCACGAGTCGGTCCGGGAGCGCTGCGGCGTCGCCGTCGCGGACGACGTGGTCCGGGCGATCGACCCCGGAGCCGTCGAGGGCGACGGCGTCGCGGGCGCCGCGGACGCCGCGATCGAACCCGACGAGCCGGACCTGGCCGACGCGCGGCGTCGCGCGTACGTCGTCGGCGTCCGCCACGGCGCGCTCGACCGCGACCTGCGTCGCGCCTGCGAGGAGGCCGGCCTCGGGAGCTCGGCGACGTTCACGCGGATCAAACGGGAACTCCGGGAGGCGGGACTGCTCGCGACGGAGTCGGTCCCGCAGCCGGTCGGCCGCCCCCGTGAGCGGCTGGTCGCTCGCGGCGCGCTCGCCGACGCCGACGGTCCGAGCGAGGCCGTCGCCGCGGCGCTGGACGCGGTCGAATAACTGATAAAATGAATAAAACGGATGCGGCGCGGCGGTGACCGGTCTCAGTCGTCCTTCGTCTTGATGTCGGCCGAGAGCCCCTGCGCCATCTCGATCTCCTTCGAGTTGTTCAGGGTCCACGCGGTGCGGTCGGTGACCGCCTCGATGGCCTCTCGGGCGGAGGGGTAGCCGTTGCCGGACTTCTTGACGCCGCCGAAGGGGAGCTGGACCTCGGCGCCGATACAGGGGAGGTTCCCGTACGCCAGCCCGATCTCGGCGCGGTCGCGGTAGTAGTTGATCTGCCGGTAGTCCTCGGAGACGATCGCGCCGGCGAGCCCGTACTCGGTGTCGTTTTGGATCTCGACCGCGCGCTCTATGTCGCCGTCGTACTCGAGGAGGGCGACGTGCGGTCCGAACACCTCCTCGTGGGTACACCGGAGGTCTTCGTCGGGGTCGGCCTCGTAGACGAACGGCCCGATCCAGTGGCCCTCCTCGTGGCCGTCGGGGATCTCGTCGGCGTCGAGGTCGGTGCGGTCGACGAGGACGTTCACGCCCTCATCGCGGGCGAGCTGGTTGTACTCGGCGACCTTCTCGTGGTGCTCCGCCTCGATGAGCGGCCCCATGAACGTGTCCTCCTGGAGCGGGTCGCCGACGGCGACGCTCTCGGCGACCTCGACGAACCGCTCTTTGAACTCGTCGTACACGTCGGTGTGGACGATCAGGCGCTCGGAGGAGACGCAGCGCTGGCCGGTGGTCTTGAACGAGGACATCACCGCGGAGTGGACCGCGACGTCGAGGTCCGCCTCCTCCGTGACCACGATCGCGTTCTTGCCGCCCATCTCGCAGGCGGCGCGCTTGCCGGCGACGCCGCCGAGCTTGTCCTGGATCAGGTGGCCGACCTCGGCGGAGCCGGTGAAGATGACCGTCTCGACGTCGTCGTTCTCGACGATCGCGTTGCCGGCGTCGCCGAACCCCTGTACCATGTTGAACACGCCGTCGGGGATCCCGGCGTCGTCGAACATCTCCGCGATGATCTGCGCGCACCACGGGGTCTGCTCGGCCGGCTTGAAGACGACGGTGTTCCCCTCCACCAGCGCGATGGCCATGTGCCAGTAGGGGATGGCGACGGGGAAGTTCCACGGGGTGATACAGCCGGTGACGCCGCGGGGTTTCCGCCGCATGTACGCGTCCTTCGACGGGATCTCCGAGGGGACGATGTCGCCCGACGGGTGGCGGGCGTCGCCCGCGGCCCACTCGACCATGTGCGCGGCCTCGACCACGTCGGCTTTCCCCTCGCTGATCTCCTTCCCGCACTCCTTGGTGACGATCTCGCCCAGTTCGTCGGTTCGCTCGCGCAGCTCGTGGTACACGTCCCAGAGGTACTCTGCGCGCTGGATCCGGGACAGCTCGCGCCACTCGTCGAACGCCTCGTCCGCCGCGTCGACCGCGCGGTCGACGTCCTCGGGGGCGCCGCGCCGGAACTCGCCGAGGGACTCCCCGGTCGCCGGGTTCTCGCTCTCGAACGTCTCCGAGCCCTCGCCCGAGACCCACTCTCCGTCGATGTAGTGTTGATACGGTTGCGCCATGGGCGGTCGTTTCCGCCGCCACGTTCAAATATCCCACCCGACCATGGTCGGCAGAGCCTTTGTGATGCGGTACCATTGAAACGGTACTAATGGCAACGACCGACGCGAACGGGGCGGAGGAGTGGGCCGGGACTCGACTGACGCTCGACCTGTGGCATCCGAACTGCTGGGCGATCGACGCGACGAGCAGCACCGACGGCGGCGTCCTCGCGCACGCCATCTACAACTCGCCGCGGACCGACGCCGACGCGCCGAATTCGGTGAACGGCCTGTTCACCGCGTTCGCCGACACGAACGAGGAGGTCGAGGAACTGCTCGACGCGATCCGCGACTCCGACCGCGCGGGCAACCTCCTCGAACTGAAGGAGCGATTCGGACGCGCGCGGGACGCGCCGGGCAACGTCGTCCGCGAGTTCTTCCTGGAGTACGACCCGGCCGACATGGTGTGTCCGACGCTGCTCGAACACGGCTTCGTTCACAGCGCGCCGGTCCGGATCGAGGACGGCCGCGAGGAGTGGCAGGTGTGTTTCGTCGGCGAGCGCACCGACATCCGTGACTCGCTCGACGCCGTGCAGGCGGACTCCGGCGCCGAAGTGACCGTGGAGTCGATGTCGTCGTCGGGGTACGCGGGGCGCACGCCCCGCGAGCAGCGGCTCGACACGCTGACGACGACCCAGCGCGAGGTGTACGAACACGCCCGCGAGGCCGGGTACTACGAGTGGCCCCGCGAGGCGTCGACCCGCGAGCTCGCCGAGGAGCTGAGCGTCTCGAAGACGACGCTGCTCGAACACCTCCGGAAGGCGGAGTCGAAGCTGTTGGACCCGTAGCTCGGGCAGACGCTCGCCCGATTCCCGAGGGCCGCTCAGTTTTTGAGGGCCGCTCAGTTTTTGAGGGCCGCTCAGTTCCCGACGATCGCCCGCAGCGCGAACAGCGCGTTCGACTTGCGTTCCCGGATCCGCCGGTAGAAGTAGGAGAACCACTTGGAGCCGTACGGGATGTACTGGTACACCTCCGCGTCGGTGTCGGGGTCGGCCGCGAGCTCGAACTGCGCCGACTCCCGGACGCCGGTCAGCATCTGCACCTCGTAGGGGGTCCCGTGGTCGGCGTACAGCTCCGTCGCGTACTCGATCATCGCCGGGTCGTGGCTCCCGACGGCGACGCCGCCGTCGAACGCCTCGAACATGTACGCGAGGCAGTCGCGGTACGACTCGTCGACGCGGGCCTTCTTTTTATATGACAGCTCGGCGGGTTCGTCGTACGCGCCCTTGACCAGCCGGACCTTCCCGGGGAGGTCGGCGAGCCGTTCGAGGTCGTCCCGAGTCCGCTTCAGGTTCGCCTGCACGCAGACGCCGACGTTGCCGTCCGTCTCGACCGCGTGTCGCTCGAAGGCGTCGAGCGTCACGTCCGTGGTCTCGTGGTCCTCCATATCGATCCAGACGAACGTGCCGCTCTCGTCGCCGTCGGAGCCGTCGTCGCCGTCGGTCGCCGTCGGGGCGTTGGCCGCCTCGACGATGCGCGCGAGGTTCTCCTCGAAGACGCGGTCGCCGACGTCGAGCCCGATCTGGCTCGATTTCACCGAGACGCAGGCGTCGACGTCGCGTTCCGCGATCGCCTCGACGAGGTCGACGTACGCGTCGGCGTCGGCGTCGGCGGGGGGTCGCTCCTCGTAGTGTTCCCCGAGCAGGTTCAGGATACCGGCCACGCCGCGGTCGTTGAGCCCCTCGACGTGGGCGAGCGACGCCTCGGGAGTCTCCCCGGCGACAAAGTTACTCGCGATGGGCGGAATCATGTGCAGACAGCGGATCTCTACCCGTATATATGGGCACCCGACCAATTGTTGTGGGGTCGTTAAAGACGAATAAAACGCCGTGACGGACCGCGCGGCGGCCGAGGGGAACATCTGCGGCCGGCCCGACCATGGGCGGGCCGGGGTTAAGATACCCGGATGGCAACTGAAATATCAGGTCACATATGTCACGAGATACCACGGACGTGGCGGACCGGCGTACACTGCTGAAACTGACCGGCGGTGCGGGGCTCCTCGCCCTGTCGGGCTGTCTGAGCACGACCGACGACGGCGGGGACGGGAGCGACGGCTCCGACGGAGGCGACGGCGATGACGGGAGCGACGGCGACGACGGCTCCGACGGCGACGACGGCTCCGACGGCGACGACGGCGGGGAGTCGATGGATCCGTACGAGATCGGGATGGTCGACTCGCTGACGGGGTCGCTGTCGGCGTTCGGCGAGCGGAACCAGCGCGGCGCCGAGATGGCCTTGAGCCGCGTCAACGACGTCGGCATCGACGGGCGAGAGCTCTCGCTGGCCGTCGAGGACTCCGAGAGCGAGAACCAGGGCGGGATCGCCGCCGCACAGAAGCTCGTCAACCAGGACGGCGTCCCGTTCCTCATCGGCGCGGTCGGCTCGGGCGTCTCGCTCGCCATCTACGAGAGCGTCGTCGAGGGGACCGACGTCGTCCAATTGAGCCAGAACTCCACCGGCCTCAGCCTCACCGACTTCCCGGGACTGCTCCGGATGTCGCCGTCCGGTCGCAGCCAGTCGCTGGCGCTGTCGAACATCATCGCCGACGACGGGTACGACGAGATCGCGGTCACCTACGTCAACAACGATTACGGGCAGAGCCTCACCGACGCGTTCGTGAACGCGTACGACGGCGACGTCGTCTACAACAACCCCCACGACCAGGAACAGCAGTCGTACTCCAGCGTCATCTCGGAGATGAACGGCTCCGGCGCGGACGCGTGGCTGTTCATCACGTATCAGGCCGAGTTCGCGACGATGGTCAACGAGGCGTTCTCCTCCGGGTACGAGGCGCAGTTCTACGGCGCCGACTCCGTCTCCGGCGACAGCGTCCTCGAGAACACGCCCGAGGGGAGCATGAACGGCATGAAGATCGTCGTTCCCTCCGCGCCGATCGAGGAGGAGAACTACCAGGAGTTCGCGTCCGCCTTCGAGTCGGAATACGGCCAACAGCCGACGTCGTGGGCGTCGTACGCCTTCGACTGCGTCATCAACGCCGCGCTCGCGATCCAGGCGGCCGACGAATTCACCGGCGCGGCGCTCCAGGAGACCGTCCGGCGCGTCTCCGGCCCCGAGGGCGAGACGGTGACGTCGTTCGCGGCCGCGAGCGAGATCCTCGCGAACGGCGGCGGGCCGGACGACGTCGACTATCAGGGGGTCAGCGGCCCCATCGACTTCAACGAGGACGGGGACCCGGTCGGCTTCCTGCAGGTCCTCGAGGTCCAAGACCACGCGTACGAAGGCATCGACTTCGTCGAAGGCTAATCCCGACCCATGACCGTCCTCGGATACCTGGCCAACGGGCTGGTGTTCAGCAGCATCATCGTCCTCGGGAGCATCGGGCTGTCGCTCGTGTACAGCATCGCCGACTTCGCGAACTTCGCGCACGGCGACACGATGACCATCGGCGCGTACGCGGCGCTCGTGACGTTCGGCGCCGTCGGCGGGCTCGGCGGCGCGGTGCTCGGGCTCCCGTTCGGCTTCTTCTTCGCGCTCGTCGTCGGGATCGCCGCGGCCGCGGTCGTGGCGGTCGCCACCGAGAAGCTGATCTACGAGCCGCTCGACATCGACTCGATCGGCCTGCTGATCACGTCGATCGGGATCGCGTTCATCTACCGCGCGCTGATCCAGATCCGGTTCGGGTCTGACTTCACGCGGTTCGACATCCGGGCGCAGCGACCGATCGAGTCGCTGGTGCCGTACGGCGTCCGGGTGACGCTCCACGACGTCGCGATCGTCGGCTCGGCGGTGGTGCTCGTCGTCGGGCTCCACGTGCTGCTCCAGTACACCGACCTCGGCCGGAAGATGCGCGCGATGGCCGATAATCCCGACCTCGCGCGGGTCAGCGGGATCCGAACGAAGCGAGTCAAGCTCTGGACGTGGGTCATCGGCGCCGGCCTCGCCGGCGCGGGCGGCGTGTTCCTCGGGCTGTTCAACCAACTCGCGCCGCGGATGGGGTTCAACCTCCTCCTGGTCATCTTCGCCGCGGTGATCCTCGGCGGGATCGGCTCAGTCTACGGCGCGATGGCGGGCGGCTTCCTCATCGGCATGATAAACCAGCTAACGCCGTTCTTCTCCACCGTCGTCGAAGCGCTCCCGATCTGGCCGGGGTGGCTCGCGGCGGCGCTGGAGAGCCTGATTAGCATCGAGTACGCGAACGCCATCGCGTTCGTGATCATGGTCGCGGTGCTGCTCGTCCGGCCGAACGGTATCGCCGGGGAGGCGGCCACATGAGCGCCCTCACCGATCCGAAGGGGGCGATCGCGGAGCTGACCCGCCCGGAGGGGTGGGTGCTCGGCGTCAGCGTCGCGTTCCTGCTGTTCCTGCTCGCCGCGCTGCTCACGGGCGCTCTCGGGCCGACCTACTTCCTGTTCCTCGTCGGACTGGCGGGAATGTACGCGCTGCTGTCGTTCGGGCTGAACGCCCAGTGGGGGTTCACCGGCCTGATCAACTTCAGCGTCGCCGCGTTCTTCGGGATCGGCGCGTACGGCTCCGCGCTGATGACCGCGAGCGGCTCGCCGATCGCGGGCGGGTTCAACCCGCTCGTCGGACTCGCGGTCGCGCTCGTCGTCGCGCTCGCGCTCGCGCTGCTGATCGGGATCCCGACGCTCCGGCTCCGGGCCGACTACCTCGCCATCGCGTCGCTCGGGCTCGCGGAGGTCATGCGGCTGATCGTGCTCAACGAGCGGTGGCTGACGAACGGCAGTGCGGGAGTCCGCGGGATCCCGGGGTTCTTCAAGGGCTGGCCCGTGCTCTCGACGTTCCCGGAGGCGATGCCGGGGCTCCGCCTCGAGATCGTTCCGGGATCGCCCATCTTCCTCGAGGCCTCGTTCTGGCAGGCCCTGCTGAACGTCCTGTTGGTGCTCGCGTTCGCGGGGGGGACCTATCTCGTCCTCCGGCGCGCGCACCGGTCGCCGTGGGGTCGCGTGCTCCGCACGATCCGATCCGACGAGGACCTCGCGCGGGCGCTGGGGAAGAACACGTACTCGTTCAAGATGCAGTCGTTCGTCCTCGGCAGCCTGATCATGGCGCTGGCCGGCGTGTTCTACACGCACCTGAACCTGTACGTCGGGCCGGGCGACCTGGACCCGATCACGACGTTCTACGCGTGGGTCGCCGTGATCTTAGGCGGCAGCGGCTCCAACCGCGGGGCGCTGTTCGGCGGGGTCGTGATCGTCACCATCCGCGAGGGGACGCGCTTCCTGAACGACGTGGCGCTCCCGATCGACCCCGCGCCGCTGCGGCTGCTGCTGATCGGGGTCGTGATCGTCGCCGTCATGCGCTACCGGCCGCAGGGAATCCTGCCGCCGCAGCGCGAGCTGATCTGGCCGAGCGCGGTCGACGGAGGCGGGGCGCCCGAGACGCCGGACAGCGGCGTCCGGGAGCGCAAGGGAGGTGGGGGCGATGAGTGAGGGCGCCCTCCCCAAGGACGACGCCGTCCTCCGGGTCGACGACCTCCAGAAGTCGTTCGGCGGGCTCGCGGCGACCGACCACGCGACGTTCGCCGTCGAGCGCGGCACGATCACCGGGCTCATCGGCCCGAACGGCGCCGGAAAGTCGACGCTGTTCAACCTCATCTCCGGCTTCTACGAGCCGGACGGCGGGACCGTGGAAGTGAACGGGACCGACGTGACCGGCATGGAGCCGTACCAGGTCGCCGAACACGGGCTCATCCGGACGTTCCAGACCCCGCGCAAGCTGGAGGGGATGACGGTCCGCGAGGCGATGCTGGTCGGCCCGCGGAACCAGCCCGGCGAGTCGTTTCTCAGGCTGTTCGCCTCGCCCGGCTCGGTCGGCGAGAGCGAGTCGGCGAACCTCGCCGACGCGGAGCGGATCCTCGAGGAGTTCGAGATCGACCACCTCGCGGCGCAGCCCGCGACCGACATCTCCGGCGGCCAGATGAAGCTCGTCGAGCTCGCACGCGCGATGCTCGCCGAGCCGGAGGTCCTCCTGCTCGACGAGCCTGTGGCGGGGGTGAACCCGACGCTCGCGAAGAAGCTGAAGTCACAGATCCGTAGGCTCAACGAGCAGGGGACGACGTTCCTGCTCATCGAACACGACATGGAGTTCGTGATGGACCTGGCGGACCCGATCGTCGTCCTCGATCAGGGGCACGTCCTCACCGAGGGGACGCCGGACGGGGTCCGCGGCGACGACCGCGTCATCGACGCGTACCTCGGAGGCGGCGCATGAGCGACGACACCATCGGCCCCGCGGAGGGGGCTCACGGCGGAACCGGGCCCGCGGAAGCGGCCCGCGACGGAACCGATCCCGTGCTCTCGCTGTCGAACGTCGACAGCGGGTACGGCGAAGTGCAGGTGCTCGACGACTGCTCGATCCGGCTCGATCCGGGCGAGATCGTCTGTCTCGTCGGTCCGAACGGGGCCGGGAAGTCGACCGTCCTCAAGACGGCCTTCGGCATGCTGACCCCGTGGGTCGGAAGCGTCGAGTACCACGGCCGCGACATCGGCGGGATGGCGCCCGAGGAGATCGTCCGCGAGGGGATCGGCTACGTCCCGCAGACCGACAACGTGTTCGGCTCGCTGACGATCGACGAGAACCTCCGCATGGGCGGCGTCGCCCGCGACGGCGGGCTCGACGAGGTGATCGCGACGCTGTACGACCGCTTCCCGATCATCGACGAGAAGCGGAACGCGAAGGCGCGGACCCTCTCGGGCGGCCAGCGGCAGGTGCTCGCGTTCGCCCGGGCCTTGGTGATGGAGCCCGACGTGCTCCTCATCGACGAGCCGTCCGCGGGGCTCGCGCCGAACACCGCAGACGACGTGTTCGAGGACGTCCAGGAGGTCAACGACATGGACACGGCGATCCTCATGGTCGAGCAGAACGTGACGAAGGGGCTCGGCATCTCGGACCGCGGCTACGTCCTCGACCAGGGGACCGTCCGGTTCGAGGGCACCCCGGAGGAGCTGTTGAGCGACGACGAGGTCTCGCAGCTGTACCTGGGCGGGTAAACTCCGTCCGGCCTCGTCCCTACGTCGTCCGCTTCTCCAGCTCCCCTTTCAGCTCCGCGGCGTCGAAGTCGTGGTCCGGACGGATCGCGACGAAGTCGAGGAACTGACGGGCGGCGAGCAGCTCGTCGGTCGAGTAGCTCTCGAGCGCGGCGTCTATCGCGTCCGGCGCGCCGATCAGGGGTTCCAGCGCGGCGAGCGCGCTCGCGAGGTCGTACGACCGCGCCGACTCGCGACCCTCCTCGCTCACGCTCGTCGCGTCGATGACGTACAGGTCGCAGTCCCGCACGAGGACGTTCTCCGCCCGGAGGTCGCCGTGGGCGAGCCCGGCGTCGTGGATCGTCCGGAGCGTCGCGAACAGCTCGGGCGCCAGCCCGGCGACGGCCTCGCGATCGAGCTCGTCGAGCGTCCGGAACTCGGGGAGGTACTCCAGGACGAGGACGCCGAGGTCGCCGACCTCCAGCGCCTCGATCGGCTCCGGGGCGTTGACTCCGAGCTCCCTGACCTCTCGGGTCGCCTCCAGCTCGTGGCGAGCCATCTCGTAGGGGGTCTCGTAGCGCTCGAAGAACCCCTCGGTGCCGGCGGAGACGGCGCCGAGGTTCCGCCCGGTGGTGAACAGCGTGTGGACGAGCGTGTTCTGCTTCGTGATCACCTTCACGAACAGGTCGTCGTCGAGGACCATCGGCGTCGACAGCCAGTTGTCGGCGTCGAGGAACCGGACCCGCATCTCCTCGCGGTCGTACCGGTCCGCCAGCTCTCGGGCGACCCGCTCGATGTCGGGCCAGTCCACGCGACCGCGCACGAGCCGGCGGAGCTCCATGTCGGTACCGAACGCGACGGCGACGCTTAAATCACGTCCTCGGGCGGGCTCACCGCTCGATCGTCGCGGAGCCGCGGCGGTCCCGCGAGGAACGGCCGACGCTTACCACGTGGGGGCCGGCGTCGACCGTCCACCCGTGAGACGCGTCGTACCGACCGAACGCGCGCTCGTCGAGGCCGATCTCGACCGTCGCCGACTCGCCCGGACCGAGCTCGACCGCGGCGAATCCGGCGAGCTCGCGGGGCGGACGGGCGCGCTCGTCGGGCGCGTCCGGCGAGTCGACGTACGCCTGCACGACCTCCCTGCCTGCGCGGTCGGCGACGTTCGCGACCGTCACCTCAACCGTCGAAGGCCCGACCGCCTCGACGTCCTCGTAGCGGAACTCCGCGTAGCTGAGCCCGTGGCCGAACGGGTAGGTCGGCTCGTCGCCCGCGGCGTCGAAGTGACGGTAGCCGACGAGCAGCCCCTCGTCGTAGGCCGCCTCGCCGTCGACGCCCGGGAAGCGCCGCTCGTCGGCCGTCGGATACGCCTCCGCCGGCGCGAACGTCACCGGAAGCCGCCCCCCGGGGTCGGCGTCGCCGTAAAGGACCGCCGCCGTCGCCTCGCCGTGGGCCTGTCCGGGGTACCACCCCGCGAGGACCGCGGCGACGTCCCCGAGCCACGGCGTCTCGATCGGCCCGCTCGCGTTCGCGACGACGACCGTCCTGTCGTTCGCGTCGGCGACGGCCGCGATCAGTTTGTCCTGTCGCTCGGGGAGCCGGAGCGAGTCGCGGTCCGCGGCCTCGGTCGCGCGGTCCCGGACGAAGACGACGGCGACGTCGGCGGCCGCGGCGGCGGTGACGGCCCCCTCGACGTCCGGCTCTCGTCCGTCGTCGATCGCCGTTTCGTCAGCGTTCTCGCTGCCGTCTGCCGTGTCGGCCTCGCCTCCGTCCGCCGTGTCCTCCCCGCCCTCGCCCATCGCGTCGAACAGGGAGACGCCCTCGACCCGCGGGAGCCCGCGGGCCACGGAGACGGCGCCCTCGGAGCGCGCCTCGATCCCCTCGCGCGGAGCCGTCTGCGCGAACGGAGTGACTTCCGAGGAACCGCCGCCGCCGAGGACCGCCTCGTCGACGTTCGGACCGATGACCGCGACGTCGGCGTCGTCGGCGAGCGGCAGGACGCCGTCGTTCTTCAGGAGGACCGTGCCGCGCGTCGCGATCTCGACTGCGAGCCGGCGGTGTTCCGGGGTGTCGATCGCGCCGGCGTCGTCGCTCGACCCGCCGCCGGTCGGTTCCGACTCGGTCACTCCGTCGAGGTGACCGACCGCGTCGAGCGACCCGAGGATGCGCGTCACCATGTCGTCGAGGCGAGATTCGGGCACGTCGCCGCGCTCGACGGCGGGGACGAGCGCCTCCGCGTAGCGGCCGCCGCTCCGCGGGTCGGGCATCCCGTCCACGAAGTCGGACCCGTCGTCGGGGTCGAGGATCGAACCGGCCTCGTCGTCCGCGTCGGCGGCGGCGCTGTCGCCCTCGTCGTTCGCTTCGGCGTCGCTGTCGCTCGCGCCGTCCCCGTCGCCCTCCTCGTCCGGGGACATCCCCATCGAGTCGAGTAGCTCGCTGGCCGAGATCCCCGGCATCTGGAGGTCGAGCCCGGCGTTGACGCTCTCGACGACGCTCTCGGTGCCGAACCAGTCGGAGACGACGTATCCGTCGAACCCCCATTCGCCTTTGAGGACCTCCGTGAGGAGCCGCTCGTGCTCGCTGACGTACGTCCCGTTGACGCGGTTGTACGACGACATCACCGACCCGGCGCCGGCCCCGACGGCGTCGCGGAACGCCGGGAGGTAGAGCTCGCGGAGGACGGGCTCGTCCACCTCGGAGCTGACCTCGGCGCGGCGGGTCTCCTGGCTGTTCGCCACGTAGTGTTTGGGCGTCGCGACGACGTCCGCCGACTGGATTCCGGCGACGACGCTCGCGGCGAACGCGCCGGAGTGGACCGGATCCTCGGAGAAGTACTCGAAGTTGCGGCCGCAGTGCGGGACTCGGATCAGGTTGGTCCCCGGTCCGAGGAGGACGTCTTGGTTGCGCGCGGTCGCCTCGCGACCGAGCGCGCGACCGAACCGCTCCGCGAGGGCGGTGTCGAACGTCGCCGCGAGCGCCGTCGACGCGGGGAACGCGGTCGCCGGCTCGTCGGTCCGAACGCCGAGCGGGCCGTCGGTCAGCCTGACCGGCGGCACGCCGAGCCGGTCGACGCCGGGGACGAACCCCGTCGCCGTTCCCTCCGTGTCCGTGGCGCCGTGAACCAGCCCGACCTTCTCAGCGAGCGTCAGCTCCTCCACGATCGCCGCGACGTCCTCGGTGGTCATTCGTCCGACGTTCGGTCACGGCCCACTTAGGTCTTCCAGCGGCGACGGCCGAACACGAAGGGACGGTCGCGATCGATCACGGTCGTTCGCATCGTTTATGCCGACGGGTCGCAATTCTTGCCTATGGACTTCGAGCTGCCCGCGGAACACCGGATGATACGCGACACGGTGCGGGAGTTCTGCGAGGAGGAGATCCGGCCGATCGCCCAGGAGATCGAAGACGAGCACCGGTTCCCCGACGAGGTGTTCGCCGACCTGAACGACCTCGACATGATGGGCGTGCCCGTGAGCGAGGAGTACGGCGGGCTCGGCGGCGACCAGCTCATGTACGCCCTCGTCACCGAGGAGATCGGCCGCGTCTCCGGCGGGATCGGCCTCTCGTACGCCGCGCACACCTCTCTCGGCGCGAAGCCGATCGAGCTGTTCGGGACGCCGGAACAGAAGGAGGAGTGGCTCCGCCCGCTCGCCGAGGGCGGCGAGATCGGCGCCTGGGCGCTCACGGAGCCCGGGAGCGGCTCCGACGCCTCCGACATGGACACGACCGCCGAGTTCGACGCGGACGCGGGGGAGTACGTGTTGAACGGGACGAAGCAGTTCATCACGAACGCCAACGTGGCCAACAGCGTGCTGGTGAAGGCCGTCACCGACCCGGGCGCCGGCTACGACGGCATCTCGACGTTCATCGTCGACCCGGAGAACGACGACGGCTTCGAGATCACGACGGTCTGGGACAAGATGGGACTTAATTCCTCGCCGACCTGCGAGATACAACTGGGCGACGTGCGGATCCCCGAGGACCGCCTGCTCGGGGAGGAGGGAGACGGCTGGACGCAGACGATGAAGACGCTCGACGGCGGCCGGATCTCCATCGCGGCGCTGTCGGTCGGGCTCGCGCAGGGCGCCTACGAGGCCGCGAAGGAGTACGCCGGCGAGCGCGAGCAGTTCGGGAAACCGATCGCGAAGTTCGACGCCATCCGGGACAAGGTCGTCCACATGCACCGCCAGACGGAACGCGCCCGGCTGCTCACGCACAAGGCCGCCGCGAGGTACGACGCCGGCGAGTCCGTCACCCGGGAGTCGGCGCTGGCGAAGCTCGACGCCAGCGAGGCCGCCCGCGAGGTCGCCGAGGAGGCGGTCCAGACGCTCGGCGGGTACGGTTACACCACCGACTTCGCGCCCCAGCGCTTCTACCGCGACGCGAAGCTGATGGAGATCGGCGAGGGGACCAGCGAGATACAGCACGTCGTGCTCGGGCGCGAACTCGGCCTGTAGGTCGCGGTCTCGTGGTCCGCGGGCGTCGGGCGCGACCGGTTCGCGCGTTCACTTCCGCGCGACGATCCGAAGCACGTCCTCGTCCGCCAGCTCGTGGCTCTTCCCGACCTGTTGGTCGTCGTGTTTCGCGCTCTCGCCGGAGACGCGAGCGAACTTGAACCGCTCCTCGAACTCCCCGCCGATCTTCTGGCAGGCGTCGCCGACCGTGTCGCCCTCGAACAGGATCAGGGGCTCCTCGTAGTCGACGCCGCGACCGGGCTTGTCCATGTAGATCCGGATGAGCCCGAGCTCCTTCCAGAGCCGGTCTTTGAGCCCGTCGAGCCCGAGCTCCTTCTCGGCGGAGATAAAGAGCACGTCGTCGGGGTCGAGGTCGCGCTCGCGGAGCTCCGATTTGACGGTCGGGAGGTAGCTCTTGTCGATGAGGTCGGCCTTGTTCACCGTCACCATCGACGGGAGGTACTCCCGGTTGTCCATCACCGCGTCGATGAGCTCGTCGATGGTCAGGTCGTGGGGGATCGTCACCTTGGCGTTGACGTAGCCGTACTCGCGGAGCACCTGCTTGACGGTCCCCTCGTCGAGGCTCACGTCGTCGCTCATCGTCACTCCGATCCCGTCCTTGTGGGTCTTCCGGATGTTGATGTTCGGCGGCTCCGTGTCGAGGCGGATGTTGGTGGCGTACAGCTCCTCGCGGAGGCGGTCGTACTGCTCGATCTCGAACACCGAGAGCATGAACACGACGAGGTCGGCGGTCCGGACGACCGAGAGGACCTCCTTCCCGCCCCCGCGGCCGCCCGCCGCGCCCTCGATCAGCCCCGGGACGTCGAGGATCTGGATGTTCGCGCCGCGGTACTGTAGCATGCCGGGGTTGACGTCGAGCGTCGTGAACTCGTAGGATCCGACCTCGCTGTCGGCGTTGGTGAGGGCGTTGAT
>NZ_NHOY01000035.1 GCF_002252755.1 Halorubrum sp. Hd13 | reverse complement strand
CGCCGTCGACGGCGAACTCGTAGCGGGCGGTCTCGCCTCGGCCGGTGACCGTGATCGTCCGCTCGGGTCGCGTGATCAGGCCGTAGTTCCGCAGGTGGCGCCACACGGCGGCCGACGTCCACGCGACCTGCCGGGCCATCGACAACCCGTTGTACACCGTTTCGAAGATGATCGACGGCGTGTCCCGGTCGGCGCCGATCTTATGTTTGAGCATGTCCGCCGTCCCGTCGACGCTGGACGAGCCGGTGAACGCGTACGTCGGCATCGACGCCGGAACGTACTCGTCGTTGAGGAACGCGCGGACGTCCGCGGCCTGGTCCCTGGCGTCGCCGGCCCGCGTGGGAAACACCGCCTGTCCGACGCCCTCGTCCTCGCTGTGGATCCCCCGAGAGCTGTGGAGGTCCCAGACGAAGTCCGGGTCGTGTTCGACGACCACGTCGTCCCAGATCGCCTGCGCCAACCTGCTTTTCGGCCGTTCGCCCGCCGGGAAATGCCGGTTCAGGTCCCAGGTGCCCCACGGCCGGTGGCCGGCCTCGATGGCCGGGACGTTCGCTCGGGGGAGGACGACCAGCGTCCCGGCGTCGATCCGCCAGTCTTTGATCCGCTCCGCCGCCCGGTAGCCGCACGCCTCGTTCCCGTGGAGACCGCCGACGACGAGGACCGTCGGCCCAGAGGCCGCGCCCTCCGTCACGTAGACGTCCGTCTCCTCCTCGGTTCCCGTCCTGATCGAATAGCTCGTTCGATCGGACGCCGCGGCCGCGCCGCCCGCCGCCCCGAGCCCGCAGGCCGCGGCCGCGGCGGCACCGATTCCCCTGAGGACCGTCCGCCGCGTGCTGTGCAGTTCCGCCGTCCGCTCACTGATTGCCGAGTTCATCTGTCTCTGGATGGATCCATCCGAACGACACACATATACTATTTCTAACATTTAGGGAAGCGGGTCCCTCACCTCGCGGTAAGCGATCGGCGCGCCGCGGCGGCCGGAAGCGAGCGGTGCTCGAAACCGTCCGTCGAGCGGGGCCGGCATTAGACGGCCGATAATTAACCCCCTCGCGGCCGTCGGTACCGTATCGTGGTTCCGCGTTACCGCCGCGTCCGACCGGGCCGCCTCGAAGGAGTCGGCCTCGTCGGCCAATTCGGTGGCATCGGCGCGCTTCGACGACACGCCTGCCGATCGCTCGGCCGAGACGGTGGTGACGAGCCGGGATGAGACAGGACGTCCCGATCGCCCTCCTCGGCCTCGTCGCCGGTGTGGCGATGCTGGCGGTCAACCTCGTCGTCTCCCACCCGCTGGCGAAGACGATCCCGCTGACGGTCATCGCCGCGTGTTCCGTCTACCTCCTCGCCCGGTGGCGGCCCGACGCCGACCGACCGACTGCGGCGCTGTTCGGCTATCCGCAGGTCGGCCTCGCCGTCGTCCTCTTCGGCGTCGCGCTGCTCGTCGCGCTGTCGGCGCTGACCGGCGGTCGCTCGGTTCCCTTCTACGTGATCGCCAGCCTCCTCGGTACCGTCGTCCTCCTGCAGCTCTACTTCACGCCCGAGGAGTTTCTCCACCCGCCCGCGCTGCTGGCCGAGGTGGTCCTCCTCGTCGCCGCGCTTCGGTTCCCGGCGCTGTACGCGGTCCCCGGCTACACCGGCATCGACGTCTGGATTCACGTCCCGGACATGACCCGACGCCTCGTCGAGACGGGCAGCGTCGCCGGGATGGGCGACTCGAAATACCTCGGCGCGCCCCTGTATCACCTCCTTGTCGCCGTCACGTCGCTGTTCGCCGATGTCCCGCTCCGCGCGGCGCTGTACCTCTCCGTCGGGACGGCGCTGGTCGCCTCCTTCGCACTGGTGTTCGCCGCAACGCGGTACCTGACCACGGTCCGGTGGGCGCTGTTCGCGATGGCGCTCTACGGGCTGGCGGGGTACGTCACCCGCTGGAGCATCCACCTCATCCCGACGAGCATGTCGATCGCCATCTTCTTCGGGATCGTCTTCCTGTTCGTCAGGCGGTTGGAAGGAGTCGCCTCCCTGCGAGACGACGCCGCGCTCGTCTTCCTCTTCCTCGCGCTCGCGTTGACCCACCAGCTGTCGTCGGTCATCGTGTTGACCGTTCTCGGCGCCGCGCTGCTCGCCCACGTCGCGTACGTGTCACCGGTGTTCCCGCTCGCGAGAGCCTCCGGCGGTCGGGGCGTCACCGCCGGGGCTGCGACGACGTTCGGCGTCGCGACGGCGACGCTATTGGGGTACGTCGTCTTCAACTCAGGGCTCCTGTCGTTCGTCTGGAGCCAGACCCCGTACTACGGGGAGACGCTACTCAACGGCGCCGTCACGAGGATGCGAGAGAACGTCGCGACGCTCTCGGCGGGCGGAGGGGCCCCCGAGCTCGGCGAGGACGTCGGGGGCCCGGACGCGCTCCCGTATCAGTCGCTGCTGACCTACCTCGACAGGCTGGGATTCCTCCTGCTGCTGTTCGGAACCACGGTCGGGACCGCCGTGACGACGCGGGCCGAACGACTCCGGGAGTCGACCGCGGTCCTGGTCGGGTGGGTGGCGGCGCTGCTCGCCGTCACGCTCGTCCCGCCGCTGTTAGGGATCAACTCGCTCCTGCCCGGTCGCTGGTACCCGTTCCTGTACGTCGGGATGGCGATGCTCACGGCCGTCGGGTTCGGGTACCTCCGTCGCGACTTGGCGGCGCCGGCGTTCGTCGCCGTCGCGGTCCTGTTCGCGCTCGTCTATCCGGGGGCGATGATCCTCTCGACTCAGGCGACGCCGGACGCGCCGGCGTTCGACGAGCACAACGTGAAGTACAGCTACACCGAGTCCGAGCTCGCCGCCGCGGAGACGCTCATCGAGCGCACGACGATGGACGACGGCGGTCCGATCCACGCCGACCACCCGTACGTGCTGACGCTCAACCGCCTCGGCGACGTGCGGTTCGGCGTCGGAACCGTCGGCGAAAACGGGACGATATCGGACGACAGGGCGATCTACCGGTCGTATCAGTCGTCGGACGCGCCCGTGTTCAACGTCGGCGGGGAACAGCGCGTCAGACAGCTCCCGGAGGACGCGGTCTGCGGGCCGACCAGAGACAGGGTGTACACGAACGGCGACCTCCACTTCTGCCCGCGGTAGCGAGCGAGCGACCGCCTACCCCTCGACGGTGACGTCAAGGTGAACCGTCCTGTACGCGTCGTCGGCTGACGGCTCGTCCGGCACCTCGCCGTCGTACAGCAGGACTTGGAGCCGCAGGTTCTCGCCCGTCATCGACGGCGTCGACTCCGGTTCGATCCGCTCCGTCTCGCCGTCCGGGACGGTCGCCTCGAAGCGCCCGATCTCGTCTTCCGTCTCGACGGTCGTCCCGTTCGGGGACAGCCGCTGAAGCGTGACCACCCCGGCGTACTCCACGCGCTCCCCCTCGTGGTTCTCGACCGCGACGGTGACGGGGACGGACTCGTCGCCGGCGTACTCCGTCTCGAACCCCTCGGCGACGAGTTCCCCGTCCTCGTTCTCACTGAGCAGGTACAGCTCCGTGAACGACTCGTTTCCGGGGTCGGCGACCGCGGTGAAGCCGACGCTCGCGACGAGCAGCAGTACGCCGGCGGCGACGAGCGCGTTCAACAGCAGTTCGGCGTCGTTCTGCGGGGCGAACGGCGAGGTGGAGCGCAGCGACGCGGACTGCTTGCGGAGGAAGCCGTCGACGGCGGCGAGGGATCCTCCGCCCTCGACCCGGAACTGCCGGTCCGCCGGCAGGCGGAGCCGAGCGACGGTGGCGGCCACGGCGAACACGCCGATCCAAGCGACGACGAGGCCGAGGACGGGTTCTCGGGAGACGCCGAGGCCGGTGACGTCGGCCGCGAACGCGAGCAGGGGGACGACGCAGACGCTCAACAGCACGGAGAGGACCGCCCGTTCGAGACCGTCGAGCGCGCGCGCACGGTCCGCGTCGCGCTCCGTCGCCGCGCGGCCTGGGTACAGCGTCGCCGCGAGGACGTACCCCGGCAGGAACAGGACCATCGCGATACCGAAGAGGACTCGGAGCGGTCCGAACCCGACGTCGGTCGCGATAGCCCAGGCGGCGACGGCGCCGAGCAGCAGCACGAGCACGAGGTCGGCGAAAGAACGAAATCCGTTGCCCATCGTAAGCGTCCGTCTCTCGGCGCCGGCGACGTATCTATATCGGGAGCGTAAACCCGACTCTCGGTCGGTCCACCTGGGCGAGTCAGACGTCTGTGACGAGCTCCCCGTCCGCGTACACCTCCACCGGTCCGGCCGCCTCGAACGAGGACGCCACGCCGATACAGCTGTACGAGTCCGCTTCGTCGGTCGTGCGGCCGGCGACGGTGCCGTCCGAGCGGACCTCGTCGAAGTCGTTTATCGTCCCCCCGTAGGCCGTGGACTTCGCGACGCTGCCGGTCACCTCGAACTCGTAGCGGACGGTCTCGCCCTTCCCGACGACCGTCAGGACGTTCGGCCCGATAAGCTCGGGGGGAACCGACTCCCCGTTGATCGCGACATCCACGTCGTCGGTCGCCTCGAAGTCCGTAAGGACGCCGTCGAAGGCGTACGCGTCCGGCTCGTCAGTCGCCCGCCCGGTGACGGTGCCGTTGTCGGCGATCGCGTCGCCGTCGTCAACCGCCGCGTCGCCCGCGGCCGATCTCTCGACGTCGCCGTCGACGGTGAACTCGTAGCGCGCCGCCGAGCCGCCGCCGCCGATCGTGATGCGGTCCCCGTCCGTCGGCGGGGCGTCGGCGGTCCCGCCCGCGTCGCCGCCGGCGGTCCCGGCCGCCTCGCCGCCGTCGTCACCGACCGCGTCGCCCTCGGTCGGCCACGCACAGCTCCCGTCCGTCGAGACGCCGTCTCTGTCGACCGACGAGTCGCCGTCGAGGACGATCGCTTCGCCGGGCACCGACACCGTCGAGTCGCTGACGACGTTGTCCGCGCTGTCGTGGAAGACGATCCCGGCGCGGTCTTCGCCCGACTGCTCGACGCAGACGTTCCTGAGCTCGTTGTCGTCGCGGGCGAACTCGACCGGCGCCACGCGGTCACCGGCGCCCGTGATCACCGTGTCCTCGATCGTCCGGCTCCCCACCTCCGCCTCCGTCGCCGGGTCGACGTGGATCGCGTAGCTCGTCCGCGTGCCGCCGGAGCCGACCGTCGTGTACCGCGGCCCCACGTGGATCGCCGTGTCGCGGACAGTGAACGACCCGCCGCTGAACGCGCCGACGACGCCGCCGGTCCCGCGGCCGCTGATCATTCGGATCTCGCAGTCCTCGATCGCGACCGGTCCGGGGCCGTCGGCCACTCGGACGGCGCGGCAGTTCCCGTAGTCATCGGGCGGGTCGTCGACCCTGAACGTCGCGCCCGTCACGGTGCTTCCGGGCGCGCCGAGCCGAACGCTCGCGACGTTGTTGTTGCGGTAGAGCCCGCCGTCGACGTGGACCGCTCCCGTCCCGAGCGAGCCGTAGACCCCGTTGTTCGCGAACAGCTCGACGTGGCAGTCCCGGTAAGTTATCTCCCCGACCGGATCCGTGTAGATGCCGACGCTGTCGCCGCCGTCCGCGGCCCGGAGCCTCTCGACGGTCCCCGTTCCGTCCGCCTCGATGACCCGGAACCCGAACGCGGCCGTGCCGGCGTCGTGGTGGCCGCGTTTCGTCACGTCGCGAACGACGAGCCCGTCGTACGCGTGAACGGTCAGCGACGAGCCGACGCCCTCCCCGGTGTTGTCGATGACGAAGTTCTCGACGCGGACGTCCCGGTTGTTCGTCCCCGCGATCCACGTGCGCGGGTCGTACTCGTCGCCGGGGACGAGGACCGCCTCTCCGGTCCCGACCATCGCGAAGTTCGTCAGTCCGTACAGGGTGAGGTCGTTGATCCTGTATCGCCCCTCGGGGAACTCGATCCGTGTGTCGTCGCCCGCGTGGTCCGCGAACACGTCGTCGATCGGCTCGGTCCCCGTGTCGTCCGCGCCCGCCTCGACGATGTCGACGACCTCGACGTGATCCGAAGCGACGGCCGTTCCGCCGGGGACGGCGGACGCCGCGACGCCCGCCCCCACCGTCTTGATGATCCCTCGGCGATGCAACAGCGAACGCGTACCCTCTTCAGACATCGTGCGGCCACAGACGCCTGTGCGGGATGGTAATCGTTCGCGTAAATCGGGGGTGTTCCGCCGCCCGCTCCGCCGCTCACATCGGCTGTGTGACAGCCGTCGCTTATCGGTTTGCTAATCCGTCCGGACGCCGCGGTCTCACTCGCGGGCGGCGCCGCGGAGCCGGTCCGAGCCGCGCAGGCAGGCGCGACCGACGCCGGCCCCCGCGACGGCGACCCCGTAACTGCAGAGCAGAAACGGGGGCCAGTAGAGCCGGAACGCGAACTGGGGGACGACGCGCTCCCCGACGACCGTGAGCGCGACGAACAGCGCGTATCCCGGCGCGGCGAGCGGCGAGTGCAGCCGCGCGTCGAGCGTCCCGAGGACCAGCGGCACCGTGAGCAGTGAAAAGAGACACACCACGCCGGGTCCCGCGACGACGGTCCACCACGTGCCGCGGTCCGCAATCGCGTCGTCACGGTCCGCAATCGCGGCGCCGCGGTCCGCAATCGCGTCGTCACGGTCCGCAATCGCGGCGTCGCGGTCCGCTCCCGGCCCTCCGTCGCTCTCGCTCGTCACGTCGTCGCCTGCGGTCGTCATATCGCCGACCCCCGTCGTTCGATCCCGTGCCGGGACAGCAACCGTTCGGCGATCAGCTCCGTCCACCGGACCTGCGTGTCGACGTCGAGGTAGAACTCCGTGAGCTCGACGAGCACGCCGGCGGTGTCGAGGTCCGCGCTCACCTTGTGGATCAACAGGGGAGACGTCCCCCCCAGCGTGTTGCCGCGCCGGAACCGGTGGGCCCACATCGACGCCGGGACCACCGCCTCGTTCACGCGGTCGGCGACGGCGTCCGCGTCGCTCGTCGCGCCGCCGGCCGCGGTCGGAAACAGCGCCTGCCCGACCCACCGGCCGTGCGTCCCGTAGATCCCCCGCGACCGGTGGAGGTCGACGACGACGTCCGGGTCCGCGGCGGCGACGAGTTCCCAGAGACTCCGCGCGAGCGGCGTCTCGGGCTCCCCGCCGATCGAGAACTGTCGGTTGAGGTCGCCGTCCGGCCCCTCGCGCTCGTTCCGGCGAACGGCGACGACGTTCGCCCACGGCACGACGACGACGGACCCGTCCGTCACCTCCCACTCAGCGATCCGTTCCGCGGCCCGATAGCCGCTCACCTCGTTTCCGTGGACCCCGCCGACGACGACCGCCGTCGGCCCGCTGTCGTCGGAGCCGACCTCGAAGTAGGGGGTTTCCCGTCTCGTCCCCGGGCGCACCGCTCCGGTCTCGACCGTCGTCTCCGCCGCCGGCGACGGCGGGCGCGGCTCGGGATCGTCGCCGGTCGTCGCACCGCGCGTTGCACCGACCGTCGCGCCGGCCACCACGGAGCCCGCTACCGTCGCTCCCGCGGCGAGCACCGCCCGTCGTTTCATGTCCGGTTCACGCCCCCACAGACACGTTATTACAGCGATGGTAACCCCGGTGCGGCGGTGATCGAGGTCAGCGATCGCGCTCCGCCCGGTCCGCCGTCAGTCGCCGAACAGCCGGCGGCCCCGCGTCCGGGCGGCCTCGATCGCGTCGGGCAACGGCGGCGTTCCGTCCGCCGTCCACAGGGCCACGGTCGCGAGGAGCGTCGCGGCTTGCACAGCTACGTACGGCGTCGGATCGAGCGTGACGATCGACGCGAGGTACTCCGCGAAGTAGTGATCGAAGCCGGCGCCGAGGCTGACGTGACCGTCGGGCGGGGCGGATCCGAGCGGCCAGAGGAGGCGGTCGGCGACGAGTGCGCCGCTCCGAACGCTCGCGGGCAGCAGGTCGCCGAGCAGGTGCGACGCGTACCCGACCGCGAAGCCGTCCGCCGCCGCCGAGCGGTCCGCGTTCCGCGAGAGGGCGACGACGCCGACGAGCAGCGGAGCCGCGACGAACACCGAGTGCCCGAGCGCGGACCCCGTGGCGAACACGTCGAACTCCCACGCGAGCGGCTTATCGATCACGTCCGGAAGGACGGCCGCCGTCGCCATCGCGACAGTCGACGTCGCCTCCGGTGACTCCCCGTGTCTGACGCGCGTGTACGCCGAGTAGAGCAGATAGCCGAACGCGACGTGTTCCCATGGCCACATCGATCGCCGTTGGGCCCTCCCTCCGAAAAGTACGGCTTTGGTAATCCGATTCCGACCCGCGAGGCCGGAGACCGCTCCGGAATCGGACGGTATGATCGGTCGTTTACCACCCGCATAATAAGACCGGTTACGATCGAATTATCGACCGTGACGGGAGACGGAACCGACCGAGACGTCGAGCGGCTCACGGAGGCGATGAACGTAATCTCAAAGAAATGGCATCCGGTCATCGTCCAGCGACTGTTCACCGACGGGTCGCTACGGTTCAGCGAGCTTCAGGAACGCCTAGAGGGGATCTCGTCGAAAGTTCTCACCGAGAGCCTCGAGGAGCTCGTCGACAACGGGCTCCTCGACAGGACCGTCGTGAGCGAATCCCCGAAACGAGTCGAGTACAGCTTGACCGACGACGGGCGCGATCTGCAGTCGATACTCTCCTCGCTGGCCTCTTGGGGGGAACGGTACCTCGACCCCGACCCGACCGTCCTCGTCGTCGACGACGACCCGCGGCTCGTGGACATGTACGCCGGCTGGTTGGAAGAGGAGTACGAGGTCAAACGGGCGTATCACGGGGAGGGCGCGCTCTCTGAGCTGTCCGAAGACGTCGACGTCGTGCTGCTCGACCGCCGGATGCCCGGCATGTCCGGGGAGGACGTCCTCGCACAGATACGCGACTGGGGGTTCGACACGCGGGTGATCATTCTCACCGCGATCACTCCCGACTTGGACATCCTCGACATGTCGTTCGACGCGTATCTCACGAAACCGGGATCGAAAGAGCAGCTCACGCAGATGGTCACGGACGTGTTGACGAGGGACTCCTACGACGACAGGACGCAGGAGTACCTGGTGTTGAACGCGAAGCGAGCGCTGCTCGAAAGCGAGTTCGTGGCGACGGAGCTGGCGCGTGACGACCGCTACGAGCAGCTGCTCGACCGACTGGCGACGCTCGAGTCGGAGATCGACGACCCGACCGAGGGGCTCGACGACGCGGACCGGCTCGTCGCGACTCTGGAACCGGACGGCGACTCATGACGCGGTCTCATCATCTCACAACAACGCATGACTGACGATACGGCTCTATCCGTGCTGCTGATCGAGGACAATCCCGCGGACGCGCGAATCGTTCGGGAGCAGTACAAAACGGCGAAGGAGACGGGTCTTTTCGCACGCGTACTCGATAAAAGCGAGTTCGAGAGCATCCGGTTTACCCACGAGGAGGACCTCGACCGAGGAACGGCACGCCTCCGTGAGGGAACGTACGACGTCGTTCTCCTCGATCTCCAGCTTCCCGACAGCGAAGGCGCCGAAACGGTCGACGCCGTGGTCGACGTCGACCCGAACGTCCCCGTCGTTGTTCTGACCGGGATGCCGGAACAGCGGCTCGGCGGTGAAGCGATTTCGAGAGGGGCGCAGGACTACCTCGTGAAAGGGAAGCTGACCCCCGAACTGCTGCTTTTGACCCTCCAGTACGCGATCGAACGAAAAAAGCGGGAACGAATTCTCAGACGACGCTCGGATCGGCTCGCGATCCTGAACCGCCTCACCCGCCACGACGTTCGAAACGACGTGAGTCTCATCGTCGGTCGGGCCTCGGAGCTGACCGATCACGTCGATCCGCGCGGGCAGTCGATACTCGAGGAGATCAGACAGTCGGGCAACCACATCCTCGAGTTGACGGATATGATCGGTCAGGCCCTCGACGCGATGGCCGACGATCAGGACCCGCTCGGCGACGTGAACCTCGAGGCGCTCCTCGAGAACGAAGTCGAGAAGGCGACCCGCCTGCACGGGGGCGCGGAGGTGACGCTCGGGTCCGTCCCCGAGGCGTCCGTCAAGGCGAACGAACTCCTCTCGTCCGTCGTCGCGAACCTCGTCAACAACGGGGTGGTGTACAACGACAAGGAGACGCCGACCGTCCACGTCGACGCGGTGGCCGAGGGCGACACCGTCACGATCAGGGTCGCCGACAACGGGACGGGGATCCCGAAACACCGGCGCGAGGCCGTTTTCTCCGAACGGACGAACGGGGCCGAAAGCGCGGGACTCGGCGTGGGGCTGACCCTCGGCCACCAACTCGTCACTCAGTTCGGCGGCGAGATGTCCATCGAGGACAACGACCCCGACGGGACGGTGTTTCTCGTCTCGCTTCAGCGGGCCGAGGCCTCGGCCGGCCTCGTGTGAACTCCGTCGAGACAGTCACGGCGGTCGTCGCGGTCCGCCCGTTCGCCGGCGAGAGTATTCCCTGACGCGTGGCCGCGTCGCCTCCCCGACTGGCTATCGACGGGGACGCGACGCAGACGTTCGAGGAACCACCGTCTATCGGAGGCTGGACTCTCTCCTCGAAGAAAAAGTGAATTCCCGCGCGACCCTCGCCGCCGCGTCGGTTATCCTTCGGTTTCGCTGTCGGTCTCGTTGCCGGTTCCGCTGTCGGTCTCGTTGCCGGTTTCGCTATCGGTCTCGTTGCCGGTTCCGCTGTCGGTCTCGTTGCCGGTTCCGCTGTCGGTCTCGTTGCCGGTTCCGCTGTCGGTCTCGTTGCCGGTTCCGCTTCCGCTTTCCTCGTCAGTGCCGGTGCCGCTCTCGTCGTCGGTGCCGGTCCCGCTCTCATCGTCGGTGCCGGTCCCGCTCTCATCGTCGGTGCCGCTCCCGCTTTCGTCGTCAGTGCCGGTCCCGCTCTCGTCGTCGGTGCCGGTCCCGCTTTCGTCGTCAGTGCCGGTGCCGCTCCCGCTTTCGTCGTCAGTGCCGGTGCCGCTTTCGTCGTCAGTGCCGGTGCCGCTTTCATCGTCGGTGCCAGTTCCGCCGTCGGTGCCGGTTCCGGTTCCGCCGTCGGAGCCGTTTCCTGTCCCGTCTGACGGCCCTTCCGGTTCGTCCGAACAGCCGGCGAGGCCGACGACTCCGGCCGCACCGACGAGGCTAACGAACTTCCGGCGATCGAGTTCTTTTCGTACCATGGGTTGAACCCATCGACCCATCCGTGCTCCTTGCCCATTGCTACGAGTCAGGTAAGCGGATAATCGCGCTGTTAATGATCAGCGGGACGGTGAAACCCGGTGTAACTGCGCGGTACGACGGTCGAAACGGCGATGGGCCGCGAACGACTGGTGTCGGTTCCGAGGCGACGGCGCTCTCGGTCGACGAGCCGCGGTCCAGCCGTCCGAATCGACCGGTTTTGCACGTCGGCGACCGGTCGAACGCGCACGCGGTTTCCCTCGTCTTACCGCGGGGTAACCGAACCGGTTACGCGAGTGTTGTCAGAGGTATATGTAGTTGGTCGTCCCGGTTTCTCGTACAGATGAGCAACAGTCGGATATCGTCCGGACGTCCGCAGGCAGAGTTCCCCGCCGAGCGATCGACCCCCACGGAGCCGTCAGTGGACCCCACGGATCGGTCCGTCGGCGAGCGGGCACGCCGGGCGGCGATCCAGGTCTGTAAGGGGTACCGAGCACACGACGACCGCGCCCGGTCAGCCGCGGTCGACGCGTTCGCGTTCGTCGATGACGCGCAGTTCGAACACCTCGACGCGGCCGAAGCCCGCTCCGCGGCGACCGCGCTCGTCGACGCCCTCTGGGCTAAAGACGACGTCGAGGGGTCGTTCGTTTCCGACGGCGTCGTCGAACGGCCGGCCGCCCTCTCGGCCGCCGAGTGGGACGACGTCGAGTCGCCCCTGCGTCGCCGCGCCCGCATCGTCGGAATGGACGAGGCGTACGGTCGACTGACGACCGAGAGCTGGAAACGGCACAAAGTCGGCGGAGAGTACTCCCGCCCCGCGCTGGAGGCCCAGCGCATCGAGGTCGCCGCCGCGATCGGAACCGAGGAGTATCCGACCAAGGACCGCGCGGGCCGGAGCGGCTTCGGCGAGCTCCCGGCGAGATACCTCGTCGCGATCGAGCTTCACGACGACCGGAACAACCGGTCGTCAGATCGGGCCATCGACGTGATGACGCCGTACTTCGAGACCATTCTCGCGGCGCACGAGGGCGACGATGTCTGACTGCTCGCCGGACACCTACCTCGTCGCGGCGAGGGAACTGCTGGTCGCGGTCGGACAGCGACACCCCCACATGCCGTCGGAACAACGGGCGCTCGTTCAGGAGGCGATCGAACACGTCGACCGGGTGCAGGACGCCAGAGGGCGAGATCGATGACCGGCGAGGACTCGGTGGGCGACCGGCCTGCTCCAGCCGACGAGACGAACATGGACTGGCCCGTCTTCAGCATCCGCCACACGTACTGTCCGGAAGACGTCGCTCCGAGCGTTTCCTTCGAGCCGAACGAGCTCGTGATGTACGACACGTCATCCGACATCGACGGTCGCTGGATATCCGCGTCATACGGTTCTCACACGCCGATATCAGACGTTCGGTGATCCGACCCGCAACCGCCGACGCCCGGCGCGCGTCTGCGACGGGTTCCACTGGCGGAGTTTGAATTTCGGCGTCGTTATCGACTCACGGTGTTGTTTTCCACTCTCGACGGCGTTGTCGACTCTCGGCGGCGTCGCTGACTCACTTCGTTCGCCCCCGACAGAGCCCGCTATTCGACCACGAAGATAGCGCCGTCGGCCCGAATTTGGAGCGTGAGGTCGGAGACGACGAGAGACAGTTGCGCGTCTTCGCCGCCCGCCTCCGACGTGAACAACCGATCGAGCGCGTCGGGATCGACGATGCGCTGTATCCCGACGTCGAACTGCTCCGGTCGCCGATCGGTGACGATGGCGACCGCGTGCGTGCACCGCGTGAGTTGCTCCTCGTCGGCACGCCAGTCAGGCGGGAACCGGTGGACGTACTCGTCCTCCGACGGAGAGGGAGGCCCGTGATAGTTGGGATCCATACCCGAAACATCGGTTCTGTTCTTGTTAATCTTTGCCACCGTACAGGTAACCGCCCCGGTGACTTCGTGGTAACGACCCCGATTCGGCGTCGGTTCGTCGCCGTTTTCGGCGCGAATCCGACGAAACTGGATGCAATCCGCTCGAACCGATTCCCATAATTATAACAGCACGTCACCTAAGACAGAGCCGAGTCACGCAGGTGGCTGTTGGTCGACATGGACAAGGACACCACTCACTCCGGGACGGTGCTGATCGCAGAGCACCATTCGCCAACCATCCGTCTCCTCGAGCTCGCGTTCGAGGAGGTCGCACCGGAAGTCACCGTCGAGTTCGTGAACACGGGAACCGCCGCGATCGAACGGCTGGCGAGCGTCGAAGACGGCGCCAGACGCCCGGAACTCGTGCTTCTCGATCTCAACCTCCCGCTGAAAAGCGGGCACGACGTCCTCAGATGGCGTATGGGCTCGGACGACGTCGGCAGAATCCCGGTCGTCGTCGTCTCGGACACGTCGGACCCCACCGCCGCACGTCTGTGTTACGATCTGAACGCCCAGGCGTTCATCAGTAAACCACAGGGCTGGGAGGGGTTCCTCGACCTCACGAGCGTGCTCGTGAAACACTGGTTCCAGTACGCGGAGAGCCCGGCGATCCAGTTCCCCTCCGACGGCGCGCAATCGGAATTCGAGCCGACGGAGCGGTGAGCCACCGGACCGACGACAGCGCTCGCGTCTCCCGAGCCGCCTCGTCGACCGCGACCGGAGGCATTAGATCCCACTTAAGTATGGGAGCGACGCGACTACCGCGGCACTGAATGCAAGTCATCGTCCTAGCGGCCGGTCGCGGCACCCGGATGCGTCCCCTCACCGAGAACGTCCCGAAGCCGATGCTGCCCGTGGGGTCGGCTCCGATGGTGGAACGCGTCGCGGAGGCGGCCGTCGACGCCGGCGCGGAACGGCTCGTCTTCGTGGTCGGCTACGAACAGGCGTCGGTCCGCGAGCACTTCGGGTCGCGTTACGAGGGGGTTCCGGTGACGCACGTCGAACAGGACGAACTGCTCGGCACGGCGGACGCCGTGCGGGCCGCGGCCGACCACGTGGAGGGTCAGTTCGCCGTCCTTAACGGCGACAACATGTACGACGCCGAGAGCCTCCGCCGGCTGTTCGACTCCGGCCCGGGCATCGGCGCGTACCGCGTCGAGACCCCCTCGAACTACGGTGTCCTCCGGACGCGCGGTGACGCGGTAGAGGGGCTCGTCGAGAAACCGTCCGACCCGCCCTCGGACTTGGTGAACGCCGGCGCGTACGTGTTCCCGGCGGACGCGACCGCCCTCCTCGACGTTCCGAAGAGCGAGCGCGGCGAGTTCGAGCTGACCGACGTGGTCAATCGCGTCATCGACGACCGGCCGGTGTCGTTCGTCGAGTTCGATCGATGGAGCGACGTCGGGCGCCCGTGGGAGCTCCTCGAAGCGACCGCGTCGGAACTGGAGCGGCAGCCGCGGCGGCTCGACGGCTCGGTTCATCGGGAGGCGACGGTCTCCGGGAACGTCGTCGTCGAACCCGGCGCGTCGGTGAAACGCGGGGTCACGATCGAGGGCCCCGTCCGGATCGGGGCCGGGAGCACCGTCGGGCCGAACGCATACCTCCGCGGCGCGACGTATCTCGGCGCCGACGTCCGCGTCGGGAGCGGCGTGGAGATCAAAAACAGCGTCCTCATGGCCGGGACCGCCGTCCCGCACCTCTCGTACGTCGGGGACAGCGTTCTCGGTCGCGACGTCAACCTGGGTGCCGGAACGAACGTCGCGAACCTCCGACACGACCGTGAACCGGTGAACCACACGGTGAAAGGCGACCGGGTGTCGACCGGCCGTCGGAAGTTCGGCGCCGTGATCGGGGACGGCGCTCGAACCGGGATCAACACCAGCCTCGACCCCGGCGTCACCCTCTCGGCGGGCGCGACGACGACGCCGGGGGAGCGCGTTTCGCGCGACAAATAGCCCGTCGCGTCCTCACCGTCAGGGGTCGTCTGTCGCGCCGTCGTCGTCGCCGGCAGCCGCGTCACGCTCGTTGCGGGCGGATTTACTAGGGCGATAATAACGGCCGGAGAGCGCGAACTCTCCCCTATCACACAGCGGGGACTCCAGTTCCAATGACACAACCAAACCGACGGCGACAGTCGTCGAGCGACAGTATCGACCGCCGGCTCCAGCAGCTGCTGATCGTGTTCGGGATCGGCCTCTTCATCGCGGGGCTGGCGTTCGCCGGATTCTTCGGTGGGGTGGCCGGAGCGATCGGATCGCTCACCGACGGCGGAGCGAGCACACCGGACGCGGGTGACACGTCCGAGCCGCCGACCGCCCCGGACGACGACGGGACGGAAAACGAATCGTCACCGGACGGGGGCGACGGCGAGACCACGGCGGACGAGGACGGGAGCGACGGTGAGACCACGGCGGAGGATGAGACCGGCGCGCCCGAGTTCGACGTGGTCGAGCTCAGTGTCTCCGAGGAGGCGACGGCCGGCGAGGACGCAACCGTCGAATACACCGTCACGAACGGCGGCGATGCCGACGGTTCGACCGATGTCAGCGTCAGGCTCGGCGATGAGCGGGTCCGGTCGTACTCCGTCAGCATGGACCCCGGCGAGGAGGAGACGTACCGTCACAGCGTCGACACGGACGGGGACGACTCCGGGACGTCCCGGGTCTTCGTCGAAACGGATCACGACAGCCAGGACGCCCGGATCGATCTGACGGAGAACGACAGCGAGAACGGCGACGACCGCGCCGATGGGGATAATCGTCACAACGGCGACGACCGCGCCGGTGGGGATAATCGTCAAAACGGCGACGACCGCGCCGGTGGAAACGACAGCGACGACGGCCGGAACAACGACGACGAGAACGACAGCGACGACCGCGCCGGTGGAAACGACAACGACGACGGCCGGAACAACGACGACGAGAACGACAGCGACGGGAACGACGGCGACGACAGCCAGACCAACGGTGGAAACGATAACAGCGACGACAGCCAGACCAACGGTGGAAACGACAACAGCGACGACAGCCAGACCAACGGTGGAAACGACAACAGCGACGACAGCCAGACCAACGGTGGAAACGACAACA
>NZ_NHOY01000044.1 GCF_002252755.1 Halorubrum sp. Hd13 | reverse complement strand
AGGAGCGCTACGCCGCCCGCGCGTCGATGCAGGTCCAGTTGGCCGCGCAGCGGGCGGCGTAGCGCTCCTCGATGTGGACGGCCTCCCCCTCGACGATGCCGTCGACCGCGAGGTCGCCGTCCTGCGTGGCGCCGGCGTAGCGGGGCCGCGTGAGGTCGTGGTACTGGTCTTGCATCCCGTGGACGAGCTCGTGCGCCAGCGTCGAGGGGTCGATCCGCGTCTCCTCGCCCTCGGCGACGACGAGGACGATCCGGTCCTGAGCCGGCGAGTAGAAACCGGAGACGGCGCCGCCGAACACCGAGTCGATCTCGTCGTTCGCGTTCTCCTCCTCGCCGACGACGAACAGCGCCTCCCACACCTGGTCGTTCCAGCGGCGGAACGCCTCGCTGCTGTTGTTCCCGCCGGCCGAGTCGTTCATGAACTCCTCCCGGGAAACCGTCTCGACCGGCACGTCCTCCCGGAACGGTCGCTCGCGGATGTGCTCGACGCGCGCCATCGTCAGGTGCGTCAGCGCCTCCAGCTCGGACTCGTTGAGGCCGTCGCTCTGGTTGAACGACAGCTCCGCCTCGTAGTGGGTTCCGTTCCAGCAGCCGACGACCTCCGTCCCGTCGCCCGCGTCGCACTCGGCGGCGGTCGCGCTTCGGGGGACGTCGCCGGCGGCGACGTCCGTCGGACCGGAAGCGACGCTATCCGCGGTCTGACTGGGAGCGACGCTATCCGCGACCGGGCCAGCGGCGACTCCCCCGACCCCGAGCGAGAGGAGTGCGATCGCGGCGACGACCGAGAGGGTGAGAACCCGTCGCATAGTGGCGATTACAACCGACCCGGTAAGTAGTTTGCCGGTCCGTCGGTCGCCGGCGGCGACGCGACGGCCGGCTTCGCATTTTTCACACCGGGACCCCAATCGCCGCGTATGCCGTACGATCCGACCGAGACCGCGGTGATCGTCGTCGACATGCAGAACGGCTTCTGTCACCCGGACGGGAGCCTTTACGCCGAACCGAGCGAGGCGGCGATCGGGCCGGTGACGGCGCTGGTCGAGCAGGCGCGCGAGGCGGGCGCGAGCGTCGTCTACACCCGCGACGTCCACCCGCCGGAGCAGTTCGACGAGACGCACTACTACGACGAGTTCGACCGCTGGGGCGAACACGTCGTCGAGGGGTCGTGGGACGCCGAGCTCGTCGAGGGGCTCGACGTCCGCACTGACGACCACGTCGTCGAGAAGCACACCTACGACGCCTTTTACCGGACCGAGCTGGAGGGGTACCTCGACGCGCACGGGATCGACGACCTGCTGATCTGCGGAACGCTCGCGAACGTCTGCGTCCTTCACACGGCCGGCAGCGCAGGCCTGCGTGATTACCGTCCCGTCGTCGTCGAGGACGCGCTCGGCTACATCACCGAGGACCACCGCGAGTACGCCGTCGACCACGCGGACTGGCTGTTCGGCGAGACGACGCTGCGCGAGGAGGTTGAGTTCGCGGACGCGTGAGCCGGCGGGGGCTGATAGTGAGCCGCCGAAGCCGCCACCGGGACCCGTTATCAGCGGCGTGAATCGGCGTGTAACCCTTTTGAACCCCGACGGGGACCGTCGAGTATGGAACTCTCTCGACGCGGAATGCTCGCCGGGGCGGGGGCCGCGTGCGCGGTCGGTGCCGTCGGCTTCGCCGGGGCGACGGCGGTGACGGACGGCGAGGGCGGCGACGGCGCGTCCGGCGACGGAGCGATCGGCGACGATCCGGTCGGCGGCGGCTCGACCGGAGGCGACGAGAGCGGCGGTCCGGCCGGCGCGGTCGACGTCGATCCGGAGGCCCCGTTCGAGGCGCGGCTCCTCCGGGACGGCGAGGACGACCGGCGGCTGTTCGGCGCCGGCGACCTCGACGAGGTCGAGGGCGTCTTCGACGACGACGGCGAGTACCTCGTGTACGTCGCGCTCGGCGACGACGGGATCGACGCCTTCCAGGAGCGACTGGCCGCGTCCGGCGCGGTCGACGAGCCGGAGCGGTTCGTCGTGTCGATGGCCCTCGACGGGACCGAGGTCCGGCGGGTCGAGTTGGACGAGCCGACGGTGAGCGCGCTCACCGAGGACGGCTGGGGCGGCGTGTTGACGCTCCCGTTCGGCGAGGAGCGCGTCGCGCAGTCGGTGTACGACTCGCTGGCGTCGGCCTGACTGGTCAGGGAGACCGATACTTACAGTGGGTCGGAGCGACCGCGAGAGGCGGCCTCGCGGCGCGGAGGGGATCGGTTATGCCTCCGGCGACCGTACCGAACCGCATGAGCGAGGGCGACGGCGGTGGGAACACGGGCGGCGGGCCGACCGGCGGGTCCGGCGGTCGGCCGTGCCCGATCTGCGAGAGCCCGATGTACCACAGACACTGCAAGTACGTCTGCCCGGCCCACGGGGTCGTGTACGACTGCAGCGACACGTTCTACTGACCGCGAGGCGGCGCCGAGCCCGAGTTTTCGCCGGTGGCGTACCTCCTTCGCGTCTCCCGAATAAACACGGAATTAACGGATAGTCGACATGAAAACAACAATGGATGTGCGAACTGTTATGTTCTTGGAGGCCGATTTTTCCCTTATGACCGGCGACCCGCTCTTGACCCTCCTCTCCGACCGGCAGGGGTCACTATGGTAGAGCACACACAGGTTGCCCGGAGCAAGCGGATCCAGCGTCGCACGGGCAAGACCTTCCACGTCGCCACCCGGCTGCTTCCGAAGCGGATCCGCCATGCAACGTACGTTCTGTACGGTTTCTTCAGGATCGCCGACGAGGTCGTCGACGCCGAGGACACCGGGCCGCCGGCCGAACAGCGCGCCGAGCTCGACCGGCTCCGGCGGGCCGCTCTCGGCGAGGAGCCGACCGACGACCCCGTGTTGGAGGCGTTCGCCGAGGTGAAGGCTGAACACGGGATCGCCGACGAGGACGTCCGCTCGTTCGTCGACGCGATGGAGAGCGACATCGACACCGACCGCTACGAGACGTACGAGGAGCTGGAGGCGTACATGGACGGCTCCGCGGCCGCTGTCGGGCGGATGATGACGGCGATCATGGATCTCGACGAGGAGACCGAGGCGGCGGCGCTTCCGCACGCCACCAAGCTCGGCGAGGCGTTCCAGATGACGAACTTCATCCGCGACGTCCGCGAGGACGTCGTCGAGCGCGGCCGGGTGTACCTCCCCCTAGAGACCCTCCGGCGACACGACGTGAGCGAGGAGCAGATCCTCGAGCTGGAGTTCGACGCCGACGTCGCGGCCGCGGTCCGCGAGGAGCTCGCCCGGACCGAGCGGCTCTACGAGGAGGGGGTCGCGGGGATCAAGTACCTCCCCGAGGACTGTCAGCTGGCGGTGTTGCTCGCGGCGGTGCTGTACGCGGACCACCACCGGCTCATCCGGGACCTGGGGTACGACACGGTGTCGACGACGCCGGAGCTCTCCTTCGCCCGCAAGATCTCGCTGCTCGTCCGGACGCGCTGGAAGTGGCAGTGGAACAAGGACCCGGAAGCGGTGTTCTACGAGATGTGTCGCGGCTTCGACGGCACGCGCGACCATCGCGAGCACGGACCGCACGGCTCGGGCGTCGCGCAGTCGGACTGAACGGGGCCCGGAGGCGCCGAATGAACCGCTCCCGCTTCGTCGGGCTCGCCCTGCTCGCGTTCGGGCTCGTCTTCCTCTCGTTCGTCGTCCGCGGCACGACTCGCCTCGTCGCGCCCTACGAGCTGGCCGTGGCGCTGTCCGCGCCGATCCTCTTCGCCGCGGCGGGGCTGCTGGCGGTCCTCGTCGCGCTCGCGACGCTCGACGTGACCGGGGTCAGACGGTTGGAGTGAGACGGGGAGACGCGTCGACCGCCCTCGCGCCCGGGGTGCGCCGAGTCGGAACGCCCTTTTGACCGCGGCCCGGAGTGAGCGCATGGACGTACGAACCGTCGCCGACCTCTCGCCCGCCGAACGGCGCGCCTTCTTCGAGCGCGACGCCGGCGTCGACGCGGTCCGCGACGACGTGGCGGAGATCGTCGGCAGAGTGCGCGAGGAGGGCGACGTCGCGCTGCGGGAGTTCGCCGAGGAGTTCGACGGCGTCACCGTCGGCAACATCGACGTCACCGACGACGCCCAGCGCGCGCACGCCGAGCTCGACGACGCGAACGATCCGGTCCTCGACGCGGTCCGAGAAGCCGCCGCCAACGTCCGCGAGTTCCACGAGCGACAGCGCCCCGAAGACTGGCGCGACGAGTTCGGCGGCCGAGAGCTGGGCCGCCGGTTCCGGCCGATCGACCGCGCGGGGGTGTACGTGCCCGGCGGCGCGGCCGCGTACCCCTCCAGCGCGCTGATGGGGGTCATCCCGGCGACGGTCGCGGGCGTCGACCACGTCGCGGTCGCGACCCCGCCGGCCGAGGACCTGAATCCGGTCACACTCGCGGCGGTCCACGAGGCCGGCGCCGACGCGGTGTACCAGGTCGGCGGCGCGCAGGCGATCGCCGCGCTCGCGTACGGGACGGAGACGGTGACGAGCGCGCAGAAGGTGGTCGGCCCGGGCAACAAGTGGGTCACCGCCGCGAAGGCGGTCGTGCAGGGCGACGTCGAGATCGACTTCCTCGCGGGGCCGAGCGAGGTGCTCGTGCTCGCGGACGAGACGGCCGACCCCGACCTCGTCGCGGCCGACCTCGTCGCGCAGGCCGAGCACGACCCGAACGCCTCCGTGGTCGCCGTCACCGCCGACGCCGACCTCGCCGCCGCCGTCGCCGAGGCGGTCGACGAGCAGGCCGCGGACCGCGAGCGTGAAGAGACGATCCGGGCCGCCCTCGACAACGACGCCTCCGGCGTCCTCTGCGCCCGGTCGATGCCCGAGGCCGTGCTGTTCGCCGAGGAGTACGCGGCCGAGCACCTCTCGATCGTCGCCGACGACGACGAGGCCCTCTTAGATCGGATCACGAACGCCGGCTCCGTCTTCCTCGGGGCGTACTCGCCCGTCGCCGCCGGCGACTACGCGGCCGGGACGAACCACGTGCTGCCGACGAACGGCGGCGCGAAGCGCTACGGCGGGCTCTCCGTCGACACCTTCCTCCGGTCGTCGACGGTCCAGCGGCTCGACCGCGACGCGCTCGCCGACCTCTCGGAGACGGTCACGACGCTCGCGGAGGCCGAGGGGTTGGAGGCGCACGCGGAGAGCGTCCGGAAGCGGTTCGAGTAGAAGACCGACTCCGCAGAAACGGTTATCTCGCGCACTCGCCTCCGGACGGTATGATTCCGTCGCCGCTGACGTTGTTCGAGGGGCTCACGGCGGTCGAGGCGACGGTCGCGGTCCTCGTGGTCTCGATCGTCGCCGCCGTGGGAATGGAGTTCGCCGTCCTGCGGGTCGCCCGCCGGTACGTCGCGGCCACCGACTCCGGGTACGACGACATCGTCATCTCCTCGCTGCGCGCGCCGCTCGTCGTCACCGCCGCGCTCGTCGGGGTGTACCTCCTCACGCAGGTGCCGTCGGTCCGGACCTCGGTGCTCGTGAGCCCCCGGCTGCTCGATAGCGTCTTCGGTCGGCCGTCGCTGTCGGTGATCGTCCTCGTGTGGGCGCACGCGGCGAACACCGTCGTGAACCGGCTCGTCGCCGCCGTCAACGAGGAGGGCGGTCGGTTCGACTTCGCGCCCGTGTTCTCGAACGTCTGGACGCTCGCGGTGCTCGTCGGGAGCGCCGGCACGCTGCTGTGGCTGTGGGGCATCGAGATCACGCCCCTGCTCGGCGCCGCGGGAGTCGCCGGCATCGCGGTCGGCTTCGCCGCGAAGGACACGGTCGCGAACTTCTTCGGCGGGATCGCGCTCTACTTCGACGACACCTACAAGATCGGCGACTACATCGTCCTCGACGACGGCACCGCCGGGACCGTGATCAAGGTCGGCGTGCGCTCGACGACGCTGCTCACCCGCGACGAGGTGCTGGTGACGGTGCCGAACGCGGCGCTCAACGCCGCGAAGGTGACGAACGAGTCCGCGCCGCAGCGCCGGCGCCGCGTTCGGGTCCCGATCGGCGTCGCCTACGGGACCGACGTCGACGCGTTCGAGGCGCTCGCGCTCGAGGTCGTGCAGGCGGAGCCGCTGGTCCTCGACTCGCCGAAGCCGCGGGCCCGGCTGCGCTCGTTCGGCGACTCGGCGCTGCAGTACGAGATCCTCTGTTGGGTCAACGGGCCGACGCGGCGCCGACGCGCACAGCACGAGCTCAACCGCGCGCTGTACAAGGCGCTGGCCGCGGCCGACATCGAGATCCCGTACCCGAAACGCGACGTGACGGTCACGCGGACCGGCGACCCGATCCCCGAGAGCGCGGGCGCCGAGCGGTCGGGTCCCCCGTCCGCCGCCGCGGCGGAACCCGCCGAGCGCCGAGCGGGCGACGGCGACTGAAGCCGGCGGCGACTGAAGCCGGCGACGATTGAGGGCGACGGCGACTACGTGCAGCGAGGGACCCCGACGGCGGGGCGGGCGACCGTCAGGTCGACGCCCCGGCGTCGCCGTCCGGGGAGGCCTCGGGATACCACGCCGGTGGGACCGCGGCGGTGTCGCCGAGACGGTCGTACCGGAACGCGACCCGGACGCGCTCGCCGGTGGGCTCGTGGACGTACGTCGCCGACAGCTCGAGGACGAGGCCGTCGGCGCTGACGAACGCGACCGCCCGGAAGTCGCTGACTTCCTCGCCGAGCGCGCGGGGCTCGCCGCGCACCTCGACCCGGTACAGCGGGATCTCCGTGGCCGCCGGGCGGACCGTCGACTCGCTCCCGTTCAGGAACCGCCGGATCGGCTCCGCGGCGACCTCGCCGGCGAGCGCCGTCGCGTTCGGCGCCGCCGCGGGCGGGACGCGACGGGTCTCTACGCCCCCGGACCCCGCGGCCCGCTCGTAGACGGCGTCGCCGTCGGCGAACACCTCGACGACCCCGTCGCGGCTCGCGTTCGGGACCGGCGCGTTCGGGACCGACGCGTTCGCCGAGGCGGCGATCCGGTACCGGCGCTCGGAGGCGACCGCCAGTTCGACGCCGCCGTCGCCGGCGATCCCCACGCGGCCCCCGGTCGACGCGTCGAGGTCCGTCGCGTTCGCGGGCCCGGACGCGACGAGGAGGACGGACGCCGACGAGAGGGTCGACGCGGCGGCGACGTGGGCGTCGGCGAGCGCGTCCGCGTCGTAGACGCCGGTGAGGAAGACGCCGGGGGGCGTCCGCGCCGTCGACCCCACCGTGCCCGTGAGCGCGTCCTCGTAGAGCCCGAGGGACGCCGCGTCGTCGAGCGTCGCCGCGCCGCGCTCCGCGGACTCCGCGGTGCCGATGGCGTCCGCGGCGGCCGCGTACTCCCCGCCTGCCGGCGGCGACGGGGGAGCCGGCTCCCCCACGCCGGGACCGAGCCCGGTGACCCCGCCGAACGCCGAGGGCCCGCCCGCGGCGAGGACCGCGGCGGCCGCCACCAGGGCGGCGACGGCGACGACGGCGAGCGCGGTCCGCCTCTCGTCCGAGACCGACCGCCGGAGTCGCGACGCGCGGCGTCGGACGCCGCCGGGACCCGCGGCGGCGGCCGCGCCGGCGGCCGCGAGGTCGACGCCGAAGCGCCGGCGGAACAGCCGGTCCGCCGCGTCGCGGTCGATCCCGTAGCACAGCCGCTCGCGGAGGTCGGCCGGCGAGACGTACGCCGCCCCGACCGCGTCGGCTCGGCGCCGGGGGGACGCGGCGAGGAGGCGCCGCGCTCCGTCCCCGACGACCGCGTCGGCGTCGTCCGGAACGGGCGTCCCGACCGCGATCCGTCGAACGCGGCCGTCGCGACGGGCGACGACGACGCTCGACTCGGCCGCCTCGCGGGTCGTCTCCCAGCCCCGCGCCGCCCACAGCGCGGCGACGAACTCGCGGCGCGCCGCCGGCGAGAGGGCTCGCCATCGGCGGGCGAACGCCGCCTCCGACGGGAGGCTCATGGGAGGGATGACGGATGCTACCTATACAAACGTACCGCGGACCGGGACCGGTCGAGAGCGGGTCTCCCGCGCCGACCGAGACCGCTACTCCCGCGGGAAGGTGAAGAGTCGGACCCCGCAGTCCGGGCAGGCGAGCGTTTCGGCGGGCTCCTCGTCGGGGCCGGTGTAGCCGCCGCAACAGGGGAGGTCGACCCCGCGTTTCAGGTCGCCCTCGCAGTCGGGACAGGCGTCGAGGAACATCCGGTTCGTCCGCGCCGCCGCGAGCCGGAACGACTCGTCCGAGAGGAAGGGCTCGGCGGCGCGGTAGCCCGCGATCTCGGCGATGGCCACCGGCCGGCGGAGCCACGTCTCGTCGACCGTGTTCGCGCCGGCGGCGGAGAGCGCGACCCACTCGTCGCCGTCGGCGTCGCCGTCGCCGCGGACGACTCGGGACTCGGTCGCCGGGGATATCTCCCGGGCGACGTCGGCGATCGCCTCCGTCTCGCGGATGCGGAGCCGCGCCATCTCGGCGTTCCAGCGGTCGCGGTACTCGTCGGTCGGCGCGACGGCGTCGCCGTCCACTCCGAGGACGCCCGCCGCGAGGAGTCGGTCGAGGAGCGCCTCGCCGTCGACGTCGTCCGGGTCGAGCGAGCCGCTCCCGGCCGCCGGCGCGCGGCCGCCGTCGGTGGCGGCGTCCGCGCCGTGGAACAGCGCCTCGCTGCCGGGGATCGGGGCGACGAGCAGCGGCGCGAAGCGCGGCGTCCCCGGGACGACGTACCCGCGGAGCCAGACGAGCGCGAGACCGGCGGCCGAGACGACGGCGGCGGCCGGGAGGCTCGCGATCGACACCGCCGCGGCGGCGACGGCGACG
>NZ_NHOY01000124.1 GCF_002252755.1 Halorubrum sp. Hd13 | reverse complement strand
ATCGGATTCAACAAAGCAGACGAGATCAACTTAGAGCTTGTGGAGCGAGAAGCAACACCGCGGCTGTTGATGAAGCTCAGTATTCAGCTCCACCTTGCTGGACTATCGCTTTCGAATACTGTTTCGTTTCTTGAGATATTCGGTGTTGAAATGGTTCGATCCACCGTCCATAACTGGGTTCACAAGGCCGACTTACAGCCGGAATCTGGTCGAAACCCGAATCACGTTGCAGTTGACGAAACTGTGATTCAGCTTGACGATGAACAATACTGGCTGTACGCTGCTGTCGATCCCGATTCAAACGATTTGCTCCACCCAAAGCTTGAACCGACACGAACAAACGCGATCGCAGATCAGTTCTTCGCGGAGCTTCGCAAAAATTCGATGTAGATAACGCGATCTTTCTCGTTGATGGAGCGGTTCCACTTCACCGAGCACGTGAAAAACATGGCCTTGATTTCAGAGACGAACGACATGGAAATCGGAATAGCGTCGAACGTGTCTTTCGTGAGGTAAAACGCAGAACTGACAGATTTTCAAACTGTTTCAGCAACGCTGAAGCAGAAACTGCTGACGAGTGGCTCAGATCGTTCGCTTTCGCATGGAATCAGCTTATCTGAACACGAAGGCCGGTTCGACCCAAGCGTTCATAACGGTACTGAATCCTACTATCATTCGTGATGGTTCGGGGTACGCAGCGGGGGCCGGATCCGGCGCGCGGCGGCGGTCGTCCGAGCGCGCCCGCGGTCGCACTGAACGGGGTGGTGTCCGCGTGACGCTCCTCTCCGTCGACGACCTGACGGTACGATACGACGCGCGGGACGGACCGCTCCACAGCGTGAACGGCGTGTCGTTCGCCATCGACGACGGGGTCAACTACGCGCTGTCCGGCGAGTCGGCGTCCGGGAAGTCGACCACCGCGAAGGCCATCCTCGGTCTGCTCCCCGACCACGCGGAGATCGAGTCCGGCGAGATCGAATTCGAGGGACGGGATCTGCGGTCGCTGGCGCCGTCGGAGCGGCAGGACCTCCTCTGGGAGGAGATCGCGTTCATCCCCCAGACGGCGATCGACGCCCTCGACCCGGTGATGTCGGTCGGCGCGCAGATCCGGCAGGCGATCCAGACGCATCGGGAGGTCTCCGAGCGGCGGGCTCGGCGTCGCGCGCACGAGCTGTTCGAGACGGTCGGACTCGACCCCGACCGCGTCGGCGACTACCCGCACCAGTTCTCTGACGGGATGCGCCAGCGTGTCGTCATCGCGATGGCGCTCGCGCTGGAGCCGAAGCTCGTCGTCGCGGACGAGCCCACGACCGGCTTGGACGTGATCGTCCAAGACCGGATCATCGACAACATCCTCCAGATCCAAGCGGAGACCGACAGCTCTCTGCTGTTGATCACCCACGACCTGAGCGTCATCGCGGAGACCTGCGACGAGATGTCGGTGCTGTACGGCGGGACGGTGATGGAGCAGGGCCGCGTCGAGAACCTCCTCCTCAACCCGGCGAACCCCTACACGATGGGGCTGAAGAACGCCTTCCCCGCGCTGGACGGCGACGCCGACGGGCTGGTTTCGGTCCCGGGGACACCGCCGCAACTGGACGAGAAGCCGACGGGCTGCGTCTTCGAGCCCCGGTGCCCGTTCGCGACCGAGGAGTGCGCGACGACGACGCCCGACCTCCGGGACCTCCCGTACCGCGACCAGCGCGTCGCGTGTCACAACGCGGAGCGAGCGGCTCAGATGCGCCGAGAGGCCGACTCAGCGACGACGTGGGGCGGTGCCGCGGAGGGGTCGCGTCCCGACGCCGACGACGTCGTCCTCGAAGTCGACGGCTTACGCAAGTGGTACGAGAGCTCGGAGTCGCTCTTCGGCCGGCTCCCCGTCGACGGCGTCTCGCCGACGGTGACCGGGTTCACGAACAGCCTCAGTCGCTGGTACGCGCGCCGCGGCGAGCTCCTCCGAGAGGTGTTCGGCGGCGGCTCGCACATCCGCGCCGTCGACGGGGTCTCCCTGTCGGTCTCGCGGGGCGAGATACGGGGCGTCGTCGGCGAGTCCGGCTGCGGGAAGTCCACGCTCGGACAGACGCTCGCGCTGCTCGAGGAGCCGACCGACGGCGGGTTCACCTTCGACGGCCAGTCGCACGAGCACTACCGGGACGGGAACCTCCGGTCGTTCAGACAGAAGCTCCAGATCGTCTTCCAGAACCCCTACGAGTCGCTGAACCCGCGGCTGACGGTCGAGACGCTGGTGAAAGAGCCGCTCACGATCCACGGCTACCGGCTCGACGAGCGCGACGCGGCAGTCCGGGAGACGCTCGAACGGGTCGGGATGGCCCCCGCCGAGCGCTACCTGGACAAGTACCCGAACGAGCTCTCGGGCGGCCAGCGCCAGCGGGTCGCCATCGCCCGGGCGCTCGTCATCGACCCCGAGTTCCTCATCTGCGACGAGCCGGCGTCGATGCTCGACGTCTCGCTCCAGGCGGAGGTGCTCAACCTCCTCCGCTCGCTGGCCAACACCGAGGGGATCGGCGTGCTGTACATCTCGCACGACCTCGCGAGCCTCACGCGGATCGCCGACCGGCTCTCGATCATGTACCTCGGTCGATTCGTGGAGACCGGGCCGACGGAGCGGGTCGTGAGCGACCCGCGACACCCGTACACGGAGGCGTTGCTCGCGGCCGTCCCGGAGACGGACCCGCGCGGGGGCCGCGACCGGGTCACCCTCCGTGGCGAGCCCGCCGATCCGGAGGGGTCGCCGGGGGGGTGTCGGTTCGCACCCCGCTGTCCGAAGGCGACCGAGCGCTGCCGGGAGTCGGAGCCCGAACTCGACGCCTGGACCGACGCCGACCACTCCGCGGCGTGTTTCCACCCGGCCGAGGGGTCGACGGTCGACGACCCCGCCGAGATCGACGAGCCGGCCGACGTCGACTGAGGACGCTCGGGTCTCGCCGCGCGAGTCATCGGGTCGCTTTGACGAGCAATTTGAGATTGGCGAACGACTCGATCCGCCCGCCCTCGCGGGCGAACTCGAACCGCTCCGCGGCGCCGGGCGGCGCCGCCTCGAACGCGGCGGCGATCCGCTCGCGGCGCTCGGCCGACGCGTCGACGTTCGCGACCCACTCGCCGAACGCGATGCGCTTGCTCGCGACGCTCGCGGTCTCGACGGTGAACCCGGCGCCCTCGAGCCACTCGATCCAGTCGGCGACGGCGTGTGACCGGACGTGCGTCGGGTCGCGGAGCCGCTCCACGTCGTTGAGGAAGGCGTCGAGGTCGTCGTCCGCGGGGGAGACGTTGTCCTCGAAGGCGAGGGTCACGCCCGGTTCGAGGACACGCGCGACCTCGTCGACGAACGCGGTCGGCGCCGGGGAGTGGTGGGCCGCGATGCGACAGCTCACCGCGTCGAAGCTCGCGGCGGCTCGGCGCCGTCCACGCGCTCGATCCACGTGTCCGCGGCCGACGCTGGCACCACGTGGTCCCCGAGCAGGGCGTCGCACTCCCGGCAGGCCGACTGAACGGCGACGTGGGGGCGACGGCAGCAGTGGTCGAGTCGCTCGACCGTCGTCTCCGCCCGGGAGTCGCACGCGGGACAGCGCTCGACGCGCAGTCGGAGGCCCGTCAACACGTCGCGCCGGTCGCCGCGGTTGAGGTCCGCCCAGCCGTCGAGCCGGTCGTCGAGCTCGGCGGCGAGCGCCACGTCCACGGCGACCGCCTCCGTCGAGACCCAGCGCTCGATCCCCTCGCCGTCGACCTCGAACGACGTCGGTCCGAGCGCGTCGACCTCGTCCGCACGCAGCGCCGCGCGAACGCCCTCCGCGTCCGGGTTCCCCGAGTCGACCCCGTCGCCGACGGCCGCCCGAAACTCGTCGGTGAGACCGAGGGCGTCGCCGTCCTCGGTCAGCACGCCCGCCCGCGACAACGTCGCCACGACCGCCTCGTCGTCGACCGACTCGAGGACCGGACGGTCGGCCTCCCCCTTACCGAACGCGTCGAGGACCCGGTTGGGGAAGTACCGGCGCGTGATCGCCGGCGTCCCGGGGATCAGGTAGCCGCGCAGCGCGATCGCGGCCAGCGCGACGGCGAACACGACGCCGCCGGCGCCGACCGCGGCGACGCGAGACGCCCCCGCTACGAGACCGCCGGCGCCGACCGCGACGGCGGCGACGACGGCGAGCGCGACGTTCAACGCCGTGCACGGCAGACACCGGTTCTCGCCCGTGTACTCCGGCCGGCGGAGTCGGTCGGCGACGCTCTGATCGCTCATACCCCGAGATACCCGTCAACCGTCATAAACGTAGGGCGTGTGACCGATCGCGACGCGCGCGGCGCGTGCGGTCGGGCACGGCGGTCGGGCACGCCGGCCGAGCACGCCGGGCGGGCGCTCCGGTCGGCCCTCTGTCGTCCTCCCGTCTCCCTTCAGGCGCCCGTCAGACGCGCCGAACCCCTCCCTTATGGGGGGTAGCGATGACAATAATTAACACACAGAAGCGCAAACACTCACGTTGGACACTCCCATGACTGAAATGGGCGGCTACAGAGACCGAGTGGCACAGGTCGACCTCGGCGACGGCGACGTCAGCTACGAGGGCATCGACGAGGAGGACGCGGAGAAGTACATCGGCGCGCGCGGGCTCGGAGTGAAGTATCTCTTCGAGGCCGGGCCGGACGTCGACCCGCTGGGGCCGGAGAACCGACTGGCGTTCATGACTGGGCCGCTCACCGGGACCCAGACCGTGATGAGCGGTCGGATCGCGCTCGTGACGAAGTCCCCGCTGACGGGGACGGTCACCGACTCGCACCACGGCGGCTGGTCCGGCGCGCGGCTCAAGTGGGCGGGGCTCGACGGGATCCTCCTCGACGGCGCCAGCGACGACCCCGTCTACCTGTTCGTCGAGGACGGCGAGGTCGAGGTACGCGACGCCTCCCACCTCTGGGGGAAGGAGACGGACGACGCGATCGACGCGATCGGCGAGGAGGTCGACGGCGCCGTCGGCAAGAACCTCTCCGTGATGGCGATCGGACCGGGCGGCGAGAACGGCGTCCGCTACGCCTGCGTGATGAACGAGGACGACCGGGCGTCCGGCCGCGGCGGCACCGGCGCCGTCATGGGGGCGAAGAACGTGAAGGCCGTCGTCGTGAAGAGCGGCACCGACATGCCGAAACCCGCCGACCCCGAGACGTTCCAAGAGGGGTATCAGCAGGCGATGGGCGTCATTCAGGAGTCGGAGGTCACCGCGCCCAATGAGGGCGGACTCTCCGTGTACGGGACGAACGTCCTGATGAACGCGACCGAGGAGATGGACGGCCTCCCCACGAAGAACGCGAAGTACACCTCGACCGAGGCGTACAGCGACGCGGAGGGGACCGACCTCGACGCCGAGCGCGTCTCCGGCGAGAACGTGGAGGAGAACATCCTCGTCAACGACCCGACCTGTCACTCCTGCCCGGTCGCCTGCAAGAAGGAGGTCGAGGTCCAGCTCAACCACAAGGGCGAGGACATGAACGTCCACATGGAGTCGTTCGAGTACGAGTCCGCGTTCGCGCTCGGCCCGAACTCGGGACACACCCACCGCGACGAGGTCGCGCTGATGATCCAGCGCTGCAACCAGGTGGGCGTCGACACGATCGAGGTCGGCAACATGATGGCGATGGCGATGGAGATGAGCGAAGAGGGCAAGCTCGACGACGTCGAGACCATCGACTGGGGCGACGCCGAGCGCATGATCGACCTCATCGGTGAGATCGGCCACCGCTCCTCGGACCTCGGCGACCTCCTCGCGGAGGGGGCTGACCGCGTCGCCGACGAGAAGGACGCCCACGACAACTCGCTGGCGGTCAAGGGGCAGTCGATCCCGGCGTACGACCCGCGCTGCATGAAGGGGATGGGGATCGCGTACGCGACCTCCAACCGCGGCGCCTGTCACCTCCGGGCCTACACGCCGGCCGCCGAGATCCTCGGCATTCCGGAGAAGGTCGACCCGTACGAGTGGGAGGGGAAAGGCGAGCTCACCGCCACCTTCCAGGACCTGCACGCGATCTCCGACTCGTTCGACATCTGCAAGTTCAACGCCTTCGCCGAGGGGATCGAGGAGTACGTCCTCCAGTACAGCGGCATGACCGGCCGCGAGGTCACCGAGGACGAGCTGTTCGAGGCGGGCGAGCGGGTGTACAACCTCGAACGCTACTTCAACAACCTCGCCGGCTTCGACGCCGAGGACGACGACCTCCCCGGGCGCTTCGTCGAGGGCCACCCGGACGCCGTCCCCGGACAGGGAGGGAGCGAGGGCGAGCTCTGCGAGCTCGACGAGATGAAGGCGGAATACTACGAGACCCGCGGCTGGGTCGACGGCGTCGTCCCCGACGAGAAGCTCGAGGAACTCGGCATCGACGTCGGCCCCGGAACCGGCGTCTCCGCCGGCGACTCCGCGGCTCCGGCCGACGACTGAACGCGACCGCGTCGCGGTCGTGCGTCGGCTTTTTTCGGCTACCGCGTCCCTCTCAGCCGAGACCGACAGCGTCGAGGAGCGCGTCCGCGTCGAACCGGAGGGGGTCGGTCGCCGGCGCGCCGAGGCGCTCGGCGAAGTCGGCGACCGCCTCGCGCGCCGCCGGGGGCGTCGCGACGTTCATCGTGTTGAGCGCCCCCGCGAGGACCGCCGTCTCCGCCACCGGCGCGGCGACGCGCTCGTACAGGTCGACGTGTGTCGCGACCGACGGGATGTCGACGTCGTACCCGTGCATGAGTTCGCGGCCGGCCGAGTGGCAGAGGACGAGCCCGTCCGGTCTCGCGCCGTGGAGGAGCCCGCAGATCTGCCCGGACGACCCGGGGTGACAGATGGCCCCTTGCCCCTCGACCACGAGCAGGTCGCGGCGCTCGCCCCGCTCGCGGACCAGCCCGTCGACCACGTCGTGGACCCGCCCGATTGGGAGACGGTCGATCGACGCCCCCCGCCCGTCGAGCAGGGCACCGACGTGGCTCGTCGGCACGAGGGCCGCGTCGACACCGCGCTCCCGGGCCGCGTCCACGAGCTCGAACGCGGTCGAGGAGGTCCCGACGTACCGGTCGGTCCCGACGGTGAGCAGGACCTCCGCGTCGACCCCGGCGTCGCGGCCCGCGTCTCCCGACCGGTCCGGCGGCGGGGCGCCGACGTCGACGACCCGCCCGCCGCCGGCGGCCGTCGCCCGCTCGAACGCGGGGTCGCCGACGGGGAATCCCGGCCGCGAGACGACCACGTCGCACCCGGCTGCGAGCGCGGCGCGCACGTCCCGTCGCACCGGCTCCGACAGGTCGGCGATCCGGCCGTCTCGGGCGAGATCGATGCCGACGTACAGCGCGTCGACCGGCTCGCCGACGTCGTCGAACCGCCGCACGATCGGAATCCGCGGGAGCGACCGGACGAGCTGGGAGGTGACCGGGGACCGCCTGGCCGTGTCGATCACGGCGACGACCTCCGGGCGCCCGTACCGAACGAGTTCGATCGCCCCGCGCGCGTCGTCGGGGAACCGATCGTGGGCGAGCACGGCGATCCGCTCGTGGACGGTCATCCGCTCGTGGCCGGTCATCCGCTCGTGGTCAGTCGTCCGCTCGTGGTCAGCCGTCCGAACGGTGGGCCGCCTCCGGCGCGGCCGCCGCGCGGTCGGCCGTCGGGCGTGCGGTCCTCGCGCGTCCGTCCGCGGCGGGAGCCTCGCCCGGGTTCACTCACCGGAGAGGGGGTCGCCACGTCGGGTCACCTTCGTCGCCGGGAGGCCGGCGCGGTCCGCGTGCTCCCGCACGGCGTCCTCGCTCTCGGCCTGATAGTGACAGAACGTGCCGACGATTCCGCCGTCGTCGTCGGTCATTACTTCGGAGTCGACCCACTGGATGTCGACGCCCTCCTCGCGGAGCTCGGAGAGCGTCTCGCCGGACGCCTCGGCGGCCGCGTCCAGCTCCTCTTGGGTTATCGGCTCGGGCAGTTCACGCAGTATCAGGTAGTCGTCGGTGTCGCTCATGCGCATTGCTGACGTGCGTCCCCCGGGATTGTAATTGTTTCTGCGCGGACAGTCGTCGCGACGGGAGCGGTCCGACCGCCGGCGACGCCCGCGGTGTCGGGGGGTTCTCCCCGTGACGTTTAGGTACGTGGGGTGGTATCACGGAGGTATGTCCGAGGACGCCAGCCTCCCGAACGTCAAGATCGGAAGCGACGCGGCCAAGGATCCCGACTTCGAGGGGGGTGAGACGGAGGTTTCGACCGTCGAGTACCTCGACTACGAAGTCGTCGACGCCAACGACTGGGGGATCGACGACGACGACCTCTTCGAGAAGGCGGCCGCCGCCGACCTGACCGAGGAGGAGTACGGCACGATGGAGGTGAGCAGGAACCGGAAGCTCCTGGACGCCGCCGAGGACAACGGGCTCGAGTGGCCCTTCTCCTGTCGCGCCGCCTCCTGTGCGAACTGCGCCGGGATCCTCGTCGACGGCGAACTGGAGATGGAGATGAATCTCATCATCACCGACGAGGAGGTCGAGGAGCGCGGGATCCGACTGACCTGTCAGAGCAAGCCCGCGACGGACCACGTTCGGGTGATCCACAGCGCCAAACACCTCGACTACCTGCAGGACCGCGTCATCGGGGAGCGCGAGGTCTGACGAGGCGTGGGAACGGCTCCGGCGGCGCCGGTGCGGTGTCGCCGGAGTTCACTCGTCGCGGCTCGCGGCCGCCAGTCGCTCGGCCGGGGCCTCCTCGACGACCCCCTCCTGCATGCGTCGGACCTCGGAGAAGTCGACGTCGACGTCCGCGTCGTCGAGCGCCTCGATCACCGCCGTCAACACGAGCGACATCTCGTCGACCCGGCCCTCGACGCTGTTCAGCTTCTGGAAGTTCCGCTCCGCGAACCCCGTGAGCGAGTCGGAGAGCTCCGAGACGTTCTGTTCGATCCGCTGCGAATACCGCTCGCCGAGGCTGATCCGGGCGAAGTCGTCCAACTCCTCCAGCTCGGCCTCGAGCGCCTCCATGTCCCGCTCTATCTCGGCGACGCGCTCGTCGATCAGCGCCTCTATCTGGCGCTCTATCGTCCCGTCGGGCCCCGTTTCGGCCCCCGTGTCGCCCGCCGCCTCCCCGTCTTGCCCCGGTTCGACGTCGGCCGATGGGTCGTCGTCCGCCTCGACTTCGGCGGCGACGGTCGGTTCCTCGGTCTCTTCCGGATCCAGGTCCGGCGTGTTAGGCAACGTAGCCATACGATGACAATTAACATAGTACCGCTTAAATTTTGGTGGCGACTCGCCGAGTCGCTCGGCACCGACCGGAGTCGTCACCTGTCACCGACCGCCCACGTCACTCGTCAGCGACCGACCAGGCCCGTCGCCCGGTCCTGACCGCCCACGTCACTCGTCACCGACCGGCCCCGTCGCTCGCTCCGCGCCACGCTGCAGGATGAACCGGCGCTCCGGCGGCGGAGAGATGTCGAGTTCGACTGCCCGGACCAGTCGGTAATACTTCCGGTTGCCGTCCCAGTAGTGATCGACGAGGTCCTCGTCCTCCAGCACGGCGAGGTGGTGGACGGCCGACTTCCCGTTCATGCCGACGGCGTCGGCCAGCTCCGTGACGTACATCGGTCCGTCCGACAGGTGCTGGATGATCCGGAGCCGCTGCGGGTTTCCCAGCGCGTCGATCAACGACATCGTCTACGCCTTAATACAGAGACATAAAAGCGTTTCTTCGCGAGACCGTCCGACGCGTGATTCGCGCGGCCGGCGGGACCGACGGCGTCAGTCGGGAGTCGCCGACGGCTCGGGGACGACGGCGTGACACTCGGTGCACTGCCAGCTGTCCTCGTCGATCTTTCGGTGGTGCTTCCGGGACGTGGCGGTTCCGCCGCGGTACCACTCGACGCCGCACTCTGGGCAGGCCGTCGGAATCCGTGCCATACCGATCCGATCCGGACGAGCGATAATCAACGTTACCCAAGGGGCGAATCCCGGGCCGGGTGTGACACACGGTCACAAGAGATAAGATACGGGACGTGTATCGTGTACGTATGACAGACGATGTGGAGTTTCCGGAGTCCGAGGAGAGCGGTAAGCGAACGGTCTCGGACGGGTTCTTCGAGCGAGAAGTCTACCTCTCGGCGGAGGAGACGGCGGCGTTCCTCCGGTCGGTGGCGGACTCGCTCGACGAGGGCCACGAACTGACGATCAGCGGGGACGACTGGGAGATCCCCTTCGCGTTCGCCGAGCCGATCGAGGTCGAGGTCGAGTTCTCCTCTCGGCGGGAGCGCGAGCTCGAACTCGAGGTGGAGTTCACCGAACGCACGGAGGGCGGCGGTATCGACGTCGCCTGAGCGCCGTCGTATCGCGACGTATCGCGCGGCGACTCCACCGGTGGGAGGCGGGACGCACCGGTCGGCTGTACTGATCAAATGTACTGGTTCGGGCTCTACCACTGGCGACGTCGGTTCCGCGCGGTCGGCGAGGGGCTGGTCGTCGCGCTCGCCGGCGTCGCGCTGGCACGCCGACGGTCAGACCGGACGAGTCGGGCCCTCGCCGCCGCCGCCGTCGCGCTCGGCGGGGCCCGCGCGGCCCGAACGCTCTCGACGCTGACGTCGCCCCCGCCGTGGCGTCTCGAGCGGTACAAGTACGACGCGCTCGCCCGAGAGCTCCCTCTCGCCGACGCGGGCCGCGTCCTCGACGTCGGCTGCGGGACCGGGCGGTCGCTCGTCGGGCTGGCGCCCCGGCTCTCCGGATCAACGACGGTCGTCGGGGTCGACGTCTTCGACGACAGGGTGATACTCGGGAACGGTCCCCGGCTCGCCCGACGGAACGCCCGGACGGCGGGGATCGCGGTCGAGCCGGTCCGCGGCGACGCCGGCTCCCTCCCGTTCGCGTCCGGGTCGTTCGACGTCGTCACGGCGTGCCGCGTGCTCCACGACCTCCCGGCCGACCGGCACGGCGACGCGCTCGGAGAGCTCCGCCGGGTCTGCCGGGCAGACGGCGCGGTCGGGATACTCGAACTCCCGATCGTTCCGGAGCGGGTCGACGCGTCCCCGGAGCGGTACTGGCGGACCCGCGTCGGCGACGCCGGCCTCTCGGTCCGGACCGCCGCGCGCGTCCCGCGGCGCGACGGCGACGAGCCGTACGTCGTCCTCGTCGCGGCGCCGACGTGAGTCGGCCGTCGCTCTTCCGGGAGTCGCTGCGACGGCGCTCCGGGGGTCGTCGGTGCGCGCGATAAAAAGTCGGCGGCGGGCGGATTACGCCTCGAGCGAGAACACGCAGAGCCGGTCGTCGCGGCCCGCGGTCCCGCGGCGGAGCCAGCCGCTCCCGCCGACCTGGATGGCCACGTACTGCTTCTCGGTCTCGGGGTCGTACCAGCTCATCGGGCTGCCGGAGATCGCCGTCTCGCCGGTGGAGTACTCCCAGAGGCGGTCGCCGGTCTCGCCGTCCCAGGCGATGACGTCGCCGTTCTGCGTGCCGCCGAACACGACGCCGCTCTCGGTGGTCACCAGCCCGCCCCAGATGTAGGCGTCGCTGTCGATCCAGTCGCGCCAGACCAGCTGTCCGGTCTCCGGATCGACGGCGCCGACGGCGCTGATGTGGTCGTTGTACCCCTCCGGGGGTTGGTCGATCTCGTCTTCGAGGATGCCGCCCCAGTACTTCTTGCCCTCTTCGTACTCCTCGAAGCGCCACCAGGCCTCTTGGGGCGAGTTGTTCATCTTGAAGTACGCGAGGCCGAGCTCAGGGTTGTACGCGGGCGGCTGCCAGTCGTTCCCGCCCATCGCGCCGGGCATGAACGGCATCCGCCGGCCCTCGTCGATGTGCGGGATCATCCGGAACATGTTCAGCTGTTGGACGCCGGGCTCGCTCCGGTTGAGGAGCTTTCCGTTGTCCGCGTCGAGCGTGTAGCCCCACGCGGTCTTTCCGAAGGAGACGACGGCGTCGCCCTCGAAGTCGCGGTGCTCCATCTCGAAGTCCGGGATGAGCAGCCGCGGCGCCGCGGAGTCGTAGTCCCACACGTCGTGGGGGGACTCCTGGTGGAACCACTCGCGCTCGCCGGTCTCTAAGTCGAGACAGAGCGTTCCCGCGCTGTTCCGGTTCGGCCCCGGTCGGACGGAGCCGTCGAAGTCGGGGCCGGGGTTCCCGACCGGCATGTACAGCTTCTCGTTTTCCGTGTCGATCGTCGCCGTCATCCAGTTGGTCGCGCACGACTGCTCGATGCTGTCGCCGACCCACTCCTCGTCGGGCGACGTCATCGTGCGCCACACCTCGTCGCCGGTCTCGGCGTCGAGCGCGACGTGGAAGCCGCGGACGCCGTACTCGCCGCCGGCGCTGCCGGTGAACACCTTGCCGTCGTACACGACCGGCGCCCACGTCGCGGAGTAGCCGGACTCGTGGTCGGCCGTGCTCGTGTACCACTCCTCCTCGCCGGTGTACCGGTTGAGCGCGACGACGCCCGAGTCGAGCGTCGTCATGAACACCTTGTCGCCGAGGACCGCCACGCCGCGGTTGTTGTCGTCACAGCAGAGGACGACGTCCGACGGCACCGCGTACGTGTAGCTCCACAGCACGTCGCCGGCCCGCGTGTCGATGGCCTTGACGTGGTTCGGTCCGTTCGACTGGTACATCACCGGCGGGTCGCCGGGGACCACCAGCGGCGTGCCCTCCATGCTGGACTCCGCGCCGACGTGGAGCTCGTACTCGAGCTCGAGGTCGCCGACGGTCTCTGGAGTGATCACGTCCGCGGTGGTGCAACGGTGCTGTTCGTAGTTCCCGCCGTACGTGAGCCACGACTCCGGATCGTCAGCCGAGTCGATGATGTCCTCCTCGGTGATGTCCCTCCGTGGGATCCGATCCGTGTCGTGCTGGTGGGTGACGGACTCCTCGGGCGACCCGAGCACCCGATACCCCTGATCCGTTTCACGTACGACTGTGTCCTGTGCGGCCTTGACCGCCCTGTCTTCTTCTATTGCCATTGGTATACCCTCCTAGCGTGCGGGACTCGGATTGCGCTTCTCTTCGGTGATCCAGTACACGTCCTTACAGATCTCTTCCTGGTTGACGATCGCGATCGCGGCACCGCCGGTCAGCGCGGCCACCAGCTGAGAGTCGCTCATCGCCCCGTTTTCGGCGATGTCGAGCGCGGCCCGCGCGATCAGATCCACGCCGGCGAGCATCGCCTTCACGTCCCAGTAGCCGTCGTCGAGGATCTCCTCGGTGACGAGCACCTCCTTCTGCCAGAGGTGGACGTCCATCGAGTTGACCCACAGCAGCGCCCCGCCCATCGCGCGCTTGTGGAGCGGCGGGACGTGTTCGACGTCGAACTCCACGTCGCTGGGGATCTCTTTCGTGGGAACCCACCGAGCGAGGCGAGTGTTGTTGTTCACCACGTTCATCACGAGCACGGTCTTCTCCCGCTCGTCGAACCCGAGACCGTCGAGTTCCTCGCTCAGCGCGTCGAGCCGGACGAGCTCGTGTGCCGTCTGCTCGATGTGCTCCGGCGTGAACCGGGGGAGCCGCTCCTCGAGGCTCTCGAAGAATCCGGCCTCCACGAGGTGATCGTAGAGGCGCCACGAGGGCTGCACGATTTTACGGTACAGCGCCTCCGGCTCCTCCGTTCCCTCCGGAATTCCCGCGTCGCGGACCTCCGAGAGCCGAGCGATCTGCTCTTCGAAGGCCGCGAGTTCCGACGCGAGCAGGTCGGCGTCGAGCGCTCCCGCCATGTCGTCGCGGATCGCCTCGCCCATCGAGGCGAACTCCGGGTCCGTTTCCGTCTCGACCGTTTGTCTGAGCTCAGACAACGTGGGTCTCTCGCCGACGTCCGACCGACTGATGCCGAGCGCGTCTGTGAGTTCGTCTCGGCCGTCGATCGTGATCTGTTGTCTCGTCATAGTGGTATCGTGGTGCGGAAACTCCCCATGCACCCGCAGTATCGACTGGCACTTTGTACCATATAATAATTATTATAACAGATTGATATGTATGCGCGCCGGACGGCGCGTCGCGGGTCTCTGTCCGACGATCGTCGGCCGAATGCACGTGACGCGTCGAGGGGCGGCGCCGAGCGCGGGGAGAGCCGGCCCGAGCGCGGGGAGAGCCGGCCCGAGCGCGGGGAGAGCCGGCCCGAGCGCGGGTTGCGCCGGCCCGAGCGCGGGGAGAGCCGGACCGAGCGCGGGTTGCGCCGGACCGATCCCCGGCCGCCCCGGGCGGCGCGAGAGCGACGCGTCGCACTCCGAACCGCGACGGCTCCCGCGGACGACGCGACGAGAGCCGTCGCGTTATCGGCCCCGATCACGGTCGATATCGGGGGAGAGCTATACTCTTCGTTATATTTCTCCGTGGCGTGAATCAGAAATTTAATTATTGTTATATAAGGGAATTGATTATAAGGTATATTAATTATGAATACAACCCCAATGATCCCCCGCCGGGAAGGCCGTTACAGTCCTATGTCTGTAATTGATATTCGGCTGTCGTTATAATATCAATAATTTATAACTTCTCGGCGCGCTCCGCTCGTCTGCGCGCGAACCACGGAAAAATAACACTCGTCTGATAGCAACGCGACCGGGTCGGCCCGTCGGTCGCCGCGGCGGCAGCGCGAGGCTCGGTTCGGGTCGTGGCATTCGCCGATCGAGACCGCGATCGCGGTCCGTTACCGTCGCCGACATCGGGCCTCGAGTTCGCTGCGTGAGCCCTTCTCGCTCTCGCGCGTCACTCCTCGATCAGGACGACGTCGCCGGTCGACCCGCAGGCCGGGCACTCGAGGACGCCCTTCGTGTCCGTGATGCTCTCCCGTCGGGGGAACTCGGCCCCGCACGACTCGCATCGCGCGTTGTTCCGGTCGATCCGCACTCCGTCGGTCGGGTTCCCCTGAACGAGACCGGAGCCGCAGATCGGGCACTCCAGCGCGGCCGTGCCGCCCGTGTCGGCGCGCGACCGAGGGAACCACGAACCGCAGTCCGCACAGCGCGCGTTCTGACGCGTCATACCGTGTCACACGTCCGCGACCCCCTTCAACGTACGGTCGGGAGCGTCGGTCCCGATCGGTCGGTCGAGCCCGTCGGACCGGTCGGACCCGGCTCGTCGGGGTCGGTCGACCCGTTCCTCCCGCGGTCGGCGCGGCGCCCCACGGTTTCATTACGCTCCCCGCCGTCGTCCCGACGAGAACCACCATGTCTACTGACCACGATCGACGGCCCGAAGCGACCCTCCGCGTCGCGTCGGCGCCGGGCGACGCGGACGACGACGACGGCGTGGTGCGGATCGGACCGGACGCGATGGGGTCGCTCGGAGCGAGTCGGGGCGACGTCGTCGTCCTCGAGGGGCCGCGGGGATCGGTCGCCGCGCGCGCCTGGCCCGCCGATCCCGACGACGACGGGACCGTGCGGGCGTCCCACTGGACGCGGCGGTCCCTCGGTGCCGGCGTCGACGACTCCGTCGCGGTCCGTCCCGCCGTCGCGCGCGACGCGGACGAGGCGGTCGTCGCGCTGCCGGAGGCGGTCGACGTCGACGACGCGCTCGGGCTCTCCTTCCGCGACGCGCTCGTCGACCGGGTCCTGACGGCCGGACAGGTCGTCCCCGTCGCGCTCGGCCTCGACTCCGTCCCCGGTGCGCCGGAGCGAACGGTCCCCGTGAAGATCGCGGAGACGAGCCCGTCGGGCCCGGTCCTCGTGCGGGAGGGGACGCGGTTGGGGATCTCCGAGGAACCCGCGACGGACGTCGAGCTCCCGGCGGCGGAACCCGAGGGCCGCGCGACGTACGACGACGTCGGCGGCCTCGACGCGGCCGTTCGACGGCTGCGTGAGACGGTCGAACTCCCCATGCGGAACCCGTCGCTGTTCCGGGAGCTCGGCGCGAACCCGCCGACCGGCGTGCTGTTACACGGGCCCTCCGGCGCGGGGAAGACGCTCCTCTCGAACGCCGTGGCGAACGAGCTGGACGCCCACGTCGTGCGGCTCCGCGCCCCCGACGTGACCTCGAAGTACCGGGGGGAAAGCGAGGAGCGGCTCCGCGACGCCTTCGAGGAGGCGACGGCTGAGGCCCCGTCGGTTCTGCTCCTCGACGAGCTCGACGCCGTCGCCGGCGACCGGGCCCGCGGCGGGGAGGCGAACGGTCGGCTCATCGGCCAGCTGCTCTCGCTGCTGGACGACCTGGGCGAGGGCGACCCCGTCGTGGTGATCGGCACGACGAACCGGGTCGACGCGATCGACCCGGCGCTCAGGCGCCCGGGCCGGTTCGACCGCGAGATCGAGATCGGCGTTCCCGACCGGGACGGCCGAGAGGAGATCCTCGACGTGCACACGCGGGACCTCCGCGTGAGCGACGAGGTGGACCTCGGCGCCTACGCGGAGAACACCCACGGGTTCGTCGGCGCGGACTTGGAGAACCTGGTGACGGAGGCCTCGATGAACGCGATCCGTCGCGTGTGGCCCGATCTCGCCGACGATCCGGCGTCGGCGCCTCCGGAGGCCACCGCGTCGATCGCGGTCACCGACGACGACTTCAAGACCGCGCTGCGGGAGGTCGAGCCGTCGGCGCTGCGAGCGATCAGCGTCGAGGTCCCGGACGTCACCTGGGACGACGTGGGCGGGCTCGAGGCGGTGAAAGAGCGGCTCCGCGAGACCGTGCAGTGGCCGCTCGAACACCCGGAGGCGTTCGAGCGCGTCTCGCTCGCTCCCGACCGCGGGATCCTCCTGTACGGTCCGCCCGGGACGGGGAAGACCCTCCTCGCGAAGGCGGTCGCCAACGAGAGCCGGTCGAACTTCGTCTCGGTGAAGGGGCCCGAGCTGCTGGACAAGTACGTCGGCGAGTCGGAGAAGGGCGTCCGCGAGGTGTTCTCGAAGGCCAGACAGAACGCGCCGACGGTCGTCTTCTTCGACGAGATCGACGCGATCGCGGCCGAGCGCGGCGGGTCGACCGACGCGAACGTCGGCGAGCGCGTCGTCTCGCAGCTCCTCACCGAGCTCGACGGGTTAGAGCAGATGGAGGACGTCGTCGTCGTCGCCACGACCAACCGGAAGGACCTGATCGACGACGCGCTGCTGCGCGCCGGCCGGATCGAGCGGCACCTCCGCGTCCCCCGACCGGACGCGGCGGCGCGGCGGGAGATCCTCTCGGTCCACTGCCGCGGTCGACCCCTCGCGGACGACGTCGACGTCGACGCCCTCGCCGACCGGACCGAGGGGTACGTCGGCGCGGACATCGAGGCGGTCTGTCGCGAGGCCGCGGCCGAGGCCGTGCGGGAGTACGTCCGCGGCGACGACGTCGACGCCGACGGGATCCGGATCACCGGCGACCACTTCAAACGGGCGCTCGACGCGGTCGCCCCGAGCGACGCGGACACGGAACCGCCCGCTGACGGCGAGGCGGGCTCGGCGGCCGAACCGCCCGCTGACGACGAGACGGGCTCGCTCGCGGGTCGCCTCGACGCCGACGAGAGCGGCTGACCGCGGTCTCGCGCGGGCGGGTCACCGGTCAGTCCGCGCCGCTCACGGAGCCGCCGAACCCGGTCTGGTATAAATGTTTACGGAAAACCATTATGTATATTCATTCACATGCCCCCAAACGGGATGATCCGAACCAGACGAGCGGTTCTCGCTACAGTCGGGACGGCAGCGGTATCGGGGTGTACCGGCCGCTTCGGCGGCGACGGCGGCGTCGACGGCGGAAACGGGAGCGGGAACGGGGACGGTGACGGTGACGGCAACTCCACTGACGGCGGCGACGGGGGGAGCGGCAGCGACGGCGACGACGACGGCGGGACCGATAGCGCCCCCGCCGTCGAGAGCCCGTCGCTGCTGCTCAACTGGCGGATAAGCGGTCTCCACGCGCCGTACTTCGCCGCGCAGTCGCAGGGGTTCTACGAGGAGGAGGGGTTCGAGTCGGTCACGATAGAGAGCGGCGAGGGGTCCGACTTCTCGGCCCAGCAGGTCGCGCTCGGTAACACCGAGTTCGGCGTCTCCAGCAGCGACCAGGTCCTCGGCGTCAACGCCGGGGACCTCTCCCCGCTGGCCGTGGGGGTCGTGATGCAGCGGAGCCCGGTCGTCGTCTTCTCGTCCCGGGAGCGGTTCGGCGAGGAGCTGACGGACCCGTCGCAGCTGTCGGGCGCGACGGTGGGGAGCGGTCCCGGGATGGTCCGCCAGATGGTGCGCGGGTACTTCGACGCCGCCGGCGTCACCGACGTGGAGTACGTCGACACCGGGTACGACACGGTACAGCGGCTCCTCGCCGGGGAGATCGACGCGGCGGGCGGCGTCTTCGGCGACGTCGTCGACGCGCGCCACCAGGGCGCCGAGGTCGACGTGCTCTCGGTGCACGACGCCGTCCCGTCCTACGGCCACGTGCTCACCGTCGGGGAGTCGTTCGCCGAGGAGAACCCGGAGACCGTGGCCGCGTTCCTCCGGGCGACCGCCCGCGGCGCGGTGTGGGCCGACCGGAATCCGGAGGGGGCGATCGACGCGCTCGTCGACGCGCAGGGCGAACTCGCGGAGGTCCGCGAGAACCAGCGCGACAAGTGGGACCTGATGCGCTCCGAGTACATGCTCTCGGAGGCCGTCCGCGAGGAGGGATGGGGGTGGAGCGAGCCGGAGCCGTGGCAGCGGACCTACGAGACGCTGGACGCCGCGGACTTCTTCGACGGCTCGGTCGACCCCGACGCGGTCTGGACGAACGAGCACATCGACACCGACGACGAACACGTCGCCGACTACGCCGACCTCGTCGACCAGTGACTCCCGTCCCCTCCCCCCGGGCAGGCGGACCGGCGCCGAGCGGCGACCGAGGGGCGCCGAGCGTCCACGGAGAGGCGGCGAGCGACGGCTCCGTCGGGGAGGTGCGGTGAGCGATGGCCGAGCGCGAGCGCACGCGAGAGTCGCGGACGCCCTCCGTCCGTCGGAGCCCCGGGCGTCGAGCGCGTCGGGTCCGGACCCGGCTCCTCGCGGCGGCGAAGCGCGTCGCCCCGCCGGTGCTGCTGTTCGTCGCGCTCGTCCTCGCGTGGCACGGAACGGTCGTCGCGATCGGGATCCCGGCGATCATCCTGCCGCCGCCCGCGGCCGTCGCAGACGCGCTCGTCGCCCGCGGCGCCACGCTGTTCGCCGACGCCGCCGTGACGGGCGCGACCGCGGCGACGGGCCTGCTCGCCGGCTGCGCCGTCGGCGCCCTCCTCGCGTTCGCGATGACCTACTCGCGGACGGCCGCCCGGATCGCCTTACCGTACGTCATCGCGCTCCGCATCGCGCCGCTGATCGCGATCGCCCCGCTCGTCTTCCTCTGGTTCGGCCGAGGGATTCCCGCCCGCGCGGCGCTGGTCGCGACGCTGGCGCTGTTCCCGATGACCGTCGCGACGCTGGACGGGCTCCGGTCGACGCCGGAGCGGTACCTCGCGCTCGCGCGCTCCGTCGACGCGTCGAAGCCGGCCGTGTTCCTCCGGGTGCGCGTCCCCGCGGCCGCGCCGAGCGTGTTCGCCGGGCTCAAGCTCGCGGCGACGCTGTCGATCGTCGGGGCCGTCGTCGCCGAGTTCGTCACGCTCAGGGCCGGGATCGGCTACCGCGTGTTCGTGACCGCGGAGCGCCTCCGGACCGCGGAGACGTACGCCGCGCTGGTCGCGCTGTCGGCGCTCGGCGTCGCCTTCTACCTCGTTCCAGTCCTCCTCGAACGTGCGGTCTGGACCGAGTGAGTCCGCGCTCCCTGCCTCCGGCCGAGCCGTCCCCCGGCCGCTCAGTCGGCGGTCGGCGTCCAGACGAGCCGGCGCTGCGCGACGGCGATCAGCCCGTACAGCGCGAGTCCGAGCGCGACGAGCACCACCAGGGCGGCGAGCATGAGATCCACTTGGACGTTCTCCGAGGCGAGGAGGACGAGGAACCCGAGCCCGCTGTCGGCGACGATCCACTCGGCGACGACGGCCCCGATGACGGCGAGCGTCACCGACTGCTTGAGCCCGGCGAACAGGTCCGGGACGGCGTACGGCAGTTCGAGCCGCAGGAACGCGTCCAGCGAGCCGGCGTCGACCGAGCGGAGCAGGTCCCGCTGTTCGGCCGGGACGCGTTCGAACCCCGCCGCCGTGCTCAACACCATCGGGAAGAACGCGATGAGTCCGATGAAAACGACCGCGGTCGTCATGCCGGTGCCGACGTATATCAGCAGCAGCGGGGCGATCGCGATCTTCGGGAGCACCCGCACGGTGACGAGGTACGGGTAGACCGCTCGCCGGAGCCACCGCAGGCGCGAGATCGACACCGCGAGGGCGAGCCCGGCCGCGATCCCGACGCCGCCGCCGATCGCGATCTTCCGCGCGGTCGCGGCGGCGTTCCGGACGAACAGCCCGGGATTGCCGAGGAGCACCGCGGCGACGGCGTCCGGCGGCGGGAGGAGATACGGGGGGACGTCCGCCGCGGCGACGAGGGCCCACCAGGCGGCGGTCGCTACCGCGAGCCCGCCGAGCGGGAGGGCCACGTCGGCCACCGAAACCGGCGACCCGGGCTCGCCGACGCGTCCGTTCATACTTCCGTGAGCGTCGTCCCGGCCGTCGAGGGGTTCGAGCGGTCCTCGTGTAACACGGCCCGGACCGCCGCGACCTGTTCCTGGAACGCGTCGCTGCTGTACGCCTCGTCCGTCCGGGGCCGCGGCAGATCGACGTCGAACGTCTCGACGATCCGCCCCGGGTCGCTCTCCATGACGACGCAGCGGTCGGCCAAGAAGACGGCCTCCGGGACGCTGTGGGTGACGAACACGACCGTCTTCCGCTCGGCCCGCCAGAGCCCGCGGATCTCGACGCCGAGCCGCTCCCGCGTTATCTCGTCGAGCTCGCCGAACGGCTCGTCCATGAGCAGGATCTCCGCCCCGAGGTGGATCGCCCGGGCGATGGCGACACGCTGTTTCATCCCCCCGGACAGCGCCGCCGGGCGAGCGCTCTCGAACCCCTCCAGCCCGACCTCACGGAGGAGCCGTCTCGCCCCCTCTCTGTCGGCGGGTTTCCCGGCCATCTCACGGAGGAACGCGACGTTCTCGACGGCCGACTTCCACGGGAGCAGCGTGTGCTGTTGGAACACGTACCCGATCTCCGCGTTCGCTCGCGCCGCGTCCGTCGTCCGCCCGTTCACGCGGACGCGACCCGCGGTCGGCTCCTGGAGCCCCCCGACGGTCCGCAGCAGCGTGGTCTTCCCGCAGCCGGACGGGCCGACCACCGTGAGGAACTCCCCGTCATCGACCGTCAGATCGACGTCTTCGACCGCCCGCACGTCGTCGAACGCGACGGTCACGCCGTCGATCTCGATCACGGGCCCTCACCGAGCAGGTCGCCCTGTTCCAGCGCGACTTCCAGCCGGTCCCACGTCGACCGCCCGTGCCACCCCCACCCCTCGTCTCTCACCGCGTCGCCCGTCCCGAACGACTCGACCCCGCGCGCGAAGCGCTCGCTCACGGCGCTCGCGGAGTCGTCCGTCTCCGCGGCCACGGCCGCGGCCGCCGGGCCGGGGTCGGTCCGCGCGGCCACCCAGCCCGCCGCGGTCCCCGCGAGGAACTGTCGCCAGGGGTCGTCGGTCCGCCGGAGCGGGGCCGCCGGACCGACGAGCGTGAGCCCGTATATCGGGAAGTGGTCGCCGATCGAGAGGACGTCGACCGTCCGGTCGTCCGCTTCCAGTTCGAGCGGGTCGGCGAACGACCCCGTCGCCACGTCGGCGTCGCCCGCGATCAGCCCGCCGCGCTCCTCGCCGTCGGCGTCGACGAGTTCGACGTCGCGGAGCAGGTCGGCCTGCGAGAGGAACAGCCTCGCGAGCAGACACGTCTCCGAGCCCGCGGTCGTGAGGATCCGCCGTCCGCGCAGTTGGTCAACGCTCTCGAACGGCTCGCCGAAGCGGTCGCGGACCGTGTACAGCACCGTCGCGGTCCGCTGGTGGACCACGGCCAAGGGCACGACCGGGAGGCCCGCGGCCAGCGCCCGGACGACCGATCCGGCACCGACGAGCGCGACGTCGGCGTCCCCGTCGAGCACCGCTTCGAGCGCCCGGTGCGAGCCGCGATGGGCGGTGACCCTCGCGTCGAGCCCCCGTCGCTCGTACGCCCCCTCTTCGAGGGCGGCGTACAGCGGGAGGTGGAGCGCGTTCGGGCGCCAGTTGAGCGCGACGACGACCCCGCGGTCGCGTTCGATCGCCGAGCCGTCGTCCGGTCCGACCAAGGGGTCGGACCCCTCCGTCGGTCCCGGTTCGACGTCCGCGACCGCGGCCCCCCGCTCGAGGAGGGCTGCAGAGTGGGTGCGGTACACGCGGTCGAGGCTCTTCCGTCGGCCGCTGACGGGTCGCCACGCGTTCGGCGGCCGTCCCCCGCCGGACGAGTCGACGGTCGCTCGCTCGACTAAGTCCCGCGCTTCGAGCTTCGAGACGGCGTCGCCGACGGCCTTCTCCCCCAGCCCCGTCCCGATGCGGATCGCCATCGTCGTCGCTCGCGCCCGCTCGATCCGGTCGTGGTCGCGGCGCAGGAGGAGGTACGCCAGCACGCGCGCCGCGTCGCGGCCGAGCCCCGCCGCGAGTCGCTCGACGAGCGCGCGGTCGTCGCCGTCGAGCACCCAGTGTTCAACCGTGTCCATCGTTCACGTATGCGTCGAAGCGAGATAAAAATGCTCGCCTCGGCGACCGGCGGGCGCCCGCGTCTTCGGGGGCGGGCCGAACCGATCGAATTCCCACCGATCAGCCGCCGATCGGAACGCCGCCGGTCACCCGCCGATCGGAACGCCGCCGAAGACGAGGATCGCGACCACCCAGTACACGGCGTAGAGCCCGCCGAGGACGACCCCGTGCCAGCGCTTCAGCTCTCCCGAGTAGAGGAAGTACGCCGCCAGCGTCGTGACGAGGACCACCGACGGGAGGTGGAACGTCAGGACCGACCGAGAGATCTCGAGGTCGCTGAGCAGCATGATGACGCCGACGTTGCCGGTCACCGAGAAGAGGACGCTCCCGATGACGTTCCCCACGCCGATCTCCGGGACGCCCCGCCGCACCGGCTCGATCGTGAGCATGACGTCCTCGAACGTCAGGATCGCCGTCAGTACGGTGGCGCCGAAGACGGTCTGTTCGAGGCCGAACCCCTCCACGACGACCTCCGAACCGGCCTCGAGCAGCATCGACGCGAACACGATCCCGGCCAGCGCGAGGACGGCGAGCGCCATCCACGGCCACCCGGACGCGGACCGACCGCCGACGAGCCGGTCTTCCGGAATCTCCGAGAGGGCCCGCGGCGCTGCGACCCCGCCGTCGGCCCTGATCGATTCGCCGAGCTCGGTGTTGCGAAACACCGGCGTGTCGCGCTGGCGCTCGCGGAGGACGATGTACCCGAACGCCAGGAGGAAGAAGCCGAGGAGCACCACCCCGTGGACGGTCGTCAGGGTCCCCGCGAGTACGAACGGGACCAGCAGTATCGGACCCAGCGCGAAGAGGACGACGTAGTCCGTCGGGAGGTCGACCGGGAACGGCCTGACGATCGCGGCGAGCGCCAGCGTGAAGCCGAGGATCGCCAGCCCCGTGCCGAGCGCCGTTCCGAGCGCGACTCCCTCGAGGTCGCCCGCGGACAACACGAGCGCGAGGACCGCGTCGTCGAACTCGATCCCGGTGAAGATGATCGCGAGGGTGAACAGCGACACTCGCAACCCCAGCGCCGCCCGGGTGAGGTAACTTATCAGCTTCTCGACACAGACGGTCAGTACGACGCCACCGGCGACGAGCACGGCCACGGCGCCCGCCGCTCCGAGCTCCTCGACGAAGCCCTCGATCTGTCCTTCGATACCGCCTTCACCCGACTCCTCCGCCGCTCCGAGCTCCTCGACGAAGCCCTCGATCTGTCCTTCGATACCGCCTTCACCCGACTCCTCCGCCGCTTCGCCCCCCTCCTGTGCGGCCGCGGGAGCGACCGGGACCGCCAAGAGCACCGCGACCACGAGCGAGGCGACGACCAGCCGAGAGCCGTTCATGGCCGTCGACACGTCGGGATCGGATATGAAAATACGGAGTCATGTATCGAATTCCGTTGAACGACTGTACACGTGATTCCGATCGGATTCGTTCGGCGTGCGTCCCACTGATGCTGGCAGACCGGCGATCGCCGCTCGACGAAGCGTCAGAAAGAGTGCGACGGATCGGATAGATCCGCGAATCCGATCCGACGCGCCGTTTAGACGAACAGCGCCAGTGCGATAGCGACCGATCCGAACCGCTCATGGGCGGTTTTAACTTCCGTACCCTAGTTATTTATTATATATGGTAATTCCTAGATAGTATATTTTGACGTATGTGTTTATCCGCATACCGATCTCCGCGTCGTTCCCCACATCGATGACCGGTTTCGCAGGGGATCGCCGATGCGGAACCGCCCCGTAGACGGACAGTATCGGGTCATCGACGAACGAGGTCGCACGACTAACGGGTGAGGTCGCGCCATCTGCGTAGTGTTCGTCGCCGATCGTCGCGAAGGCCCGGCCGACGGTCTCGGTCTCGTCGACTCGATCCGTACGTATCACTATACTTTAATTCGAGATTGACGGCAGTGTGCGGCCTGCATCTCCGTGCATCAAGGCGATTCGTGATCTCAATGAGGGAGACGCTATCGAATTTTTATCAGCTTAATTAATATTCATCCGTCACGCTTCGCGGACCGGATTCGCGTATCCAGTCGCGACCGGATCGCTACTTCGATTTAATCTGAATACATAATATACCAAGGTAGTATACTGAATCGGTATTTTGGCCGTGTGGCACGGAACACTGGCCTTCGGCTGTGTTTAGACGCTAAGAATATTGCCTGAACGGCGTGATTTCGAGGAAGTGAAGCGAGCAGAGTTCGATGTGCCTTCGAAACTCGCCCGCTTCACCGACCGATGTGTGGCTTTGTCTCAAAAAGCTGTCGGGAGTGACGGAAATCAGCCTGTCAAGAAAGGGGGAGGTGGCTACGCTGACTGGGTGATCATCACTCTCCACGGACTCCGCGAATACCTCGACCTTCCGTACCGCCGACTCCTCGATATCCTCCGTGAAATGCCTGATATCGTGGAGAAACTCGGGCTGTCGGTCGAGGAGTTGCCGGACTTCACCACGGTTTGTGCTCGGAAGCAAGCGCTGAAGATGCGCGTCTGGCGAGTGCTGTTGCGGCTGTCTGTGAATCTATTTGATACTGGAGAGATTCAGGCCATCGACTCCACCAGTCTCGCTCATCGTTCGTCCAGCCACAACTACGCGAAGCGTGTCAAAGGCACGTTTGAGTCGGTTAAAACCACGCTTCTCGTGGATTGCTCGACGAGAGCAATCCTCGACGTTCACTGCTCAAAGAACCTTCCACACGACACACAGATCGCGTGGCAAGTCCTCACGAGAAATCTCGAACAGCTAGGAACTGTAGTCGCCGACAAAGGCTTTGACTGGGACGAAATCCGTCATATGCTGCGTGAAGAAGGCATCAGACCGGTGATCAAGCACCGTGAATTCTACTCGCTTGATGCCGCTCACAATGCTCGGATTGATGATGAAACGTACCATCGACGATCTATCGTTGAATCGATATTTTTCGCGCTGCGCAAACGATTCGGCTCGACGATTAAAGCCAGAACGTGGTTTGGTCAGTTTCGAGAGATCGTCCTAAAGGCCGCCATCAGAAACATCGAGCAGTCTCTCACCGCCTGAACCACGTGAATTCGAGCGTCTAAACAAGGCCCTGGCCTTCGGTAACACCGACGGAGTTGCCTCCGGGGCGACGATATAGACGTCGAACGTCGGGCCGCTACGTCGGCGACGGCTCGTTCCTCTCGGTGGACCGCCCGTCGGCGCGGAGCGCTCGCGCCGCCCGGGAGGCACAGGCCCGTTCCGTTTGTCGGACGCGAGCCCTTCCGTTCCGAACAGCAGTTAGACGGGGTTACGAACCCTGATCCACCAAGTGAACGCGTTATGCATATTGCATGCGTATTGATCACATGGAACGGATACTAAACGAAGTGACGAACACGGTTCACAAACGGGTGCCCGGCGCATCAACAGTCGAAACCCCTTGTGGGGTCACGTACAACGTCGCAGCCGATCACCTTCGTCGAGTGTCCACCGACGGTCTCGTCACGAACGCTACGAAATGCGGTCGCTGTTTCGATGACGGAGGCGGATACTGAGTTGCGCCCCCGTTCGAACGGATGTCTCGGGCCGCATCCGGCTCGCATAGTCGTGTCGATATCGTAATACGTACGTCGGAGTCCGTCCGTCACCCATCCCGGATTCTGCGGGTTTCACCGGAGCGCGTTTCGAACTCGCACGGCCGAGGGGGACCCGGGCGAGAGCGGTCGGGTCCCGGTGGCTCGGAGACTGCGCTCGCGGACCGTCGACTGAGACGCCGGCTCACCCGAGACACGGGCTCACCCGAGACGCGCGACTCCGGGAGTCACGGGTCCTCGCAGAGAGGAAGAGAAGGGCGAGCCGGACGAATTGCATTCAATTCTCCCGTGGCTCTCACGCGCCCAGCAAGCGCGCGACGACACCCGCGAGCACGAGTATCCCGCCGAGGATGAACGTTCCCGGAAGCGGGAGAGCGAACACGACCACGCCCACTACGATGACGATCGTCGAGGTTCGCATGCGGGATTTGATTCATCTCCGCCACTCATAACGGTTGTGCCGGTGCCAAACGGAGGCTAAATCGGCCGAAAAACGCCTTGCTACCCGAGTGTTCGCGGTGAAAAAGTACATGGGCGCTGCAGGCTCCGGTTCGACCGCCGAACGAATCGACCTTTCAGACGTGAGGCGGCCGAATTGGAGAGTTTGTGTGACCAGAATTTGACACTTAACATGCTGTCCTGTGACCAGATGAGAGATACATAGCGCAGAGTCACCCGAATTAGCTGCCTCGACAAACACAGCAAATGACTCGGCTACTCTATTATCGATCGTTGTGTAGGTGGGGTAAATCGTTTTCAGGCTCGTATACGTACTTGATTTATGGGTCACGATAGCATACCACATCAAAATGCGGAGTCACCAATTAGTGACATCGCGTATCTAGCGCGGTCCGAACACCGCGTTCCGACACTCGTCGCGCTGACAGAGCGTCCCCGGAGTCGCTCTGAACTCTGTGAGTTGGCCGGTGTCTCCTCCTCCACGATACGGCGGACACTGGATGAGTTCGAAGACCGGGTCTGGATCCGCAAAGACGGCTACCAGTATACAGCGACCCGGCTCGGTGAAGCGATAGCTTCAGCAATGCAGGACCTGATCGAACAGGTCGAAACAGAACGAAAATTGCGTGACGTCTGGCACTGGCTTCCTGAGGAGGTCAGCGAGTTTCCCATCGAGACGTGGGACGCGATGACCATCACTGTTGCCGAACCCGATTCACCGTACCGCCCGATCGACCGATTCGAGTCGCTTCTCAAAGAGACGAACGATCTTCGATTAGTTCGCCCTGAAATTGCTTTGATGGAGCCGTGCTTTGAGGTTCTCGTTCAACTGATCGATGAGGGGGTTGACGTGGTCTTGGTGGCTCGACCGGAGAGTCATACGTACTTTCTTTCGACGTACCCGGAGCGAAGCGTAGAAATGATGCAACAGGACAATTTCACCGTTCTGGAGCACGATTCCCTCCCTCCATGTGGAACTGGTCTTCTCGATGAGCGTGCCGCCATCAGCTGTTACGAACAGGACAGTGGGACGGTCCACGTGTTGATCGACACCGACGTAGCGGCTATCCGTGAGTGGGCACAGTCGGTGTGCGACACGTACGCGTCAGAGGCTCAGCCAGTCGAACCCCCGTAGAATGGAGATTACCGATTTCATTACTGAAACTGATCGGTGCGTAGGCTGCTGTAATCTCGGCTCGTTCCAAGGGTTCGTCCTAGAGTTGACCGGGGAGGCGTTCGGTCCCGACCGTCCTCGGGTCGCAGAGGGTGATGATTTTGCAGCGACTGCCAGGCCAGCAGTTCCTGGCGGACTATCACAAATTAACTACAGTATCTTTGCCGTCGTATCGTCGCTGGCAGGGAGGTGACCCACATGACCGACGACCAGCACACCTCGCACGGCATCGACCTCGAAACACTCGAAGGGTTCGCCGAACACGCAGCTGACGACCCCGAAGCTGTCCAGCTCGGCCTCGAAGCGTCAGCAACCTACGAGGGGACGGCCGCCCACAGCTTGGCAAAGATCGATAGCTACGAGCTCGGGGGAGAGACGGTCGCTCGTGATACGCGCGAATACACGATTCCCTACGGGGGCTGGAAAGAAGTGTTGGAGGCGGGAGGATGGATCGGAGCGACCGACCGGATGGAGCCAATTGAAGCGGCGCTGTCGGCGCTGGCCGCCTGTATCAACGTCGGCATCACGATCAACGCCGCCGCCAATGACGTGGACATCGACCACCTCCAGACGCGTGTCCGGACCGATTTCGATCCAGCGGTGCTGTTCAGCCTCAAGGAACTCAAAGAGGCCGACTCGGCGTTCGAGAACCTAACCGCCGAAATTGAGATAGACGGCGAGGACCTTGATCAAGACCAGATCGACGAGTGGGCACGGCGGGCACCCGTCTACACGCTCGTCTCGCTCGCTCAGGACGTCGAAATGGCCGTCGCTTCGCCCGCCGAGGTGGCCGGAGACGACTAACCGGTGACAACCAATGAGCGAATCACTCGACACGGACAAACTCGAACGCGAGGTCAAGTCGATATATCAGGATGTCTCGGAGTCCGCCGACGCCGAGTTCCACTTCGAGACGGGGCGCGATCTCGCCGTCCGCCTCGGGTACGACCCCGACGACCTTGACTACGTTCCGGACGCGGCGATCGACTCGTTCGCGGGTGTCGGCTACTACTTCGACTTGGCAGCGCTTGAATCAGGTGCGGACGTGCTTGACCTCGGCAGTGGCTCGGGGATGGACGCCTTCGTCGCCGGGCTACACGTAACTGAGACGGGTGCAGTAACGGGCATCGATATGACCACAGAGCAAGTCGAGAAGGCCAACGACCTCGCAGCGGACAACGGCTTCCACAACGTCACCTTCCGCGAAGGGTATATCGAGGACCTCCCGTTCGAGGACGCATCGTTCGACGCGGTGGTCTCGAACGGCGTAATCAACCTTTCCGCCGAGAAGAGAACGGTCTTCGAGGAGGCGAACCGGGTGCTCAAACCGGGTGGGCAGCTGGCTCTGTCCGACATCATCAGCGAACAACAGATGCCCGAGAGCATCAAGTCCGACGCGGACCTGTGGGCTGCCTGTATCGGTGGTGCCGAACAGATCGACAGCTACACGACGTTCATCGAAGCTGCTGGCTTCTCAGTGACGGAGATCCGAGAGAACACACAGTACGAATTCCTCTCTGATCGGGCGGCCAACGCGTGCGAGAAGTACGGTGTCAAGAGCGTCACGGTCGGGGCAATGAAGTGATCAGTATGGCGACAGAAAAATCAGTCACAGACGAACAGGGAGAACAGGTCCAGTTCGAGTCGCAGGTCCGGAAGGGGGCGGCGCTGATGGCTCTCGCCGGAATCGCGTTCGTCGGCTACGGTGTCGTGTTTCTCGTGCTGAACTTTGTGGGGAGTGGATTTGAACTCGGAGTCAGTACGCTGGCCGGGATGACGGCCGCCGATCTCGATCCGACGGTGGCGTACTACATCAGTCACCTCCACGTGGCCACCGCTGCGTTCATCATCTCAACGGGCATCGCCGTCGCGGGCCTCTCGTGGTACGGCGTGCGCCAGGGGCGCACCTGGGCGTGGGCGACGGCGATCGTCAGTGCCGTCGTCGGCCTGGCGCTCGCGTTACCGATGCATTGGACGGGAGATGCGTTCGCTCACGATTGGGTGACGCATCTCGGACCGATCTACCTGGCGACGATTATCTTCATCGTCGGGGTCGTACTGTCGTACCGAGGAGTTCAGACTACGTAGCTGATTTCACCGAGCCCTGCCTTCATTTATGAGTTTAATATCGGGCGTCGTACTGCACACTGGTCAGGGGTTGACCCTTGGGGAGTACCTGTTTCGGGTGATCGTTCATCTACTCGCCGTCGTCGGCATCGGTGTAACAGTCCACTGGGGTATCCGAGCGATCGAAACCATCCGTTCGGAGAACGGCAGGCGGGGAAGTGTCAATGACAATGAACTGTGACACCCCATAGACTTCTGATGCGTTCGTAAGAACCTGTGTCATCAGAACCTCGTCCCACGGGGAAACGTGGCCACAATCTACTTGTGAACCGTCTATTACGAAAGGTGGGAAGAACACGAGTGGGTGTGAAACCACATCTACCGTCTAGTTTCTGTGCTCACAAGCAAAACTACGGCCACTCGTCAATCGGCGATTAGTTTTTTTAAATGTGGCCAGTTTGGCTGTACGCGAATCCCGGTGACATCCACTCGCCCAATCGCCCATCGAACGAAAGCAAGGTCTAGACCGTTCGACCGATAATTGCCGCGCTGTCTGGCGATTATTTCGCCTCAAATCATGGGCGCTGCAGGATTTGAACCCGCGACAGCTTGGTCCGAAGCCAAGCACTCTATCCAGACTGAGCTAAGCGCCCGTACCGTTTGCTATCTCGTTAGACGTTTTAAGTCCCGCGGTTCGGAAGCGTCGGATAGTCGTCATCGACGGCTCTCGGGTTCGTGACCGCGAGCGATCAAAAAGAATATTATCGGGACTGGGTATGTATCTCTTAGTAGATGTGTCTTGGTCGTCCGGCCTGCCAGCCGAATGAGTGGCCCGGTTCGCTCCCGTCGTCGAGGTGCGCCCATGTATGATCTGAGGCCGCACTTCGACGAGGAGGTCGACCCCGGGACGAACCTCCTCCTCACCGGCCCGCCGCTGACCGGCAAGCGGTCCATGATGATGGACGTGTTGGCCGCCGGGACCGACCGCGGCGACGGCGCGATCGTCGTGACCACGAAGGACGGCGCCGACCGCGTCCTGAAAGAATACGAGAAGCGGACGCCCTACGGGGGAAAGCCGGTCGCCGTCGTCGACTGCGTCACGCGCCAACAAGGCGTCAGCGACGCCCGCGAGTCGGATCGGATCAAGTACGCCTCCTCGCCGGTGGATATGACGGGAATCGGGATCAAGCTCTCGGAGTTCCTGCAGGCGTTCGGCGACCGCGGCATCGAAGAGAACCGCGTGATGGTCCACTCGCTGTCGACGCTGCTGATGTACTCGGACCTCCAGACGGTGTTTCGGTTCCTTCACGTGTTCACCGGGCGCATCCAGAGCGTGAACGGACTCGGGCTGTTCAGCATCGACTCGACCTCCCACGACGACCAGGCGATGAACACCCTCAAACAGCTCTTCGACGGCGTCATCACGCTCTCCGAGGACGGCGAGCCCGAGATTCGGCTGGCCTGAATCAGCCGGTTCGATACCTCTTCTTCTCGTTTCGACCTCCCCGACTCCGGCCGGGCCGGGCTCGATCGCTACGGCCTCGATCGCTGTGGCCTCGATCGCTCCGCCGGCCATCGAGTTCGAGTGATGGATTTAATCGCCGCCGCTGCGAACGCTAAGCTATGCCCGTCACCGACGACGAGGGACTCGACCGACTGCTCGACGCCGACACGATCGCCGTCGTCGGCTGTTCCACGACCACCGGCAAGGCGGCTCACGACGTGCCGGCGTACCTCCAGCGGCACGGCTATCGAATCGTTCCGGTGAACCCGTTCGCCGACGAGGTCCTCGGTGAGCCGGCGCACGACGAGCTCGCGGACGTCGACGCCGAGATAGACATCGTGAACGTGTTCCGCCCGAGCGAGGAAGTGTCCGAGATCCTCGACGCGGTGCGCGAGCGACACGCGGCGCGCGGCGACGCGGGCGCGGCTTGGCTCCAGCTCGGGATCACCCACGACGAGGCGGCCGCGGCCGCGGAGGCCGACGGGATAACCGTGGTACAGGACCGCTGTATGAAGATCGAACACGGCCGCCTCCGCGGATAGGGCCCGGACCGAGTCGCGACTAGCCCTCCCACTCCTCGAACGAGCGGTACACGCCCTTCGAGAGGTAGCGCTCGGAGGAGTCGCAGAAGACGGTGGCCACCGTGTCGTGGGGCGCGTCGATCGCGCCGTCGCGGATGTCGCGGGCGACCCGCTTGGCCGCGATGGCGTTCGCCGCGGCGGAGGAGGCGACGAGCTGTCCCTCTTCGGCCGCGAGTCGGCCCATCTCCTCGTGGACCTCGCGGTCGGGGACGGTGACGATGTCGTCGACGACGTCCGGGTCGAAAAGCTCGTTGCGGTCGATGTCGTGGGTGCCGATCCCCTCGGTCTTGTACTCCTCGTGCTCGACCTCCTCGCCGAGGAACTCGCGGTACGCGGAGCCGGCGGGCTCGACCGCGACGACGTGCGTGCCGGGGTCGCGCTCGCGGAAGTAGCGGGCCATTCCCATCAGCGTCCCGCCCGTGCCGCAGCCGGCGACGACGGCGCCCACCTCGCCGTCCAGCGCCTCGTCGATCTCGGGGGCGGTCGTCTCGTAGTGGGCCTCGGCGTTGAGCGGGTTCGAGAACTGCTGGGGGACGACCGCTTCGTCGAGCTCCTCCGCGATGGCGTGTGCGCGATCGATCGCGAACCCCATCCCGTCCTCGCTCGGGGTGTTGACGACCTCCGCGCCGAGCGCGCGCATGAGCTGCTGTTTCTCGACGGAGAACCGCTCGGGGACGACGAACACCGCGTTCAGCCCGAGCTGTTTCGCCGCGACCGCCAGCCCGATCCCGGTGTTGCCGGCGGTCGGCTCGACGACGGTGCCGCCCTCCCCGACGTCGCCGCGCTCGAGCATGCGTTCGAGCATGTGCTTCCCGATCCGGTCTTTGACGCTCGCGCCGGGGTTGAACGACTCCAGCTTCGCGTACACCGGCACCGCGTCCGGCGAGTCGTGCACCCGGACGAGCGGCGTCTCCCCGATCGTCTCCAACACCGACGACAGGGGCTCCCGATGGGTCGTCATGTTCCCGAGATCGTTGCCGCCCCTTTTGCGTGTTTCCATGAGCGCGTCGGTCAGGGTGCGACGCCGTGCCGGTGAGTGACGGCGTGCCGGTGAGTGGCGGCGTGCCGGTGAGTGACGGCGTGCCGGGGATCGAACAAACTTATGCCCCTCGTCCGGTTCCGAAGAGGTATGAGCGAGACCGATGCGCAGGCCGACGTGACGGTCGTCCTTCCGGACGGATCAGAGCTGGACGTTCCGGCGGGGGCGACAGTCGAGGATGTCGCCTTCGAGATCGGCCCCGGGCTCGGTCGCGACACCGTGGCGGGGAAGATCGACGGCGAACTCGTCGAGAAGTACGCCGAGGTCCACGACGGCGCGCGGATCGAGATCGTCACCGACCAGTCCGACGAGTACCTCACCGTGCTGCGCCACTCCGCCGCCCACGTCTTCGCGCAGGCCCTTCAGCGGCTCCACCCCGAGGCGACGCTCACCATCGGCCCCCCGACCGACGACGGGTTCTACTACGACGTGACCGACGTCGACCTCGACGAGGACGACCTCGACGCCATCGAGGACGAGATGGAGGCGATCATCGAGGCCGACTACGACATCGAGCGCGAGGTCCGGTCCCGCGAGGAGGCCACGGAGATCTACGCCGACAACGAGTACAAGCGACAGATCTTGGAGGAGGAAGCCGACGACGAGGAGGTCACCTTCTACGTGCAGGACGACTGGCAGGACCTCTGTCAGGGCCCGCACGTGGAGTCGACCGGCGAGATCGGCGCGGCGGCCTTACTGGAGGTCTCCGCCGCCTACTGGCGCGGCGACGAGGAGAACGACACGCTCACCCGCGTGTACGGGACCGCGTTCGCGTCCGAGTCCGACCTCGAGGAGCACCTGGAACTGCGCGAGGAGGCGTTAGAGCGCGACCACCGGAAGATCGGTCAGGAGATGAACCTCTTCTCGATCCCGACGGTGACCGGGCCGGGGCTCCCGCTGTATCACCCGCCGGGGAAGACCGTGCTCCGCGAGCTCTCGAACTTCGCCAACGAGCTCAACCGCGAGAACGGCTACGAGGAGGTCGAGACCCCCCACGTGTTCCGGACGGAGCTGTGGAAGCAGTCCGGACACTACGAGAACTACAAGGACGACATGTTCCTCCTCGACGTCAACGACGAGGAGTACGGGCTCAAGCCGATGAACTGCCCGGGTCACGCGACTATCTTCGACCAGCAGTCGTGGTCGTACCGCGACCTCCCGCAGCGCTACTTCGAGAACGGGAAGGTGTACCGGAAAGAGCAGCGCGGCGAGCTCTCCGGGCTCTCGCGCGTCTGGTCGTTCACCATCGACGACGGGCACCTGTTCGTCCGTCCGGACCAGATCCGCCAGGAGATCGAGTCCGTCATCGAGATGATCTTCGAGGTCGTGGAGACGCTGGACCTGGACGTCGAGGTCGCGCTGGCGACCCGCCCAGACAAGTCCGTCGGCGGCGACGAGATCTGGGAGTCGGCCGAGGAGCAGCTCCGCGACGTGCTGGAGTCCGGCGGCTACGACTACGACGTCGAGCCGGGCGACGGCGCCTTCTATGGCCCGAAGATCGACTTCGGCTTCGAGGACGCCCTCGGCCGCGTCTGGGACGGCCCCACCGTCCAGCTCGACTTCAACATGCCCGACCGGTTCGACCTGACCTACACCGGCGAGGACAACGAGGACCACCAGCCGGTGATGATCCACCGCGCGCTGTACGGGAGCTACGAGCGCTTCTTCATGGTGCTCATCGAGCACTTCGACGGCGACTTCCCGCTGTGGCTCGCGCCCGAACAGGTCCGCATCCTGCCCGTCTCCGACGGGACGCTCGGCTACGCGCACCGCGTGAAAAACGAGCTCGAAGACGCCGGCTTCCGCGTCGAGGTCGAGGACCGCGACTGGACCGTCGGCCGCAAGATCCGGGCGGGCCACGACGACCGGCTCCCGTACATGGTCATCGTCGGCGACGACGAGGAGGGGTCCGGGACCGTCTCCGTGCGCGACCGCTTCGAGAACCAGCGCGGCGAGGTCGAACTCGACGCCTTCGTCGACCACCTCGTCGCGGAGCGCGACGAGAAGCGGACCGAGCCGGACTTCGTCGACGACGACTGAGGCGGGTCGCGCGATACTGAGGCGGGTCGCGCGATACCCTCGCACGGGCGCGATTCGGCTCCCGACCGGCTTGCGCGTTCCGTCGCGTTTTTATCGCCGCCGATTCCTTTGTCGCGTATGTCGAATCAGGTTCCGACGGTCGACGAACGGCCGCCCGACGTCGGGGAGCTGACGCCGCCCGATCGCACGCTGATGGGGCCGGGTCCGAGCGACGTTCACCCGCGGGTGCTGAAGGCGATGAGCACGCCGCTCGTCGGTCACCTCGACCCCTCGTTCGTCGAGATCATGGACGAGGTCCAGGAACTGCTCCGGTACACCTTCCGGACCGACAACAAGTGGACGATCCCGGTCTCGGGGACGGGGTCGGCGTCGATGGAGGCCGCGATCGGGAACCTCGTCGAGCCGGGCGACACGATGCTGGTGCCCACGAACGGCTACTTCGGCGGGCGGATGCGGTCGATGGCCGAGCGCGCGGGCGGCGACGTCGTCGAGGTCGACGCGCCGTGGGGCGAGCCCCTTGATCCGGTCGACGTGGAGCGCGCGTTCGACGAGCACCAGCCGGACGTCTTCGGCTTCGTCCACGCCGAGACGTCGACCGGCGTCCGCCAGCCGGACGTGCCCGCGCTGACCGATATCGCGCACGCCCACGACGCGTACGTGATCGCGGACTGCGTCACCTCGCTCGGTGGCGTCGAGATGCGCGTCGACGAGTGGGACGTCGACGCCGCCTACTCCGGCCCGCAGAAGTGCCTCTCCTGTCCGCCCGGCGCGAGCCCGCTCACCCTGAACGACCGGGCGATGGAGAAGGTGCTCTCGCGCGACGAGCCGGCCCGCTCGTGGTACCTCGACCTCTCGCTGCTGGAGGGGTACTGGGGGGAGGACCGCGCGTACCACCACACCGCGCCGATCACGAACGTGTACGCGCTCCGCGAGGCGCTCCGACTCGTCGCCGAGGAGGGGATCGAGGAACGGTGGGCCCGCCACCGCGACGTCGCCGGCGAGCTGAAGGCCGGCCTGCGGGACCTCGGACTTGAGATGAACGCCGCCGAGGAGTACTGGCTGCCGAGCCTGAACGCCGTGCGCGTCCCGGACGGCGTCGACGACGACGTCGTCATCGACCGCCTCCTCGCGGAGTACGACCTCGAGATCGCCTCCGGGCTCGGCGACCTCGAAGGCGACATCTGGCGGATCGGCTGTATGGGTCACTCCGCTCGCCGGAAGAACGTCGAGTACGTGCTGGCGGCGCTGGCGGACGCGCTGGCCGAGCAGGGGTTCTGAGCGGTCGGGAGCGCGCCGCACCCGCTCGCTCCGGCCCACACCCGACTCGCCAGCGCGGGGTTTATTAATACGGGTCCCTCTCCTTGGTAGGGGATGAACGATCTACGAACCGGACTGAGCTACGGGGACGTGCTGCTCGTCCCGCAGCGGTCGCCGGTCGACAGCCGGAGCGACGTGGACCTCTCGACGCCGTTCACGCCGAGCCTCGAACTGGAGACGCCGCTCGTCTCGGCGGCGATGGACACCGTCACCGAGGCGGAGCTGGCGATCGAGCTGTCTCGCGCCGGCGGACTCGGCGTGCTTCACCGGTTTCTCACCGTCGACGAACAGGCGGCACAGGTCGAACGCGTCGCCGCCGCGGGCGAGCGGGTCGCCGCGGCCGTGGGGATCAACGAGGACTACGTGGCCCGGAGCGCCGCGCTGGTCGCGGCCGACGTGGACGCCGTCGTCGTGGACGTCGCGCACGGGCACCTCGAACGCACGATCGCGGCGGTCGAGGCGATCGCCGATGAGTTCCCGGAGACGGACCTCGTCGCCGGCAACGTCGCGACGCCCGCGGGCGTCGCGGACCTCGCGGCCGCCGGCGCGGACTGCGTGAAGGTCGGGATCGGCCCCGGCTCGCACTGCACCACGCGGAAGGTCGCGGGCGCCGGGGTCCCGCAGCTCACCGCCGTCGACGACTGCGCGACGGCGGCGGAGGACCTGGACGCGACGATCTGCGCCGACGGCGGGATCCGCACCTCCGGCGACGCGGTGAAGGCGCTGATGGCGGGCGCCGACACCGTGATGCTCGGGAGCCTCTTCGCCGGGACGACGGAGGCGCCCGGCGCGGTCGTCGAGGTCGACGGCACGCGGTACAAGCGCTCGCGGGGGATGGCGACGACCGCCGCCGCCGAGGACCGCGACGACAAGGGGACCGACGTGGTCGCCGACGAGGGGGTCGAAGCGCTGACGCCGTACAAGGGGCCGGTCGCGGCCGTCGCCGAGGAGTTCTGTCAGGGGATCCGCTCGGGGCTGTCGTACTGCGGCGGGCACACGATCGGGCGCGCCCGCACCGAGGCCGAGTTCATCCGCGTCGCGCCCGGCGCCAAGGAGCGCGAGGGGTTCCACACCGACGACGACTGGGAGGGGATCAGCGTCGACAGCGAGACGCAGCGGGTCGGCGACGCGACCGACGAGAGGCCGGCCGAAAGCGACGACTGAATCGCGGGAGACGCCCGACCGACGACTGAATGACCGGAGACGCCCGACCGACGACTGAGTCGCCGGAGACGCCCGACCGACGACTGAGTCGCCGATCGAGGGACGCGTGGGGGCCATGCGTCTGTCTGACTCACTCGCGAGCGACTTTTCACGGTGACCCCGCACTCTCGACGCATGACGGACGCCTTCGGCCGCGCGATCCGAGACCACTTCCGCGGCGAACGGGACGAGCCCCTCCTGCACCGGGACGGCGAGGAGACGGTCGAACACCCGATCGAGGCGTTCTACTTCGCCGACTTCGACCCGAGCGAGGACCCGGCCCACGAGTGGCTGGCGTCCCGCCTGCGGGGTCCGCTCGTCGACCTCGGCGCCGGGACCGGGCGACACGCGCTGTACTTCCAAGAGCGGTTCGAGACGGTGGCGATCGAGCCGAGCCCCGCGCTGGTCGAGACGATGCGGGAGCGCGGCGTCGAGGACGCCCGCGAGGGCGACATGTTCGCGCTGCGCGAGGCGTTCCCGCGCGACCGGTTTGGCTCGGCGCTCGCGAACGGGACCCAGGTCGGGCTCGCGGGATCGATGCGGGGACTCACCGAGTTCCTCGGCGACCTGTCGTACGTGACGACGCCGGACGCGACCGCCGTCGTCGACTGTTACGACCCGACTCACCCGGCGACCGCCGACCTCGTCGGCTACCGAGACGACCCGACGCCGGGGCTCGCACACCGGGTCATGTTCTTCGAGTACGAGGGCGAAACGAACCCGATCCTCCAGCTTCGGCTGTTCAGTCCCGCGCGCCTCTGCGAGGCCGCGGTCGGGACGGACTGGGCGGTCGACGAGGTCGCCCGCGGCGACGACGAGAACGGGTACCACTACCGCGCCGCGCTGCGGAAGCGGTAGGAACTGGAAAGACCCCCCGCGTTGCCGTCGCCGTCTGCCATCGCGTCGCTGTCGCGGTCCGCTACCACGCCGTCAGCGCCGCGCGTCCGTGATCGCGTGCGAGGAGCACGAGGAAGGTCAACACGCCGGTGACCGCGAACGCGCCGCCGACGCGGAAGACGGACGCCATGCTCACCTCGACCATCAGCCAGCCGGCGATGAGGGGTCCCGCCACGGAGCCGGGCCGCCAGACGAGCTCGCGGATCCCGAAGCTGGAGGCGACGCCGCCGTCGTCGGTCCCTTCGTCGGCGAACAGCGCCATGCTGGCCGGCTCGCGGAAGGAGTCGGCGACGCCGAGCAGTCCCGAGAAGGCGACGAGGGGCAGGTACGCCGGCGGCAACTCTCCGAGGACCGGCAGCGTCACGTCGGCCCCGAGCGCGGTCCCGATTGCGGCGGAGAACGGGATCACCATCGCGATCAGGCCGTACGCGCCGCCCCCGGTGAAGACGAACAGCGAGCGACCGTAGGCGTCCGAGAGCCGACCGGTGAACAGCTGGCCCACCATGTTGGTCGCCTTCTCGGCGGTGACCGTCACCGCGATGGCGACGCCCGCGACGCCGAGGCCGCCGCCGGTCATCGACGTCCCGGCGTAGATCGGCACCCAGGTCCGGACCATGGTGACGGCGAAGGCGTACTGCGCGCGGAACCCCGTGATCGTGAGGATCTTCCGGTTGACCGCGAGCTCCGAGAAGGGGAACCCCTCCACCCTGGTGTCGTCGTCGTCCAAGACGAGCCACGTGACGACCCACCCGACGACCATCAGCCCGGAGATGATCGCGAAGATCGGGCCGAAGCCGAGCGCGTCGTAGATCGCGCCCGCCGACAGCGACCCGGCGATCGAGGCGGCGAAGGAGGCGGCGTTCGCTTTGCCGATCTTGTCCGCTCGCGTCCCGACGTCAGCGATCTGGCCGACCAGCGACAGCGTCATCAGTCCCGCCCCGGTGACGACGAGTCCCTGCAGGGCCCGGACGAGGATGAACGAGGCGGAGGAGTCGACGAGCGGGAACAGAGCGTAGACGCCGGCGCCGACGCCGAGGACGACGAGCAGGACCGTCCGCTTGTCGAACCGATCGCCGGCCCACGCCAGCGGGACCACGGCGACGGTCTGTGCGAGCGTGAACCCCGTAGTGTACATCCCGATGATGAACCCGGCGGAGATGGAGACGCCCAGCGCCGTCGTCGCCTGCGGGTCGAGCGCGTTGATGTACGGCCCGAGAAGCGTGATCAGGGTGATGAAGCCGAACCCCTCGGCGAACCGCGTGAGGTAGAGCGCCCAGAACTGTGATCGGATCGCCCCGTTCCCGGCGTCCGCGTTGTTCACACCGGATCGGCGCGCAGGCGGTCAAAGTGGGTTTCGATCCGACGGACGTGGCCGGATCGTCGACGGAGTTATGAATCGGCCACAGCGTTCTCCCGGCGTGGGCGACCCCGCCTGCGACCGTCGGTTCTGCCTCGAGTGTGACCTCGCGGTAACGCGGGTCGACGACTCCTGTCCGGAGTGTGGCGCACCGATCGACACTCCCGACGACGACCGAGACCGGACCGTCGCCGAACTTGTCCCGGCCGCTCTACGACAGCGCGTCGCCGAACTTGTCCCGCCGGAAGAGGTCGATCTCCTGTGCCGACGACCCCTCGCGCGTGGCCGCGAAGGCGATCGCCTCGGCCACCTCCTCGGGCTCAGTCACCGTGCCGGGTTCGAACCGCTCCTCGAACGGCTCGCCGTCCTCACTGCCGAACTCCGTGCGCACTTCGGAGGGGTTCACGACGGAGACGGCGACCCCCTCGTCGCCGACCTGCGCCGCGACG
>NZ_NHOY01000067.1 GCF_002252755.1 Halorubrum sp. Hd13 | reverse complement strand
TCTGCGGATTCAACAGAGCAATCTCGTCTAAACGGCCGCTGAGGCGGTCGTTTTCGGGCATAGATCACTTTTCAAACGCACCGCTTCACTTTTCAATCCGTATCTGAACACCGTCGAACCGGCCGCCACGATGGCCGTCGAGCGAGCGACGTTGGCGCGTCCGAGCGAGGCAGAGAGAGATCGACGGCTCTCGGCCGGCCGTGCGGCGGTCGGTCGTGGGGCGGTCGGGATGAAGGTCGGATCCGGCGGTCGAGGGTGGTGACGAGGCGTGGACCGATCGGCGCTCGGCCGGCTGGGCCGGTTCGACGCGGTCGTTCTCACGTCGACGCTGTGGTTCCTCGGGAAGTTCGTCCGGTTCGCGTTCCCGCCGCTCTTCGAGCGGATCGGCGGCGTGTACGGCGTCTCGACGGCGATCTCGGTCGCCCTCTGGCGGGTCGAGTAGGGGACGCGGCCGAGCGGACCGTCGCCGATCCGGGCCGCCTCCGTGATAAAACGCGATGTGTATTGCGCCCGTTCGGGCACAGGTACAGGCGGCTCCCCGCGGAACCGGCGCGTATGCCACGAGACGACGCTCCGACCGCGCCGTCGACAGCCGAGGCGACGCCCACAGCCCCAGAGCTGGACCCGCTCTTCGATCCCGAGTCGGTGGCGGTCGTGGGCGCCAGCCCCGACTCGTTTTACTCGGGGAACCTCGTGAACAACCTCCTCGAATACGGGTACGAGGGCGCGCTCTACCCGGTCAACCCGAACCGGGAGGAAGTCTGGGGCCGCCGGTGTTACGACCGCGTCTCCGGGGTGCCCGAGACCGTCGATCTGGCGGTGGTGAGCGTCCCGCGAGAGCACGTCGTGGACGTCGTCGCCGCGGCCGGCGAACGAGGGGTTCCGGTCGCGCTCGTGCTCTCCGCCGGGTTCTCGGAGGCCGACGAGGAGGGGGCGGAGCTCGAAGCGCGGCTGGCCGAGGTCGCCGCCGACCTCGGGATCCGCGTCGTCGGACCGAACTGCATCGGCGTGATGGCCGCCCGCGGGGCGACGCTCACGTCGACGTGTTCGCGCGCCCCCGAGCCGGGCCGCATCGCCCTCGTCAGCCAGTCCGGCGCGCTGGCGTTCACTACGTTCTTCGAGCGGGCGGCCGACCGGGACCGCCACTTCAGCCACGTCGTCTCGACGGGCAACGAGGCCGACCTGACGCTGACGGACTACGTGGCGTACCTCTCGACGCGGGAGACCGTCGACGTGGTGTGCGCCTACGTCGAGGGGGTCGACGAGCCGGAGCGGTTCATGCGGGTCACCGAACGCGCCGTCCGGAACGGGACGCCGGTGCTGACGGTGAAGGTCGGGCGGTCGGAGCTCGCGGAGGCGGCGACGCTGTCGCACACGGGATCGCTCACCGGGAGCGACGACGCCTGGGACGCCGCCTTCGACCAGACGGGCGTACAGCGGGTCCCGGACGTCCCGGACCTGCTCTCGCGAGCGAGCGCGCACGCCTCGTACGGGACGCCGGACGGCGACCGCGTCTGCGTCGCCTCGACCAGCGGGGGTCTCGCGAGCCTGCTCGCGGACATGGCGGCCGAACGCGACCTGTCGCTGCCCGACGTCGACGGCGAGACCGAGGCGACGCTGCTCGGGATCGAGGAGCTCCTGACGTACGGCGGCTTCAACAACCCGGCCGACATCAGGGGGTACGGCGCGGCGGTGCTCCCCGAGATCGCCGACGCGGTGCTGGCCGACGACGCCTTCGACGCCTACGTGTTCGCGATCGGGCTGTCGGGCGTCGACGGGCGCGCGGAGACGATCGCCGCGGACCTCGAGGCGATCGTCGACGACGCCGACGACCCGGTGTACGTCCTCTGGACCGGACGGAAGACGCCGGACGATCCGACGGAGACGCCGCCGTACGCTCGCCTGCGGGCGTCCGTGCCGGTGTACGAGGACCCGGGACGCTGTCTGGACGCGGTCGCCTCGACGGTCGAGTACGCCGCCGACCGCGCTCGGGTGAGCGAGCGGCCGTCTCGGGAAGCCCTCGCGAGCGCGCTCGACGTGCCCGGCGGTGTCGACGCGCACGGCGGCGCCGGCGCCCCCGACTCGGAGCTCCCGCGGGGACGCGTGTTGACGTGGGCGGAGGCCGAGCCCCTGCTCGCCGCGTACGACGTCCCGGTCGTCGAGACGCGGGTGGCGACCGACGTCGAGGAAGCCGTCGCGGCCGCCCGCGACGTCGGCTTCCCGGTCGTCTGTAAGGTCGACTCGCCGGCGCTCCCCCACCGGACCGACGCCGGGGCAGTCGCGCTCGGGCTCGACTCGCCCGCGGCGGTCCGGGAGGCGTACGCGGACGTGACGGACGCCGCGCTGGCGCGCGTCGACGCGGACGACGTCGCCGGCGTGCTCGTCCAGCCGATGGTGGGGGACGGCGTCGAGGCCATCCTCGGCGTCGGGTCCGGCGACGTGTTCGGATCGGTGGTCACCGTCGGTCCGGGCGGGGTCCTCGTGGAGGCGCTCGACGAGACCGCGACCCTCGTCCCGCCGTTCTCCCGGGGCGACGCGCGCCGCGCCGTCGAGGCCACGGCGCTCGCGGACCTGCTGACCGATCGCCGCGGGAGCGAGCCGCTCGACGTCGACGCGTTCGTCGACCTGGTCGCGAACGTCGGGGACCTCGCGGCCGCGGTCGACGCGGTCGCCGAGCTCGACCTCAACCCGGTCGTCGTCACTGCCGACGGCCCGGTGGCCGTCGACGCGCTGGTCCGGACGGGACCGACGGGCTAGAGCGTCGGCCCGTCCTCGACGACCTCGCCGACCTCCTCCTCGCGGGCCGCGGCGTAGCGCTCCAACAGCTCGGTCTCGACGTCCTCCACCGGGAAGTAGCAGGCGGCCTCGTGGCCGTCGTCCGCGAACGCCGACCGCTCCGGCTCCTCGCCGCGACACGTCTCTTCGGCCTTCGGACACCGCGGGGCGAAGTTACACCCGCCGGGGAGGTCGACCGGGTTCGGCGGTTCCCCCGGCAACAGCACCCGCCGCCTGTCGACGGCGGGATCGGTCTTCGGCGAGGCCGCCAGCAGCGACGCCGTGTAGGGGTGTTTCGGCGCCGTGACGACGTCCTCCGTGGCCCCGACCTCGGCGATCCGACCGAGGTACATCACGGCCAGCCGGTCGGCGATCTGCGTGAGGCTCGCGAGGTCGTGCGAGATGTAGACGATGCCGATGTCGCGCTCGTCGGCCTTCTCCCTGAGGATGTTGAGGATGTTGGCCTTCAGCGAGACGTCGAGCATCGACGCCGGCTCGTCGCAGATGAGCAGCGTCGGGTCGAGGACGAGCGCCTGCGCGATCGCGACGCGCTGCCGCTCCCCGCCGGACAGCTGGGTCGGGAGCTGGTCGAGGTACTTCTCGGCCGGGCGGAGCCCGACGTCCTCGACGGTCCGCCTGACGCGGCGGTCGATCGTCTCGGCGTCGTGGCCCTGGATCTTCAGGGGCTCAGACACCGCGGCGCGAACCCGCTGGCGGGGATTCAGCGAGTCGAACGGGTCTTGGAAGATGAACTGCACCCGCGAGCGGAACTCCTTGGTGTCCTCGCCGAGGAGCTCGTCGACGGGCGTCCCCTCGATCAGGATCTCGCCGCCGGTGCGGTCCTGGAGCGCGGCGATCACCTCCGCCAGCGTCGACTTCCCGCAGCCGGACTCGCCGGCGACACCGACGATCTCGCCCTCGCGGACGGAGAGGTCGACGCCGTTGACGGCCTTGACGTAGTCGGGGTCGACCCCGCGCAGGTCGTCGAGGATGCCCTGTGGCTGTCGGAACCACTTCTCGAGGTCCCGCGTCTCGAGGATGGCGTTGCCGACGCCCGCCGTCCGGTCGCCCTCGTCGCGGACGTCGATCCCCCACGTGGCGGGGTCGGCGGCCTCCGCCCGCATCTCGTCCGCCCGGTCGGTGTAGTGGCAGGCGGAGAGCCGTCCGTCGACCTCGACCAGCGCCGGGTGACTCCCCTCGCACTCCTCGGTGGCGAACGGACACCGGTTGCGGAACACGCACCCGGTCGGCTCGCGGGTGAGGTCCGGGAGCGAGCCGGGGATGGAGATGGCCTGCTCGTCGAACTGGTCGACCTCCGGGAAGGCGTTCTTCAGCCCGATCGTGTACGGGTTGGTCGGCGCCCCGAAGATCCGGTCCGTGTCGCCCTGCTCCATCACCTTCCCGCCGTACAGCACCGACGTCTCGTCGCAGGTCTCGGCGACGACGCCGACGTCGTGGGTGATCAGGAGCAGGGAGCTGCCGATCTCCTCTTGGATCTCGATGAGCTTATCGACGATCTTGTCCTGGACGATGACGTCCAGCCCGGTGGTCGGCTCGTCGGCGATGAGGAGGTCGGGGTCCAGCGCGAGCGCCATCGCGATGGTGACGCGCTGGCGCATCCCGCCGGAGAACTGGTGGGGGTAGTTCCCGGTCCGGTCGGGGTCGAGCCCGACCATCTCGAACACCTCGGCGACGCGCTCGTTCGCCGTCGCCTTCGAGACGTCCCGGTGTTTGCGGATCGCCTGTCGGATCTGCGCGCCGACGGTCATCACCGGGTCCAGCGAGTCCATCGCGCTCTGCGGGATGTAGGCGATGTCCTCCCAGCGGACCGACTGCCACTCCCGCTCTGAGAGGTCGAGCAGGTCCCGCCCGTCGAACCGGACGCTCCCTCGGCGGACCTCGCCGTTGTCGTCAAGCAGCCCGAGGACGGACTTCGCGAGCGTCGACTTCCCGCAGCCGGACTCGCCGACGAGCCCGTAGTTGTCCCCCTCGTCGATCGAGAAGGAGACGCCGTTGACCGCGTGGACGTCGTCGCCGGGCATCCGATACGCGATCTTCACGTCGTCGACTTCGAGTAGACTCATTCTTGCTCCGTCTGTAAGTCGGGGTTGACTATCTCCTCGAACGCCCGCCCGACCAGGAAGACGCCCGTCGTGACCGCGCCGATGCCGATCGCCGGCGGCAACACCCACCACCACGCGGTGCGGATCGCGCCCGACCGGAACACCTGCTGGAGCATCCGGCCCCAGGAGGTCGTCGTCGGGTCGCCGAAGCCGAGGAACGCGAGCGACGCCCCGGCGACGATCGACCAGCCGACGGCGTAGGCGGTGTAGAGGAACCCGATCCCGAGGACGTTCGGCGCCACGTGGAGGAACATCGTCCGCGCGTGGCCGGCGCCCCTGGCGCGTGCCGACTTGACGAACGTCCGCTCCTTGACCGTCATCACCTCCGAGCGGATGACCCGCGCCGGCATCTTCCACAGGAAGACGACGAGCACGGCGGTGATGAGCCAGACGCTCGGCGTCACGAACGAGAGGATCACCAGCGCCATCGGCAGGAACGGGAGCGCGAACGTGAGGTCGGTGAGCCGCATCAGGAACTCGTCGACTCGGCCGCCGAAGTAGCCGCTCGTGAGCCCGACGAGGAAGCCGAGAACGCCCGTCCCGACGCCGCCGAACAGGCCGACGATCAGCGTCGGCCGCGCGCCGGCGAGGAACTGGCTCAACACGTCCTTCCCGAACGACGTCGTGCCGAACAGGGCCTTCCCGCCGGGCGCCTGGAGCCGCATCATCGACCCGCCCTGCCGGAGCGTGTCCTCGATCGGGTGATACGGGGCCAGGTACGGACCGAAGACGCCCAGGAACCCGAACGCGACGATGACCGCGAAGCCGGCCTTCGCCGCGTTGTCCCGCAGCACGTATCGCAGCGTGCGCCACGCGCGTTCGAGTTCGGACCGGATCCGTTCCCTCGCCGTCTCGGTGTCGAAGCCGTATCCCGACATCAGACGTCACCCGTTTCGACCGTCGGGTCCAGTTTCGCGTACGCCAGGTCGGCGGTGAGGTTCATCACGATGACCGCGAGCGCCATGATGAACACCGCCGCCTGGACGGTCGGGTAGTCCTGATTGAGGATCGCCTGGACGAGCGCGCGACCGATCCCCGGCCACGCGAACACCACCTCCAGCGTGATCACGCCCTGGAACAGCATCCCCGTCCGAAGCGCGAAGTAGGTGACGAGCGGGAGCAGCGAGTTCCGGCCCGCGCGGCCCAGCTGCTCCATCTCCGAGAGCCCCTTCGCGCGGTGGAGCATGAGGAACTCCGACCCCTTCCGCTCGACGACCGAGTTGCGCGCGAGCATCAGGAAGTCGCCGCTGTAGAACAGCACCGTCGCGGTGAACGGAAGGATGTAGTGCCGCAGGAAGTCCACGGAGGCGTACGTCGCGACGTATCCCTGCGGATTGGCCAGCGGGCTTCGCATCCCGAACGCGGGCAGCCAGCCCAGCCCGTACGAGAAGATGATGAGCAGGAAGATACCGGTCACGAAGATCGGCGTGGCGCGGAAGACGGTGGTCGCGACGATGCTCGACTGCTCGAACCACGACCCCCGGTTCCAGCCGGCGTACATCCCGGCGAGGGAACTGAGAATCGCCGTCACGACGAGCGCGGGCAACAGGAGCACCAGCGTGTTGACGAGCGCGGGAACGATGATCTCGCCGACCGGTCGCTGCTGGGTGAGCGAGATCCCGAACTCGAAGGTGAACAAGTTCTCGACGTACCTGAGGTACTGGACGTATATCGGGTCGTCGAGCCCGTACATCGCCCGTACCTGCTCGACCTCCTCCGGCGTCAACGACCCCGAGGCGACGAGCGCGCTGAACGGGTCGGCGGGTAGCAGACGGAGCGTGGCGAAGATGATGCTGACGGCGATCAGCGTCAGCAACGCTGCGATGACCGTCCGCTTTATCAGAAATCGTCGAAAGCTCATGTGAGTCCCCCCGGTTACGAGAAGTCGGGCTGGTCGAGGTCGGCGCGGGACGCGTGCCCGTTCTCGACGCGCTCGGCGAAGGCGTCCCATGCGTCGCCCTCGGGCCAGACGAGGGTGCCTTCGCCGTCGTAGGTGTATCCGGCCTCCCGAAGCATCGTGCGAGCGGCCTCGACGTCGTACTCGTACGGCTCGGTCTCTCCGTGGAACGGGGTCAGGAGCGGGGTGATCAGGTTCTGCCCGTCGATCGCCTCGCCGCGGCCGCCGAGGGTGTTCTCGACGAATCCCTCCTTGTCGAAGGCGTGGCTCAGCGCGACGCGGAACGTCTTGTCCCGGAAGAGCGGAACGAGGTGGCTGAGGTGGACGTCCGTTGGGACGTAGTTCCGCGAGGTCTGTTTCTCGACGCCGCTCGCGCTCGCCGCGCGGTCGGCCTGCTGGTTCGAGACGGTCGTGCCGATGGCGTCGATGTCGCCGGACTGCATCGCGCCGATGAGCGTGGAGACGTTCCCGACGTTGGCGTGGACCATCTCGTCGATCCCGTCGCCGGGAACGAAGTACTCCCCGAGCAGCTCCTCGCGGACGTCGTCGTCCCACATCCAGTTGTTCTCGTGTTTCTCTAAGCGGAGCTCCGCCCCCTGCTCCCAGTTGACGAACGAGAACGGGCCGGTTCCGACCGGAGTATCGGGGTTGTGCTCGCTGGGGCTGTCGACGTCCGACCAGCGGTGCTCCGGGATGATAGCGCTGCGGACGACCCGCTGGGTGAGGAACGCGGCGTCCGGCTCGATGAGGGTGAACCTGACGCGGCCGCCGCCGGTCTCCGAGAGCACTTCGACGGAGTCTATCGTCCGGGTGAACGCGGCCTGCTGGGGCGCGCTGTTCTCCTGGTAGTACTCGACGCTGAACTTGACGTCGCTCGGGCCGAACGATTCGCCGTCGTGCCACTCGACGCCCTCTCTGAGGTCCATCTCGATCGTCGTGTCGTCGACGACGTCGGCGTTCGTCGCCAGCGCGGGGACGATCTCGAGCTGCGGGGAGGCGTCGAAGAGCCCGTCGTAGACGTTCAGGAGTCGTTTCTCCTCCTGGCCACCGCTGGAGAACGGGAGGTTCGTCCCCTGCATGCCGGATGTGACGCCCTTCACCCAGGTCGTCGAGTCGCCCTGCGGCTGGAGGTTGACCTGCGTCCAGATGAACGAGTCCCGCGTGGTTCCGTTGCCGGGCGTCGGGACGTACCCCTCCCAGTCGGCGGTGTCGGCCACCGTGATGACCTCCGGGAAGTTCGCCGCGATGACGTAGGCGTCCTCGCTGAGCAGGCGCTGGACCTCGTGGCAGATCTCGGCGCGGGCCTGCATGTCGCCGATCGTCGACGCCTGTTCGTCGAGGAGCTCCGTGACCTCGTCGTTCTTGTAGTTGTAGTAGTTCCCGCCCGTCTCAGGGTGCGCCCGCATCAGGAACGGGTTCGGGTCGAGCCCGCGCTGCGGGTCCGGTCCGTGGAGGTTCATCGTTATCGGCACCGGATGGCCCACGTCGGCCCGCCAGAACTCGCCGTAGCGGGTGCTCGGCTGGACGTTGATCAGGTTGACGCCGACGCCGATGTCGTTCAACGACTGCTGGACGAGGAGCGCGAACTCCCGCATCCACGGGGTCTCGGCCTGCGCGAAGTGCGTGTCCACCGCCGGGACGGCCTGCCCCTCGACGGCGGTGTACTCGAACTGGATCGCCTCGTCGTTGACGTCGGACCCCTTCGTGTCGACCGGCCACTCCTCCCAGAACCGCGTCTCGATCGACTGGGCCTCGCCGCCGTCCGTGCCGTCGCCGCCGTCGCCGTCCATGTCGTCGCCGTCGGTTCCGTTCCCGCCGTCGCCGCCGTCGTCTCCGCCGAGACCGCCGCAACCGGCCACCCCCGCCATCCCCGTCGCGCCCGCGATCTGGATGAACCGTCGCCGTGATTTCGTGCCCGTCTCGATCTCGAATGTGGTATCTTGTGACATCCCGGTCACACGTATCGCCGTCGATTGGTTGTACCTACTCCCGATACCGGCCAATAATCATCATTCTTTATGAGGGTTATCGGCGGCGAGACCGAGCGGGGCGCTCCAGTCGGCCGTTCCGACCGGGAGCGCTCAGCTCTCGACGCGGGACCCCTCGCGAGTGCTCCACCGAGACCGGCGCGTGGGCCCTCGGCGGGCCGCGGGCGGCGATCCGCTCTGCTTCGGGGTGGAGAGCGAGAAGGGAAAGGGACCGCGCGTTCATTCGCCGGGGGCGCCGTCGGAGGAGGAGTCGCCGGCGGCCGAGAAGACGAGGTCGAAGAGCCGCTTCTCGGCGAGTCGCAGTCGTTCGCTGAGCGTCGACTGAGCGATGTCGAGCTCGGAGGCGATGTCGTCCGCCGACACACGTCGCGGAACGTCGAAGTACCCCATCCGATGGGCGGTCCGCAGCACGGTCACCTGCTCGGGCGAGAGTTCGTTACGCAGCGCTCGTCCGAGCTGTCCGCTTCCGAGCGGTTCACCCGTCGTCTCGACCTGGTTCACGCTCAAGAGCTCGAACCGACCGAACCGGTCCTGAATCCTGTCCGCGAGCGCTCGGAACGACTCCCACTCGTTGACGGTGACCACCCCTCGGAAGTAGCCGTTTCGGAGCTCCAGCCGGTTCGGAATCGCACTCTCACGCAGTATGACGCCGAGCAGGAACGGATACGGTTCGTGAGCGACGACCGTCAACCGATATGTCGGCTCGTTCGAGTCGCCCACCACCTGCTCGTGGTGGAACAGTTCGACGCGAGAGAGGTCCGTCAACACCGATTCGGGGTCGAACGGCGACTCGGACGTGACGAGTAGCGACTCGATCCAGTCGCCGTCGTCCGCGTAGAACGCGTTCTCGAACGTGATCGAACGCGCCGCTGGAACCCGGTCGGTTATCTCGCCGACGACCCCCGACAGCGACGTCTGGAACTCGATACGAAGGATGCTGATCACCTCACCGCCTACCGGTTAATAGCTACGTAACATATTTAATCTTTTACTTGTCATGCACTGCGGACGCGCCACCGGAAACGTCTCTGCGGTTTCGACGGCCCCCTCTCCGCGGTTTCGACGGCCTCCTCTCTGCGGTTTCGACGGCCTCGTCTCCAAAGCGGTCTGCGTTCGGTATGGCCGGGGGGCTCACGAGTCGACGGCGGAGCGCTCACGACCGGACCGCCCCGGCCTCGTGTTCAGATAAACTGATTCCATGCGAAGCTGAACGATCTGAGCCACTTGTTAGCAGTTTCTGCTTTGGTGTTGCTGAAACAGTTTGAGAGACTGGTAGTTCTGCGTTTTACCTCACGAAAGACACGTTCGACGCTGTTCCGGTTTCCACGTCGTTCGTCTCTGAAATCGAGGCCATGTTTTTCACATGCTCGGTGAAGTGGAACCGCACCATCAACGAGAAATATCGCGTCATCCACGTCGTGTTTTTCGCGAAGCTCCGCGAAAAACTGATCTGCGATCACGTTTGTTCTTGTCGGCTCAAGCCTTGTGTGGAGTAAATCGTTTGAGTCGGGATCGACGGCGGCGTACAGCCAATACTGTTTATCCTCAAGCTGAATCACGGTTTCATCGACCGCAACGTGATTCGGGCTTCGACCAGCCTCCGGCTGTAGATCGGCCTTGTGAACCCAGTTATGAACGGTGGATCGAACCCGATCAACACCGAATACCTCAAGAAACGAAACAGTATTCGAAAGCGATAATCAAGCAAGGTGGCGCTGAATACTAAGCTTCATCAACAACTTCGGTGTTGCCTCTCGCTCCACAAACTCTAAGTTGATCTCGTCTAAACAGCCGCTGAGACGGTCGTTTTCGGGCATAGATCACTTTGAAAACGCCCCGTCTCACCTTTCAATCCGTCTCTGAACACCGTCCGCCCCGGAAGCAACACGATTTATATCAAACGGGCGTAATTGCGAACACGACCGACGCCCCGAAACGCTTCGACTCCGGAACGCGACGTTTCCCGGGCGCACGGACACTGACGTACCAGCATGTCGATCATAGTCACGCTCCACGTGGAGCACGAACGTCTCGCGCTGGTGCCCACGTTACGGCGGCTCGACGGGGCCGACATCGAGGTCGTAACGCAGGGTACCACGGACCCCGGGTCCTCTGAGTTCCCGTTTCTCGTCGAGTACGGGGACCGCGACGGGCTCGAACGAGCACTGGAGTCGGACCCGACCGTCGGGGAGTACGAGCTCATCGAGTGGTCCGACGGGACCGGGGTGTACTACATCGAACACACGTCGGAGACGGAGCTGATCAGCACGGCCGTCTCGGACGCCAACGGGTTCCTCATCCACACCGAGTCCGAGCGGAACGGGTGGCTGGTGCGATTGCTCCTCCCCGACAGAGCCGCGCTGAGCGACGTCTGGGACCACGCCACGGAGAACGGCATGCAACTGGACATCGTCGAGATTCACGACAACGAAACAACTGATTCCGGGCCCTCCTACGGGCTGACCGACGAACAGCGGCAGACGCTGTTGATCGCCTACGAGAACGGGTACTTCGTCGAACCGCGCGAGATGTCGCTCGACGAACTCGCCGACGAACTAGGGCTGTCGTCGACAGCCGTGAGCGGTCGGCTGCGGCGCGGTATGCGGAACCTCGTCGCGGCGACGATCGCCACCGAGGGCCCCGAACAGTGACCGGCAACTCGGCCCTCGGGTGCTGAGCCCCCGAGATCCTCGAGCGGACCGGTCGACGCGATACTACCACGTACTCGAGGCCTCCGAGGGCCGCCGAGACGGGTGCTGTAATAAAAGGGGGGAGTTTTTCATGCTCGGCTTTATTGTTCATTACATTTTCTATCTATAAGAATGTCCCACGAGCAGGACCATCCAAACTATCCGAGTGTTGACCAGTCAGACCGAACGCTACCTCGCAACCTCCGGCAGACCGGAGATCCGGGGATCGAGATGCTCGTCTCGACGCGCGTTCGAAAGTCACCGTTCTTCGATAAATCGTTCAACGAGAACGGCGCTTGGCGGTGTACCGTCTACAACCGTCTCTACCACCCGCGCGGGCTGGTCGAGCCCGAAGACGGGGGCGCTATGGCCGAGTACGAAGCGCTGACCAACAGCGTAACCATCTGGGACGTCGCCGTCGAGCGTCAGATCCGCGTGAAGGGTCCGGACGCCGAGGCGCTCACCAACCACGTTGTCACCCGCGACGTGAGCTCCATGGACGCGATGGACGGCAAGTACGTCATCCTCTGTAACGAGGACGGCGGCGTCCTGAACGACCCGGTGCTGCTCCGGCCGGCCGAGGACGAGTTCTGGTTCTCCATCTCGGACAACACGCTGATGCAGTGGCTGCAAGGCGTAAACGTCGGCATGGACTTCGACGTCGAGATCGACGAGATCGACGTCGCCCCGATGCAGATCCAGGGGCCGCTCTCTGAGGACGTGATGGTTGACGTCGTCGGCGACGAGGTCAGCGAGATCCCCTACTACGGGCTGATGGAGTCGCAGGTCGACGGCGTCGACGTGCTTATCAGTCAGACCGGGTTCTCCGGCGAGAAGGGCTTCGAGATCTACGTCAAGGAGGCCTCGAAGTACGGCGAGCGGGTCTGGGATCAGGTCCACGAGAGCGTCCTCGACCACGGCGGGATGCAGATCGCTCCCGGCCACCACCGACGGATCGCCGCGGGCATCATGTCGTGGGGCCAGGACCTCGACCACGAGACGTCGCCGTTCCAGGTCAACCTCGGCTACCACGTCCCCGACGACAAGGACGTCGACTACATCGGTAAGGAGGCGCTCGAGGAGCAGAAAGAACAGATCGAGAACGGCAACTACCCGTTCAACCACAAGATGATCGGGATGAAGATGGCCGGCGAGCCGATCCACGACTACGCGCCGGACTTCTGGCTCGTCTCCGATCCCGACAGCGGCGACGAGGTCGGCTACCTGACGTCCCCGTGGTACAACCCCGATCTCGAGACCAACATCGGGATGGGCTTCGTGCCAGCCGAGATGATCGAGGCCGAGACCGACGTCCCGCTGAACGACTCGGTGTACGACGAGGACCTCGACCTCGAGTTCGAGGTACATCTGCCCGACGAGTACGCCGAGGAGCCCGGCGAGCCGGTGTTCGCCACCGCGGCGAAGATTCCGTTCAAGGAGTCCGTCAACCCGAGCGCCCGCGAACAGGCCAAGCTCAGCGCGAAGCAGGAGGCCAGCTCGAACGACTGAGCGACACCGTTCGGTTCAGACCCGAGTAGTCGCGGCTCGCCTTGGCCCCTGACCCGCGTTCGGGGAGGGTCCCGAGGCGGGGGTCCCTTCCTCGCCGATCGCGTCGACGTTCGAGAGACCTCAGTCTCACGTTTTCTTTTCTGTCGGCTTCCGAGCGCAGTCGCGGCGTGACGAGTCGCGCTCGACGGGACGCGCCGGCGACGCCGCGAGGGCACCCTCCGCGGCGACCCTGGACGGAAAGTACCGTCGGATACCCGTACGCGGGGACTCGCGGAGACTCGCGGGGACTCGCGGGTCCTTCGAAGGGCGGGGACTCGCGGGTCCCTCGGACAGCGCGGGCCGGTGGGGTCGTGAGCTACCGGTAGAGCGGGAACTCGTCGGTGAGGGCGTCGACGCGGTCCGACACCCGCTCCACCGTCGCCCCGTCCTCCGGGTCGTCGACGATGTCGGCGATCAGGTCGGCGACCTCCCGGCAGGCGGCCTCGTCGAAGCCACGGGTCGTCAGCGCGGCCGTGCCGGCCCGGATCCCCGAGGGGTTGAACGCCGAGCGCGTCTCCCCCGGAACCGTGTTGGCGTTGAGAACGATCCCTGCGGATTCGAGGGCGCCCTCGACCGCCTTGCCGGCGGTATCCGGATGGGATGGGCGGAGGTCGGCCAACACGAGGTGGGTGTCGGTGCCGCCCGACACGAGTTCGAGACCGCGTTCCTGGAGCTGCTCGCCGAGCGCGGCGGCGTTGTCGACGACCTGGCGTGCGTACGCCTCGAACTCGGGTTCGAGCGCCTCCTTGAACCCCACCGCCTTGCCGGCGACGTTGTGCATCAGCGGGCCGCCCTGCGCGCCGGGAAACACCGACGCGTCGATGTCGTCGGCGTGCTCCGCGTCGCACATCACGATCCCGCCGCGGCCGGCCCGGATCGTCTTGTGGGTCGAGCCGGTGACGAAGTCCGCGACGCCGACCGGCGAGGGGTGGACGCCGGCGGCGACGAGCCCGGTGATGTGCGCGATGTCCGCGAGGTGGTAGGCGTCGACCGCGTCGGCCGCCGTTTGGATGCGCTCGAAATCGACCTCGCGGGGGTACGCGGAGTAGCCGGAGACCACGATGTCCGGATCGAACTCCGCCGCGGTCTCCCGGAGCCCCTCGTAGTCGATGTACCCGGTCTCGGGATCGACCTCGTACTGTTCGACCTCGTAGAGCTTCCCGGCGAAGTTGGCGGGATGCCCGTGCGAGAGGTGGCCGCCGTGTTCGAGCTCAAGCGAGAGGATCCTGTCTCCGGGGTCTAGCATCGCGAGGTAGACGCCCATGTTCGCCTGCGTCCCGGCGTGCGGCTGCACGTTGACGTGCTCGGCGCCCCAGAGCTGCTTGGCGCGTTCGATCGCGAGCTCCTCGATCTCGTCGGCGCGCTCGCAGCCGGCGTAGTAGCGCTCACCGGGGTACCCCTCGGCGTACTTGTTTGTCAGCTCGGAGCTCTGGGCCTGCATGACGGCCTCAGACGCGTGGTTCTCCGAGGCGATCATCGCCAAGGTGCCCTCCTGTCGCTCTCGCTCGCCGTCGAGCGCGTCCGCCGCCGCCGGATCGACTACCGCGACCGTATCGTACGTCATGTATCACATAGGGGGCGCTGAGCACGAATGAATCTGTCTTCGGCAGAACGTGACTGTCAGTTGACGACCTGTGTCGTCACGGCGCGCCGTGGGAGTCCTTCGGTCTCAGGTCGGTTTCAGCCGATCGCTCGTCTCCCGCCGGTGAGCGGTGTCAGAACGGCCGCGGTGCTTATCCGACTTGATGTCATAAAATGCATGATGTTGGATCGGCTGAAGGCGGCAGCGATGTTCATCCTCGACCCGCCGTGGACTCGTGACGGTCCCGAGACGTTCACTATGGCGGTTCCCGAGGCGCACACGACGTTCAAGCGGGGCAGCGTCGGCTGGGCGAAGCGCCCGCCCGCGGTCGTTCGATGTTCCTCCTGTCGACACTCGTTCACTCACGAGTTTGCCAACGACTTCCTCGACTGTCCGAACTGTACCATGGAGCGCTCCCCCGAGGAGTTCGACGAGTTCGAACTGATCGCGCTCGTCTGTCCACACTGCCAGCGGCGGTTGGACCACGGCATCCGCCATCCCGAGATGATGGACGTGCCCGAGTTCGCGTCCTGCACCGAGTGTCAGTACCACTGGGAGTACCAACACGACTACGAGCTGTAGCGGGACGTATCCGAGTCGCTTTTTGCCCTGCTCAGCCTAACGAAATCGTGACTTACTCGAACAAACCACCGGGCCCAATCGCGGACCGGACCTTCGACGTCGGTCTCTGGGTCGGCGCCGCCGGGGGAGTCGCCTGCGTCGCGCTCCTCTACTGGGCCAACGTGCTCTCCGTGACGGACCCGCTTCACACGACGGTGACCCTCGTGCTCTTTCCGGTGTACGTCCTCTCGGTCGCGGTGTTTCTTGGTTTATGGTTGGGCTACGATACCGACGAGACCAACCTCACGCGGGTGATGGTCGAAGACGAGTCCGACGAGTCCGATAGGTCCTAACGGAACGCTCGAGTGCGTGACGCGCCGCTGCGGCGCCGTGACGGTCAAAAAGAAGCGAAACGAGGCTGCTTCCGACGCGCTACGAGGTGAACCGCGGACGATCAGTCGCCCGGTTCACCCTCCCCGCTCGTGATGTCGGTAACGACCTCGCCGCCCTCTCTCTCGATGACGACTTCGCCCTCCTCGGCCATCTCCTGGACGCGCTCCTGGAACTCCTTCGATTCGAGGATCTGGTACTCGGTGTCCAGTCCCTTCTTGATCGCGTACATCATGAACACGAGGATGAACGCGAACGGTAAGCCGGTCGAGATGGCCGCGGCTTGGAGCGCGGCTAGCCCCTGCGAGCCGCCGGCGATGAGCAGCGTCGAGGCGACGACGCCCTCGGTGACGGCCCAGAAGACGCGCATCGCGACGGGCGCGTCGTGCTTGCCGCCCGAGGTCAGGTGATCGATGACCAGCGACCCCGAGTCCGACGACGTGATGAAGAACGTCGCCACGAGGAGCACCGAGAGCGAGGACAGGATTATCGTCCCGGGCAGTTGCTGGAGCATCGAGAACAGGGCGACTGCTCTCGGCACCTGCACTCCTTCCGCGAACATCGCGGCGCTCACGGCACCGCTGGACAGCTCGATGCTGAGTGCGCTCCCGCCGAGGGCCGCGAACCAGAGCACCGAGAACAGCACCGGCAGGATGAGCACCCCGCTGATGAACTCACGGACGGTGCGCCCCTTCGAGATCCGGGCGATGAACATCCCCACGAACGGCGACCAGGCGATCCACCACGCCCAGTAGAACACGGTCCAGTCGACGAGGAACAGTCCCGCGCCGTCTCCGCCGGGACCGTAGTAGGCCGACCCCTGGAAGTACGGCTCGGTGACCGCACCCGCGTAGAACGCGAGGTCGAAGAAGTTTCCGAAGTACTGTCCGAGCCCCTGCGGGATCATCTCGAAGATGAACAGGGTGGGACCGAGGACGATGACCGCCGTCAGCAACGTGAACATCAAGAAGAGGTTCAGATTGCTGAGCCGCCGGACGCCGCCGTCGAGTCCCGCCGCGACCGATAACACGGCGACCGCGGTCACGCCGGCGATGATCGCGACCTGGACGGGCGTTCCGAACGGGACCGCGGGCGCCGCACCGACGTTTCCGCCGAGGAAATTGAGTCCGGCGTTTATCTGTTGGGCCCCCAACCCGAGAGAGGTCGTCAGCCCGAACAACGTCGCGAACACGGTCAGGATGTCGATGATGTGGCCGGGCCACCCGTAGATGCGTTCACCCAGAACCGGCCAGAAGATCGACCGGAAGGTCAACGGCAGACCGCGGTTGAACGAGAAGAACGCCAGCGACAGTCCCACGAGCGCGTATATCGCCCACGGGTGGAAACCCCAGTGGTATAACGAGACTGCCATAGCCACCTGCGCCGAAGCCTGCGACGCGCTCTCTGCACCCAAGTGCGGGTCGAAGAAGTGCCAGACCGGCTCCGCGACGCCGAAGAACATGAGGCCGATCCCCATCCCGGCGCTGAACAGCATCGCGACCCATGAGATGTCGCTGAACTCCTTGTCAGCGTTGACTCCCCCGAGCCTGATCTTTCCGTACTTGCTCAGGGCGAGGTACACCATGAACACGATGAACACGTTCGCGACCAGGATGAAGAACCAACCGAAGACCTCCGAGATACCGGTCCGTACGTCGTTGTAGAGCGTACTCGCTTGGTCCGGGAACGCCAGTGATAATCCAATGAACGCGACGATCACCAACGCCGAGATGCTGAACACCTGCGGGTGGACGTCGAGGACCTTCGTGTCCCCGATGCTGAACTGCTTGTTCGTGTCGCCCGGCTCACGGTCGGTATCCGCGTTGAACAGCTCTACCTGGAGGCCTTCACCACCGAATCCTCCGTCATCTTCGCTATCACTCATACGATACCTCCCTCGTAATCGTGGTACGTCGCCGTTTGTTCGTCATGATTTGGATCGTTATCTTCGGTCTGGTTGTGCTGTACACGCATCATACGCGTTATCCATACGCATGAGTGGTGTTGACACGTAAGGTGGCTTGGCCGTACCCGTAAGTATGCTTCGGATAATATAAATAAAAAGGAACTTGTTGTTTCGAACAACAGTATCCGCTCCGAGCAACACATACTGTCGGTTTACGTGCATTTCGTGGTTCGGACTCAGTCCGCACGGATCGGGATCACCCGAGGAGACGCCGCCGCGTGAGCCCTCTCGGACTCGATTTCGACGCGCTCACCGCGGTCATCGGTAGGTATCGAGCAGGCCGTGATGCGTCGCTCCGCGGAGTGGTCCCGCCGTCTCGCCGCGAACGCGCTCCGGCGGAACGGTAACCCGATCGCGTCAGTAGTAGTCCCACTCGTCGTCCGGGTTGCCCTCGGTGACCTCGTCGGAATCGGTCGCTTTCTCCGGAGCGACTTCCTGGGGATCACGCATGCCGTCGCCCTTGACAGATCGGTAGATGAAGACGCCGAAGGAGACGAGCCCGCCGAGAAGCAGGAGTCCCCCCGCGATAACCGCGAGAGTGAACGCCCCGCTGAGGAGGTCGGACGATATCTGTACGACGATCATGTCCATACGACGCCCTAGGGGTTGCAGCCTGAAGAGTATTACAAACGATCGGAGCGGGATCCATGTCCGAATAAAACGGAAGCGTCGCTCTCGGGAGCGTCAGGGCCGGCCCGTGCGATGGCGTGGTCGTCCCGTTCGGATCCCGTCGCGTCGATGACTCACTTGGCACCCTTCCCGACGATCGTCACCGGGACGTCCGACATCCGTGCGACCTTCTCGGCGGTACTCCCGATGTACTTGCTTATCGCGCCCCGTCCCTGCTTGCCCGTTACGATGAGATCGATGTCGTTGTTCTCGGCGTACTCCACGATCTCGGCGGCGACATTACCGGTTCGGACCACGCCGGTCCCGTCGAGGCCGCGATCCGCCGCCCGATCGACGACGCCAGTGACCGTCTCCTCGCCGTACTGCTTGTACTCCTCCATCTCGTCGTCGCCCAGCCCGACGGTCAGAATGTAGGTCGCCTCCGTTTCGACCACGTACACCGAGTGCACGTGTGAGCCGAGCGACTCCGCCAAGTCGAGCCCCTTGCTAACGGATGCCTCCGACTGTTCGCTTCCGTCGGTAGCGATGAGAATGTTCTCGAACATAGGTGCGAACTGATATCACTCAGTACAAATGAAATAGGTTCGGGTATAACACATCCCAGACATGTTGTGCAATACGCGACTCGACTGGGGCCGCTCGGCGTCCGATCGGGGCCGCAGGGCGGGTCGATACGGGGCATCCCCCGATCAGCCCGTTCGGACCCGTCCTGCGCCCCCGAAGTGTTCTTTCACTTATTGGTCTCCCTGATATAGATCGAGAACGCGGTGAACACGAAGAGGGTGCCGGCGACGACCGGGCGCTGCGCGAACAACGTGACGAAGGCACCCACTGCGAGCAGGACCGCGAGAACGGTGGCTCCCTTCGGGACGAGGTCGTCCATCGTCTGCAGTACGTCGTGCGGGTCGTTTATACGTTCCGCAGCCCGGAACGGCCTCCGGCTCCCGGTGAAGAGGCGGGGAAACGCGGTGGCCGCAGGGCGACCCCGGTTCGGACCCCGTCGACGGATCTCGCGACGGTCGCGCCGCCGTCGAGCCCAGCGGCCCGCTCCCGGGAGACGGATCGGGGGACGAGCTACGTCTCGTCCGACGATTCGCGGTGGTCCCACCACAGCCCGAATCCGCCGAGGACCGCGGCGAACACACCGAATACCACCTCGAACAGCGATCCCGTGACCGCGCCCGAGACCGCGAAGACGACCCCACCGACGCACATGAACCCGCGGATCAGCGTTCGGAACTCTACTGACATTCCCTCTGGCCGCCTTGGCGTACCACGACCACGCTCCTAAGCGCTTCGGCCGTGTCGACCTACTCCGCCGAGCGGTCGATTCGGTCGGTCCCCGCGTTCTGCGTCGCCAGTCGGACCGCGTCGTCCGCCGACGCCTCGATGTCGGTCGCGCGGCGCTCCGTCTCCGCGCGGAACGACTCGTCGTCGGCCGACGCGGCGTTGATCCGCGCGGTAAAGAGCGCGCTCCGGAGCGCGGCGTCGACGAAGGACGCGCCGATCCCGGCGTCGACGACGACGGGACGGTCCGCCGCCCCGGTCACGACCGTCGCCGTCTCGAGCACGGCCAGACAGGTCTCGGCGAGCGCGAGCGGCACCTCCGTCGCTCGTTCGTCCATCGTCGGATCCTCGTCGACCCCGTTCGTGCCGAACACCGCCTCGACGACCGCCGCGTCCGCCTCCGCGAGCGTCAACAGGCGCTCTCGATCCGACTCGAGCGTCCGCCGGAGCTCGGCGAGGTCGGCGTCGGTGTTCACCTCCGCCTCCCGCAGGTGGATACAGACCATCTCACAGAGCGCCGTCCCCATCGCCCCGACGACGCCGCCGACGGTGCCGCTGGCCGGCGACACCGACGCCGACGCGACGTCGGAGAGGAGGTCGGCGACCGACTGGGTCTCGTCGTTCATACCCGATCGAGGAGACAGAGACTAATCAAAACCCCCACTCGGCGACGCGGCGTCACGCGTCCGACCGGTGGTTAACCACGTCGACCTCGTACCCCTCCGCGGCGATGCCGTCGACGATGTCGGCCGCGTGCTCCGCGCCGCTCGTCTCGACGTCGAAGACGAGGTACGCCTCCCCGACGTCGAGGTCGTCGACCGATCGGTCGTGTCTAACGTCGTGGATGTTGGCGTCCCAGTCGGCGATGACGCCGGATATCTCCTCCAGCCGTCCGGGTCGGTCGTCGATCCGGACGCGGATACGGAGGATCTGCTTCCGGGCCGCCAGCGCGTAGATGAGCACCGTCCGGAGCTGCGTCATGTCCAGGTTCCCGCCACAGAGCAGCGGCATCACCGTCTCGCCGCTGACGTCGAGGTCGTCGCTCAGGATGGCCGCCACCGAGGCGGCCCCGGACCCCTCGACGACCTGTTTGGCCCGCTCCATCAACAGCAGTATCGCCCGGGCGATCTCGGTGTCGGTGACGGTGACGACCTCGTCGACGTTCTGCTGGATCATCCGGAGCGTCGTCTCGGAGATGCCGCCGGTCGCGATCCCGTCGGCGATGGTGTCGACCTCCTCCAGCGTCACCGGGAACCCCTTGTCCAGGCTCTCGTGGACCGTCTCGGCGCCGGTGGCCTGCACGCCGACGACCCTCGTCTCCGGCGACAGGTGTTTGATCGCCGTCGAGACGCCGCTTATCAACCCGCCGCCGCCGATGGGGACGACGACGGTGTCGACCTCCGGCAGGTCGTCGTACATCTCGATCCCGAGGGTCCCTTGTCCCGCGATGATGTCGACGTCGTCGTACGCGTGGACGAACCCCGCGTCGGTGCCCTCGACGGCCGACTGGGCGTGTGCCATCGTCTCCTGGAAGTCCCGGCCGACGAGTTCGACGGTCGCGCCGTAGCCCCGGGTCGCTTCGACCTTCGCCTGCGGGGCGTTCTCCGGCATGAAGACCGTCGACTCCGCGCCGCACTTCGTGGCCGCGAGCGCGACGCCCTGCGCGTGGTTGCCGGCGCTCGCGGCGACGAACGAGTCGACGCCCGCCTCGACCTCGTTGCGGATCTTGTTGTACGCGCCCCTCGTCTTGAACGAGCCGGTCCACTGGAGGTGTTCCATCTTGAGGTACACCTCCCCACCGACGAACTCGTCGAGCGACGAACTCCGCTCGATCGGCGTCTGCTTGACGACGGTGTCGTCGTCGAGCCGGTCGCGGGCCCGCTCGATGTCCGCGTACGTGACGGGGAGGTCGTCTGAGTTCGTGCTGGTCATCGGGCGAACTGGACGGTCGGGTCCGTGATACTGGCGCTCATCGGAGGATCTTGTCTCGTTCGGCGTCGAAGAGCGGTTCGCCGCGCACCGTCGCGTCGTACGTCTCGCCCTCACAGCGTATCTGCACGGACGTGCCGGCCTCGGCGTACTCGTCGGGGAGGTACGTGTAGGCGACGGACTCGCCGATCGAGTAGCCGTAATCGCCCGCCTGAACGTACCCCTGGGCCTCACCGTCGATCATGACGGGCCGTCCGCTCAGCATGACGTCCGTCGAGTCGTCGAGCGTGAGGGGGACGATCCGGTCGTCGATGCCGTCCTCACGGGCCGCCTGCAGCGCCTCCCTGCCGACGAAGTCGGTGTCCATGTCCACGGCGAACGGGAGCCCGGCCTCGTAGGGGTTCGAGTCGGTGTCGATGTCGGTTCCCCACAGTCGGAAGCCCTTCTCGAGGCGCATCGACTCCAAGGCGCCCCCGCCCATCGGCCGCACGTCGAGGTCCCGGCCGGCCTCGGACAGCGTCTCCCAGAGCCGCTGCCCGTACTCGCTCGGCGCCCACAGCTCCCAGCCGAGCTCACCGACGTAGGAGACCCGCAGCGCGACGACCGGCACCTCGCCGACGTAGATCTGCTTGGCCGTGAAGTAGCCGAAGTCCTCGTCGCTGACGTCGGCGTTCGTACACCGCTGAAGCAGGAGCCTGGACTTCGGGCCCCACAGGCCGATCGTCGACCGGGCGCTCTCCTCGATAGTAACCGACACCGTCTCCGGGGCGTGGTCCTCCAGCCAGCCGCCGTGGATGCCCGGCGAGTTGCCGCCGCCGGTCGTGACCATGTACTCCTCGCTGTCGAGTCGGACGACCGTCACGTCCGCGAGGATGTTGCCGCCCTCGTTCAGCAGCAGCGAGTACCGGACCTGTCCGTCCTCGATGTCGACGTCGTTGCTGCACATCCGCTGGAGGAACTCACCGGCGCCGTCGCCCTCCACCATGATGGAGCTGAACGTCGTCATATCGAACATCGATACCTTCTCGCGGGTGTGAAGGTGTTCCGCGCCCTCTATCGCCGACCGGTTGATCCCCTGCCAGCCGTCCTGCTCGGGGATCCGGTCGGCGTAGCGGTCGACGAGGTCGGCGTTGGACTCGTACCACTGCGGCGTCTCCCAGCCCCCGGACTGGTAGAACTCCGCCCCGAGAGCCTGCTGTTGGGCGTAGAAGGGGCTCGTCCGCAGCCCGCGGTGGTCGTCGGGTTGCCACCGCGGTTCGACGTTCATGTACACCTGCTCGTAGCGGGTGTCTCCCCGGTCGACGAAGTAGTCCGTCTCGCCGGCGTGGGGTTCGAACCGTCGCACGTGGATGCCGCCGGTGTCGACGGGACCCGACGGGAGCCGCGGGACGCCGTTCTCCATCCACTCGGCGATGATGCGGCCGTAGCCGCCCGAGTGGGTCCACCAGATGGCCAGCCCGGACCAGAGGCCGTCGACCTCGGTCGGGCCGACCGCGGGCATCCCGTCCGGCGTGAACACGAAGATGCCGTTCTCCGTGGCGGCGTACTCGGCGTCGGCGGTCGCCGGCAGGAGTTCGTCGAACGCCTGCTTCGCCGACTTGTCGCGGTACCGATGAGTCGGCTTCGTCCAGTGTTCCTCGGTGAAGCCGCGGACCGACGCCTGACTGTCCTCGGTGTTCGTTCCCATCGCCTCCGGGTCGACGGACAGGGTCTCGTGGTTGTACGACCCGAGGCCGATGGCGTCGCCGTGGGTCCGGAAGTACAGCGAGTGGTCTTGATCGCGGCCGACCGGTCGGTGCGGCCCCTCGCTCATCTGCTCCTGGATGTCGCGGTTGCCGGGCACGTCGAGCCCCGACGTGTTCTCGCCGACGTTGCTGTCCGCGTCGGCCAGCTCCTCCATCGGTTCCGTGACCACGTACTGGTGTTCGACGGGCGCGATCGGGAGGTCCAGCCCCGCGAGCTGACCCGTCTGGTACCCCCAGTTGTTCGTCGCGATGACGCACCGATCGCACTCGATGCGGCCGTCGTCGGTGACGACCGCGCCGATCTCGCCGCCGGTGACCTCCATGTCCGTCACCTCGACGTTCCCGTAGAAGTCCGCGGAACTGTGTTCAACGTACCACTGGAGCGCGCTGATGCCGTCGACGCGGCCGTCGGTCGGCGAGTAGTAGCCGCCCAAGATCTCCTCTTCGTTCACCAGCGGGAGGTGTTCGGTCACCTCCTCGGGCGACAGTAGCTCGGGCTCCGGCAGGCCGTAGGCGGTCGCCCACTCGACGCGCCGGCGCAGGAAGTCCATCCGCTCCTCGCTCCGGGCCAGCTCGATGCCCCCGACCTCGTCGTACACGCCCGCGTCGGACAGCAGCCGGCTCGTGTAGTGGGCCGTCTTCGTCTGTATCTTCGACGGCGACGTCTGGAACATGATCCCGGGCGCGTGGACCGACGATCCGCCCGTGACGGGGAGCGGCCCCTGGTCGACGACGACCACGTCCTCGGCCCCGAGTTCGCTCAGGTGGTAGGCGACGCTGCAGCCGACGGCACCCGCGCCGATGACGACGGTCTTGGCCTTCGTGGGAGGCTTCGTGCTAGACATTAGTTCTCTCAAAGAATGGCCGTGTCCGTCTCATAAATACATCGGTAAATACGGGCGAAGAACGGTGAAACCGGTAGCGTGCGGCGGTATCGGGGTGTCCGGCGACGACCGGACCGTCTCACGTCCCCGGTGGCAAACCACAACGTGACAGCGATGGGAAACGATCTGTGACCCGACGGGGCACGACCCGGGAGCCAGCGGTGCTCCGATCCCTCAGTCGACCAGCGGCTCCTCGCGGACGGTCGCGGCGTAGCGGTCGCCCTCGAAGAGCACGTCGACCTCGGTGCCCGGCTCGGCGTACTCCGGCGGCAGGTACGTGTACGCGACGCAGGCGCCGGCCGTGTAGCCGTACTCGGCGCTGTGGACGTAGCCGATCGCCTCGTCGCCATCAAGCACCGGTCGGTCGTCGAGGATCGTCGCGGTCTCGTCGTCGAGCGTCAGGCAGGCGACCTCGTGGCTGATGTTATCCCCGTCCGCGGCGGCGGCGACGGCCGCCTTGCCGATGAAGTCGGTGTCGAGGTCGACGGCCCACCCGAGGCCCGCCTCGTAGGGATTGTGCTCGGTGTGGAGGTCCTCGCCCCAGAGCCGGAACCCTTTCTCGATGCGGAGCGCGTTCAGCGCGCCGTTGCCGTACGGGCGAATGTCGTACTCTTTGCCGGCCTCGAGGACGTGCTCCCAGAGCTGCTCGCCGTACTCGGAGGGGGTGTAGAGCTCCCAGCCGAGCTCGCCCGCGTACGAGAGCCGCATCGCCCGCACCGGAACGTTGTTCACGAACGTCTCCTGGCTCGTGTAGAACGGGAAGGCCTCGTCGGAGAGGTCGGTGTCAATCACCTTCGAGAGGACCTTTCGAGCGTCGGGACCGGTACAGACCATCGCCGCGAGGTCGGACGTGACCTCGTTGACGACCACGTCGTCGGGGGAGTGGTTGCGGACCCATGCGACGTGGTTGTTCCCGACCTCCCTGCCGGTCGTCAACAGGAGATAGCGGTCGTCGTCGGTCCGGGTGACGGTGATGTCGGCCCGGACGCCCCCGCCCTCGTTACACAGCAGCGTGTACGTGATGTCGCCGACGTCGAGGTCGATCGCGTTCGTACAGAGGCGCCCGAGGAACGCCTCGGCGTCGCTGCCGATGACCTCGATCTTGTTGAACGAGGTCATGTCGTGGAGCCCGACGGCGTCGCGGACGTGCAGGGCCTCCGCGCCCTCGATCGGCGACCAGTACTTCCCCTCCCAGCCGTCGCGGTCGGGGATCCGGTCGGCGTACCGGTCGACGAGGTCGGCGTTGGACTCGAACCACTGCGGTTCCTCCCAGCCCGCCTCGGCCCACAGCTCCGCGCCCATCTCCTTGTGGGTGTGGTACATCGGCGTCCGCCGGATGTCCCGCTGTTTGTCCGTCCAGACCCACTTGGGGTGCATGACGTTGTAGACGATGCGGTACTCCTCGGCGCCGATGTCGCGGGCGAAGTCCCACGACCCCTCGTGGGCGTCGAACCGGTTCACGTCGCTGTCCGCGAGGTCGATCGGGCCGTCGTCGAGCCGCGGGACCCCGTTCACCATCCACTCCGCCAGCGCCTTTCCGGCGCCCCCGGCGTGGGTCACCCAGATCGCTGCCGCGGTCCAGAGCCCGTCGCACTCTTGGACCGGACCCATGACCGGCAGGCCGTTCGGCGATTCGGCGAACATCCCGTTGTACTTGAACTCGAGCTCCTTCCCCTCTGTCGCCGGCAGCAGCTCGTCGCTGGCCTGCCGGGGGGACTTGTGCGGTCGGTCCGGGTGGGTCGCGTTGTTCATGTGCTGGTCGGTGAACTCGTGGACCGATCCCTGCTCGCCGTCCGGATCGTTGCCGCCGAGCTCCATCGGATCCGGCACGATCGGTTCGTGGTTGTACGAGCCGATGCCGTAGGAATCGCCGTGGGTCCGGAAGTACATCGCGTTGTCCTGATCGCGCAGGATCGGACGGTCCGGCCCGACGAGCAACCGTTTCGCCTTCTCGCCGGAGACGTTGCGGTAGTTCTCGAACAGCGGGTGGTTCGCGACGTCGACGGCGGCGTCGCCCAGTTCGTCGAGCGACTCCGTCATCGTGTACTGGTGTTCGACCGGCGTCACGGGCAGGTGGACGCCGAGCTTCTCGCCGAGCTGCCGCGCCCAGATGTTCGTCGCGACGACGACGTCGTCGCACTCGATGGTGCCGTTCTCGGTGACGACCGATTGAACCCCGCCGTCGGCCGTTTCGACGTCCTCCGTGCGCGTGTGCGGAACGAACGTCGCCCCCCGGTCTATCGCGGCCCGCGCCAGCGCGTCGCAGGCGATGACGCCGGAGACCTGCCCGTCGGTCGGCGAGTAGTAGCCGCCGAGGATGCGCTCCTCGTCGACCAGCGGGAGGTGCTCGGTCACTTCTTCGGGGGAGAGCAGCTGCGGATCCGGGATCCCCCACGCCTTCGCCGCCTCCACCCGCCGCTGGAGGAACGCCATTCGCTCCTCGCTGCGGGCGACCTCGATGCCGCCCGTCTCGTTGTACGCCTGCTTGCCGTCGGCGCCCTCGAGCTCCGAGTAGAGCTCTCGGCTGTAGTCGGCGAACTGGCTGAGCGTCTTCGGCTCCGCGGTCTGGAACATGATCCCCGGCGCGTGCGTCGAAGACCCGCCGGTGGTCGGCATCGGGCCCTGATCGACGACCACGACGTCCTCCCGACCGAGTTTCGTGAGCTGGTACGCGACGTTGCAGCCGACGATTCCGGCACCGATGACGACGGTGTCGGCCTGCGTCGGCAGGCTTTCTGTGGGCTGCATAAATACGACTGTATCTCGCTATGGCGGCGGAATATAATTGTCGCATAGGCCGTCTTTGGGGCCCGTTTCCCCTCAACCCGTCCGGCTCCTGTCAGAATGTGGTTTCGCGGCCGTCGCCCGCCTCGCTCGAGTCGTCTGGTGTCCCATCTCGGCGTCCGTCGCGTCGGCGTTCGATGTCCGTCGCGTCCCTCCCGGTTCTCGTGGCGATCGGTCGCGACGGTCCGCGAGGGGATCACGGCCCCTCGACGAACGAGGGTGAGCCCGGGGCTTTTGCCCCTGTACCGCCGGGTCAGACCATGGAGTACGAGCCGGTAACTCATACGACGACCGACCGCCGCCTCAGCCGACATCCCTCCGGCGCGACCGTCGACGCAACGGTCCACCGGTACGCGGGGGGCAGCGGGCCGACCGTCTACCTGCAGGCGGCACAACATGGTATCGAACTCAACGGGCCGGTCACGTTGCGGCACCTCCACGAGCGGCTCATCGAGGCTGACCTCGCGGGCACCGTCGTCGCCGTGCCGGTGGCGAACCCGCTGGCCTTCGATCACCGGTCGTACGTCACGCCGACGGCGTACGACGCGCGGAACGCGAACCTGAACCGGGTCTGGCCGGGCGACGAAACCGGCAGCTTCCAGGAACGGGTGGCCGCCCGGCTCTGGGAGCTGGTGACCGACGCCGACGCGGTCGTCGACCTCCACACCGGGACGCCGGACATGCTGGCACACGTCAGGTTCGGAGAGGGCTCCGACGCGCGCGGGCTCGCGAGGGCCTTCGGGACGGAGTACCTGCTCGCCGACCCGGACGAGGGGCCCACCGGGATGCTCCGGGACGCCGCGGAGCGCGTCGGGATCCCGGCGATCACCGCGGAGCTATCGAACAGTCGAACGGTCGATCGGTCGGCCGTCGAAACCGGCGTTAGCGGCGTCATGAACGTACTCCGGGAGATGCGGGTCCTCGAGGGAGAACCGTCCGCACCGGCGGTTCAGACCGTGCTCCGGAACAGTCTCGAACACACCATCGCCGAGGAGTCGGGGTTGTTTGAGCCCCGACGGTCGGTCGGGGTCGGCGACCGTCTCGAGGCGGGCGACACGCTGGGTGCGGTGTACCGTCCGACCTCGTTCGAACGCCTCGGGACCGTCACCGTCTCCGAGGCCGGCGTCGTCTACTCGTTGGCTCGCGGGGTCGTCGTCGAGGGGGAGCGTCTCGCGGCGGTCGCGACCCGCGGGTGAGACTCGGCGAACAGGCGTCGACACCCCGTGCCGCCGGTTTAAAGAGCTTCACGTATTCGATTATTATATTAAACGGGTTCAGTATTCCCCACGCACGCTTATTGTACGTTATGTCATAGAATAGCATTGTCATGGGGCTCCAGACCACCTTCGACGTCCTCTCGACGCTCGTCGGGAACCAGCAGTCGCGCGGCAGGTCGGTCCGGAACGTCGAGGCGACGACGGACGGCTCCACGCTCCGCGTCGATATGGAGGTGCTGGTGCCTCTCCGCTCGACGCCGACTGACGAGACGGACCGGGAGCCGACCGTGGAGGCCACGTCGCTCACCGACGACGGCGGGCTCGCGGTCGAGTTGACGGTGCCGGAGCTGGTTCCGCTCCCGACATCGACGGCGGCGACCGTCGAGGTGAGCGGACGAACGGTCGAGGTCACGCACGGGGCGCTCGAAGTGGCCCTCGACCTGACCATCGATCCTCCAGCCGCCGGGCCTGCGGAATCGGAGGGCCGCGTGACGGGCGACGCCGTCACGGACGGCAACGGCGGATCGATGGTCGAACGCGCCCGCCGTGAGGCCGTCACCGACACCGTCGGCGATGTCGAACCGGCAGAGAGTAACCCGCCCGAGACTGATCCGGTCGGGAGTGATCCGGTCGGGAGTGATCCGGCCGGTGGTGACCCGTCCGAGAGTGACCCGTCCGAGAGTGGCCCGAGTGACGGCGTGGAGGCGGTCCGCGACGAGTCGATGCCGCCGTACGAGGACGTCGAGTACCTCCGGGCGCTCTACGCGGAGTGCGATACGTTCTCCGAGATGCGGGACGCGATCGCGATGGACGTCTCCGCCGAGACGGTCCGGCGGTACATGATCGACGCCGGGGTCCACGAGCCGACCGCCTACGAGACGGCGACCACAGACGGGCGGACCGATCAGGGGACGGCGGACGGACCGTCGGAACGGGATGAGGCGTCCGAACGGGACGGGTCCCCCGTGGAGTCTTCCTCCGTGGAACCGTCCACGGAGGAGGACTCGCGGCGGTCGTTCCCCGACGCCAAACTCGTCGCCGACGGTATCGGCCTGCCGGACGACGTCGAGATCGGAGATGTCATCGAGTCGGTCGTGCGGTCGTCGACCGTCTACGAGGTCAGACGGGACCTCGACCTTGACGACGGCTACGCCCGGGAACTGCTGGACCAACTCGACCTCCTAGACCTCGTGATGTGCCGCCTCTCTAAAGCCCCCGACAGGGAGGTTACATACGAGGAGGCCGCCGCACGCGTTCGGCAGTGTACGACCGCGAGCGGATGACGCTGCGACCCGATTCGAGCCGCGATCGGACGGCGCTACGCGGCGATCCGGGCGTCGAACGAGTAATGGTAACGACTACCATTTAAACTGGTTGACTGGGGAACCCACAGATGGAAATAGGTCTACCACTTACGTATGAACAGTAATGTCGGCTGGAACGCAAGCGATCAAGCGGAGTGACGGCGTCGGAGCGCTTCTCACTGACGCACGATTCGAACTGATGCCGTTCGAGAGCTTCGAGGACGAGATCCGGCACCTGCCGGACGACGCGACGATCGCCGTCACCACGTCTCCGCAGCTCGGGATCGACACCACGGTCGAGCGCACCGAGCAGGCGGCCGCACTCGGATACGACGTCTCGCCGCACATCGCCGCGCGCTACGTCGAGGATCGCGACCACCTCGATGAGATCGCCGAGCGCCTCACCGACGCCGGCGTGACGGACATCTTCGTGCCGGGCGGCGACCGCGAGGAGCCCGCCGGCGAGTTCGAGTCCGCACACGACCTGTTGGTCGCTCTCGACGAGTTGGGCCACTCCTTCGACGAGGTCGGCATCACCGGATATCCCGAGGGACACGACTTCCTCGACGCGGAGGCCCTGTCCGACGCGATGGCGAAGAAAAGCCCGTACGCGACCTACCTCGTCACACAGCTCTGTTACGACCCCGACGCCGTGCTCGAGTGGATCGACGACATCCGCGACGACGGCGTCGACCTCCCCGTCGAGGTCGGCATCCCGGGCGTGATGAACTACCAGCGCCTGATGCAGATCTCACAGAAGGTCGGCGTCGGCGACTCGATCAAGTTCCTTCGGAAGACGACCGGCATACTCGGCTTTGTAAGGCAGCTCGTCGGATCGCGGGGGGTGTACAAGCCCGACGACCTCATCGACGGGCTCGCGCCGTACGCGGACGACGATCACTACAAGATCAGGGGGATCCACATCTACACGTTCAACCAAACGCCGGACACCGAATCGTGGCGCACTGAACGGCTCGGCCGATAGCGGTTCTCGTCCGTGGCCGTCGTTCGTTTGATCCCCGCTACGTCGTTCGTTTGACTCCCGCTAGCGTAATTGCTGTCCGCGTCGAGTGACCTCACCGGACGGACGCGTGACGAGTAGCGTTTCGAACGAGGAGTTCCCGGAGAGCGGTCGACGGGCCGGGGAACGCGAGGACGTGACCGCTCGTCGGCGCTCAAAACCAGAGGAACAGGGATCCGAACCGGTAGGGGGTCGACACGAACGAGATGACGAACACGAGTAGGGCGAGGAGGAATGCGACTCCAGCGAGCCTGACGAACAACAGTGACAGGAACGGGAGCAGTAGCACGGCCGTCATCAGGATGATAACGGCCATCAACAGCGCGAGGGCGACCCGAAGCCCCTTGGACTTCGGGTTGAAATAGCAGCTCGGACAGGTATCGTGCCCGCTCTCTACCTCGTGTCCGCATCGTTTGCAGTTCTGCGCTCCGCCGATGAGTGATGACATGATCTTCCGCTCCGGTTCCCGCCGGATATGAAAATGTGGAGGCAACCGCGCATAAACCTTTGTGCGGACGGGACCGGCGATTCTGTTCTGCGGGCGAGGCGACGGCGGTTCTACTCGTCCCGGTCGCGGAACACGGCGCGAAGCGGGCCACGACGGCGGAACAGACGGGTCACGAACCGTTCGATCCGACCCGGCTCGCTCGACAGCTTCGGCATGCCCGGCATGTAGTTCACGAACTCGTCTTCGGCACCGTTCTTTTGACGTTTGCTTGTTGGCTCCGTCATACTACTATATATGAACCGAGGGGTCTTGAGGATTTTGAAAATATCTTTTCGAAACACGGTAGTATTGTTCTGTTTGTTAATATCAGACACGGGTATGTCACACGTTTACGATGGGTCGTCCGAACGGCACGTCCCACTCGTTGCATGGACAACCTTTTCGCCGCTCTGGGTCTGACCACGACGTAATGGTCGACGTTCCGGGGTCGTCCGACGGATCGGACGCGATGCACGACGACGCACCCGACTCGAACCCACTCGTCTCCTGTGGGTTCCAAGACGGGACGCTACACGTCTACGACGAGCGGATCCACATCGAGCGCCCGGGCCGCTCGAAGTTCGCCGACAAGCAGATCCGGATCGGTGACGTTCGCGACATCACCTACGAGGGGCGACTCGTCATCAGCTACCTCCAGATCGAACAGGCCGGCGTCGAGAACGACGAGGGTGGGTTCCTCTCGACGCCGGTCGACGAGAACACCGTGCACTTCGGGCGCGGCAAGCGGGACTGTGCGAAGCGGGCGCGGGACGCGATCCGTGACGCCGCCGAACTCTGGTGAGCGCCGATTTTCCGGGCAAATCTCATCCCGTCAACGAGGCGTCACTCATTGCGGGACACACCGCGGGGCGTCGCAAACACATCCTATCCGAGTGTTAGCAGATATGCTAACCTTCATACGGCGATGCTGGGATGTACGAAAACGTGACAGATACTAACGAACCGATACCGACGGATTACGACATCGCACAGTCGACCGAGATGGAGCCGATCTGGGAGCTGGTCGAACCGTGGGGCCTCGGCCTCGACGACCTCCAGTACTTCGGCGAGTACACGGCGAAAGTCAAACACCACGCCCTCGATCGGCTTCGGGACGAGGCCGCGGACCGGGAGAACAACCTCGTACTCGTGACCGGGATGACGCCGACCCCCAAGGGAGAGGGGAAGACGGTCACGACCGTCGGACTGGGACAGACGCTGAACCACCTCGGCGAGGAGGCGATGATCGCGATCCGCGAACCGTCGCTCGGGCCAGTGTTCGGTGTCAAGGGCGGCGCCGCCGGCGGGGGCCGCTCGCAGGTGCTTCCGATGGAGGACATCAACCTGCACTTCACCGGCGACCTGCACGCGCTCACCTCGGCGCACAACCTCATCTCGGCGATGTTGGACGCCAAACTGACGGGGGACGAGGACTTCGACGTCGACGTCACCGACGTCCGGTGGCCCCGGGCCATCGACATGAACGATCGGGCGCTCCGGAGCATGGTGATCGGCCTCGGCGGCAAGACCGGCGGAACGCCTCGCGAGGACAGCTTCCTCCTGACCGCCGCCTCGGAGCTCATGGCCGCCCTCTGTATGGCGGACGGGATGGGCGACCTCAAGGAGCGGGTCGGTCGCATCATCCTCGCCTACGACGAGGACGGCGACCCGGTCACGGTCGAGGACATCGAGGCGACCGGTCCGGCCGCGATGCTGCTCCGGGACGCGATCAAACCGAACGTCGTCCAGACCATCGAGGGGACGCCCGCGTTCATCCACGGCGGCCCGTTCGCCAACATCGCGCACGGAACGAACTCGCTCATCGCGGACAAAGCCGCGTACGGGATGGGCGACTACCTCGTCACTGAGGCCGGCTTCGGCTCCGACCTGGGCGCCGAGAAGTTCATGAACATCGTCTGCCGGCTCGGCGACATGACGCCCAACGCGGTCGTCATCGTGTCGTCGGTCCGGGCGCTGAAGTACCACGGCGAGAACATGTGGCCGGCCGACTTCGACGCCATCGACGACGCCGGCACCGAGGCCATCGAGCGCGGGTTCGAAAACCTGGACAAGCACGTCTCGAACCTCCAGCAGTTCGGCGTTCCCGTCGTCGTCGCGGTCAACCGGTTCCCGGACGACACCGACGAGGAGGTCCAGACGGTGGTGGACCACTGCGAGGAGGACCTCGGCGTCCGGGTCGCCGAGTCCGAGGTGTTCGAGAAGGGCAGTGAGGGCGGCGAGGACCTCGGCGAGCACGTCATCGAGGCCGTCGACGAGAGCGACGAGGACGAGTTCGAGTTCCTCTACGACGAGGAAGCGCCGATCAAGGAGAAAATCGACACCGTCGCCACGGAGATCTACGGCGCCGACGGCGTCAAGTTCACCGGCGACGCGCTCGAGGACATCGAGCGCATGGAAGACCTCGGCTTCGGCGACGTGCCGGTCTGTATGTCGAAGACCTTCCACTCGCTCAGCGACGACGCGAGCAGGAAGGGCGCCCCGAGCGGCTGGGAACTCGAGATCAGCGAAGTCTACCCGTCCGCGGGTGCCGGCTTCATCGTCGCGCTCACCGCCGACGCGCTCACGATGCCCGGCCTGCCGGAGCGGCCGGCCGCCGCCGACATGGACATCGACGACGACGGCAACATATCCGGGCTGTTCTAGCACTCTCGGCCGCCCTCCCGCTTCCCGCGTGACCGACCCGGCACACGACCCAGCGGCGACCCTCCGCGAGCGAGCGCGCGGCGACGTCCTCGAGCCGGGTGACGCCGGCTACGAGGACGCCCGCGAGTACGACCTGCAGTTGGGCGTCCGGAGCGGCGGCCACCACGTCTCCGGCTGTGCATTGCCCGACGGGGGGGTACTGCTGGACTGCCGGCCGATGGACGCCGTCCGGGTCGACCCCGGCGAGCGGACCGCGCGAGTCGGCCCCGGCGCGACCTGGGGCGACGTCGACCACGAGACGGAGGCGTTCGGGCCGGCGGTCCTCGGCGGCCAGGACCCGAACATCGGCGTCGCCGGGCTGACGCTCGGCGGCGTCGGCTGGCTCAGCCGCAAGCACGGCCTCACCTGCGACAACCTCCTCGCCGCGGACGTGGTAACCGCCGGCGGCGACCTCGTCCGCGCCAGCGAGGAGGAAAACGAGGACCTCTTCTGGGCGCTCCGGGGCGGCGGCAACGTCGGCGTCGTCACGTCCTTCCAGTTCCGCTGCATGAGCTCGCCCCGGAGATACTCGGCGGGCCGCTCGTCTACCCCGCCGACATCCTCCCGGAGGATGTGCACGGCACGCGCGTGACGATGTGCATCGCGTGCTACGCCGGGCCGCCCACAGAGGGCGAGGACGCGCTGGCGCCGCTCCGGACGGCCGGCGACCCCATCGCCGACAGCATCCGCCCGCGGTCGTACGCGTCGTTCCAGGCCGCCGGCGAGAGCCGGGGCTCGATACGGACGTCCCTGCGGAGCCAGTACCTCGCGTCGCTCTCCGATTCGGCCATCGAGACGATCGGGGAGCACGCGGCCCGGGCGCCGTCGTCGGGCGCGACGGTGTTCGTCTCCCCGCGGAGCGGCGCCGAGACCGCACCGCCGACCGACGCCACCGCCTACCCCCACCGGGACGCGACCCATCACCTGCTCGCGGAGGCCCGCTGGGAGGAGCCGGCCCGCGACGACGACCACGTCGCCTGGGTCCGCGAGTTCCACGACGCCGTCCGGCCGTACACGACCGGCGCGGCGGCGATGAACGTCCTCACCGCCGACGAGGGACGCGACCGCGTCCGTGCGGCCTACGGCGATAACTACGGGCGGCTCGTCGACGTGAAGCGGCGCTGGGACCCACAGAACCGCTTCCGGTCGAACCGGAACGTCCCGCCGGACGGCTGAGTGTCGGAGCGTCCGATCACGCCGCGATTGGCGGCGTCGACGGCGGTCCGAAGACGGTCCGCGTCAGTCGTCGCCGGCGCGACCCCGGCCGGCGCCGGGCGCGCGCAGCACGGTCTCGTCGGTCTCCGGGCCGAGCGGATCGACGCGGACGCTGGAGATCTTGTACTCCGGGATACCGGCCGTCGGGTCGAACGTCTCGCCGGTCAGCTTGTTGACGGCGCCGGCGGCGAAGTGCATCGGGATGAATAGCGTCCCGGGACCGACGCGGGTGGTGACCTGCGTCTCGACGACGATGGAGCCGCGACGGGACTCGACGCGGACGTACTCCGCGTCGCCGATGCCGAGTTGGTCGGCCGTCTCGGGGTTGACCTCGACGAAGCTCTCGCCGACGTGGCTCATCAGCCCCTCGACGCGGCGGGTGATCTGGCCGGTGTGCCAGTGGTAAAGCACGCGGCCCGAGGTGAGCGTGAGCGGGTACTCCTCGTCGGGTATCTCGCCCGGATGGCCGCCGTCGGCGGGCACGAACCGGGCTTTCCCGTCCTCGAAGTTGAAGTTCCCCTCCTCGTGGTCGTAGAGGTACGGCGTGCCGGGGTCGTCGGCGTCGGTGCAGGGCCACTGCAGGCCGTGCACGTCGCCGCCCTCGAGCCGCTCGTAGGAGACGCCGCCGTAGATGGGCGTCAGGTCGCTTATCTCGTCCATCACCTCCCGCGGGTGGTCGTAGTCCCAGTCGTAGCCGAGCCGGCGGGCCAGCGCCTGGGTTATCTCCCAGTCCTGCCGCGCCTCCCCCGGCGGGTCGGCCGTCGGCCGGACCCGCTGGATGCGCCGCTCGGTGTTGGTGAAGGTGCCGTGCTTCTCCGGCGAGGTCGCCGCCGGCAGCACCACGTCGGCGTGGTCGGCCGTCTCGGTCATGAAGATGTCCTGGACGACGAGGAACCCGAGGTCGTCCAGCGCCGCTTCGGCGTGCTGGATGTCCGGCTCCGAGAGGGCCGGGTTCTCGCCGACCACATACATCGCTTTCAGGTTGCCCTCGTGGGCCTCAGCGAGCATCTCGGGCACCTTGAGGCCGGGCTCCTCGGGCGGGCGTTCGCCCCACGCGTCTGCGAACTTCTCGCCGACCTCGTCGTCGACGGGGTCCTGATAGCCCGGCAGGCTGCCCGGTAGCGTCCCCATGTCGCCGCCGCCGCCCTGAACGTTGTTCTGGCCGCGGAAGGGAGAGAGACCGGCACCGGGCTTGCCGAGCTGACCGAGCAGGAGCGCCAGGTCCGCCATCGCCAGCAGGTTCTCGGTGCCGTGGGACTGCTGTGTCATCCCCATCGCCCAGCCGAAAACGACGGTGTCGGCCGCCGCGAGCGTCTCGGCGGCCGAGGCCAGCTCCTCCGGCGGGACGCCCGCCAGCTCCTCGACCTTCTCGGGGGTGAACGCCTGGACCTTCTCTTTCAGCGCATCGAAATTCTTCGTGTTGCGCTCGACGAACGCCTCGTCGTGGAGGCCGTTCTCGACGATGTACCGCATCATCCCGTTGAGCCAAGCGACGTCGTAGCCGGGGTTGGTGCGGGTGTACTGGTCGGCGTGCTCGGCGATGCCGATCCTCCGCGGGTCGAAGACGACCAAGTCGGCGCCGTCCCGGACGTTCTGCTTGATTCGGGTCGCCAGCACCGGGTGGGACTCGGTCGTGTTCGAGCCGCTGATGAGGTAGGCGTCGGCCTCGCCGACGTCCTCGTTGATCCGGTTCGTCATCGCGCCGTAGCCGACGGTCTGCTGGAGCGCCGCCACCGTCGAGGAGTGACAGAGCCGCGCGCAGTTGTCGATGTTCTTCGTCCCGAGCACCTGGCGGGCGAACTTCTGGACGAGGTAGGCCTCCTCGTTGGACCCCTTCGAGGAGGCTAGACAGCCGACCGAGTCGACGCCAGCCTCCGCCTGGATGCTCGACAGCCGGTCGGCGACGTGATCGAGAGCCTCCGCCCAAGAGACGGCCTCGAACTCGCCGTCGTCGTCGCGGACGAGCGGCTCCGTCAGCCGCTTTTCGCTGTTGGCGAACTCGTGGCCGAACTTCCCCTTCACACAGGTCGAGAAGTTGTTCGCCGGCGCGTCGTCGGGGTCGTCCACCGGGACGACGCCCAGCGAGTCGCCGTCCTTGCCCCACATCTCGAACCGGCAGCCGACCGCACAGAAGCCGCAGGTCGTCTCTTGCTTGTCGATTTTGCCGATCCGGTAGTCGCTGACCACGCCGGCGATGTCGAACAACCGGCCCTCCGGGAGGGTGTTTGCGGCGATGCTCTCGGCAGTGTGCTCGCCGGCCAGGAACGCCTTGTGACCGTACTCCGTGGCCACGTCGCCGGCGCGGCGCTTGGCCGCGGACACGAACCCCTCCAGCCCATCGGCCTCGACCTCGGCGGTCCCGCCGAACGTCCGGTTCGGCGCGTCCGTCTCGTCGATTGTCTCGACGTCTTCGTGTTCGATGACCTTGCCGATGGAGTTGCGCTGGGTGAACCCCGGCAGCGGCAGGGTCGCGACGCCGCCGATGCCCTTCTCGGTCAGCGCGCCCGTCGGGCACACCGTCGCACAGTGGCCACAGGAGACGCAGTCGGAGTCGTGCATCGTCTCGGCGTCCGACTGGAAGCCGATGCGGGTGTCCTCACCGTGGCCCTCGATACGGAGGACGCCCTCGACCTGGACGTCGCTACACCCCTCGACGCACCGGTTACAGAGGATGCACTTGTTGCGGTCGATCTGGATGAACGACGAGGTGTCGTCGATGGGCTCGTACGCGTCCCGCTCGTCGAAGACGCCGTACCGGGGGTGGTCGACGCCCTCGCTGATGGCGGCGTCCTGCAGTTCGCAGCGTCCGTTGCCGTTGCAGGTCGTACACCGGAGATTGTGGTTCGACAGCACCAGGTCGAGGTTGACGCTGCGGGCCTCCGCGGCGTCGGGCGTGTCGGTCCGGACCTCGAGGCCGTCCTCGGCCGGGAACGAACACGACGGCACGAGGCCGTGCTCGTCGGTCTCGACCATACAGGTCCGGCACTCGCTACGCGGACCGATCTCCCCGCTGCAGTCCCCGTCGCGGTCGTAGTAGCAGAGTGCGGGCACGTCGGCGTCCTCGGAGACGCCGTCGGCACCGGGGTCGACGCTGACGACGTCGTCGTCCAGCGCCTCCATCGCATCGATGAGCGTCGATCCGCCGGGCAGCGTCACCGGCTCGCCGTCGACGGTCACGGTCGTCGGTCCCTCGTCGGTCCCGACCTCCGGATCGTTGGCGGTGCCGGTGTCGAACTCGGCGGTGACCGGCGTCGAGGGTTGGGGGTCCTCGAAGTCAGGCACGCCGGGGAGCGCGTCGTCGGTGCTCACAGTTCCCCCGTGCAACTCCCGGCCGGACAGCGGCCGTCAGCGTGGGCGCGCACCTCCGGCCCGAAGCTCTCGATGACGGTCGTCACGGGCCGTGGCGCGTGCGCGCCGGTCCGGCAGTTACTCGACCGGCGCATCACCCGCCCCAGCTCGCGTATCTTCTCGTCCTCGAAGTCGCCGTCGTAGACGTCCCGCAGCAGTTCGGCCAGCTGCTTGGTTCCCTCGCGACCGGGGACGCAGCGCCCGCTGTTCTCGCTGGCGGCGAACGTCGCGCGGTCGCCGGCGTCGGCCAGGGCACACCGGCTCTCGTCCAGCAACTCGACGACCCCCCCGGTCCCGAGGTCCGCCGCCCGGAGCGACCCCGCCGTCGCCCTCACATCGAGGTCACGGGTGTAGCCGCCGAGCACGTCGCCGACGCAGGCCATCTTGAACGCCCCCTCGAGGTCGACGGCCTCGCGGACCGCCGCGAGCGAACTCGCGGAGGGCAGTTCGACCGTCGCCGGGGCCGCGACGTCGCCCGTCACGGTGAACAGCCGGGTCCCGGGGTCCGCGGCCCCGGGGTCGAAGGCGTCCGGCTCGGCCATCGCGTGCCGAACCTGCGCGTATGTCCGTGGCGTGTGGACGACCGTCGGCCGGCCGTAGAGGCCGTGCTCGGCGGGTGAGGGCGGCTGGAGCCGTGGCTCGATGCGGTCGGCGCCCTCCATCGCCTCCAGCGCCGCCGTCGGCGCCCCCGCGCGGTGCTCGTCCGGTCCCGCGACCAGTTGCACGTCGAGGTCGAGGTGCTCGCTAGCGGCGTCGACGGCCTCGCGGAGGTGTCGCACGAGGGCGACGTCGGACTCGTTCAGGTAGAGGACGGCGTCGTCGGCGCCGACGCGGTCGGCGACCGCGGCCATCCCGTCGAGGACGCACATCGGCACCCCCCACAGGAGCGTCCGGTCGGCGCGCTGCTCGGCATAAGCCTCGTTCGCGTTTGCGACCACGACCGGGTCGCCGTCCGCCTCCCGGGCCGTCGTCCACTCCGTTGCGACCGGGTCGTCGGCCGCCGCGTCACCGCGTCCGCGGCCGAGCAGTCCGGCGTCGGCGGGCGCCTCGGCGGACCGTTCGGCCGAGAGAAACGGCCGCTCGGTCGGGTCCAGCGGGTCGACCCAGCCGCACGGCCCGAGCACCGCCCGCCGGCCGACGGAGAGCGACCCGGCATCCGGAACCGGGAGCGTCTCCGTTCCGGGCTCGTGTTCGATGACGGTGTCCGCTCCGTCGGTCGGCAGTTCGCCGCCGGCCACCGTCGAGACGACGTCCTCGACGCCCGCGTCCGTGGGACCGGCGAAGAACGCCGTCCTGCCGTCGACGGTCGCCATGACCAGCGGGTCGCTCTCGCCGATTCCAGTCGGTCCCGTCCGGACGACCGCGACCGACTCCGACGCCGCACGAGCCGCGGCCACCGCGTCCTCGCCGTCGCTCGTCGCCATGCGGACGACTGGCGACCGACCGACTGCGCCTGTCTGTCGTGACATGTCTTCGCTCGTGGTCGTGAACGGAAAAAACCCGCAACCGCCGCGGCCCCGACGCCCGATACCACAACCGACCAGTCGGCCGACACGTCCGGGGTGCGGCGCCGGCGCGGCGAAGGGGTTAGGTGCCAGCGCCCGCCCCTTCCATCGTGACGAATCCACGCTTCGAGGAGGTCCGGACGGAGGCGGCCGACGCCATCACCGACGGCGAACTGCGCTCGGTGTACGGCGGCCTCGTCCACGACGACGGCCGCCACGAGTACTACTTCGGCAACGACACCGGCGACGCGACCGAACTCCGCGAGACCGCGGCGATACAGCTCGGCATGCTGCTCCGGGTGCTCGCGGACCGCTCCGAGGACGACCTCGAGGCTGTCGCCGAACTGGCCGTCGAGCGGGCCGAGGAGATGCAGCTCCGGTAGCGCTCCGTCGGTCGTCTCCAGCGTCGACGGGTCGGGCCGGCAGCCGAGCGATCGGCGTGTCGTCGTCGACGACGCCGCCCTGGTCGAGCCGCTCTGCGAGCGCCCGGGTCGGAGGCCCCTGGGGCTCCGGCCCTTGACGGCGTAGTAGCGGTGTAGCGGCCGTCGAACCCCCTGGGATCGATGGCCCGCCCGGCGGCCACCGTCCCCGTCGTCACTCGGTGGTCGCTATCGCCTCTATCTCGACCGCCGCGCCTTTCGGCACGGCGCCGGCGCCGACGGCGCTCCTGGCCGGCGGGTCCTCGTCGAAGAACTCGCCGTAGGCCTCGTTGAAAGCGTCGAAATCGTCGATGTCGTCGAGGAAGACCGTCGTCTTGAGCACGTCGTTGAGCGAGAGCCCCTCCGACTCGAGTATCGCCGCGACGTTCTCGAGACACTGCCGGGTCTGCTCCGCGACCGATTCGTCGTCGAGCAGCTCGCCGTCGACGGTGAGCGGGAGCTGGCCCGCGGTGATGAGGAGACTGCCGTTCGTCGTCGCCTGGCTGTACGCCCCGACCGCCGCCGGCGCATCGTCCGTGCTGATAGTGCGCTTCATGATCGGAGTTACCCGCGGACCCCGTATAAATCCGGCCGTGGCCGCCACCGACGACACGACCTATCGGATTCCGGATCGGTCGTGGAACGGTTCGCTCGACGCGGCGAGGCGGCGGTACCGACTGCGGTCGATCTCCGCCCGCTCAGTTCCGCGGTCCGCCCCTCTGACGGCGAGCGTTTTTTATATGGAGTCTGAGAATTGACCCCCGGTGTCCGACTCATCAGGCGGTCCGGTTCAGCGGGCCATCGAGGAGATCTTCTATCCCGCCGATAGGATACCGCTCGTCGAGTGGCGGGAGTTCTCGGGCGCGCGATCGACCGTGTCACTGACCGCCGCCCTCACGCTGTTGTCGTTTGTGACGGGACTGTCGAACCTCAGTCAGCCGTCGGTGACGCTGGCGGGACCGCTGGCCGGCCTGTTGCCGACGTCGCTCGCGGTGCCGCTGGCGCGGTTCGGGGGCGTCCTGTTCGCGTTCGTCCTCGGCATCCTCGCGGTCGGCCTCCAGCGCCGGAAACGCATCGCCTGGCTCGCCGCCGCCGTCGTCGTCCCGGCGCTGGCCGTGTTACCCTTGACGACGCTCCGGCCGACCGACATCCCGGTGTTGGTGCTCATCGCGATCACCTTCCCGCTCCACGTCCGGAACCGCGACCAGTTCCGCCAGTCGCTCGACCTCTCGTCGCTGCAGATCGCGTCGTTGTCCGCCATCCTCGGCGTGGTTCTCTACGGGACGGTCGGCTCCTACGGGTTACGGGACCAGTTCGGCGGCATCTCCACGTGGGGGGACGCCTTCTACTACGTCATCGTCACGATCGCGACCGTCGGCTACGGCGACATCACCCCGACGACGGGGATCTCGAAGTGGTTCTCGCTGTCCATCATCCTGTTCGGTACCGGCGCCTTCACCGTCGCGGTGGGTGCGCTCATCGGTCCGGCGATCGAATCGCGAATGGCCGCGGCGTTCGGAAACATGACCGCATCTGAACTCACACTCTTAGAGGACCACGTCGTGGTCCTCGGGTACGGCGACGTGACGGAATCGCTCCTGGAGGAACTCGGTGCGGAGACGGAGCTGGTGGTGGTGACGCCCGACCAGGAGACCGCCTCCCAGCTCAACACGGAGGGAGTGAACGTCCTCACCGACGACCCGACCGACGAGTCGGTGTTGCGCGACGCCAGGACCGACGCCGCCCGCGGGGTCGTCGTCGGCAGCGACGACGACGCACGGGACGTGCTCGCGGTGCTCGCGACGCGGAACGTCGACCCGGACGTGCGGATCGTCGCGGCCGCCAACGAGGCGCGGAACGTCGAGAAGCTCGAGTCGGTCGGGGCCGACGACGTCATTAACCCCCTCGAGATCGGCGGGCGGCTCCTCGGCCGATCGGTGCTCGGTGGCGACTCGCGATCGCTGTTGAACGAGATCAGCGGCAACGCTGACGACGAGTAGGCTCCAACCGACGCGCGATCGCTCCCTGCACGGTACACATTTATCAGTGTGATTCGCTAACATGGGTCTGTATGAGTACCGGGAGCCAGCGCGGTGGAGTCGCCGGAAGCGTCCTCGTGCCGCTGTGTGCCGTCTCAGGGGCCATCGTGCTCGCCGGGTTCTTTTTTCCCGGTTTTATCGGTGAAACCGTCTCCGGCGAAGCGTGGCTGACGATCGCCTTGGTGTTCTTCAGCTCCGGCCTCGGCTACCTCGCCGTTCTCCCTCACTCGTCGGACGAGGAGGGGGCGTTGCCGGAGTCGTATCTGTTGCGGGTCCGTCGTCGGGGCGTCCGAGAGATGCTGCGCGGGTTCCTCGCCCGACAGGAGCTGGCGACGCTGGCGCCGGCCGTCGTCCTGTTCGCGCTGTTCTTCCTCCTGCAGGTCGCCCTTCCCGACGCCGTCTCCGGCGTCGTCGGCGGCGTGACCGACGCGATACTCAGCGTCGGCGGTCCGGTGTTCCTCGCCGCCGTCTTCGTGTCCGTGTGTTACTGTCTGTTCCTGCTCCTCGGTCCCTGGGGTGGGATCAAGCTCGGTGGTCCCGACGTCGAGCCGTCGTACACCCTGCCGACGTTCTTTACGCTCGTGTTCACCGCCGGCATCGCGGCGGGAGTGGTGTTCTGGGGACCGGCGGAAGCGCTGTTCCACTACCAGACACCGCCGCCGTACGTCGACGCCGCGCCGGAGTCGAGCGCCGCCATCGGCGGTGCGTTGACGTACGCCCTGTTCCACTGGGGACTGTCGGCGTGGAGCGCCTACGCCGTCATCGGAGTCCCAATCGCGTACTTCGTCTTCAACAGGGGCGCCCCGCTCCGCGTCTCGACGATCCTGGCGCCGTTCCTCGGCGTCGACGGGTTGGATTCCCGGTGGAGCACGCTCGTGGACACGCTCGCAGTGTTCGCGATCATCGGCGGCATCGCGACGTCCGTCGCGCTGGTGAGCGAGCAGTTCCTCACGGGCACGAGCTTCCAGTGGGGCGTCACGGCGGGGCGGCTCGGCCCGGTGCTGTTCGTGGGCGGGCTCACGCTGATATTCTGCCTGTCGGCGGTGAGCGGCGTCCACCGCGGCATCCGGCGCATCTCGGGCGTGACGATGCTGCTCTTCGGTCTCTTTGCCGCGCTCATCGTCGCCGTCGGCCCCCGAACGTTCGTCTTCGAGCGGGGGACGCAGGCGCTGGGGAGCTACGCAGTCAACTTCGTCCCGCTGAGCGTCTACCTCGACGGCCAGTGGGTCGCCGACTGGACCGTCTGGAACTGGTCGTGGTGGTTCTCGTGGGCGCCGTTCGCCGGCCTGTTCATCGCCGCCCTCTCCCGCGGACGCCGCATCAGGACGGTGGTGTTCGTCAGCGTGATCGCCACCTCGGCCGCGACGATGGCCTGGTTCCTGATCTTGGGCGGTACGTCGCTGTTCGTCCAGCATACCGGACGGGCGGACGTGCTCGCGGCCATGTCGTCGTACGGGAGTGCCGAGGCCGTCGCCGGCTTCCCGCTGTTCGAGGCGCTCCCGCTCAGCCAACTGCTGATGTTCCTCTTTCTGGCGCTCATCATCACCTTCATGGCGACGTCGGCGGACACGTCGACGCTCGTCGTCGCGACGCTCGCGGCCAAGCGGGGGTTGGCGCCCTCGAGCGCGAGCATCGTCTTCTGGGGAGTCCTACAGGGAAGCGTCGCCGTCGCCGTGCTGCTCGTCGGCGGCGCCGGGACGCTGCAGGCGCTGGCCGTCCTGACCGGCGGGCCGTTCGCCGTCCTGTCGCTCGTGGCGTTGATCGGGCTCACGGGCACGTTCTATCGGCACGAAAGAGGCCACACCTCAGTCATCGGCCACGTCCGGAACCGGCTCCCCGAGATCCAGACCCACCCGGATCTCGATCCACCGGACAACGACTGACCCCGCGGCGGGCGTCTCACCCGCCCGCGATGCTCGTACAGAAGTTCTCGATGATGCGCTTCCCCGGGCTCGTGAGGATGCTCTCCGGGTGGAACTGCATGCCGATGTGCGGCCGTTCTCGATGGCGAACGCCCATCACGATGCCGTCGTCGCCGTCCGTCCCGTCCGCCTCGTTCGACCCGTCGACGCCGTCTGCCCCGTCCGCCCGCCCCTCCGCGATGGTGTGAGCGGTCTCCTCGAGCTCGCCGGGGATGTCGTCGCGCTCGACGGCCAGCGAGTGGTACCGACCCACCTCGAAGGGGTCATCGACGCCGTCGTAGAGCCCCGCCCCGTCGTGGCGGACCAGCGAGGGCTTCCCGTGCACGACCTCGGGGGCGTGGCCGACCGTGGCCCCGTTGGCCGCACACAGCGCCTGGTGACCCAGACAGACGCCGAGCGTCGGGTAGGAGAGTTCCTCGAAGATCGGGATCGAGACGCCGGCCGCCTCGGGCGTGCCGGGCCCGGGCGAGACGACGATCCCGTCGGGATCGAGGGCACGGACGTCCGCGACGTCGACTGCGTCGTTCCGCCTCACGACGACGTCGTCGAACTCGCCGACGTACTGGACCAGGTTGTACGCGAATGAGTCGTAGTTGTCGATAACGAGTATCATCGGCCGCCCTCCAGCGGGTCGCTCGCGGCGTCCACGGCGAGGGCCCCCTGCTCTCCGAGCGCCTCGTCGACGGCCGTCACCAGCGCGCGGGCCTTGTCGAGCGTCTCCCGGTACTCGAGTTCGGGAACGGAGTCGTGGACGATGCCGGCGCCGACCCGCAACCGGTACTCGTCGTCGTACCGGACGAGAGTGCGGATGACGATGTTGAGCGTCGCGCGGTCATCGAAGCCGAACACGCCGATCGAGCCGGTGTAGGGGCCTCGTCGGGTCGTCTCCATCTCGTCGATGATCTCCATCGTCCGGGGTTTCGGCGCGCCGGTGATGGTGCCGCCGGGGAACACCGCGGCGACCGTGTCGGCGATCGAGCAGTCGTCGCGGCGCCGGCCCTCGACGAGGCTGACGAGGTGCATCACCTCCGAGTACCGGTCCACCCGGCGGTACTCCCGCACGTCGACGGTGCCGTACTCGCTGACCTTGCCGAGGTCGTTGCGTTCGAGGTCGACCAGCATCGCGTGTTCGGCACGCTCCTTCTCGTCGGACAGCAGGTCCGCTTCGAGGTCGGCGTCGGTCGTCGCGGTCTCGCCGCGCGGCCGTGTGCCGGCGATCGGCTCGGTCAGCAGACGGTCACCCTCCACGTCGATCAGGAGTTCGGGGCTCGCGCTCACCAGGTCGACCCCGGGGAACTCGACGAGCGCGGAGTAGGGAGCCGGGTTGACCCGCCGCAGCGCCGCGTACGCGTCGACCGGATCGACCGTCACCGGGGCGACCAGCCGGTGGGAGACGTTCGCCTGGAAGGTGTCGCCGTCCCGGACGTGCTCTTTGATCGCCCGCACCCGGTCGGCGAACGCCTCCTGACCGCACTCGCTCTCGAAGGTCGCCCGCCTCTCAGGCGTCGGAGGCGAGGCGGTCCGGCCGTCGCCGTGGAGCGCCGCCTCGACGAGCGCGAGCGCCCGCTCTCGGCCGGCCTTATATGCGTCAGCCGGCGACCCGTCGACGACCGGGCACGCGGTCACGCGAAGCCGGGTCGCGTCGTCGTCGCGGGGCTCCTCCCAGGCGGCGACCCGGTCGAACACGCCGAGCTGGAGCCGGGGCAGTCCGTCCGACGCCGTCGTCGTCGGCAGGTCCTCGAGCTCCCGGGCGACGTCGTACGAGAGCCAGCCGAACGCGCCGCACGGATACGGCACGTCGCAGTCGCCGCGGACGAGGTGCTGGCGGTCGAGCAGCGCGTCGATGGCCTCGACGCTCGGGCTGGCTCCGTCGGCCGACGGCGCCTCCGCGTCCACCTGCACCCGTTCGACCGGATCGGTCGCGAAGTACCCCCAACCCGGCTGTCCCCCCGTGGTTTCCAGGTAGACGCCGTCGCCGTTCGCGTTCCGCGCCCGCCGATACGACTCGAACGGGTCCGAGACGGTGACGCGGACCTCGACCGGGACCCGCGAACCGTCCGGGGCGGCGGCGGCAATCTCGATGAACGATTCCCTCTCCGTGACGACGAGTGGATCTGTCATTTGATACAGTCATCTCCGAACGACCGTCACAGATCGTTCGGAACTGATACCACGGATAACGGACGTTCGGTCAAAAACGTTCTGCGGAGTGACGATCCATCCGACGCAAACTCGAATTGTCACACGAGCGGAACGAAAATCGGTGGGTATTTTAATACCCGTACTATTCCCCGCCCGCGACTTTACGCCCCGACCGAACAGTAGCATGCGAACTGATAACGCTGCATCGGCCGTCGCGTTCCGTCGGCGCGTTCCGGCCGTCGGCGACGGCGAGGAAACCACCATCACCATGACAACGACATCATCACCATGACAACGACATCATCACCATGACAACGACATCACCACCATGACGACGATAATCGACGGTAACGAGATCGGCGATCGGATCCGAGCCGACGTCGGCGACTGCGTGGGGACGCTCGCGGACGCGGGCGTCACTCCGGGGCTAGCGACGGTACTGATGAGCGACGACGGGGCGAGCGAGACGTACGTCTCGATGAAACGACGGGCCTGCGAGGAGATCGGCATCGAGAGTTACCACCACGAGATCGACGCCGACGCGCCCGCCGATCGGCTCTTCGACCGAGTCGAGGAGCTAAACGAGGACCCCTCGGTGCACGGGATCTTAGTGCAGATGCCGGTTCCCGACCACGTCGACGCCCGGCGGATCCTCCGGAGCATCGACCCGATGAAGGACGTCGACGGCTTCCACCCCGAGAACGTCGGCCGCATGGTCGCCGGAGACGCGCGATACAAGCCGTGTACGCCGCACGGCATCCAGAAGCTCCTCGCGGCCGCCGACGTCGACACAGAGGGGAAAGACGCCGTCGTCGTCGGGCGGTCGGACATCGTCGGGAAGCCGATGGCGAACCTCCTGGTACAGAAGGCGCCGGGCGGCAACGCCACCACGACGGTGTGTCACTCCCGGACCACCGATCTGGCGGCGAAGACCCGCGCCGCCGACATCGTCATCGCGGCCGCGGGCGTCCCGGAGATGATCGACGGATCGATGCTCTCGGAGGGCGTCGTCGTCGTCGACGTCGGCGTGAATCGGGTCGACGCCGACACGGAGAAGGGGTACGAACTCGTCGGCGACGTCGACTTCGAGAGCGCGAAACAGAAGGCGTCGGCCATCACGCCGGTCCCCGGCGGCGTCGGCCCGCTCACGATCGCGATGCTCATGTACAACACGACGAAGGCCGCCGGCCTCCAGTCGGGCGTCGACGTCGAGTTACCGTAGCCCGATCGGCGGCGGCCGATCCGGGCCGTTCGTCACCTTCCGAGATAAGACGAAATACTTGGAGGGAGAGCGTGGCGGTTCGAGCGGGATGGCGTCACGGGGCGGAGCGGCCGTCTCAGATGCGCAGGTGGGCCGGCGGGTCGACGACCTCGAGCTGTTCGAGCAGGCCGAGCCGGTCCTCTTCGATCCAGATCTCGACGATCTCGTCGCCTTCGATGCGGTACATCGCGATGCCGGTCCACTCGACGGTGTGGCCGGTCGGTTCGATGTCGCGGTACTGGCCGGTGTGGGTCCCGGCGACGGTGTATCGAACGGTGACGAGGTCGTCCTCCGCCGTCATCGCCTCCGTGGTTCCGCCGTAGTCGGGGAACGTCTCGAAGTGCGCGTCGAGGAAGCCGAGTATCTCCTCGATCCCGTGCAGCTCCTCGACGATCCCGTGCTCGACGACATCCTCGGCGAGCAGCTCGGTCATCCGGTCCCGGTCCTGTTCGTTGAACGCCTTCAGGTAGTCGCGTACCAGTTCTCGGTTTGGGGATTGCGTCTCTGACATAGGTACACCTCGGTCGATTCCGCTCGGATCAGGGCCGCCCGGTCGCTGTGGGCGCCGTTCGAACGATCGGCCGTATTCGTGTTAGATGTTATCATTAATCGTCGCATTCGACGTTCGGAGCGTTGCGGAGGTGCCTCAGTCGGTCGGGTTCTCGTTTCGGCGACCGGTCGGTTCGTCGCCGTCTCCCGATCCCGATCCGAGCCCGGACCCGGGAACCGACCGCCTTCCGGACGCGGTAAACCCGAACTTCCCAGTGAACTGGGACGTAGAGATTCGGATCCACGACCGACCAGTCGGACGACAGGACTCGGGGCGGAGGCGTATCCGGGTGTCCGTCGCTCCCGACGAACGCAACCGGTCAAGACCCCGGAAACTGCCACGACTCGGTCCCCGGCGCCGTCGCTCGCCGTGAGATCTGCCTTCCACCGGCTACCGGCCGACGATCTCTTTCCCGTCTTCCGGACGGAACGGCCCTGAACGCCCGTAATACGCGTCCGCGAACCTCCTCGCCGAGGCGGCTCCGTGCCGGCGGGGAAAAACGGATAAACCGTTCGCCCTACTCCCTTTGATATGGAATACCACGAGGCGGCGAACTTCCTCTTCGACCTCCGCCGGTACCCACCGGCCGAGGGCGTCGAGTCGACGCGACGCCTGCTCGACCACCTCGACGGCCCCGGCGAGGAATTGCAGGTCGTTCAGGTGGCGGGGTCGAACGGGAAGGGGAGCACCGCTCGCATGGTCGAGAGCGTGCTGCGGCAGGCCGGATACGACGTCGGCATCTACACCTCGCCCCACTTGAACGACGTCAGAGAGCGGATACGCCTCGACGGGCGAACGGTCTCGAAGCAGGCCGTCACCGAATTCGTCGAGCGGGTGGAACCCTACGTGAACGATCGGACGGCCGAGGGCGACCCGCCGACGTTCTTCGAGGCGCTCACGGCGCTGGCCGTCTGGTCGTTCGCCCGCGCGAACGTGGACGTCGCCGTATTAGAGGTCGGCATCGGCGGCCGGTACGACGCGACGAGTGCGCTGGATACCGATGCGGCGGCAGTCACGAGCGTCTCGCTCGAGCACACGGACATGCTCGGTGACACCGTCGAGGAGATCGCCCGGGACTTGGCCGCCGTCGCCCCCGCCGACGCGCCCCTCGTGACCGCCGCGACCGGCGCGGCGCTGTCGGCCGTCGAGTCGGTCGCCGACGTCTACCTTGTCGGAACCGCCGCCGACGCCGACCTCCGGGTGACCGACGGCGGCCGCGAGGGCTTAGAACAGGCCGTCGGGATCGAAACCGACGACTGGTCGGCGAGGACGTCCCTCCCGTTGCTGGGCGCGTACCAGGTCCGCAACGCCGGCGTCGCCGCGGCGCTGGCCCGGCAGTTCGACGGCGTCTCCCCGGCCGCCGTCGAGCGCGGGCTCCGGAACGCGCACTGGGCTGGCCGCTTCGAGGTGATGGAACGGAATCCGCTCGTCGTGCTGGACGGCGCGCACAACCCGGCCAGCTGCGAGGGGGTGGCCGAGACGCTCTCGACGTTCGAGTGCGACTCGCTCCACATCGTCTTCGGCGCGATGTGCGATAAGGACATTGCGGAGATGGCGGCGGCGCTGCCGGACGCCGACCGCGTCTACGCCTGCCGGCCGGACCTCGAACGAGCGGAGACGCCAGCGATACTCGCGTCGGCGTTCGACGACGCCGTCGACGCGGGCACACGGGGTTCCGTCGCCGACGCCGTCGACGCCGCGCTGTCGGCCGCCGACGCGGGCGACGCCGTGCTGATCTGCGGATCGTTACGGGTCGTCGCGGAGGCCCGCCGGCGCTGGACGCGGCTGCACGTGCCTCGGCGGGTCGACGACCTCGAAACCGCCGCCGCGGTCATGGAGGCCGCCGACGTGAGCGCCGGCGACGTCCAGCGGGCGCGTGCGGACGGCGTGCACCGAGTCGTTACCACCCGACTCTCCCCCCGCCAGGCCGATCACGTGAGGCGGGAGTTGCTGTCGATCGGCGGCCGGTGCGTCGTCTCCGGGCTCTCGACGCGCGGCCGCGAACCCGTCGACATCGCATTGATGGGGACGGTCGCGCAGTTCCGACGGCTCCTCGACGCGCTCGACGGCGAGCCTCACGGCCTCGAGGTCGTGGGCGACGACCTCCGGGAGACGCTGGACCTCGAAGCGGCGTCCGAAACGGACACGGACGCTGCGGTCTATCCGTGGGACTCCGGGACCGCGGTCATGGGCGTGTTGAACGTCACGCCGGACTCGTTCCACGACGGCGGGCGCTTCGAGGCCCGGGACGACGCCGTCGCCCGCGCCGAGGCGATGGTCGAAGCCGGCGCCGATATCGTCGACGTCGGCGGGGAGTCGACCCGACCGGGCGCCGATCCCGTGCCGGTCGACGAGGAGATCGACCGCGTGCGCCCGGTCGTCGAGGCGCTGGCCGATCTCGACGTGTTCGTCTCGATCGACACCCGGAAGGCCGCGGTGGCGAGGGCGGCGCTCGCGGCAGGCGCGGACGTTCTCAACGACGTCTCGGGGCTCGAAGACCCGGAGATGCGGCTGGTCGCCGCCGAACACCAAGTGCCGGTGGTCGTGATGCACTCGATAGAGACGCCGGTCGATCCCGACGTCGACGTCGAGTACGACGACGTGGTCGACGACACGCTGGCTGCGCTCTCCGAGCGGGTGCTCTTGGCGGAGAAGGCCGGGCTTGACCGGTCGCAGATCATCGTCGATCCGGGACTCGGATTCGGCAAGTCGGCCGTCGAGAGCTTCGAGCTCTTGGGCCGCCTCGACGAGTTCCGGGCGCTCGGCTGCCCGGTGCTCGTCGGCCACTCGCGGAAGTCGATGTTCGGGCTCGTCGGACGCGAGGCGTCCGGAGACCGCCTTCCCGCGACCCTCGCGGCGACGTCGCTGGCGGCCGACCGCGGCGCCGACATCGTCCGGGTCCACGACGTGGCGGAGAACGTCGCGGCGGTGCGGACCGCCGAGATGGCCGCGGACCCGGGCGTCGACGACCGGTGACCGCGGTCGACGCGGTCGCCGTGTCGCCGACGCTCTTCATGAGTATCCGCCGATCATTGTGTTTGAGTGTCAGAACCACTTCGGCTAGATTCTGATTCAAATGATAAGTGGTAGGTCCTGAGAGAATTACATTTATTGAACAATGTTCAAATAAGACTTTTTAGCTAGTACACAGACTCCCTGAAATAGATATTATTGCACAATCACTAATTATATACATCCTCGCGCAAATTCCTGTCACATGGTAGCAAGCCCACCGATCGACGAGCTCCACTTCTCGATGGAGCCTGACGTGGAGCCGGTACCCGGGCCGCAAACGGAGCGGCTGCTGGAACGGCAACGGGAGGTCGACAGCAACGCGGTCGCGTACCCGCGCCGCATACCGGTGGCGCTCGAGGAGGCCAAGGGCGCGACCATCAGGGACGTCGACGGAAACACGTTCCTCGACTTCTTCGCCGGCATCGGCGTGTTGAACGTCGGCCATTCCAACCCGTACGTGCTGGAGGGGGTCCACGAGCAGCTCGATAAGCTCACCCATACGGTGGACTTCCCCACCGAGGCGCGGATCGAGTTCATCGAACGGCTCAACGACATCGCGCCCGACGGTCTCTCCGGAAACAGCAAGGTCATCTTCGGCGGACCGAGCGGCAGCGACGCGATCGAGGGGTCGATCAAGCTCGCCAAACACAACACCGGCCGCCACGGAACCCTCGCCTTCGAGGGGTCGTACCACGGGACGACCGCCGGGGCGCTCAGCCTCACCGCCGGCAAGGCGTACAAGGAGGGATACGGCCCGCTGTTGGCCGACGCCGTCCACGTCCCGTTCCCCAACCCCAGCGAGCCGGGGCCGAGCGGTGACGTCGAGTCGTTCTGTCCCGCCGAGAACTGCTGTCAGGCGGGTACCTGTGCCCGTGCGCTGGACGCGGTTCAACGGAAGTTCGAGGGCCCGTACGGGGGCCACGAGTCGCCCGCGGGGATCTGGGTCGAGCCGATCCAGGGCGAGGGCGGCGTCGTCGTCCCGCCGGAGGGGTTCCTCGAGGGGCTCCGCGACATCGCGGACGACAACGACGCGATGCTGATCTTCGACGAGATCCAGACCGGGTTCGGGCGTACCGGCGAGTGGTTCGCGGCCGAGCACTGGGACGTGACGCCGGACGCGATGACGATGGCGAAGGGGATCGGCGGCTCGGGGCTCCCCATCGGCGCGATGATGTATCACGAGGAGTACGACACGTGGGGGCCGGGCGGTCACGTCGGCACGTTCCGCGGGAACGTCCCCGCGTTCGTCGGCGGGACGCGCGCGATCGAGTACGTCGAAGAGCACGACCTCCTCGACCACGCGACGGAGGTCGGGGGGTACATCCGGTCGCGGTTCCGCGAGCTCGCCGAGGACGTCCCCGAGATCGTCGATATCCGCGGAAAGGGGCAGTTCACGGGCGTCGAGTTCGAGGTGGACGGCGGACCCTCGAAGTCGCTCGTCGAATCGATCCAGCGCGAGTGCTACCACAGGGGCGTGCTCGTGTGGTACGCCGGACGCCACAAGAGCGTCCTTCGCCTGCTCCCGCCGCTCGTGTTGACGCAGCGCCAGGCGGAGGTCGGCATGGACATCATCACCGATTCGGTCCGCGACGTCCTCGCGGACCACGGCGAGTGAACGCGGACGGTTACGCACCGTCGAGCGCCGCCGGATATCGGTCCGTTCCGGGCCCGACCGTCGGTCGATCCGTCTGATCGCCCGCGATCGAAGAGCCGTCCCGGCGGTCGCGGTGACTCACGCGTCGGTCCCGGGAGACGACGGCGGCGCGTGACGGTACCGAGTCGTCTCCTACCAGCCGTCAATAATATATAAATACCGTCATAAACGTTATTTCACCGAGAAAAGTATGTTTAGCGGAGTGCGGATCCCCACGGCGAGCGATTCGAGTTCGGAGCGAATTCGCTGAGAAAGACCGCTAAGTGACTTCGGCGAAAACCGCCTTTTTGGGACTCGAGAGCCTCATAAAACGGAGACCGACTGTACCGGGATCTCAAAGGACGGCGTCCGATCAATCTCCGTCAGAAACGGTGTGAAACGTTTTCTCGTGCGTGGAAACGTGTTTTTCGCCTGCACCGCCTGTCGGCGGCAGATCGGCCCTTCGGATCCGATCGCGAATCGTGTCTTGGCCCGAGTGGCGACGTATCATAAGTATGCTGTCTTATAATTCAAACAGATATATCTGGATCGATGACGGACGCACGGGGCAACGACCTCGCGGGGCGTCCGCGTGTGCCCTCGACGGCGAGGCCGGCGACAGCGTCGGAGGAGAACGCTCGTGTGCGAATGTCGCCAGACGCCTCCGAATATGTTCGGGGCAAGAGACGCGGGGGTCGGACGCGGACTGGCCGTATGGATCCGCCGCGGCTCACGAGGCTGTTGATCTGGTCGGTCGTGGGGACGTATCTGCTCGTCGCGCTGGGTGCGACCGCCGCCGCGGACGTCGGTGCGGCGGTCGCCGCGATCCATCACGCCACGGCGGTGGCCGTCGGCGTCCTGCTCGGCGTCACGGCGCTCGTCGCCCACCGAACGGCGGCCTCTCGCGGCGTCCGCGTCGGAACGATCGCGGTCCTGCTCGCGTACGCGGGACAGGCGGCCGTCGGGCTCGCGGGGCGAACCGGCGTCCTCCCGTTCGAGGGCGGACTCCACCTGTTGGGCGGGATCGGGGTGTTCGCCGTCCTCCTCGCGACGCTCGTGACCCGGGTGGAGGCGACGGCGAGGGACCCGGCCACCGCCGGCTCTCGGGGGAACTCGGGCGACCGACAGCCACCGGGCGTCTCCGAGGGCGGCGCGCCCACAGAACCGCCCGAGCTCGACGCGCCCCCCGCGACGGCAGAGCGCGACGCGCCCTCCGTCGGCGACCGACTTCGGGCGTATCTCGAGTTGACCAAGCCGCGGCTGATGTGGCTGCTGTGCCTGCTCGCGCTGGCGGGGATGGGACTGGCCGTCGCGGCCGGCGCCGAGCTCGACGGCGTTACCGTCGTCGCGACGCTCGCGGGCGGCGTCCTCGCGACCGGGGCGTCGGGAACGTTCAACCACGTGTACGAGCGCGACCGCGATCGCAAGATGCGCCGGACCGCCGACCGGCCGATCGCGACCGATCGGGTCGGCGTCCGACGGGCGATCGCATTCGCCGCCGCGCTCGTCGTCGCCTCGATGGCGATCCTGTTCGCGTTCGTCAACGCGCTCGCGGCCGCGCTCACGGCCGCGGCGGTCGTCTACTACGCGTACGTCTACACGGTCCTGTTGAAGCCGACCACGCGGTGGAACACCGTTATCGGCGGGGGATCCGGCGCCCTGCCGGCCCTGATCGGGTACGCCGCGGTGACGGGGACCGTCGGCCTCCCTGCGGTCCTGCTCGCGGTCGTCGTCTGCTGTTGGACCCCCGCGCACTTCTACAACCTCGCGATCGCCCACCGCGAGGACTACGCGCGGGCAGACTACCCGATGTTACCGGTCGTCGCGGGGATCGAGACCGCGCGGCGACGCATACTCGCGTGGCTCGGCGTCACGCTGATCGCCGCGGTCCTGTTGGGAGCCGTCAGCGACTTCGGCGTCCTCTACGCGGTCACGACGACGGCGCTCGGAGCCCTCTTCGTGCGGAGCGTCGTCCGACAGTACGACGCCGGCCGAGGGGATTCCGACGACGCGGCGGCCGCCGCCTACAGGAGCTTCCACGCCTCGAACGCCTACCTCGGGGCCGTCCTCGCGGCCATCCTCGCGGAAACGCTCGCGATGTGAAACCGCCGCGGGCGAACATGTGCGCGACAACGCTCACCATGAGTATCCGTGTATCTAACCTGTGAGCGATCGATGAGCAACCGGACAACACGCGATGACGGAGAAGTTCCAGCGATGCAACGTCTCTATAACCGTATCTGGCTGTTGGCCGCGGCGGCGATACTGTTCTTTCTCGTGGCCTACGTCGGATGGGGCTTGCTCGACATCCTGTCGCTGCCGGTGAGGTGATCCCCGTGAGCAACCCGCTCGAAGACCCCGAAGACGACTGGTGGAACTCACCGGTGAATCGCCGCGAGAGCATCTGGCTCGGGCTTGCGGGCGCGTGGTCGCTCGGCATCTTCACCTGGATGGCCGGGTTCACGCAGTTCGGTGACCAGAACCCCATCGGGACGACGTACGACGTCGATCCCGACCAGTACCAGGAGCGCGTCGGCGAGTACAAGGAGTCCGCCGAGGAGACCGAGGACGGACTGGTTCCGCCCGACGACGACGTGTACGTCGGCGCGATGCGGTTCAACTGGGACGGCCTCCCGGTCGTGCTCGAAGCGGGCCGCGAGTACGACATCCACCTCGGCGCCTACGACGTCCAGCACGGCTTCTCGGTCAGGCCCGAGGAGAACCTGAACAAACAGATCAACCTCCAGGTGTTCCCGGGCTCCGAGTGGGTGATCCCGATGACGTTCGACGAGCCGGGCACCTACCACGTCGTCTGTAACGAGTTCTGCGGACAGGGCCACCGGACGATGCACGGCCGCTTCACGGTGGTGGAGGGGTAACATGTCGGCGATCGCCTCGCTGTTTCGGAACGACTACGGCGCGGACGGGTTCCGCGCGTGTTCGGTGACCGGACTCGACGTCCACCGGAGCGTGGAGAACTACGTGAAGCTGTTCGGACTGACCGCGGTGATCGCGCTCGCGGTCGGCGGGAGCTTCGCCTTCTCCGTCGCGATGACTCGGTGGGAGTTCGTCGGCCTGCTCGACGCGAGCAGCTACTACACCCACCTGAGCATGCACGCGTGGAACCTGCTCATCTTCTGGATGGTGTTCATGGAGATCGCCGTCCTCTACGTCGGCGGTCCGATGGTGCTCGGCCGGAAGCTCCCGCTGCGCCCGCTCGCGACCCTCGGCTGGGTCACGATGGTGGTCGGCGCGATCGGTGTGAACGCGTCCATCTGGCTGTCCGAGGCGCCGAACGAGGCGCCGCTGCTGACGGCGTACGTCCCGCTTCCCGTCTCGCCGTGGTTCTACGGCACGGCGATCCTCTTCCTGCTCGGGGCGACGATCGCGGCGCTCCCGTTCTTCGCGACGATCTGGACGGAGACCCGCGACAGCAGCCGGACGCTCCCGCTGGTCGCCTTCGGCGCGTTCATCACCGGGATCATCGCCGTGGAGGCGATCCTCGGCGGCATCGCCGCGTTCGCGTACGCACTCGCCTGGCGGGTCGATCTCATCGCCACCGTGGACCCGGCGATCTACCGCCAGCTCTACTGGATCGTCGGCCACGGGACCCAGCAGATCAACCTGCTCGCGATGATCACGGTGTGGTACTTCCTCACTCACGTCGTGGGGGGCGCCGTCGTGATCTCCGAGAAGGTCTCGCGGACCGCGTTCATCCTCTACCTCTTCTTCATCAATCTCGGGGCGGCTCACCACCTCCTCGTCGACCCCGGCATGTCCGCCGGCTGGCGCATCTGGAACACCTCCTACGCCTTCTACGGCGCGGCCTTCGCGAGCATGATCCACGCGTTCGCGATCCCGGCCGGGATCGAGGCCGGGCGCCGGCGGCGAGGACAGGGCGGCGGGCTCTTCGGGTGGCTCACGTCCGCGCCGTGGCGGAACCCCGTCTTCGCCTCGACGATCTTCAGCATCATCCTCTTCGGCTTCCTCGGCGGGATCACCGGCGTCGTGATGGGCCAGATTCAGGTGAACATGACCTGGCACAACACCCTCGCGACGGTGGGGCACTTCCACGCCACCGTCGCTCTCGGGACGACGCTCGCGTTCTTCGGACTCGTCCTCTTCGTCATCAAGACGATGTTCCGCCGGGACTTCGTCTCGGACACCCTCGCGAGCGCGATCCCGTACGCCTACGGGGCCGCGATGAGCGTCGCCACGCTGATGCTGATGTACGCGGGGATCCTCTACGGCGTCCCGCGCCGGACCGCAGAGGTGGTCCGGAACATCCCCGGCTCGGAGTTCAGCTTCTCGGCGGCGATCCCGATATTCATGATCTTCGGGCTGTTCGCGCTGTTGGCGATCCTCTCCGGCGTCCTGTTCGTCGGCGTCTCGGTCGGCTCGCTGCTGTTCGGCGACCGGCTCGCCGCCGGCGACGACGGCGGCATGCTCCCCGAGGGGGGACTCCACGCCGACGGCGGTGAGGCGATCCACGCGGTCGAGCTCCGCGGGACGTTCACGCTCTGTCTGATCTTCCTCGGCGTCTTCGCCGCGGTCTACGTGCTGAACTGGTACCTGCTGACCCAGCTGTGGGCGATCGGCGCGTAGGCGCCGGCCGACGTCCAACCGGCCCGCGGAGCGCTCATCGCTCCGGTTTTCCGACCCGCGGCGGGCGACTACCCGAACCGACGACCGACGACCGACCACTGATACGAAACTAAACGAATGACTGACGCTTCGAAGACAAATTCACGAATGCGGCTCGGCGGTATCGTTCGTCAAGCATGGCGTGACCTCCTGAGCGTCTACTACGCGAACACGCCCGTCTGGCGCTGGCTCAAGAGCGGCGCGCTCGTCTTCCTCGGGCTCTTCCTGTGGATGGGTGGGAACGTCCTGACGGCGTACTGGATAGACGCGACCGCGCTTCGGTACGCGATCGCCTACGGCTTCGTCCTGATCGCGTGGGGACCGCTCACCCACGTGCTCGTCGTTCCGGCCGTGATCCGCCTGCGGCGCACCGCCGAGAACCCGACCGTGCGACGGATCGTCCGCCACGGGTCGAAGATCAACTTCGCGACGTTCCTCGTGATCGTCGCGGTCGTGGGAACCCTCGGGCCGGGCGTGATGCTGCTCGACTTCTCGTCCGGCTTCGGAGCCGACGGCGGTGACGTGACCGCGGAGCTGGTCTGTGAGACCGACGGCGACCCGATCACCTGCGAGCTCGAGGCGTCCGATGGCGTCGACCACGTCGTGCTCCTCGCCGGCGGCGAAGAGATCGACCGCAGCGACGAGCCGCCGTACGCGGTTTCGGCGCCCCGCGCCGCGCTTTCCGACGGGCCCTCAGGGGCGCAGTTCGTGATCGAACTCCGCGACTCGAACGGCGAGACCCTCCGCCGGTTCATCCGGACGGTCTGACGGGGGCGTCGTCACTCCCGCAGCACCGACCGCGTCGAGTTCGTCACGACGATCCCGCTGCTGGCGGCCATCGCGAGGGCGGCGAAGAAGGGGTTGAGCACCCCCGCGATCGCGAGCGGGACGGCCACCGCGTTGTAACACAGCGCCCACGCCACGTTCTCCCGGATCCGTCGGCGGGTCCCGGCCGCGAGGGCGAAGACGGTCTCGACCGCGCGCAGGTCCTCGCCGGTTATCACGGCGTCCGCGGCCTCGACGGCGCGGGCCGTCCCGTCGCCCATCGCGATACCGAGATCGGCCGCCGCGAGCGCCGGCGCGTCGTTCGTCCCGTCGCCGACCATCACGGTAGTGCCGGCGGCGGTGAATCCGCGGACGGCCTCGAGTTTCCCGTCCGGCGGGACGCCGGCGAAGACCTCGTCCACCGCATGGTGGTTTCGGAACCGGTCGGCCCGCGGACCGTCGTCGCCGGTCAGGACGACCACCTCCCTGTCTGCGAACGCCGCGAGCGCCTCGTCCCAGCCCTCCCGGTCGCGGTCCTCGACGGCGATCACCCCGCGAGCCGCGCCGTTCCATCCCACGGCGACCGGCAGCGCGCCCCGATCCGCGACGACATCGACGCGGTCCCGCAGGTCGTCGGAGGCGGGACCGCACTCGCGCTCGACCAGATCGAGGGTCCCGGCGACGACTCGCGTGCCGGTCGTTCGGCGGTCGGACGCGCGGCCGTCGCCGGCGACGACTTCGCCCGAGATCCCCGCACCGGGGTGGCGGGCGAACGACTCGACCGTCGTCCCCTCGAGGCCGCCGTCGGTCAGCGGTCCGTCCTCGATCGGGAGCCGATCATCGGTCGCCGCATCGCGGATCGCGTCCGCGACGGGATGGTCGGCGCGGCGCTCGAGCGCGGCGGCGAGCCGAAGCGTCCGGTCGTCGCCGTACGTGGCGGCGACGCGCATCTCCCCCGCGGTGAGGGTCCCGGTCTTGTCGAACACGATCGTCTCGGCCTCTCGGGCGACTTCGAACACCGACGAATCGGTGACGACCACGCCGCGAGCGAGCGCGTCGCGGAGCCCGCCGGAGACCGCGAGCGGGGTCGCGAGCCCCATGGCGCACGGACAGGAGACGACGAGGACGGTCAGGCCGGCGAGCATCGCGGCCGCGACCGTCTCGCCGGTCGCGAGCCCCCAGCCGGCGACGAGCAGCCCGAGCGTTAACACGGTCGGAACGAATATCGTCGCGAGCGCGTCGACGAACCGCTGGACACCCGGCGCGTCGGTCTGAACCTCCCAGAGGGCGGCGGCGAGGCGGTCCGCGGTGCTCTCCGCGTCCTCGCCGACTCGCATCACGACCGCGCCGTCGGGACCGCGCCCGTCGCCGACGTCACCGAGGAGAGTCGCGCCGCCGATCACGGGATCCCCGGGCTCCTTCCGCACCGGGAGCGACTCCCCGGTGATCACGGACTCGTCGACGTCGACGGTCCCCTCGGTCACGGTGCCGTCGATCGGCACGCGCTCGCCTGGCGCGACCCGGACTCGGTCGCCCGGTTCCAGGTCTGCGATCGGGACGGTCTCCGATCCCGCGTCGGTCAGCCGCGTCGCCGACTCGACGCGGGCGGCCGTGACGGTCTCGAGCAGGTCGTTCGCCCGCGATCGGACCCGCCGCTCGTAGTACCGGCCGACCGAGACGACCATCACGACGGCGACCGTGACGTCGTAGTAGAGGTGCGTGCCGCCGGTCGCGAGCGTCAGCGTGCTGTACGCGTACGCGGACAGCGCGGCGACCGCGACGAGGAGGTCCATGTTGGGTCGCCGCGCCCGGACGCTCACGTACGCGCCCCGCAGGAGCGGCGCGCCCGTGGACGCCAACAGGACGGTCGTCAGGACCGCGATGAACGCCAGCGGGAGGTACCGGCCCACCGACGTGGTCGTGTCGATGGCGAGGACGTTCGTCTCCACGCCGAGGTAGCTCGGGTACAGCGACAGGACGTACCACGGCATGATCAGCATCGTGAGGAACCCGCCGACCGCGAGCCGCTCGACCGTCCGGTCGTCCGGACGGCCCCCCGCCGGACCGTCGGCGGCGTGCGTCTCGGCCCCTCCCTCCGTCGGCGTCCCCTCGCGGAACCGGAGCGCGTACCCGTACCCCGAGAGCGCCGCCGGGAGCTCTTCCCGGTCGATCGCCTCCGGATCGTAGACGACCCGGGCGGTCTCGGTGCCGTAGTTGGCCTCCACCGCGTGGACCCCCCGGCGGTCGTCGCCGCGGAGTCCGAGGAACGTCTCGCAGGTCGTACAGTGCATCCCGTCGACCGCCAGATACGCCTCGCTCGCCCCCGACGGGTACGTCCCCTCGGTCGTCGCTCGGTCTCGCTCCGTCGGTGCGTCCCCGATCCCGTCCGTCTCCGTCTCGGCGTCGTCGACGTCGTCGAGCCGGCGGGCCACCTCCAGACAGCCGCGGCAGCAGAACTCGCCGTCGACGCCGGCCGCGCTGACGGGCGGGTCCGAGGTCGGGAGGTCACAGAGCCGACAGCGTCCCATCACCGGAACTCGCTCGCCGACGCGGGAGTCAGTGTCCGCGAACGTGTTCGGGTCGAAGCCGGCGAAGCGGACGAACGCGATACCGTTCCGATCGTCGTCCGGTCCGACGAGGGGGCCGCGGGGACGAGGTCGGGCCGCGCCGATGCGGGGGATAAAGAGACGGCCGAACAATTCGGTCGACGGTACCACGCCTCAAGAACGCCCGATATCCCCTTTTCACCCGAGTCGTACGTACAGTCGTCCGACGACGGCCGATGCGGGATCGACTGACGACGCGTCACACTCGCGTCGCGGCGGTCGGAGGGGAACCGGTCGCTTCCGCGTCCGTGACGCGATCCGACCCCCCGGAAGTCGCGTCCGGTTGTCTTCGGCCGGACCGCCTCACCACCGACCCGGAATCACCCACCGAGAAGACCAATGGCACAAGCACGCCTCGTCGTCGAACTGCCCGATGGACCGTGGGCCGCAGACGTCTCCCGCGCGTTCCCGGAAGCGACGCTGCGGGTGATCGCCGCGCTCCCGGGCGAGGGTCCGGGGTTCGCGCTCGTGTGGATAACCGCCCCTGACGTCGAGGCAGTCCTCGACGCCATGGAGTCGCACCCGTCGATCACCGAAGCGACGGTGATGAACCAAGCCGACAACGAGGCGACGGTGCAGTTCGAGACCTCGGCGCCGTTGCTGCTTCTCGCGGCGAAGCGGTCCGGAATCCCCATCGAGATGCCGGTCGAGATCAGCGACGGCGACGCGGTCGTCGACATCACCGGAGCCACCGACCGGATCTCGGAGCTGGGCCGGCAGTTCGGCGAACTCGGGCTCGACTTCCGCGTCAAGCACGTCAGGGAGCGGCCACAGGCGAGTCGGCTGCTGACCGAGACCCAGCAGGAGCTGCTCCTCCGCGCGATAGAGGAGGGGTACTACGACACGCCGCGGACCTGCTCGCTCACCGAGCTGGCCGACCGCGTCGGGCTCGCGACGTCCACCTGCAGCGAGGCGCTCCACCGCGCCGAGGAGGTCGCGGTCAGGCGGCTCATCGAGGACCTACCCCCGCAGATCGACGACGACGAAGCGGCGACGCGGTGAGTGCGACTGCCGTTTCGCCGCGGTCCGGTTCGCGTCGCGGTCCGCTTCGCGCCGCGGTCCGCTTCGCGTCGGGGTCGCGACGCGTCGTCCGCTCGCCGTCACACGCGGATCCGGCGGCGTCGGATACTCGTCGGGAGTCGCGAACGTCCTTTAAGTAAAAATCAGCGATGATGTTCAGTTATTCGCCCGCGAGGTGAGAACATCTCTGCACTTATACGGTCGTTCTTCACCAAACACCAACCGGAGAGACCCAATGTCCCGACATTCCCACACCGACCGGCGTGCGTTTCTGAAGACGGCGGGTATCGGCGCCGCGGCCGTGTTCGCGGGCTGCCTCGGTGGCGGCGATACCGACGCCATCGCGCCGCCCACGAACGACGCGGCCGATGCGGACCCGGCGGGCGAGTCGGCCTCGCTCGATCCGGCCGCAGAGGTCGACGCGGACCGCATCGCCGCGGATCCGACCGACGTGCCCGACCCCGTCGACTGGGACGAGCCGCGCACGCACGAGGTGACGATGGAGACGCAGGAGGTGACCGCCGAGATCGAGCCCGGCGTCACCTTCGACTACATGACCTTCGACGGGCGGGTGCCCGGCCCGATGGTCCGCGTCCGCCGCGGCGACACGGTGAATTTCACCCTGAAGAACCCCGAGGACAGCGGGCTGCCGCACAACATGGACTTCCACGCGGTGTACGGGCCCGGCGGCGGCGCGGACCACACCACCATCGCGCCCGGCGAGGAGGCCAGCATCCGGTACAAAGCCACCTACCCCGGCGTCCACATCTACCACTGTGCGGTCCCGAACATGGACCACCACATCAGCGCCGGCATGTTCGGCGCCATCCTCGTCGAGCCGAAAGACGGGCTTCCGGAAGTCGACCGCGAGCTCTACTTCGGCCAGCACGAGCTGTACACGAACGGGGAGACCGGTCAAGAAGGCCACCACGAGTGGAGCGTAGACGCCGCCAAGGAGGAGGACCCGACCTACATGGCGTTCAACGGCGAGGCGTACGCGTTCACGAAGGACGGATACGGCCGGGTCCAGGTCGAGCAGGACGAGCGCGTCCGGCTCTTCCTGTCCAACGGCGGGCCGAACCTGAGCAGCTCGTGGCACGCCATCGGCAACGTCTGGGACAAGCTCTACCGCGACGGAGACCTCGTCTCGGACCCCGCGCGCTACGTCGAGACGACGCCGGTCGCGCCCGGCACCGTCACCGCCGCGGAGATCAGGACCCCCGTCCCCGGTCCGATCAAGATCGTCGACCACTCGCTGACCCGCGTGGCCCGCAAGGGACTCCTCGGCGTGCTCGAGGTGCAGGGCGAGCAGGACCCCGATATCTACGACCCCGACGGGGGGTGACGGGCGCGGGTCGCTCCCGTCATCGGCTCGCGGCGGGCGGCCGGGGACGCGCGTAGAACGACCACCGTTACTATGTGCGGGCGGGTCCGACACGACGTATGCCGCCGTCTCACGTCCTCGTCCCGCTGGACGGGTCGCCGCTGGCCGACGAGGCGCTCACGCGGGCGCTCGACCTCTTCGACTGCCGGGTGACCGTCCTGAACGTGGTGACCCCGATCGACGCGGCGATGAGCGAGGGCGGCGTCCTCGAGCCCGGCGAGGAGCGTCATGAGGCCGCGCGCGAACGGGCCGATCGCATCGTCGAACGGGCGAGAGCCCGGGCCGCGGAGGTCGATCGAGAGATCGACTCGGCGGTAGAGAGCGGCGACCCGGCCGGGGTCATTCTCGAATACGTCGACGCTCACGACGTCGACCACGTGGTGATGGGCGGGCACGCCGACGAGCGGGGAAGTATCGCACGCCGGGTGCTCGGAACCGTGGCCACCAGCGTCGTCGCCGAGGCCCCCGTCACCGTGACCGTCGTTCGCTGATCCGGGCCCTCACCCGCCGAGCACCGCGGCGAAGGCCTTGTAGAGCCCGAACCCGATCGCGATGGAGGCGACGAGCGTGATGAGCCAAAACGCGAGGGTCACGCCGATCTTCCGACGGGAGACGCCCGCCGAGCCGCCGGCGAGCCCCCCGCCGATGACCCCGGAGATGATGATGTTGTTGAACGAGATCGGTATTCCCAGCGCGATGGCCAGCTGCGCGATGATGAAACCCGGAACCAGCGCGGCGATCGAGCGCCTGACCCCCAGCTGGGCGTACTCGCGGGAGGTCGCTTGGAGGAGCTTCGGCGCCCCCATCCAGGCGCCGGCGAGGATGCCGGTCGCGCCGAGCGCGAGCAGGACGACGCCGGGAAGCCCGAGTTCGACCCCGTAGAGGTTCTCGAGCGGGCCGGTCGCCAGCCCGACCTGACTGCCGCCGCTGGAGAAGGCGACGACGCTCCCGAGGACGATGAGGAACGTCCGAATGCCGCCCTCGACCGACGCCTGGGTCCGGCGCCGAATGAGCAGGAACCACGCCGCGGCGGCCGTCAGCGTGACGAGCACCACCACGGGATCGACATCGGCGACCATCGGCGTCTCGACCTGCCGCGCGATGAATCCCGCGACGGAGCTCTGGCTCGCGTCGGGCGGCGACGGGATGACGCCCAACTGCACGTTGGCGACGATGCCGCCGACGACCGCCGCGAGTAGCGGGACGCCGACCGTCTCCGGGATGTCGTCGCGCCGGAGAATGGTGGCGGTGAGATAGGCGAGCCCGCCCGAAACGGGGGGGACGAGCAACCAGAAGAGCCCGATGCGGCGGTAGGTGTCTATGGCGGGGTCGCCGCCGAGCGAGAGGCCGACGCCGACCATCGCTCCCGTCGTCGCGAACGCCGCCGGCACCGGGTAGCCGGTGTAGACGCCGAAGGCCATGAAGCCGGTCGCGGTCAGCAGTCCCGCCGTCGCCGCCAGCGACGTTATCTGGACGCCGTTGATGAGCCCCGCCCCGACCGTCTCGGAGATCGCTCCGCCCTGCGTGAGCGCGCCGAGCGCGGCGAGGATGCCGATGAGGAAGGCCGCCCGCATCGTTGAGATGGCGTTGGCGCCGATCGCCGGGGCGAACGGCGGCGAGTTGCTGTTGGCGCCGAGCGCCCACGCCGTGGCGAGGCTGGTGAGCGTCGCCAGCACAACGAGCGCCCAGAAGACGGTTCCCGCCACGGTCAACGGCCTCCGCTGACGGGGATTCGGACCATACCACCCACTTCGACAGAGCCCGTGGTTAAACGTTCCCCCGACGGGGCGAGGATCACGGCGAACAGCCGACCGATCTCCGGTCCCGCTGTTCGCTCGCAACCGTCGTCGAGACGTGGTACGCCGGGAGGTCCGCGAGGAGGGACACTTCGAGGCGTGCGAGCCCTTCGATTCCGGGATTCAGACCGGCCTGTGAGCCAAGTCGATGCCACCGAATGAACCCCTTTCTTTCGTGTGCATCATGGAGACTGTCTCTACTTCGTGAACGTAGCTCGCGGCCGCGACGGTGACGCGGTAGGCGTTGGTGCGGTGGATTCCCCCCGTCTCTATCGGGTCATCGACTTCGAGGTCGATCAGAGTGGGTACGGGCGCCCGTGAGCGACCGGGCCGGAGTACCGATCTTGGAGGAGGTGCAATAGTTGCTACTAGAGGTGATACGGTAGCGTGAAGACCGTTATGGGGCC
>NZ_NHOY01000074.1 GCF_002252755.1 Halorubrum sp. Hd13 | reverse complement strand
GAGGGGGACGCCGAGAGCGTCACGCTCAGTACGTTGGTCTCGTCGGGTGGCTCCCGAGTCAACAGATCGACACAGGCGCGATCGTCCGGAGAGTCGTCTGACGGAGCGAGGAGGAGGATCGACGACGATTCGGTGAGGTGTTCATTGAGCGATTGATACGACTCTGTCACTGCCCTCCTGTCACCAACTGATTGAAATAAGCTTGTCGCTGATTCGGTAGTTTTGGTATCGCGACTGGTACGCTCGGGGACACATCGACCCATCGCGAGGCCGGAATTCGGTACTTCAGCCGTCTGCAGTCGGCGAACAGCGGTCCGGATCCGCTTCGCGCGCTCGTTGCGCGGCGTGACTTCTCGGGGGTCGCGGTCGCGCCGCGCGACTCTTCGGTAACTGCGACGGCGCCGCCCTACCGAGCCGCTACCGGGCCGTCAATCGGCCTGTCGCTCGTCGGCGTCGTCCAGCGTGATCTCGGTGACTTCGACGATCCGGTCGTCGTCGAGCAGCGTCTCGATCACGGGTTCGGGAACGTCGTGGTCGAGGTTGTAGACGGTGAGCGCCTCGCCGCCCAGCGTCTCGCGGGCGTTGTACATCCCGGCGATGTTAACGTCGTGGTCGCCGAGGACGGTGCCGATGAGGCCGATGACGCCGGGCTCGTCGGTGTTGCGCGCGACCAGCATGTGGCCGTACGGGACCGCGTCGACGCGGAAGCCGTCGATCCGGACGATCCGGGGGTCCTCGCCGGCGAACAGGGTGCCCTCGACCGCGATGGAGTCGTCCCCGTTGTAGACGGTGACGCGCACGAGGCTCTGGAAGTCCTCCGTCTGGCGGGTCTTCGACTCGGTCACGTCGATGCCGCGCTCCTCGGCGAGGCGCGGCGCGTTCACCGCGTTCACCTGCCACTCCAGCGGCTCGAACACGCCCTTCAGCGCGCTCGCGGTGACGAGCTCGACGTCCTCCTCGGCGATGTCGCCCTCGTAGGTCGCCTCAACGCTCGTGATGCGACCGTCGAGCAGTTGGGCGGCGACCTTGCCGGCGGTCTCGGCGACGTCGATGTACGGCTTGATCCGCGGGAAGGCCGTCTCGTCGACGGAGGGCGCGTTGAGCGCGGTGAGTACCGGCTCGTCGTCGAACGCCGCGAGGACGGCCTCCGCGGTGTCGACGGCGACGTTCTCCTGGGCCGCCTCGGTCGAGGCGCCGAGGTGCGGCGTGACGACGATCTCCTCGACGTCGAGCAGCGGCGAGTCCTGCGACAGCGGCTCCTCGGCGAATGAGTCGAGCGCGGCGCCCGCGAGGACGCCGTCGTCGACCGCCTCGGCGAGGGCGTCCTCGTCGACGATCCCGCCGCGGGCGCAGTTGATGAGGTAGCCGCCCTCCAGCTGCGCCAGCTCGTCCTCGCCGATCATCCCCTCGGTCTCGGGGAGGAGCGGGGTGTGAACCGTCGCGAAGTCGCCGCGCGCGAGCGCCTCGTGGAGGTCCTCGACGAGCTCGGCGCCCAGCCGGTCGGCGCGCTCCTCGGAGATGTACGGGTCGTAGACGACCAGGTCCATCCCAAGCGAGTCGAGCCGCTTGGCGACCTCTTGGCCGACGCGACCGAGCCCGACGATGGTGAGCATCTTGTTGTTCACCTCGGTGCCGAGGAACTCGCCTTTGGCCCACTCGCCGCCGAGGAGGCGGCCGTGCGCCTGCGGGATCGAGCGCGCGACGGCGAACGTCATCGCGACGGTGTGTTCGGCCGCGGCCCGGACGTTCCCGTCGGGCGCGTTGGCGACGATGACCCCGTGGTCCGTGGCGGCCTCGATGTCGATGTTGTCGACCCCGATCCCCGCGCGACCGACGATGACGAGCTCGGGGGCGGCCTCGAAGACGGTCTCGGTGACTTCGGTTCCCGAGCGGACGATGAGCGCGTTGGCGTCGCTCACGGCGTCGAGGAGGGCTTCCCCCTCGACGTCGTAGTCCGTTTCGACCTCGTGGCCGGCGTCTCGGAGTCGGTCCAACCCCGCGTCCGCGATGGGGTCGGTCACGAGTACCTTCATGTCCGTATCCACCGGCGGCGCGAGGTTAACGCTTTCCTCATCGCGCCGTTTTGCCGTCCGATATGATCCGCGATCGTGCGCATCTAACCCCCTCGTTTCCGGTGGAAAATCCTCGTTCGTGCTTACCCGATCGCGGTCGAGTGAACCGCCGCGGTCCCCGGTCGGACCGCGGGCGCGGCGGTACTGCCTTTTATATCCGGCCGCACGGGCACACATGGACATCACGATCGCGTTCGCCGGGGTGGCCGCGATCCTCGTGCTGACGGGGGTCAGCGCCTTCTTCTCCAGCTCGGAGCTGGCCGTCTTCTCGGTGCCGACCCACCGGGTCGACTCGCTGCTGGCCGCCGACGTGCCCGGCGCGCGGGCGCTCTCGGCGCTTCGCGAGGACTCGCACCGCTTCCTCGTCACGGCCCTCGTGAGCAACAACGTCGCCAACATCGCGGCCGCCTCGGTCGCGACCGCGGTGTTCGTCCGGTTCGGCTTCTCCGGGGGGCAGGCCGCGACCGGGTCGACGCTCGTCACGAGCGTCTTCGTCATCGTCTTCGGCGAGATCGCGCCGAAGTCGTACGCGGTCGCGAACGCCGAGAAGCACGCGCTCCGCGTCTCCCGCCCCGTCGTCGCGATCCAACGGGTCATCCGGCCCGTGCTCTACGTCTTCGAGGCGCTCTCCGGCGTCGTCAACCGGTTCACCGGCGGCGAGCCCGACATCGAGTCGTACCTCACCCGCGAGGAGATCGAGACGCTCGTGCTCTCGGGGCAGGCGGCGGGCGCGATCGACCCCGAGGAGGGCGCGATGATACGCGGCGTCCTCGACCTGGAGTCGACGCGCGTCTCCGCGGTGATGGTCCCGCGCACGGACATGGTGGCGATCCCGGACACCGCGACCCCGGCCGACGCGCTCTCGACCGCCGGGCGCGAGGGCGTCACCCGGATGCCCGTCTACGGCGAGAACCGCGACGACGTGGTCGGGACCGTCGACGTGCGCGACGCCATCGGCGCCCACGAGCGGGGCGAGCCCCTCGCGAGCGCGCTCCGCGAGCCGACGTTCGTCCCCGAGACCCAGCCCGTCGACGAGCTGTTCGACGAGTTGCGGTCGACCGGCCGGCGGATGGCGATCGTCGTCGACGAGTTCGGCGCGGTCGTCGGGATCGTCACGCTGGCGGACGTCGTCGAAGAGATCGTCGGCGAGCTCGTGGGCCGATGGGAGGTCGATCACGTCGACGTGGTCGCGCCCGACGCCGCGGTCGTCCGCGGGTGGACCACCGTCGCGCACCTCAACGAGACGCTCGGGGTAGACCTCCCGGTCGGCGGCGGCGTCGACACGGTCGCGGGGCTGATCACCCAGCGAATGGGCCGGGTCGCGGCCGAGGGCGACCGCGTCGTCCTCGGGGACGTGTCGCTCACCGTCACCGGGGCGACCCCGACGCGGGTGACGCGGGTCCGAGTCGAGCACCCGGGAGCGAGGGCGGCGGCGAACGGGGAGGGGGAGCTCAATGATGAGGGCGACGGCGGCTCCGAGGGCGACGCCGACGACCCGAGGAACGCGGAGTGACGGGGGCGTCGGGAGGCCCTCGTCAGAGTTCGAACGACGCGACGGTGTCGTACACGGGTCCGTCGCTCGTCAGCGTCGACTTCACGAGGCGGACCGCGTCGGCCTCGAACCGTCCGATCTCGGGGTCGCGCTCGCGGACGACCTCCCGAACCAGTTCCTTCCCGCGGGCGTCGTTCATCCGGGCGAGCGTGACGTGCGGGGTGAACGCGTGCTCCTCCGGGTCGACGCCGATCGCGGTCGTCTCCGCCTCCAGCGACTCGTGGAGCGCGGTCAGCGCCGCGCTCCCCGCGCCGACCCCCGCCCAGACGACCGAGACGTAGTCGAGGCTCGGGAAGACGCCGAACCCCTCGATCGCGCACTCGAAGGGACCGACGCCGGCGTCGGCGACCGCGCGCTCGCCGGCCGCGATCACGTCGTCGAGCGGCGGCGCCTCTTCGTCCTCGGCGCTCCGGTCGGCGGCGTCCGCCTCGCCGATCTCGCCGAGGAACTTCAGCGTCACGTGCGCCCGGTCGGGGTCGACGAACCGCAGCCCGTCGGCGCCTTCGAACGCGGCCTGCGCGTCGGCGAGTGGCTCCGCGAGGTCGTCGGGAAGGTCGACGGCGAAGAAGGCTCGCATGATCGGAGTGGGATCGGTCGCGCTCGAACATAAATCGTCGACGACGCGGCGGGCGCCCGTCCCCCGCCGGCCGATCGATCGCGGGGAACCGGCCCCGTCGGAATCGCTCGCGGCCGATAGCTCGTCGCGGTCACGCCGCGGACGACGCGCGTATCGGTCGTCGGTTCGGTGCCCGCCCCGAGAGATTCGGAGCGATCGGGACGAGAGGACGTTCGATACGCCGTTTCATTCAATACGAAGACATTTCACTGCCGGCCCGGGAAGCGTTGCCATGCAGAGAAGACAACTCCTACGCGGGGCCGGCGGGTGTCTCGCCGCTGTCTCGCTCGCCGGCTGTGCGGGCGCCCTCTCGAGCGGCGACCGGGACCCCGAATACCCGGGCGGGACGCTAATCGTAACGAACACCGGTGACGACGCCGTGCCGGTCGCGGTACGTACGAAACTCGACACGTACGACGCCTCGCTCGACACCGCCGTCGCCGGTGGAGAGACGATCGTCCGTCGGGAGTTCGTCAGCGCCCGACAGGGCGATATCGTCACCCTCGAAGCGCTCCTCGGCGAGACCGGAGAGCGCCTCCGCTTTCAGTTCCTCCCCGAAGGGAGTGACGACAACCCGCCTGAGGTCGCCGAACTCACGTTCGAGAACGCCGTCGAGGCCAGTGCGAGCTGGGGCGCAACGGGCGGGACGTAGTCAGGTCCGGGCCCTCAAACTGCAGTCAGACCAGCGTTGGACACGACACAGTAACGCTCAGATGAATTTTCAGATATTTTATATAATCTCAGAGCGTGAGAGGGTTGTGAGTAAAGGTATCATGTCCCAAGACGAGCTCTCGCGGCGAACCGTACTGCGGAGGAGCGCTATCCTCTCGGCGTCCCTCGGACTGGGCGCGGTAGCGACGACCGGTCAGGCCGCGGCGATGAACAAAGCGGAACTGATCGAGGCGATGGCGAGCCACGCCGGACTGAGCAAGTCGGACGCGAAGCGGGCGCTCGACGCGTTCACCAGTGCGACGACGAACGCCTTGCAGAAGGGTGACAGCGCCGTACTGATCGGATTCGGATCGTTCAGTATCTCGAAGCGCTCCGCCCGGACGGGGCGAAATCCGAGGTCCCGAAACGGGCCCGCGGACGAGTCGCCGGTGACGTTCGACGCCTGCCCGGAGTTCGCGGCCGCCCTCGATCTCAACCCCGGTAAGGGCGACGAGGCCAGCGCCAGGTGCCGCGACGCCGACGTGGTGATCGACGCGGAGTACATCGCGATCGAAACGGGACGCGAATCGCGCGAGGGGGTATCGGCGAGCGACGCGGAGCGGGCGATCGAGGCGTTCGTCAGCGTGGCGACGGAGGCCCTGAAGAAAGGCGATCGGCTGTCGGTGGACGGGGGAGCGGACGAGAGCGAGGTGTTCGGCACGTTCAGCATCTCGAAGCGGTCCGCCCGGACCGGGCGAAACCCTCAGACCGGGAAAGAGATCCAGATCGCGGCGAAGAACGTGGTCGAGTTCAAGACGGGTGCCGAACTCTCGAAGGCCGTCAACTGAAACGGTCGCGGCGTGTCACCCCTGAGACCGGTCTCCGCGTCGTCAAACGAGCGACGACCCCGGTCCGGGAAACCGACCGACTTCTCGTCTCTGCGAGTCGCCCCGCACGAGTCTCGGCGTTCCCCTCTGAACTGGCGGAACCTCTCATACGCAACTCCCAGGCGTCTGCTATCGGCCAATTCGGGATGTATCCGAGGAACCCGACGGAACCCTCGTGCCGACTCCATCCCCCGCATCGGTCACCCCCCTACCGACGGCCGCCGCGCCGTTCGACGGGGCGATACTACATACGGGGCCGCATCCTGCGAGGAACTCCCACCCGCTTTCGCAAGTAACTCTCTCGGGACAGCGGCTGCGGCGAGCGTCCGACCGTCGCGACCGATACGCAGTCTACCGGCCTCACGCCGCCGTGAACCGCGCAGACCGCTCGTCGGCACACCGGCCGTTCGGTACTTCGAGCCGCCGAACGGCCGACACCCGACCCCGGCTCTACTCGCCCGATGCGCTCGTATTACGAATTCGCGGTCCGATCATAACACAACAACCATCTCGGCGGAATCGCCATCCGAAGTATGGCCGTTCCCCTCGGGCGTTCCGCCGCTCTCCCTCCGCGGAGCGTCCTGAAGTATTACCTCTACAAGTCGACCAAGGCCGTCGAATTCTACCGCCCGATCATGTATCTCTTCTTCCTCGCACAGGGACTCGATTTCACGCAGATCGCGGTCCTCGAAGCGGTATACAACCTGACGACGCTGCTGGGTGAAATTCCGACGGGCTACGTCGGCGACCGCGTCGGTCGGCGCAACAGTCTCCTGACCGGCACCGCGCTCATCTCGCTCACGCTGCTCGGAATCGGACTCTCCGGTTCGTTCCGGGCGCTCGTGGCGCTGTACGTCTGCTGGTCGATGGGCTACAACTTCCGCTCGGGGAGCGAAGACGCCTGGCTGTACGACACGCTCACCGACGACCTCTCCGAAGACGAGTTCGCGCACGTCCGCGGACGCGGGGAGTCGGTCGCGCTGGCGATCGGCGCCGGTGCGGCCGTCGTCGGGGGGTATCTCGGCAGCATCGACCTGTCGTATCCGTGGTTCGTCGCCGCGGGAGTGACGGCGCTCGGCGTGGTCGTTCTCCTGACGATAGACGAGCCCGAGACCTACGAACGGGCCGACACCGCGACGCTGAGCTTTCGCCGCACGCTGTCGATCATCCGGCGAACGGTCTCGGAGCGGAACGTCCGGGCGTTCGTGCTGTATTACTACGTCGTCTACGCGGCGGTGACGTACCTCGTGTTCGTCTTCCTCCAGCCGATCTTCGAGACGATCGTCCTCGACTTCGGCGTCTCGCAGTCGGCGGTGCGGTCGCTGCTCGGGTGGTTCTACTCGGCGTACAGTCTCGTCGGCGCCGGACTGAGCTACTACACCGGAGCGATCCGCGCCCGTCTGGGGCTCCGGACGTGGTTCCTGTGGCTGCCCTTCGTCGTGGGCGGCGCGCTGGTGGGCATGTACTTCGTTCCGGTGCTCGCGCTCCCGACGTTCCTGCTGATCCGCGGGCTCTCCGACGTGACGCGGTCGTTCGCCGGCCAGTACATCAACGACCGCACCGAGACGGCGGGCCGTGCGACCGTGCTCAGCGCGATGGCGATGGTCAGTGGACTCGCGGTCGTGCCCTTCCAGCTCGGGAGCGGCGTCATCTCCGACGCCGTCTCCCCGCTGTTCGCGCTCGCCGCGGCCGGCGTCGTCCTCATCGTCAGCTCGACCGGTATCCTGCTCTGGGAAGCGCCGATCGAGGGGTAGCCGCCGCCGCGTTCGCCGCACGGAGACCGCGTACTCGGAACTCTTGTACGAGCGCCCCGAACGACGCCCGATGCGAACGAGTTTGAACATCCCGGACGCGGTCGTCGACGAGTTCGATCAGGTCTGGCGCGACGAGGGACTGGACAATCGGTCACGAGCGGTTCGCGAGGCCATACAGGAGTACATCGAGTCGCACTCCCGACTCGAGGACCTCAGCGAGGACGTCATCGCGCTCGTCGCCTTCGACTACCGCCACCACGAGGTGATCGGCGAGCTCCACGGCGTCCAACACGACTATCAGGACGTGATCCGCAACACGAGTCACACGCACCAGGGGGAGTGGTGTCTCGAGTCCCTGTTCTGTCAGGGGACCGGCGAACGCGTCCGGGAATTAACGTATCGGCTCCGTGACTTCGACGGCGTGAACCGAGTGAAAGTGATGGTGATTCGAGACGACTGAGCCCGGGATACGCCCGTGAAATCGCCCGCTCAATCCGCCGCCGTCGCCGCGTTCCCGGCCGACTCGGACGGTGCGTTCAGATAGAGATAGATCAACGTGAGGATCAGGACGACTTGGACCGCCTTGTCGACGTAGTCGATCGCCCCATATTCCGACTTGGCCACGATCCAGAGGGGGAACTGCACGGCGGTGTACGGAATCCCGATGAGATAGAGCAGGCGACGCCGATAGTCGAGCGAAAACAGCGCAATCGAACCGGCGTAGCCGACCCCCGCAAGCGCCACCGGTGCCCGCCCTTCGACGACGCCAGCGTACACGTGAAGAACGCCAGTGATGGCGGCCAACGCGATTGCAACCCACTGGAGCCGAGTGAGCGATCCGCTCCTCCCTACCGAGCTATTTTGCATATCTTTCACAATACTACTCTGTCGGGCCTTTAGATAAGGACTGTTATTATCCGACCCCGGGCTCCGTCATACGACGCTCCGTACTCGTCTCCCGCGGACGGCCTTCGATGGTCCGCGGACAGCCCTTGATGGCCTACAGACGGCCCTCGATGAGCTCGGAGGCGGTTTCGACGAGCCGGACACCGGAACCGCGATAACGCGTCCCTGCGGGCGGGCCCCCTCGCCGCCGCGGCTCACGTCGACCGCGCATCGCGGCGACACGCATTAGCGCCCCGGACCCCTACCCGGCGTATGGCCTCGGAGTCGTGCGACGTCTGCGAGCGGTCCGTCAGGATCGCCGGCGGGATCGGCGACCTGTGGAACTTCGCGTTCGAGTCGACGCAGGGGATGACCCTCGAACTGACGGACGGCGCCGAGTTCTTCCTCTGTTTCGACTGCATGGAGTCGCTCCCGGACGACCACGAACCCACCGAGGGGGACGTCGTCGACCTCCGCGAGCGGACCGACCCCGTCGAGGAGGACGGGAACGACTTCTGGCACTGGCGCTGAGGCTCCGCCGCCGGCGACCGGTCCGAACTCACTTCCGCGGCGTGCCGAACGCCCCCAGCGAGCCCTGCTCGAACGGGGCCTTCGAGAGCAGGGAGACGATGTCGCCGGCTCGGAAGGTAGTCTGCCCCTTCGGCGTGAGCATGTCGCCCTCGCGTTCGATGCCGACGACGTGCGTGTCGGGGGAGAGATGTCCCTCGTCGACCGCTTGCTCGATGGTTTTGCCCGCGATTTCGGCGTCCTCCGAGACGGAGAACTCGGCGACTTCGGCGTCGCCCGCGAGGCTCATGAAGTCGGTCAGCGACGGCCCTTTCGAGACGGTCTCGGGACCGAACGGATCGTACGGTCTGTGGTACTCCCCCTGCATCACGCTCTCGTCTTCGATCCGTAGCCCGAGGTCGGAGAGCTCCCCGGCGACGTGGTTGATGTCGTCCGTGTCGGCGCCGACGACGGTCACGAGGAGGTTGCCCGAACCGGACATCAGCTCTTGGACGGTGACGACTCCCGAGACGTCCAACGCCGACTGGGCGACCTGCGTCCGGTCCGGAATCGGCGCCGTGCACCTGAACAGGTAGGTGATGTACCCGTCGATCGACTTGTAGTCGATGTCGGCCAGGTAGCTTCGGAGAATTCCCCGGTCCTCGAGTTGGTCGATCCGGTTCCGGATCGTCGCCGGCGTCACCCCCATCTCCTCGGCGATGTCCGACGTCGCCGTGTTCCGCGCGTTCACCGCGAAGTAGTAGAGGACGCGCTTGTCTATCTCATCGAGGCGGTGTCCCATACTCGAACTACTGCCAGACGGCACAAAGAATTTCGCACGACGACGAGTTCGCCGGCCCGCACCCTCACCGGTGCCGGTCCGTCGACTCGGGCTCGGATCGCCTTTCGGCACTCAGTACGAGACGCGTCCGATCGCCGGCACGAGACGCGTCCGATCGCCGGCACGAGACGCGTCCGATCGCCGGCATCAGAGGCATCCGATCGCCGGCACGTGACGCGTCTGACCTCCGATCGACGCCCTCGTTTTGAGCGGATCATAAGGACCATACCGTCTCGCGACCCGGTACCATTCGACAGGTGGATCCCGTGACGAAGAAACGCGAATACCGAGACGACTACGACGACAAGACGCTGTACATCCCCGGGCCGACGGAGGTCCGCGACGACGTCATCGAGGCGATGACGGAGTCGACGTTCGGGCACCGGATGGGCCGGATGACCGACCTGTACACGACCATCGTCGAGGACACGAAGGAGTTCCTCGGCACCGACAACGACGTGATCATCCTCACCGCCTCCGGGACGGAGTTCTGGGAGGCGTCGACGCTGAACCTCGTCGACGAGCGCGTCCTGGTGCCGACCTGCGGGAGCTTCAGCGAGCGCTACGCCAACGTCGCCGAGCGGCTCGGCAAGGACGTCACCCGGCTGGAGTACGAGTGGGGCGACGCGGTCAAGCCCGAGGACGTCCGCGACGCCCTCGAAGCCAGCGACGAGGGGTACGACATGGTCGCGGGCGTGATGAACGAGTCGTCGACGGGCGTCCGCAACCCCATCGAGGAGATGGGCGACGTCATCAGCGAGTACCCGGACACCTACTTCGCCGTCGACGCCGTCTCGTCGCTCGGCGGCGACTACGTCGACATCGAGGAGCACGACATCGACGTCATCTTCGCGTCCACACAGAAGGCGTTCGCGATGCCGCCGGGGCTCGCGGTCTGCGTCGTCAGCGACGACGCCTACGACCGCGAGGTCGAGAAGGGGGACTCCTCGTGGTACGGCGGCTTCCGGCGCGCCATCGACTACTACGACCGCAAGGGCCAGACCCACTCGACGCCCGCCATCCCGATCATGTTAGCGTACCGCAAGCAGATGAAGCGCATGCTCGACGAGGGCCACCGCGCCCGCGACGAGCGCCACCGGGAGATGATGGCGTACGTCCACGACTGGGCCGACGAGCACTTCGCGATGTTCCCCGAGACGGGGTACGAGTCGCAGACGGTCGCCTGCATCGAGAACACGCAAGGCATCGACGTCGCCGCGACGATCGAGGCGGTGAGCGAGGAGTACGACATGGCCTTCTCGAACGGGTACGGCGACATCGCCGAGGAGACGTTCCGCATCGGTCACATGGGCGAGCACACCGTCGAGAGCGTGACAGAACTCACCGACGCCATCGAAGACGTCGCTGACCTGTAGGCGGTCGCCTCGGTCTCTGCGTTACGGGGGTCACCCGTCCGCCCGCGGCTCGACCAAGTCGATCCGGTAGCGCCGCCCGCCGGCCGCCGTCTCCTCGACCGCGACGACGACGAACGAGTCGTCGCCGACGTCGACGATGTCGCCCGTCGAGAGTGGGCCGTCCGGTCCTGACTCGCCGCGCCGCCGACGGTTCCGGCGCTCCCGCTCGCCCGCCTCGCCCTCGCTCTCGCCGTCCACGGCCTCCGGCGAGACGCCGATAACGGCGCGCTCGGCGTCGATAGCGCGGTTCCAGAACGCGTCCGACGGCGGCCGCGGTTCCAGCAGCGCCGCGAGCTCCTCCCGTCCGAGTCGCTTCATACGACCCGACTCACAGCCAGAGCAGTTGTGCGTGTCGGGTCTCTCCGACCTCCAGCACCGTCTCCTCGTCGACGAGTCCGGCCTCGACCGCGACGCCGACGGCCTCGCTCCCGACGATGTTCGCGACCTGCGCGCGGCCGAGCCCGGCGACGACCTCCTCGGCGCTCGCCTCGACGGCGTCGTCGCCCCCGTAGAACTCCTCGGTGACGGCGAGGGTCACGTCGCCGTCCGCGTACGTCTCGCCGAGGCAGTCCGCGTCGCAGACGGAGACGAGCGTCCCCTCCGCGGTCTCGCGCTCGCGGAGGAGCATCTCGGAGCCCGCGTCGCCCATCTCAGAAGCCCTCGGGCCCCTCGCCTTGGAGCTCGCGCTCCGGGGCCTCGGTCGTCTCGCCGCGCTCGCCCGGTTGACCGCCGCGGCCGCCTCGGCCGCCCGCCTGGCCGCCGGAGCCGCCCCGCCCGCCGCGACCGCCCGGTCCGGGCGCCTGTCCGGTCTGTTCCTCGACCATCTGCCCTTCCGCCTCGCGGCGGATCTCGTCGGCGCGGTCGGCGACCTCCTCGGCCTGTTCGTGTTCGCCGGCCTCTTCGAGCGCGCGCGCCTTCTCTTCGAGGACGCCCGCGCTCCGGTAGCCGAGGCGGATCGCGTTGTCGAAGCAGGTGACGGCGTCCTCGGCGAGCCCGCGCTCGACCAGCATGAAGCCGCGGTTGTACCACGCCTCGGCGAAGCGCGGGTCGGTCTCGACGGCGCGCTCGGCGTGTTCGAGCGCCTGCTCGCTGCGGCCGAACTCCCAGAGCGCGTACGCGAGGTTGGTCTCGGCGGTCGCGGCGTGCTCCGACGAGTCGTCGATCCGCAGCGCCTCCTCGTAGGCCCCGATCGCCTCGTCGTACTCCTCCAGTTCGGCGTGGGCCGCGCCCTTGTTCACCCACGCCTCCTGGGCCTCCAGCGAGTCCTCCTCGGCGAAGTGGGCGGCGCGCTCGAACGTCTCCGTCGCCTCCTCGAAGCGGTTGATCCCCATGTACGAAAGGCCGACGTCCATGAGTCGCTCGACGTCGATGGCGTCGCTCTCGACGTTTCGCCTGTCGAGGATGTCGGTGAGGACGCGGGAGTCGACGGGGTCGACCGTGTTCGGGTCGGCGTCGATCTCCTCGGGGTCGAGGGTGAACTCCTCGTAGTCGGCGTCGACGCCCTGCCCCGCGGAGAACTCGTGGCGGTCGTCGTCGCGTTCGTCGGTCATATGCCGCAGTTTGACGGTCACGACGCGTAAGGGTTGCGTCGCCGACCGAACGGCTACGTAGTCGGCGTCGACGACGCGGTGGGCCCTCTAGATGCCGCAGTCGGTTATTTATAAATAAGTGACCAGTCCGCGGCGAACAATTTCAAAGCCTCAGCCGCTCGGCTGTATATCGTCTCTGAGGCGGTGAACAACTCCAAAGCCCCAGCCGC
>NZ_NHOY01000003.1 GCF_002252755.1 Halorubrum sp. Hd13 | reverse complement strand
GGGTCGTCGGCAGCGTCAAGGGTGTATAAGAGACAGCTGCGTATAGAGCGGCCTGTCAGTTAAACCTCGGTATATGAAACTCGGTACAGACGTTGGGCCAGTGGATTGCTTCCCACCATGTCGGCTTCATCACCCGCCTAAAGGCGGGTGTATTCGCCTTCCAGCCTGTATAATCGCAGGCCGAAGTCGGTTGGTACTGGTAAGTCGTCGGGGTTCGAGCGTCGAGGCCACGTTTTCGCGTTCGCCCTGACGCACTCCGTCGACCGCCCGGTCGCCGCCGGCGAGTGACGCACCGATACGCGGCAGACGCGACCCGTGCGTCGGACGCGGCCATAGAGTTATGATACCGGGGAACACGCCTCCTGTATGCCAGTTGTCTCGTTGCTGTCGGAGACGTACTTCGGAAGCACGATCCAGCAGTACTTCCTGTTTTTCGCCGTGCTGTGCCTCGGTGCAGTGGTCGGCCGGTCGCTGAGCTTCTTTTACCGGCGTAGACTGCGGCGGAAAGTCGAAGCGACGGAGACGGAGGTCGACGACATCGTCGTCTACGCGCTCGGGCGGCCCGTCGTCCTCCTCGGCGTCGTGTTCGGTGCGGTCGCGGGACGACGCATCCTCTCGCCCGTCGAGCCGCTGGAGTCGGTGTTGAACGCCTCGGTCGAGATTCCCGTCATCGTGGCTATCGCGTGGATCGCAGTCCGGTTGACGGACGGGTTCGTCGAGACCTACCTCATGAGGTACGTCGAACGCACGGAGTCCAAGCTCGACGACGAGCTCGTTCCGATTGTCAGCCGGATCGCCAACATCGCCATCGTCTCCGTCGCGGGCATCGTCGTGCTGGACTCGCTGGGGTACGACGTCGTGGCCGTCATCGCCTCACTCGGCGTGGCCGGGGTCGCAGTCGCCTTCGCTTCCCGCGAGACCATGGCCGACATCTTCGGCGGCGCGCACATCCTCTCGACGAAGCCCTTCCTCGTCGACGACATCGTCGATATCGAGGGGACGACCGGTACCGTCGAAGAGATCGGACTCCGGACGACGCGCATCCGAGATTTCGACGGGCGGGTTGTGACGCTCCCGAACGCGTCGATCGCGAAGGCCGAGGTGCGAAATATTTCCGCAGAGCCGACCCGACGGGTGAAGACCTTCCTCGGGCTGTCGTACGACACGACGCCGGCGGAGATGGAATCCGCCGTCGAACTGGTCGTCGACACGACGAACGAGGTCGACGGCGTCGACGCCGAGCGGACTGGCGCGTGGTTCTGGGACTACGGGGACTCGGCGATGCGGATCAGGCTCGAGTACCACATCGAGGCCCTCGACCGCTGGAAGGAGGTCAGAGGGGCGGTGAACGGCGAGATTCAACGGGCGTTCGCGGACGCCGGGTTCGACATGGCGTTCCCGACCAGGACGGTCCGGGTCGAACGCTCAGACGGGGACGAGGAACCGATCCGTCTCGGGAAGGTCGACGACGGGGGTTGAGCCCGGACGCGGCGCCGATTGCCGACCGGTCGGACCGACCGATCGACTGGCTTTCGACCGCAATCGGCCTTCTCGTCGGAATCGGCGGAGTGCACTATTCACCGCCGGTAGCTCGAGAGTCACGAGCGCCGAGGCGGTTTCTCTGACGGACGCGTTCGCCCCAAAGTCCGGGCTGCGGGAGAGACGTTCCGACGCTCTGCCGCATTCAGAACTCGATCGGTGACCGGTCCGCACTCGCCACGTTCCGGTCGCGCACGGGGAACGTCCCCTCAGGGCGGGATCGAAGTTAGGGCCGGCACGAGGGAGGCGATGACGAGCCCTATGAGTGCGAGGCCAGCTTTCTATCCATACATTTTCGAGGAGAAGTGCACGAACGCCTGAGAATCGCGTCTGCTGCCCTCTGAGAGGGGACAGTCGTCATTTGAGGTCGAATAGAGTACAATTTGAGCGGTTAGAGACGACGTGAGGCAATGGTCCGTACGACTCTGTCTCAAGAGCTATACGAATTAGCACAGAGACAGAGAATATGTCCGACCATGGATTCAGAATCTCTGAAAAGAGTGAGAACGATTAGTTGCAGAGGAGGTTGATGAACTCCCGATTAACACTCCACAGAGACAGGTTGTAGTTTTTGACAGTACAGGCCGTATTTTCTCGAACAGATGATAGCCTCGAGAGAGATTTCGGCGGAGCGTGGCTTAGAGGTTCCACTCCGGGTTGACTACGTTGCAGACGACCCGGCCGAACCCACGTCCATGGTATACTGTACCGATATCGAGGGGACGGAGCTACGGGTAGCAGTCCAAGAGCCATCGGCCACTGAATCGTCGTTGGAGACGGGCAAATGGTACCGGTTCGACCGGGTCGTCCGGTCGAGGTCACTCGGGGCCCAGCTCGTGTTTCCATCCGGGAACAGTGGCGTGGAACGTATCGAGGCACCGGAGCCTCAGACACACCCGCCACTGGCTGAACTTGACACGCCGTGGCTGGTCCAGCTAGGGGCAAGCGACGAACGTATCGCTGTGACAGTCCAACCCCGGCCGACGGATGAGACGGGGGGTATCCGGGTGGAAGACCCGGAGACGTACGAAATCGCCGCCGTTTGTTTCGCATACTGTGACCGGTCCAGTGATGCGACGGTATATCATCGCGAGGAACCCGACACGCGAGACGAACAGCTCCTGCTCGAGCACGTCGTCGAAGACCTTTCGGAGGCAGAAGGCGCAACGCTTGTGACGCGTGGATACGACCGCTTTCCGCTCGAAATTCTCTATCAACGTCTCGCGCAAGCATCGGGGGGCGATGTCGTTGGGACCGGAGCAGAGCGGGTGCTGAACGGGTGTTTCCACGCAACCCCGGAGAGCGTCCCGGTCAGATCGGAGGCTGACACGGTTGTCGAAGCGGCTCGTCAACTTGGCATCGAGGTCGATCCGGTTCTACTCAGCGACTACGACATCGGGATCGACCGGGCAGACTGGCGCGGCGAGGTCGACACCATGCCGCTCTCGGACGTATCCGACCCTCGGATGACCGACGGTGACTATGCGACGCTCGTCGAGCGGTATCTCGGTCCCGAGGACGGATCGGTCGATTCGGTACAACTCGCTCACTGCCTGAAAGCGTACGCGAGCGCAGATCTTGGTCTACTCCGTGAACTCGTAGCGCACGGCACGATGGACCGACTCGGCTGTCCGCGGCTCTCCGAGCGCCGTCTCAAACGATAGTCAAGCCGGGCCTACCGGGATACCGTACCAGGAGCCGAACCGGGGACGGTCAGATCAAGCGAACCGACTGCGAACGGTCCTTGCACTCACCGAATATCGTCACTCCTCGTTAGTCGTCTGCGACGACGCTGTCTTCCCAGCCTTCGCTGTGAATTCGCTCGTCGGGCGCTCCAAGCTCGGCCAGTCGGTTTTTCGCCTGGACGACCATCGGCGGGACCCCGCACACGTAGAAGTCCCGCTCGGTGAACTCGTCGAACAGGTCTTCGAGGTGTTCCTGTGCGTATCCGATCCGCCCGGTCCATTCCCAGTTGGGGTCCGAGAGCACGAAGGTCAGGTTGAGATTGGGATTGTTCGCCGCCAGTTCATTGAGCGTCTCTCGGTGAATGATGGTCTCCGCTCGCTTCTCGCCGAGGAGGATGTGCGCGTGGCCAGTGCCCTCGCGCAGATACTGCCGGAGCATCGCCATCATCGGTGTGAGGCCCGTGCCGGACGCGAGGAAAGCGACGTCTCGGCTCGTGTCGACGAGTGATCGCGCCCTCTATCGAGCCGATCTCGACCGTGTCACCCGGTCGCTTCTGGTGCATGTACGACGACGCCAGTCCGTCATCGTAGCGTTTGATCGTCAGTGCCAGCTCTTCGCTACCGGGCAGATTCGTCGGCGTGTACGGGCGGACGATTCGCTCGTTGCCCGATTCGAACCGGATCGTCGTGTGCTGTCCCGGGTCGTACTCGAACTCGTGACCGGGTACTCGCAGACGGAACCCCTTCACTCGGGGCGTGATCTGATACGTGTCAACAACTTTTGCTTCGTGTGTCATGGTGAACGAGAGCGCTGTGTGGTGCAGCCGGGCGTGCGCTGCTCCGCTGAGGCGGTTCGGCCGTGTCGAAACATGATATATCGGTGATCTATTAGTTTCGTCAAACGGTGTTTTGCCAGTCTCCGCGATGCGTTCCGGCAGGAACCGAGCGAAACGGTTCGATAAGGGGGTTGGCGCCGGAATCGGGCAACGCTGATGTATTGATTTTTGTTTATATATGTATGGTAGAAATACACAGGCATAAACAGCGCGGCTGGTCAGTAGTATCGAGAAGCCGTACGGCATGTCCGAGCTTCCACGTAGGGTCGACCGGCCGAAGAGTGGTAATCGAGAGTGAACAGATAATGGACTGAGCGGCGTCTATAACTGCGTTAAGTACATTCACTATGGATAGATTGTGAGTCGTGAGTGCCGAGGCCAACCTTCTGTCCAATCGGTTACGAAAAGAAGTGAACGAACGTCAGAGAATCGCATCTGCTACCCCCTAGGTGAGTCGTCATAGTCGACGGGCGAACGGAGTTCACTCTGAGATGTCGTATCCATACGGTAGTTTCGTCCGCGAAACCTCGTGAATAGTCAGTAACTTTATACTTTATCACCGCTCCCGACATGGACTCAAGTGGAACGAAATCAATGGCTGCACTCACAGATTCGGACGCTGAGGATACTGCACAGAAAGTCGCACTCATCACCGGTGCTTCGTCGGGCATCGGGAGGTCGACGGCAGAGACGCTCGCTCGTGAAGGAGTTCGTGTAGCACTAGCCGCCAGACGAAAAGACAAACTCCAACAGCTCAAGGAACGTGTTGAGTCCGACGGAGGTACAGCACTCGTCGTCGAAACTGACATCACCGACGAGGACGACGTACGAGAGGCGATAGAACAGATAGAGAACAGATTTGGTCGCCTCGATATCTTGGTCAACAGCGCCGGCATGATGATTCTCGATCAGGTGGAAGAGGCGGATATAACGGAGTTCCAGCGGATGATCGACGTGAATCTGAACGGATTGATGCGGGTCACCCAGGCGGTCCTGCCACTCATGCAGCGTCAGGGCTCGGGGCACGTCGTCAACATCTCCTCGCTTGCGGGACGAAAATCGTTCCCGGGGGCCAGCGGATACAGTGCGTCGAAGTACGCCGTGAACGGGTTCTCGGAGGCGCTTCGGGAGGAGTTCAGTGGTGAAGATACGGAATACATCCGTGTGACGGACATCGAACCCGGATTCGTCGAAACTGATCTCTCCGAGGGGCTGCCACCGGAGTGGATGGAGACGCTCGACCCCGCTGACGTTGCTCGCTCTGTCAGGTACGCGGTCAGTCAACCGCCCCACGTTGACGTCAACGAGATTCTCCTGAGGCCCACTCAGATGGAACTTTAACACGACTCACCGCTCAAACCGATGGAACACAAGATCGTCCTCTGTGACAACAAGACCGTCGACCGAACCGACCGAGCCGAGATCCTGGAAGCCAACGGTGCAACTATTGAAACGCTGGACGCGAAAACCGAAGCTGCCGTAGCAGCGGCCGTCGGTGATGCAGACGGGATCATCGTTGACGCGGCCACCCCAGTCACACAGCATGTCTTAGAAAGCACTGACACGCTCCGGGTCGTCGGACGGGCCGGTATCGGCGTCGACAACATCGACGTGGAAGCGGCCGCTGACAACGGTGTCACCGTGGTGAATGTTCCCGATTACTCGCTCGAAGAAGTCTCGACGCACGCGTTCGCGCTGCTTTTGGCGTGTAACAGGGCGATCTCACAGTACGACCGCACAGTGAAGTCTGGAACGTGGGACTGGAAAACCGGTCGCCCGCTCCATCGGTTATCGGGCGGCACGCTCGGACTCGTCGGATTCGGTGGTATCGCTCGTCGACTCGCCGCCAAACTCCGAGCCTTCGGCGTCGACGTGATAGCGACGGATCCCTACGTCGATGCGTCGACGATGCGTGACTACGACGTCGGGAAGGTATCGTTCGACGAGTTGCTCGAGCGAGTCGATTATCTGTCGATTCACGTTCCGCTGTACGACGAGACACGGCACATGTTCTCGACCGACGAATTCGAGCGGCTCCCCGAGAGCTGCATCATCATCAACACCTCACGTGGCCCAGTCATCGATGAGACTGCTCTCGTAGCAGCACTCGAAAGCGGCGAAATCGCCCGCGCAGGGCTCGACGTCCTCGAATCGGAGCCACCCGATCCAGAGAATCCGCTCCTCGAACGCGACGATGTCGTCGTCACACCACATACAGCGTGGTACTCCCGAGCAAGCCAGAGAGACCTCTCAGCGGGGGTCGCCCGCGCAGTTGCCGCTGTCTTGCGGGACGAAACCCCAGATAGCGTCGTCGATCCCGAGACGCCCTGGATATAGCGTCCGCATCGGCACGAGGATTCCACCGAGACAGAGGGGCACGAAAATATTCGATCGTTCAAAGGACGAGCGAAACTAGATCCCCTGGCAGTCGATCGATATTGACGGCAAGCAGTCGACCGCGCTATCGCTCGTGGTCCACGATCGATTCCGCCTTGGACTCCGCTGGCTGGAAGTTGTTCGCGGCCCACGTTTCCAGCGATTCGATCACTGGCTCGAGTGATCGCCCCCGCTCGGTAAGTGAGTACTCGACTTCGACGGGCTTGTCGTTGATGACGGTTCGTTTGGCCAGGTCTTTCTGCTCAAGGTCGTCGAGACTCGACGAGAGTACCTTGTTCGTGATGGCGCCACCGATCTCCCGGGAAAGTTCGTTGAAACGGAGGCGTTCGTGTTTCAACAATCGGTCGATAATAACTGGATGCCACTTGTACCCGATAACATCCATTCCGGTCGTAACTGCGCACCAGTCCTCTTGCGCAGACCACACCGGAAGCCGATCGACCTCATCGGTTTCCGTCGTCTCTGACATACTCCTAATGTGTTTCCCACGGCCAAAGCACTTTTGCGGTTATCGGGGCCGAGCCCTCAAGATGAATTCACTATCGGCTGAGTTGATGCGATTTCGTGCTCCGCTCGTTCCCGTTGTGAAATGATCAGTCCCGTAGAACTGGTTTCCGAGTGGATATCTCGAAAGAGTTGGAAAGGACGCGCCCTCTGGATAGGTTGTGAGTCGTGAGTGCCGAGGCCACCGTTTCTTCCGATGCCGCCCGTCTCCCGGTCACCCGTCGGGACGCTCGCCGGCGTCGATGTCGACGCTCCCCGTCAGAACGGCGTTCAGGGCCGCCCCGGCGAGGAGCGTCAGGCCGCCGACGTACAGCCACGTCAACACCAGAAGGACGCCGCCGGCGACGCCGTACAGTCTGACGCTCTGTGAGGTCGAGATGTACAGCCGGAGCCCGACGGCGCAGAGCGCCCACGCGACCGCGGCGAGCGCCGCGCCCGGAAACGCCTGCGAGAGCGTCGTCTCCGGGGCCGAGAACCGGTAGTACATCGGCAGAAACCCGGCGAAGAGCGCGACGCACAGCAGCGGAGCACTGACCGCCCTAACGACGGAGACGTCCGTCGCGACCGTCAGCGCCACCACGAGCAGCGACCCGACGGGAACGAGGACGATGATCGTCGCGAACACGATCAGACTGTCCAACACGGTCTCGACCACCGAGTGCTCGTGGCGCACGCCGTGTATCGTCTGGAACGACACGTTGATCGCCTGCACCAATCGCAGCGAGCTCCACAACAGGATCAGACCGGCGATGACGACCGCCCGTCGTCGGTCCGCGTCGTCGCCGACGATCGAATCCAACGAGGCGGCGAGCGCGCCGGCGTCGATCCCGGCCACGGCTCCGAAGAGGCCGACGGCGGGGCCGAGCCACCCGGCCGCCGAGAGCCCGATAAACGCGAACAACAGCAGCGGCACGAGGGAGTTGAACAGGTAAAACGCGACGCCCGAAGCGACGACGCCGATATCGTTTTTCCGGGCGAGCGCGACGACCGCCGCCGCGAGTTGCCTTACCGACGCGCGGGAGGGGCCCCTCGCGTCGTCGGATCCCGACGGCCTCATGCGCCGACGGAGGCTCCGTCTTCAGTCATCGAGGGCGTCGAACGGGGGTCGAGGCCTCACGGTCGACGGCGGGCGTCGGTCGACCGGTGTCGCGAGTGACGCGGTGTCCATGCGGGTAGTGGCGGAGACGATTCATTAGTTATACTGTCGCAAAACCGGCGAGGTGTCAGCGGTTCACGAGTAGAGGGCCCTGGCCTCGTCGCTACGCGGGTCGCGAGCGTCCGGACCGGTTTCTCACGTGTCGTGAGTCGGTTTTAACTCCGATAGCGTCGAGCGTTGCGCTCGATGTCGGACCGCTCGGTCGAATATGTTCTCCGTTACTGATCCGTAGCAGGTGATTAGTAAAACGCATCTGCCGCGACTGGCCGGTGTGAGACTCGTTCAGGTTTTCGTCCCGAAAGACGACCGCGACGCCGTCCGAGAGGCGCTCTCGGAGATGGAGGTGGAGTTCGTCTTCACCGACGCGAACGGTCGCCGAGAGGGGAGTCTGGCGGAGATACCGGTGCCGTCAGGCGCCGTGGGCGTGGTCCTCGACCGGCTGTACGAGGCCGGACTCGACGAGGACACGTACACCGTCGTCACGGACGTCGAGGAGGCGACGGTGCCGAACGCGGACGAGTTGGAAGACCGGTACGTCGAGGGGCCGAAGGGTAAAAGAGGCGCTCCGAACGTCGAAATCCGGGCGCGCGCGGAGGATCTGACGCCGGACACGGCGACCTACCTCGCGTTCGCCGTCGCGAGCGCCGTCGTCGCGGTCGGCGGCCTCCTCCTGGACTCCGCGATCGTCATCGTCGGCGCCATGGTGATCGCGCCGTTCGCCGGATCGACGCTCTCCGCGAGCGTCGGCGCCGTCATCAGCGACCACGAGATGGTCGTCGACAGCGCCACCTCGCAGGTGACGGGACTCGTCGTCGCGTACCTCGGCGCGGTCGCAATGAGCGTGTTCCTGCAGCGGAGCGGATTCGTCCCGTCGACGCTGGACGTCGCGACCATCGGGCAGGTGGGCGCGTTCGTCACCCCGAACCTCCTGACGTTCGCCATCGCCGTCTCCGCCGGGTTCGCCGGCGCGCTCGCGATCGCGACCGACCTCCCCGTCTCCATCGCCGGCGTCGCCGTCGCGGCGGCCATCGTCCCCGCGGCGGCGGTGGCCGGCATCGGCACGGCCTGGGGCCAGCCGCTCGTCGTCGCGGGCGGAACCGTCCTGCTCTTGATGAACATCGTCTTCATCAACCTCACCGCGTACCTCACGCTCGTCGCGCTCGGCTACCGTTCGTCGGTCATTCCCGCCGTCCGCGAGAGCGCCGACGTCTCGCTGCGGTCGGGCGCGTACGCCGTGATCGTCCTGTTGTTCGTCGTCGTCGTCGCGGTGACCGCCCTCGGCACGTACCAGCACCTCGTCTTCGAGCAGGAGGCGAACGACGGGGTCCAAACGGTCCTCGACGGCGAGGAGTACAGCGAGCTGGAACTCGCCGGCGTCGCGACCGAGTACAACGACGCGGGCGCGTTCAGCGACGAGGTCTCGGTGACGGTAACTGTGGGGCGCTCCGGCGACAGCGAACACGAGCGGCTCGCGACCGATCTCCAGGCCGAGATCGACAACCGGACGGCTCGATCGGTCCGCGTCGACGTTCGGTTCGTCGACTACCAGCGCGCGCCGGCCACCGGCGACGGCGAGCGGGGCGTGCGGTGGCCGTTCGATGAGTGGAGACCGTCGCTCGACGAATGGATTCCGACCTCGGCGAGGACCTCAGTCGCGTAAGCGTCGCCACAAGCTCCGACACTTGCGGCGGAGCTTTGTCAGGAGCGACCCGATCCGACGCGATCCGGTGAGGAGCCGTAACGCGCGCACCGAGCGACCGACGCGGAGGAGTCGGAACGGACGGAACCACGGGACCGCGGTGAGGACGAGAACCCAGTTCGAACGGACGAACTCCCTCGGGCCGCTGTCCGACCACCGATAGAGGAGCACGAGGTCGAGGAGGAAGACGACGAGGAGCCACTGCAGCGCGCCGCGGACCGCCTTCTCGGTCCCCGCGGAGGCGACGAGCAGATCGACGCCGATCGCGAGGTCGGCGAGGAACAGCGCGATCCAAGCGATCGCCGCGAGCTCGACGAGCGGCGGCCACCAGCGTTGGGCGTCCATCTATCGGAGACCCGGACGCCGCGATTCGAACCGCGTCACCGGGTCGATCGCGGACCTCACGGAGCCGAGGCCCGCGTTCGCGCGCTCTCTGCTCTCGGCGACCACGGTCGGGACCCCCTCAGAGCAGCACCGAGATGATCGCCAGCACGACGAAGACGATGACGAGCCACTTCGCGGCCGCCATCGAGACCCCGGCGACCCCGCGCGCGCCGAAGATCGCCGCCACGATCGCGATGAGGAAAAACACCACCGCCAGTTCGAGGAAGTCGCCCGAAAACTGGAGCGGCGGGGCGCCGATTCCCGACGACGGGGAGAGGTCGAACGACGGTGTGAGCGGAGTAACGGCCATACGGTGGATGGCAGTCCCGATCGGTTAGTTATGGGGTTGCAAAGGCGGTACGACCGGCTTACTCCGAAGCGGGGGCGAGAGCGCGCGACCGAGGTCGAGACCCCGGCGGCGAGCGCCGAGCGGCGTCGGACCGGAGCGACGCGTGAGTCCGCGGCGATCCGTGACGACCCGTTATTGATATCGCGGATGCGGGTTTACGAACGCGACACGGCGGCGCTTTGGATGGGCCGATCGACGGCCGCCGGTGAGTCCGACGGGGTCGCTTCGGCGAACCCACCGCCCAGTGAAATTCGGGAGCCCGCGGTCTCCCTCCGCCGGTCAGAGGGGAGCGTCGACGGCGGCGTCGACCCGCTCGATCCCCGCGAGCGCCTTCGGGGCCATCGCCGCGACCGCCGCGTCGTCGTATCCGCTCCGGTCCTCGCCGGCGAGGAGCTCTCGGAACTCCGAAAGCGCGGACCCGACGTCGAACAGCCGATCGTCGGCCGGTTCCTCCTCGCCGTCCTCCGCGGCCGCGACCGCGCCGTCGGCCGCGCGCCGGGCGCGGCTGAGCCGGTCGAGCGCCGGGTCGTGTTCGCCGTCGGAGTCGTCGCGGGCGGACTCCGAGAGCGACTCCGCGAGCCCGTACAGCTCGGCGACCTCGTCGCGGAGGGTCCGCGCGAGCGCGAGCTTCCCGGTCCGGACCTCCTCGCGGACCGCCTCCCCGTTCGCGTCGAACGAGTCCGCCGTCACCCGGTAGGCCCCGAGGCGACCGTCGCGGTCGACCACCTCGACCGTGTACTTGCCCTCGCGGTGAACCGCGACCGCGAACCGGTCCGTCTCCGCCGGCGCTCCCTCGTAGATCACGCCCGCGTAGTCCTCGACGACCCGGACGCGGTCGACTCCCCCCGTCTCTCGCCCGTCGCCGCGGATCCACCCGGCGTCCTCGGTCGCCACCGCGACGAGTTCGCCGTCGCCGCCGGCGCGGACGAGTCCGCCCTCGTGGACGAACCGTTCCGCGATCGGGGCGAACCCGGGGCCGTTGACCACGAGGAGGTGCGGCCCGGGCTCGACGCGGAGGAAGCCGAACGCCCCGCCGCGGGTCGCCGTCGCCGTGGGATCCTCGCTCGCCAGTCGGACGGCGAGCTCCGTCTGGGGCGCGAACAGCGAGACGCCGGCGACGCCGGCGACCGCGTCGCGCGCCGCGTCCGAGACGCCGTCGAGTGCGCCCTCGGTGCCCGCCCGGAGCTGTCGCACCCGTCCGACGACCCGATCCGTGAGCCCCGTCGGTTCGGCGCCGTCGACCCGCCGTCGGTGGGCCGGGTCGGTCACGTCCGAGAGCGGATCCGCGAACCGGTCCTGCTCCCACGGGACCCCGACCGAGGTTATGTGACTCGCGATCGCGTCCTCGGCGAACCCTGGGACCGCGAACTCGAAGCTCAGCTGAGGGCCGACGAAGTCGTCGATCGCCTCCCGAAGCGGCGCGATCGGTTCGAGCGCGTAGGTGGCGTCGGCCGCGGCGTCGCCGTCGCCCTCGCCGGTCGCGAGGCGGCTCTCGGGGTGCGCGAGCACGAGTCCCGGCTCGCGAAGCGGAAGGTCGCCGGGCGGGACTGGGAGCCCTCCCCACGATCCGACCGTCACCCGCTCGTCGATGAGGTCCGTCCGGTCGATCGAGAGCGACGGGTGCTCGTGGAGGGGGACGCCGTCGAGTTCGGGAAGCACGAACGGGAGCCGCGCCCCCTCGTCGCGGGGAAGCCCGTACGCGAATGGCGCGCGGAGCGACGCCGAGACGTCGACCACGTCGTTGGTCACGTCGGAGAGCAGGTCGGCCGTCGGGAGCCGCTCGAAGGTCGGCACGAGGCCGTTGACCTCGCTCGCGCTCGAGTGGGAGCCGACTTCGGAGAGGATCCCGGGACGGGCCCCGTCCGGGATCTCCGGCTCGAGGAACTCGTTGTTCGGGCTCGCGCGGGAGTGAGCGCTCGCCGAGAGCAGCAGCGGCTCGCCGGTCTCGCGCTCGACGAACACCTGCAACAGCTCCCAGTCGTGCCAGTGGAAGTTGACCGCGAACTGGTCGAACGCGGAGTAGAGCCAGTACTGCAGGGCGTCGACTCCCTCGGCGGCCTCGACGACGCTGTAGAACACGGTCGGCGCTGGCGGCGCCCCCGCCTCGCGGAACGCCGCCGCGTAACCGTCGAGCGCGGTGAATCCGTCGACGACCGAGCCCGCAGCGGTCTCGACGACGTACGGACGGGGGTCCGTGGGGTACCACTTCTCGAGGGCCCCGAAGTAGAGGTCCGGCGCGTACCGCCGGACGATCGACGGGGCCGTCTCGCCGTCGTGGTCGACCTCGTCCGGCGCTCCCGTCTCCTCCGGTTCCCCGTCGTCGGGCTCCTGCGGCGGCGCCGGATCGTCGCGTGAGACGTACCACGCGCCGGCGGTGCCCGTGCCCGCGAGCGCGGCGAGTCCACCGTACACCAGCGCGCGGCGCCGACGGTCGTCGACCGACCGGTCCGGGGCGTCCGCCGTCGCGTCGTCGTCACCCGTCATGCGATCTACCGACCGGACGACACCGGCCACGTTAAACGTTCCCACAGCAATCGCCACCGCGGCCGGCTCAGATCCCCGCCACCGAGGACCGCGGATTCCGAAGCCGTCATCCCGCTCGCTCGTGAACGACGGGCATGGACGAGCAATCGACCGAGGAGTACACGCGACTCGTCGAGGAGAACGGGCTCGCGCTCCTGTTCGCGAATCGGGTGCGGGCTCGGATCGTCGCGACGCTGTTCTACGCCTCCGAACCCCTGTCAGTCGAGCGGATCGCCGCGGGCGCCGGCGTCGATCAGACCGTCGTCCACGAGGGGCTCGACGGGCTCGAACCGTTCGGACTCCTGACGATCGACCGCACCGAGGGCCGCGAGCCGAACCGGTACGCGCTCGACGAGTCGGACGAGCTCGTCGAGTCGCTCCGGACGGTCGCGGAGCTCGCGACCGAGCGGTATCATCAGGAGGAGATCGACATCCCGAGCGACGCCGACGAGTAGGCCGGCGGCCGCGGGCCCGCGGCCCCGGTCACTCGATACGCACTGTCGTCTCGTCGTACACGCCCTTTCCGGCCGGGTCGTCCACGGCGAGCCCGGCTCCGATGGTGTGTTCGCCGCGTTCGGCCGGCTCCCAGTCCCTCTTCGAGACCCGGAAGCTCTGCTCCCACCGCCGGGTGAACCGACGGCGTTCGCCGCGGTCGAGCGTGAACCGAGTCTCCGACTCCGGGAGCGGTTCGGGAACGTGCGAGGCGTCGCGGTGGCCGTCGACGTGCCACGTCCACGGGACCGGCGACGTAGTCCGCACCGTCACCGGGACCGGCAGCGGGTTCCGGAGTTCGATCGCGACCGGAACCGGTTCGCCCCGCTCGTACGCCGCCGCCGGCGTGTCGACGCTGACGGAGACCGCCCAGCGGTGGAGCCGCGCCGGGAGCAGCCACCGGGTCAGCGTCGCCGCCGGAAGCGTTCTGGCGGCCCGAGGGCGGTGGCGCTCGGCGGACTCGTTCGGTCGGAACGGGTCGTCGTCGGAACGGTCGACCCCGTCACGCCCGCGTGATCGACGCATGAGTGAGGGTACCCGTCGGGAGGAATAAGCGTGTCGTCGGGGCGGGCGAGGTCGACGCCGAGCCGAACGGGCTCAGTCGTCGCCGCTCGCCGCCGCTCCGTCCCCGGTCACTGCCCCGTCGTCGGTCCTCGTCCCGTCGGTCGGTCCGCTCTCGTAGGCCGGGTCGAAGAGGTGGCACGCGACCCGTCCGGCGTCGGTCCGGCGGAGCGCCGGCTCGTCCGTCGTGCAGGGGGTCTCGAACGTCTCTCTCAGGACGCTCTCCGCGGCGGCGAACTCCTCGTCCGCGACCGACCGGAGCGCCTCCTCGACCACCCGCTCCGCCTCCGGGTCAGTCAGCGACGACGGCAGGTCGAGCTCGTCGCGGAGCGCCTCGGTGAGCGCATCGTCGTCGTCGCCGAACGTCTCGACAGCGATGTCCTCCTCGCGGGCGCGGTGGCGGAAGGACATGACGGCGCGCCACTCCTCCTGTTCGAACTCGTAGTCCGACGGCGGAATGACGCGCGGACACCGCGTGTGGAACTTGCACCCGGAGGGCGGGTCGATCGGCGAGGGGACCGACCCCTCCAGGAGTATCCTGTCGCCCTCCCACAACGGGTCCGGCTCCGGAATCGCCGACAGCAACGCCTCGGTGTAGGGGTGTTGCGGCGGCACGAACAGCTCCTCGGGGGTGCCGATCTCGGCGATCTTCCCGAGGTACATCACGGCGATCTCGTCGGCGATGTGCTCGACGACCGAGAGGTCGTGCGCGATGAACAGGTAGGCGATCCCCAGCTCGTCTTGGAGGTCCTCCAGCAGGTTGAGGATCTGCGCCTGCACGGACACGTCGAGCGCCGAGACGGGCTCGTCGCAGACGATGAAGTCCGGGTCCACGGCGAGCGCGCGGGCGATCCCGATCCGCTGGAGCTGCCCGCCCGAGAACTCGTGCGGGTAGCGGTTGGCGTGGCTCGCGTTGAGCCCCACCCGTTCGAGCAGATCCTTGATGCGGGCGTCGCGGGTGACGTCGCCCTCGATCCCGTGGATGTCGAGCGCCTCGCCGATGATGTCGTTCACCGTCAGGCGCGGGTTGAGGCTCGACTGTGGGTTCTGGAAGATGATCTGCATCTCCTTCCGGAGGTCGCGGAGCTCGCTGTCGGAGAGGGTCGTGATATCCTGCCCTTTGAAGTACACCGATCCGGCGGTCGGCTCCCGGAGCTGGAGGATCGACCGACCGATGGTGCTCTTTCCACAGCCGCTCTCGCCGACCAGCCCCAGCGTCTCGCCCTCGTTGATCTCGAAGGAGACGCCGTCGACCGCCTTCACCTTCTTCTGGCGGCCGAGGAGTCGGTCGATGAAGTCGCTCTCGGACTCGTAGTACTTCTCGAGCCCCTCGACGCGGAGGAGCGGCTCGGAGCCGCTCATCGGTCGGTCACCTCCGCGGAGCTCGACGCGCCGTCCGGCCCGGGGAAGTCGTCCTCGCCGCGGACGGTCACCTCGTACTCCAGCTCCCCCGTGAGCTCGCCGGTGTGCGCGAGGCACGCGGCGGTCTGCGCGTCGCTGTTGATCGGGTCCGCGGGATCGCCGGTCTCGACGTCGACGAGCTGCGGATCCACGCGCGTGCACGACTCCTCGGCGTACGGACACCGGGGATGGAAGTTACACCCCGGCGGCATCTCTATCAGGTCCGGCATCCGCCCGGGGATCGTCTGTAGCCGATCGCGGTCGTCGCCGATCCGCGGGATCGAGCTCATCAGTCCGACGGTGTAGGGGTGTTGCGGGTTGTAGTACACGTCCTCGACAGGCGCCATCTCCACCGGGTGGCCCGCGTACATCACCATCACGCGGTCGCAGAACTCGGCGACGACGCCGAGGTCGTGGGTGATGAGCTGGATCGCGGTGTCGAACTCGGTCGCGACCTCCTCTAACAGCTCGAGGATCTGCGCCTCGATGGTGACGTCGAGCGCCGTGGTCGGCTCGTCGGCGATGATGAGGTCGGGGTCACACGACAGCGCGATCGCGATCACAACGCGCTGTTGCATCCCGCCGGAGAACTCGTGCGGGTAGTCGCTGTACCGCTCGGCCGCCGACGGGATCCCGACCGACTCCAGCGTCTCGATCGCGCGCTCGCGGGCCGCCGCCTCGTCGAGGTCGAGATGGTACCGGATCGCCTCCGATATCTGCTCGCCGACCGTGTACGAGGGGTTCAGCGCGGTCTCGGCGTCTTGGAAGATCATCGCGATCTCGTTGCCGCGGAGCGAGCGCATCTCCTCTTCGTTCATCTCGAGGAGGTTCTGCCCCTTGAAACGGATCTCCCCGCTCTCGATGACGCCCGGCTCGTCGATGAGGCGCATCAGCGCGAGGCTGGTGACGCTCTTGCCGGCCCCGCTCTCGCCGACGACGCCGAACCGCTCGCCGGCCTCGATCCGGTACGAGAGGTCGTTCGTCGCCTTGACGACGCCGTCGTCGGTGTAAAAGCGCACGTTGAGGTCCTCGACTTCGAGCATCGCCATCAGCGGAGCCCCCCGGTGTCGGAGTCCGTCTGATCGCCCTGCGGGTCGAACGCGTCGCGGACGCCGTCGCCGACGAGGTTGATCGCCATCACGAAGACGAAGATGGCGAGGCCCGGGAACAGCCCGGCCCACCAGCGACCGCGGGCGATCGCGTCCTGCTCGACGTTGAGCATGACGCCCCACTCCGCGCTCGCCGGCGACAGGCCGAGCCCGATGAACCCGAGCGCCGCGGCGACGAGCACCGTGGTGCCGATGCTGAGCGTCGCCTGCACGATCACCGGCGCCATCGCGTTCGGCAGGATGTGGCGGACGATGATCGACCGGTCGCGGGAGCCGAGCGCCTTCGCGGCGGTGACGTACTCGTTTTCTTTGACACTTAAGATCTCGCCGCGGATGATGCGGGCGTACGGGAGCCAGCCGACGACGACCAAGGCGAGGATCATCTCCCAGTAGCCGCGCCCCAGCACCGCGATGACCGCGATCGCGAGCACGATGAACGGGAACGCGTACAGCATGTCGACGATCCGCATGATGAGCTCGTCGACCTTGCCGCCGTAGTAGCCCGCGACCGAGCCGAGCGGGATCCCGACGAGCAGCGCCATGGCGACCGCAATAAAGCCGATAGAGAGGCTCCAGCGGCCGCCGTACATCACCCGCGAGAGGATGTCGCGGCCGGCCCAGTCGGCGCCGAACAGGTAGAGGCCCGTGGGGGGCCACGTGAGGACGTTTTCGAGCGTCGGCTCCCGGTAGCCGGTGATAACGTCCTGATTCGCGGGGTCGGCCGGCGCGAGCGAGAACGGCTGTACCGTCTGGCCGGCCAGCACCGGGAAGCTACTCGGGAGCTGGATGGGTCGGGAGAACACCGCGAGCAGGATCATGAAGCCGATGGTAGCCGCGCCGAACAGCGCGAGGTGGTTGCGTCTGAACCGCTTCCACGCGTACTCGAGGCGACCGCGTCCCTCCTCCGACTGGAGGTCCGGCTCCCACGAGGAGAGCGGGTCCCGGGACTCGACGCGGTCGACGTCGAAGCCGGTGACCCGTATTCGTCCGCGTTCCGTCGTCCGCTGTGAGGTTTCGCTTGACATTATTTAGTATCGGATTCGGGGGTCGAGGTACGCGTAGAGCACGTCCGCGACGAAGTTCGCGAGTATCACGGCGACGCCGATCAGGAGGACGATCGCCTGGATCACCGGGAAGTCGCGGTTCCCCACTCGATTGACGAGGAGGCGGCCGATGCCCGGATACGAGAAGACGATCTCGACGACGACGGAGCCGCTGATGATGAACGCGACCTGGATGGCGGCCACGGTGACGACCGAGATCAGCGAGTTCCGGAGGACGTGTTTCTGCACGACCGTCCGCTCCGGGAGGCCCTTCGCGCGCGCCGTCCGGACGTAGTCCTTGTCGAGCTCTTCCACCATCGAGGACCGCATCAGTCGCATCAACAGGGCGGTGGAGCCGGTGCCGATGGTGATCGCGGGCAACAGCGTGTACACCAGCATGTCGTAGCTGAGTATTCCCTGATCGGTCGGCGGGAGGATCGGGAACAGGTCGAGCCAGCTCGCGAAGATCAGGAGCAGCAGCAGGCCGAGCAGGAAGTTCGGGATCGCGATCCCGAGCAGCGCGAAGACGCGGCTGGCCTGATCGATCTTGGTGTTGCGGTAGTACGCCGCGATCACGCCGGTGGGGATCGCCGTGACGAGGGTGACGCCGAACGCCATGATCCCCATCACGAGCGTGTACGGGAGCCGAGTCATGATCTCGTCGATGACCGGGTCGCGGGTGATGATCGACCGGCCGAAGTCGCCGGTCGCAGCGCTGGTGACCCAGTCGATATACTGGATGTACACCGGCTGATCGAGACCGTATTCGGCTCGTATCTCCATCTCCGTCTGCGGATCGAGGTCCGTGAACAGCGTGATGAAGTCGATCGGATCACCGGGGATGGCGTGGACCATCCCGAAGGTGAGCAGGGAGATCCCTAACAGTAGCGGGATGGTTATCAGGCCGCGTTTGAGTACGAATCGTTGAAGGCTCATCGAGGTGAAATGAGAGGGCTATCGGGTGTTCGGGGCCGTTACTCCGCCGGGTAGACGATCTCGTCGAGGTGCGGCTTGTACAGCGTGTTGTACCGGTTGCTGGAGTTGGGGTGGGGACTCCACTGATCGATCGACTCGATGTTCTCCGGGTTGAGGACGTCTATCTGGTCGCCGGTCCACATGTTCGCCATCGGCACGTCCTGCGCGACGAGCTCCTGCAGGTCCTGGTAGATCGGGAGCCGCTCCTCGGCGCCGAGGGTCGTCTGCCCCTCGGTGATGAGCTGGTCCATCTCCTCGTTCTCGTAGAGGTTCCAGTTGAACCCGTCGGGGACGTGCTGACTGGAGTGGAGCAGCTGGTTCACGTGGCCGTCGGGGTCGGAGCCGCCGGTCCAACCGATTCCGACGACGTCCGTGCTGGCCGCGGCGCCCTCGGGGTCGAGCAGGAACGGGACGAGGTCGTCGAACGCGCGGACGTCGAGCTCCGCGTTGAAGTACTCGGTCTCGTCCATCGTCTGCTGGATGATCTCCATCCACCGCTCGCGGGTCCGGTTGACGTTGGTGATGAAGGAGACGTCGAACGGCGCCTCGATGTCCTCCTCCTCGAACGCCTCGCCGATGAGTCGGAGCCCCTCCTCCTCGTCCTGGCCGACGTACTCGTCGAGGAGGTTCTGCTCGTGTTCGGGGTCCCAGAACGCGCCGAGACCGGGGCTGATCGGGGCCGCGAGCTCGGTCGCGTAGCCGCCGAAGACGGCCTCGATGACATCGGACTTCGGGAGCAGACGGGTCATCCCGCGCCGGAGCTTCTCGTTCGTGAACGGGCTCTGGTTGACCGGGTACGAGATGAAGTCGAACCCGACGGCGCTGCCGGTGACGACCTCGCCGGTCTGGTTCTCCCACTGGTCGAGCTCGAATGGGGCCGCGTTGTCGATCATGTCGAGCTCGCCGGCGGCCATCGCCTCCTCCTGAGAGACCTGCTCCGGGATGACCCGGAACGTGACCTGGTCCCACGGCGCCGTGCCGGGGTACTCGTCGCCGTCGTACCAGTAGTCCTCGTAGGGGACGAGGACGGCGCGGTCCTCGGCCGAGAACTCCTCTAGCTCCCACGGGCCGGTCCCGAGGGTCTGCTCGGTGAAGTCGTGCTCGTCCTGCTCCGGGTTCTCGCTGATCGCGTCCGTCTTGCTCGTGAGGATCGGGACCGCGGCGAGGTCGTTCAAGAAGGGCGCGTGCGGGTCGCTCGACGTGATCTCGATCTCGTAGTCGCCGAGGACCTCGACGTTCTCGATGAACGAGACGTCGGCGTCGTTCGTCGTGCCGCTCGTCCGGTTGATGGAGAACGCGACGTCCTCCGCGGTGAACTCGTCGCCGTTGTGGAACGTGACGCCCTCGCGGAGCTGGAACCGGAAGGTGGTGTCGTCGACCTGCTCGTAGCTGGACGCGAGCTCGCCTCGGACCTCGGAGAGGTCGAAGGTCAGCGCGACCAGCCGCTCGTACGCCATCGTCCCGATGACGGAGTTGGAGGTCGCGTCGGTGATGATCGTCGGGTCGAACGTGCCCGGATTCGCGGCGGCCGAGGCGACGAACTCGTTCGTGCCGTCGCCGCCGTCGGACCCGTCGCCACCGTCGCCGCCGTCGCCGCCGTCGCCGCCGACGCAGCCCGCCAGACCGACGACGCTCGCGCCGCCCATCGCGGCGAGAACTCGTCGGCGAGTCGTTGCCGATCGCGTCTGTCCGTTGTCGGAATGAGACATACCCACACGTACGCGTCGTCTGTTAAAAACCATTCTATTCTTTATCGCAAACCACCGTCCGTTCAGTAATCCGCCGGTTCTGTTTCGATAAGCGGTATTGACACGAACGATCATCGAGGGTGTGAGGGGCGTGTGACAGCGAAACGGACCCTCGTCCGGGAGGAAAACATAGGGGACGCCCCGCGAGGACGAGGGAGCCAGGTGCGGAATCGCGTGGCCGGGGCCGATTCGACCGAATAGATCCGGTCCGACGTTTATAATGTGGGGCGCCGGATCGAGGGTATGGAACCAGACTTGGACCGGTTCACTTCTCGCCGATCGACGGTGTACGGTCAGCGCGGCGTCGTCGCCACCAGCCAGCCCCTCGCCAGCCAGGCCGGGATCGAGACGCTTCGCGAGGGCGGGAACGCCTTCGACGCGGCGGTGGCGACGGCGGCCGCGCTCAACGTCGTCGAGCCGACGTCGACGGGGCTCGGCGGCGACGTCTTCGCGCTGTACCGAACGGCCGACGGCGAGGTGGGATCGATGCGCGCCTGCGGCGGCGCGCCCGCCGACGCGACGATCGAGAACGTCCGCGACTCGCTGCGGGAGACCGACGACGTCTCCTCGTACTACCCCGACGACGGCGGCTACGCGGTCGACGACACCGACGAGGCCGGCATGCCGTTCTACGGCCCCCACGCGGTCACGGTGCCGGGCACGGCCCGGGGCTGGGAGGCGACGATCGAGGAGCTCGGGCGGCTCACCCTCGCCGACGCCCTCGAACCGGCCATCCGGTACGCCACCGAGGGGTACCCCGTCTCCGAGGTCATCGCGTCCTACTGGGCCGGCGCCGAGGAGCTGTTCACCGACGACCACGCCCGGGAGGCGTTCCTGTTCGACGGCGAGGCGCCCGCGGTCGGCGAGACGGTCACGCTCCCGCGGCTCGGCGAGTCGATGGAGAAGATCGCGGAGCACGGCGCAGACGTGGTGTACGAGGGGGAGATCGCCGAGGAGATCGCCGGGGAGATCCAGTCGCAGGGCGGGTTCATGACCGTGGACGACCTCGCCGACTTCGAGGTCGAGTGGCCCGACCCGATCTCGACGACGTACAACGGCGCCGAGGTGTACGAGCTCCCGCCGAACAACCAGGGGCTCATCGCGTTGGAGGCGCTCAACATCGCGAGCGAGCTCGGCGCCGGCGAGCACGGCTACGACACCGCCGACCGCGTCCACTACTTCGCCGAGGCGTTGAAGCTGGCCTTTCACGACGGCCACCGTTACATCGCCGACCCCGAGTACGAGGAGATCCCGCCGCTCGGGTCGGCCGACTGGGCGGCGGAGCGGGCGGCCGGCGTCGGGCCCACGGCCGACCACGACGTCTCGTTCGGCGTACCGAACGCCGACGCCGAAGACGCCGACACGGTGTTGCTCACCGTCGCCGACGACGAGGGGAACGTCGTCTCCTACATCAACTCGCGGTTCGCCGGCTTCGGCTCCGGGCTCGTCGCGGGCGAGACGGGGATCGCCCTCCAGAACCGCGGCGCGTCCTTCTCGCTCGACCCCGAGCACCCGAACAGCCTCGAACCCGGTAAGCGCCCGTTCCACACGCTGGTCCCCGCGATCGTTCGCCTCGGCGAGGACGACTGGGCCGCCTTCGGCGTGATGGGCGGGTACATGCAGCCACAGGGGCACGTGCAGGTGATATCGAACGTCGTCGACTACGACATGCCGCTCCAGCGCGCCCTCGACGAGCCGCGGTGGCGGTACCGCGAGAGCGGCGAGCTGGGCGTCGAGCCGCACTTCGACGACGACGTCACCGCGAAGCTGGTTCGGAAGAACCACGACGTCAGAACGCTCTCGCCGGTCCAGTTCGGCGGCGCGCAGATCGTCCGCAACGAGGACGGGGTCCTCTCGGCCGCCACCGAGCCCCGGAAGGACGGCAACGCGCAGGGGTACTGACTCGGGGCGGGTCGGGCGACGACCCGAGAGGGGGTCCGCAGGCGAGAGACGGCCCCGTCCGCCCGCGGGTCCCTCTCTCCGCGTTCACACCGTCTTTCTCGCCGCGTTGACACCGTCTTTCTCGCCGCGTTCACACCGCCTTTCCGTCGCCGCCTCGACTATCGGTGACCGATGGGCCCGCGGTGACCGGTCGAGCGGGGCGGCGTGTTCGGCAGTCGAGCGCGCATGTGGTTATATTCCTCAGACACTACTTATGTGTCTAAACACGGCATACGTCGGTGGATTTTGGGTAGAAAACGTCTTATAGGTTGATTCATACGCTATGATGAGGAGTGTTATCACGTGAGTGTCTCTGAAACGTACGTCCGATACCGCCGAACCCTCAGCGAGGAACCGCTCGCCATCGGGGTCCTGCTCGTGGCCCTGTGGATGGCTTGGTCGCTCGTGTCCGGGCTCCTGACCGGGGGGATTCAGATCAGCAGCCTCGCGTCCCTGATCTGGGACGGGTTACTTCGGGGCCTGATCATCGGTCTGGCGGGTATCGGACTCTCGATGACGTACAGCATTCTCAACTTCGCGAACTTCGCGCACGGCGACTACCTCACTACCGGGGCGTTCGCCGGGATGGGGACCAGCTACCTCGTCGCCGGGATCGGCGAGAACAGCGTCGGCGCGCTCCTGCTCGTCGGCGCGGGCGGGTCGGTGTTCGGCGGCGCGCTCGGGATCGGGGTCACGACCGCGCCGATCGCCGTCGTCCTCGGGGCTCTTCTGGCGGGGATCGTCACGATCGCGCTGGCGCTCGCGATCGACCGGTTCGTCTACCGGCCGATCCGCGACGAGAGCGGTATCGCGCTGCTCATCACCAGCATCGGGGTCGCGTTCGCGCTGCGGTACCTGCTCCAGTTCGTCTACGGGGCGGGCGTGCGCGGAACGACCGCGGCGGGGTCGGTCCCGCGCGTGAACGTCCCCGCGATAGACGGGACGTTCCGGGTGACGGCCCACGACATCAGCCTCGTGGTCGTCGCGGGCGGCCTCATGCTGGGGGTGCACCTGCTCCTGCAGCGGACGAAGCTCGGGAAGGCCATGCGCGCCATGTCCGACAACGAGGACCTCGCGCGGATCACCGGCATCCCGACCGAGCGCGTCATCCGCACGACGTGGATCGTCGGCGCCGGGCTCACGGGCGTCGCCGGCTACATGTTCGTCCTCTGGAAGGGGACGCTCGGGTTCAACGACGGGTGGCTGCTGCTGCTGCTCGTGTTCGCCGCGGTCATCCTCGGCGGTATCGGGTCGATCTACGGCGCGATCGGCGGGGGCATCATCATCGGTCTGACCGCGTCCGTTTCCGTGGTCTGGATCCCCTCCGAGTTCGGCCGCGCGGCCGCGTTCCTGGTGATGATCGTGATCCTACTGTTCAAGCCCGAAGGCATCTTCAGCGGGAGGACGACGGCATGAGCGCCACTGACATCCGCGGGCGGATCGAGGGCCTCTTCGAGCGGGACGTGACGCTCGTCCTCGCCGTCCTCGGAACGCTCTACCTCGCGTACATCCTCGCCGGGGTCGCGTTCGGATACGGGCTCCGGGGACAGCTGAACTCGGTCGCGAACCTCACGTTCTACATCGGCGTCTTCGGCATGCTCGCGCTGGCGTTGAACCTCCACTGGGGGTACACCGGGCTGTTCAACATCGGCATCGTCGGCTTCATGGGAATCGGCATTTACGTGACCGCGCTGGTGTCGAAGCCGCCGGTCGCCGAGGGCGGCGCCGCGCAGGTCGGCGGCTTCGGGCTCCCGCTCAGCGTCGGGATCGCCGCCGGCGTGATCGCGGCGGGGCTGTTCGGGCTCCTCGTCGCGTTGCCCGCGCTCCGCCTCCGGGCGGACTACCTCGCGATCGTCACGGTCGCGTTCTCCGAGATCGTCCGGTTCACGATGATGTCCCGGACGTTCCAGACGTTCACGGTGCCGGACACGATCGACCTCTGGCTGTTCACGTTCGACCCGACGGCCGACACGGTCGGTCTCGGCGGCGGCGGCGGGCTCATCCTGAACTACGCGGACCCGCTCGAGGCGCTGCTCAGATCCCTGTTCCTCTGGGAGCCGTACCTCGGCGTCGTCGCGTTCGTCGAGCGGAACTACATCCCGAACAACCCCAAGCCGGTGATCGACGGGGTGGCGTACGGGATCCTCCTCCTCGTCGGCGTCGGGCTGTTCTACGTCCTGCTCTCGCGGACCGGCAAGTCGCCGTTCGGGCGCGTCCTGAAGGCGATCCGCGAGGACGAGGACGTCGCGAACGCGCTGGGGAAAGACACCGACCGGTTCAAGCTCACGGCGTTCGTGCTCGGCTCCGCGCTGATGGGGCTCGGCGGGATCCTCTGGTACTCCAGCCGCGGGAGCATCACGCCGCCCTCGTTCCGCCCGAACATCACGTTCTTCATCTGGATCGCGCTGATCATCGGGGGCGCGGGTTCGAACACCGGGAGCTTCCTCGGCGGCGCGATATTCGCCGGACTGCTGTACGAGGGGCCGCGGTACTTCAAGAACCTCGTCGAGACGGCGTTCGAGCTCGGCGACGCGCCGCGGAACTTCGGCGAGGCGATGGCGGGGTTCGCCTCGCTCGACCCGATGCCGTTCGTCCTGTACACGCTCGACAGCGTCAGCCAGCTGCGGCTGGTGATCATGGGCGTGGTGCTGATCTGGCTGATGCACAACCGACCGGAGGGGCTGCTCGGCCACCGCAAGGAGACCGCGTCGAGCGTCGACCTCGCGCGGCCGGGAACCGACGAGGCGCCCGGAAAGCCGGCGGCCGCCGACGGGGGTGAAGAGCGATGAGCGAGACCGACGAGTCCGCCCCGAGCGCGTCGACGCCGGTCGATGACGCCGCGACGGACGACGCCCAGACGGACGGCGACGACGCCGCGGGCGAGGCCCCCGCCGACGGGTCGGCGTCCGAGACCGGTCTGAACGAGGCGATGGGGTCCGAGGCCGACTTCCCGAGCGGGAGCGACGGGGAGCGGTACGCCCCGCTCGAGGTCGAGGGGCTCCGCAAGGAGTTCGGGGGAATCGTCGCCGTCGACGACGTCAGCTTCGATGTCGAGGAGGGGACGCTCACCGGACTCATCGGCCCGAACGGCGCCGGGAAGTCGACGACGTTCAACCTCATCACGGGGATGCTGAACCCCGACGAGGGGGCGGTCCGGTTCAACGGCGAGGATGTCACGGGGCTCCAGCCCCACGAGGTCGCGAACCGCGGGCTCGCCCGGACGTTCCAGATCGCGCGCGAGCTGGAGGAGATGACGGTCCTCGAGAACATGATGCTCGCGCCGAAGGGACAGGTCGGCGAGTCGCTGTGGCGGTCGATCATGCCGATGACGCGCGGGGCGGTCCGCGAGCAGGAGACCGAACAGCTCGAACGGGTCTGGGAGGTGCTCGACTTCTTCGAGATCGACCACCTCGCGCAGGAGTACGCGGGGAACCTCTCCGGCGGCCAGCGGAAGCTGCTGGAGATGGCCCGAGCGCTCCTGACGGACCCGGACGTGCTGCTCCTGGACGAGCCGTTCGCCGGGGTCAACCCCTCGCTGGAGAAGCGGCTGCTCGAACACGTCCACGAGCTGCGCGAGCAGGGGTACACCTTCCTCATCGTGGAACACGACATGGACCTCATCATGAACAACTGCGAGCGGGTCATCGTCATGCACCAGGGCCGGATCCTGAAGGACGGGACCCCGACGGAGATCAAGGAGAGCGAGGAGGTCATCGAGGCGTACCTCGGGGGTGAGGTGTGAGCCTCCTCGAGGTCCGCGACCTGGACGCCGGCTACGGCGACCTCCAGATCCTCACCGACGTCGACCTCGACGTCGACGACGAGGAGTACGTCACCATCGTCGGCCCGAACGGGGCCGGCAAGTCCACCGTCATGAAGTCCGTGTTCGGACTGACGACGCACATGGGCGGGACGGTGACGTTCGACGGCGAGGACATCAGCGGGACGAAGCCCGAGGACGTCATCCACAAGGGACTGGGGTACGTCCCGCAGAACGAGAACATCTTCGCGGAGCTCGACGTGGAGGAGAACCTCGAGATGGGCGCGTACATCCTCGACGAGGTCCCGCAGGAGGAGCTCCGAAAGGTGTACGATCGCTTCCCGATCTTAGAGGAGCGGAAACACCAGCAGGCGGGGACGATGAGCGGCGGTCAGCGCCAGATGCTCGCGATGGGTCGGGCGCTGATGCTCGACCCCGATCTCCTCCTCCTCGACGAGCCGAGCGCGGGGCTCGCCCCCGACCTCGTCGACGAGATGTTCGACAAGATCGACGAGATCAACGAGTCGGGGACGGCGGTCCTGATGGTCGAACAGAACGCCAAGGAGGCGCTCAGACGCTGCGACCGCGGGTACGTGCTCGCGAACGGGCAGAACCGGTTCGAGGACGAGGGGGCCGTGCTGCTGCACGACGAGGAGGTCCGCCGGGAGTTCCTCGGCGGGTAGTCGGTCGCGTCCGCGCGCCGTCGGCCCCACGCGGCGGCGGTCCGTTTTTGAGGCGGAGCGAAAGGCCCAGAAGCGACGCGTCGCTCGCGAGCGATGCGCGTCAGACCCGCACCGCTTCTCGGTCGGGTAGTCTGAAAAAACAGTAGCGCTTGATCGGCCGCCCGAGAGACGCGTCGGTTCCGATCGCGGTCAGTTCCCGCTGGAGAGCGCCTGCTCGATGACGTTGGAGTACGACGACTCGCCGATGTTGAAGCTGATCTGGTCGAACACCTCGCCGTCGAACGTGTCCTCGAACACGTTGCTGAACCGCTCGGAGAGCTGCTGACCGTAGTCGTTGTTGACGTACAGCGTCGCGGCGGTCGAGGCGCCGAGCCGCTCCGAGGCGACCTGCGCCATGACCCGGCCCTGCAGCTGGTCGCTCGGGGCGGTCCGGAAGATGTAGTCGTCGTCCTCGAGGTTCGTCACCGACAGCGCGGTACTGGACGGCGAGCAGCCGACGACCTCGTTCGGGATGAGCGTCTCCTGACAGACGGGGACGTTCACGCCGGAGGAGGCCGTCCCGCACACCGCGGGAACCCCCGCGCTGACGAGGGACTCGGCGCCGCTGACCCCCTGGTCGGGCGAGGTGTTCGTGTCCTCGAACTGAGCGTTCACGGTCAGGTCGAGGTCGGAGTCGTTGACCTGCTGGGCCGGGATCTCGGCCGCGCGGATCATGGGCTGCCCCGTCGACGCCAGGTCGCCGGTCTCCGGAAGCAGGATCCCGACGCTCACCTCGCGGCCGAGCCCGCCGGGCGACGAGTCGGCCGAGGGGCCGGCGCCGTCGGGGTTCTCCCCCTCGAAGCTCTGCGTCTCCTGGACGTCGACGGAGTCGGCGTCCTGCCCGGCGAACTCCCAGATGGAGTAGGCCGCCGACGCGGGGTCGCCGTTCTGGTCGAAGTTGACGGCGCTGGACGCCCCCTGGTAGTTGATGTTCTCGCCGTTGGCGGCCGCCTCGACCGCGTCGAGGAACTCTCCCGGACCGTACGCGGTGCCGTCCGGGTTCGCGATCCGCCGGAGCTGGTCGCGGATCGCCGTCCCGCTGTTCTCGCCCGCCGCGACGTTCGCGAGTATCAGCGCGGCCGCGGAGTCGTACGACTGCGAGGTGAACACGCCCGGCGTCTCGTCGTAGGCGTCCTGGTAGAGGCTCTCGAACGCCTCCTGGTTCGGGCCGCCCGCCGCCGGCGCGGTCCCGGTGACGTTGCTCATCTCGTTGCCGACCTGCCCGGGTAACGATGGGTCCTGAAGCCCGTCGGGGATGAGGATGTCCTCCGCCCCGTCGGACGCGGCGTAGTAGTCGCGGAACAGCTGGATCCCGCTCTCGGGGTAACCGATGACGGTGAGCAGGTCCGGACCGCCGCTGCCACCGTCGCCGCCGTCTCCGCCATCGCTGCCATCGCTGCCATCGTCGCCGTCCATTCCGTCGTCGCCGTCGCCGCCGTCCCCGCCGTCGCTCCCGTCGCCGCCGTCCCCGCCCGCACAGCCGGCGAGTCCGACCGCGCCAGCGACACCGACAGTCTTCAACACGTCACGCCGTCGTTTGTGGTATGACATACCCACTCATATAGACCCCTCTCTGATAAGTATATCCCTGTCAACTCCTACACAAGTCCTGTCAATAACTCTCATATAAGGTATATAACTTCCACCGGCGCTCGGGGCGCGTTTCGCGTCGATCGTGCCGAATTTTAGACAGTATCGCTATCGGGGACCTCGGGCCTCGCAGGCCGGCCGGTTCAGAGGGAGACGGGCGCGGCTCGCTCGGGGGTCGTTCCGGAGCGAAGAACCGGTCGTTCGGGTGCGTCCGTCGGTCGGGTCGTCTCGAGACGTCCGTCGGTCGGGTCGTCTCGATCAGTCGCCACCGGCGGCGCGCGCGTGCCGCCGGGCGTCCTCGGGCGAGCGGCCCTCGCGGAGCAGCGCCTCGACGAACAGCTCGCCGGCCTTGTACGACGAGCGGACCATCGGCCCCGAGGCGCAGTAGAGGAAGTCGAACTCCTCCTCGGCGACCGCGCGCCACGTCTCGAAGGCGTCCGGGTGGACGTAGTCGAACACGTCGAGGTGCGAGCGCGACGGCCGGAGGTACTGCCCGAAGGTGACGACGTCGACGCCGACCTCGCTGAGGTCGCCGAGCGTCCGGTACACCTCGTGGGCGTACTCGCCGACCCCGAGCATGAGGCTCGTCTTCGTGTGCACGTCGGACGTTCGGTCGACGCGGTCGAGCACCGCGAGCGACTGCTCGTAGTCGGCGCGGCGGTCGCGAACGGGCCACTGGAGGCGCTCGACCGTCTCGACGTTGTGCGCGATCACGTCCGGCCCCGCGTCGACGATCCGGTCGACCGCCGCCGGGTCCCCCTGGAAGTCGGGGATCAGCGTCTCGACGAGGACCTCCGGATCCCGTCGCTTGATCTGGCGGATCGTCTCGGCGAAGTGCGCCGAGCCGCCGTCCGCCAAGTCGTCGCGGTCGACGGAGGTCAAGACGACGTAGTCGAGCCCGATCTCGGTGACGGCCTCGGCGACGTTCTCCGGCTCCTCGGGGTCGAGCGGCTCCATCCCGCCCGTCGCGACGTCACAGAAGTTACAGCCCCGCGAGCAGCGGTCGCCCATGAGCATGAACGTCGCGGTGCCGGGGCCGTCGCGGCCGGACCAGCACTCGCCCATGTTCGGGCAGTTAGCCTCCTCGCAGACGGTGTGGAGGTCGCGCTCGCGGAGGCGCTCCTTGATCTCCGTGAACCGGGACCCGGACGGTGGCCGCGACTTCAGCCAGTCCGGCTTTCGACGGCCGCGTTGCATACCCGAACCACGGCGGCCGAGTGCAAAAACGTGAGGATCACACCGACGAGTTCACCACCGCTCACCCGGGGACAAAACGTATCGTATCCGACACCAATAGCGTTTTATTAGAGGCCCCAGATACGGAACTATCCGATGTTCGACGTCGACAATGAGGCGATCACCGACGGGCCGGTGGGGCGGGTGCTCCTGCTGCTCGCGGCCCCGCTCGTCGCGCAGAACCTCGTTTACGTCGCCAACGCCCTCGTCGACACGTTCTGGCTCGGCCGCGTGAGCGAGGACGCGGTCGCGGCTGTCGGGCTCAGCCTCCCGATCCAGTCGCTCCTCGGCGCGGTCGTCGTCGTCGCCGCGGTCGGCACGCAGCTCCTCGTCGCGCAGCGGGCCGGCGGCGGTGACGACGCGGGGGCCCGTCGCGTCGCGGTCAACGGCGGCCTCGTCGCCCTCGCGGTCACGGCGGCCGTCGCGGTCCCCGTCGCCCTCTACGCCGAGGAGCTGGTGCGGTTCCTCGGGGCCGACCCAGCGCTCGCCGGCACCACGGCCGCCTACCTCGCGATAATCGCCGCGGTCCTCCCGGTCGGCGCGGTGGGCGACACCGTCGAGAACTGCTTCACCGCCTACGGCGACACGCGGGCCGTCCTCCACGTGAGCGTCGCGAGCGTCCTCGTCAACCTCGTCGCGGCGCCGACGCTGATATTCGGGCTCGGCCCGCTCCCCGCGCTCGGCGTCGAGGGCGCGGCGCTCGGAACGGTGCTCGCGGGCGTCGCCGGGCTGGTTCACGTCCTCGCGTACGCGGCCGGGATCGGTCGCGACACGTTCCGGCTCACCCGAGACGCCCTCGCCGTCGACGCCGGCGACCTCCGCGAGATCGTTTCCGTCGGGCTCCCGCTGGGCGGCCAGCGCGGCGCGACCGAACTGGTGCGCGTGCTGGTCGTGAGCCTCGTCGCGGTCGCCGGCGGCGCGGCCGGAGTCGCGGCGTACACGGTCGGCGCGCGCGTCGCGACCCTCGCGGTCGTCCCCGCGCTCGGGACCCAACAGGCCGCTCAGTCGATGATCGGCCAGAACCTCGGCGCGGACGCCCCGCGCCGCGCCCGACGCACCGCGACGGTCGGAACCGGGATAATCGTCGGCGCGTTCCTCGCGCTCGGCGCCGTCCAGTTCGCGGTCGCCGGCGGGGTCGTCGACCTCCTCGCCCCCGACCTCACGCCGGGTGGACGGTCGCTCGCAGTGCTGTACCTGCGGCTGCTCGCGGTCTCCTACTGGGCGCTCGGCGGGACCTACACGCTGCTCGCCGGATTCAACGGCGCCTCGCGCACCCGGACCTCGCTCGCCGCCGACGTTCTCAAGTACTGGGGGATCCGGTTCCCGATCGCGGTCGCCGCCGTGCCCGCGACGGCGACGTTCGGGGCGTTCGGCGTCGCCGTCGCGCCGGGACTCGGCTGGGGCGTCGAGGCCGTGTTCTGGGCGGTCGCCGTCTCGAACGTCGTCGGGTTCCTCGGGCTGGGCGCGTACTTCGCGTACACGACGCGGCGGGGGATGTTCGCGAACGCCGCGGACCGCGCGAGAGACGACGGCGAGGGCGGGGCCGCGGGGACCGCGGACGACTGACCGGATCGGAACCGACCGGAAACTGACGGGGCGGAGCCTAACGGAGGTCCTCGGCCTCGACGACGGTCGCGAACTCCCCGTCGAGATGCGCGAGCGCGACGCGGTGGGACGTGTCGGCGCCGATCGCCTCTCCGTCGTACCCCTCGCGGGCGTGGGTCGCCGTCGCGTCGGCGACGACGCGCACGTCGTAGCCGCGGTTCTCGGCCTCGCGGGTCGTCGTCGAGACGCAGTGGTCGGTGGTGAGCCCGCAGACGACGAGCGACTCGTGGTCCGTCTCGCGGAGCCACGCGTCGAGCCCCGAGTCGAGGAACGCGCCGTTGACCGACTTCTCGAAGGTCGGTTCGCCCTCGGCGGGCGCCGTCTCTGACTTCCACGCGAACCCCGGGGCGTCGGGGCGGAGCGGCGAGTCCGGCTCCGTCGAGGCGTGTCGGACGTGCGCGACCGGGCGGTCGGCCGCGCGCCACCGGTCGAGGAGCGCGCCCGCGACCGCCTCCGCGTCGGGGTTGTTGCGCTCGCCCCACCCCGGCTCGTCGAAGCCGACCTGGAAGTCGATCAGCAGGAGGACCGCGTCGTCGGGGGGCGCGGAGCCGCCCTCCGAGCGGGCCGAGTCGGCGACGTCCGCCTCAGTCATCGTCGAGCCCCGAGGTGACGGCCGCGTCCGCGTCGGACCCGGAGGCGCTCTCCGAGGGCGGCGACTCCGCGAACCGGCGCCAGGCGCCCGGTTCCAGCAGCGCCTCGGGCGCTTTCGGGTGCTCCCGGGTCGGCGTCAGCGGACAGGCGTCGGGGCTCGCCGCGTCGTCCTCGCGGAACAGGTACTGCGTCCACTCGCGGTCGCCCTCGACGCCCCAGTCGCCGAGGTCGGCGTGGGGACAGACGCCGTCGTACTCCTCCATGCGCCCGCGGATCGCCTCCCGCGCCTGTTCGCCGGCCTCCGTGTCGGCGGTGATCCCCTCGAAGACGGCGCGCGGCTGGACGGTGATCTCCAGCCCGACGGGCGAGTAGCGGCTCTTCCGCTCGTCGTAGAAGGGCGCTCGGGAGGTCGGAAACAGCGGCTCGCCGCCGAAACAGAACTCCCAGCGCGGGGTGTCAGGGTCCGTCGGGATCTCCTCCGGCCACGGCTCCGGGTCGTGGACGTGGAGGAACTCGAGGACGTGCCACAGCCGCTCGTGGTAGTGCGCCTCGCCCCGGTCGCCGTCGGGCGGTCGGAAGAAGACGGCGAGGGGAGCGCGGTCGGCGTGGTCCTCGTAGGCGTCGAGGTACTCCAAGAGGACGTCGCGGAACCGGAGGAGCGCGGCGGGGTCGGTCGTCGACTCGCAGGCGGCGTACAGCAGGTCGCCCTCGCGCTCGACTTCGATGCCGAAGTAGCAGGGGAACGGCGAGCCGTCGCGCTCGCCGAGCATCGACTCGCGGAAGGTCCGGTAGTGCTCCCGCAGCCACCCGGGCGCGTCGTCGAGCCGATCGTGGAGCGCCCCTTGGTCCAACAGCACGCCCTCGGTGCCGGGCTCGTTCATACCCGCAGTCGGTGGTAAACGGTCTTTTGACTTTCGGCGACCGGTGTCACCGGCTCTCACTGTCGATCGGGAGGGTATAGGTCACCAGCGCCGTGATGGCGCGCCGGAGTCGTTCGGTGACGGCCTGGTCGGAGATACCCAGCTCGTCGGCGAGCTCCTTCGTCGTACAGCCGCGCGGGATGTCGTAGTACCCCATCTCGATCGCGAGCGTGAGCGCCTCGAGCTGCGGCTCCGTCAGGCCGAGCCACGGCTGTACGTCCGGCTCAGAGGGGTTGTACACGCGCGTCACCGTCATTTCGATGCCGGCCTCCTCGCAGTCCGTCGAGAACGCGCTGAGCGACTCGTGGGTCGGGAACCGGACCTCGAACGTCCACGACGCCGCCGATCCGACGGCGCTCAACATCTGTCCGTCGTTCGATTGCACGGCGCTGACGAGGTGGTCCTGGTTCGCGTCCCAGTCGAGGGTGAACAGCGTCCGCTCCTCGAACGCGTCGACCCGCGTGGCCTCCTCGACCGACGGGTGGCGCTGGACGCTTTCGACGAACGACTCGCGCGTGGAGTTGCGGATCCAGAACAGCGGGACGGAAGCCTCGCCGAGCGGGACGAGCGTCTCGAGCTCGATGGTGGAGTCCCCTTCGACGGAGAGGATCTGGCCGAGCTCGAAATCGCTGGACAGGACGCGGAACTCCACGATTACACTCATCGGTTGGACTCGTTGATCCGTTCTCGATTCCCCGTTAAATAGGGAAAGCTTGGTATATCAGGGTTTGGGCGATCGCGGGGGCGGACGGCGGGACCCCCGCCGCGACCGCGCTGCTTGGTACACCATCGTCGTCGGTTATGGGCGTCGCGCGTCACCGTTCGGTATGGCCACGGTCATAGAGTTCACGAGCCCGGCGGATGAGTTCCCGCTGGGACGGTCTTCGGGAACCTCCCGGGGGCGACGGTCGAGCTGGAGCGGCTCATCCTGAACGGGAGGTGGTCGTCCCCTACTTCTGGGTCCGCGGCGCGCGCCCGGCCGACATCGAGTCCGCGTTCGAGGCCCATCGCGGCGTCGCCGGCGTCGATCTCGTCGACGACGTCGACGACGAGTACATGATGCGCGCGGAGTGGGACGACGACTACTACGGCGTATTGAACGCGCTGGCACACGCCAACATCGCCGTGCTCTCCGGCGCGGGGACGCGGGACGGCTGGCGGTTCGAGGTCCGTGGGGAGGACCGCGAGGCGATCGGCGAGTTCCGGACGGACTGCCAGGACCGCGACATCGACATCGGGATCACGGCGGTCCACTCGCTCCTGCCGGTCCAGGGGGACGGGTACGACCTGACGGAGACCCAGCGGGAGGCGCTCGTGTTGGCGTAGGAGCGCGGCTACTTCGACTCGCCGCGAACGGCGTCGCTGGACGAGGTCGCGGCGGAGCTCGGCATCTCCCAGCAGTCGCTTTCCTCCCGGATCAAACGCGGCCATCGCCGGCTCATCGAGGGGACCGTCGCCCCGGCGTGACGAGGAGGCGATCCCCCTCCGACGGGGACAGCCACTCGTTATAAATACCTACTGTACTAACAGTAGTACAGTTGAACCGACGCGGCCGGTTCGATCTACGCATGTATGTTAGTGATAGCGGTGCTACCCTCGATTCGGTCATTTTCGGTCCGAGCTCGGTGACGTCCCCGGTGCGACCCGTCCGAGCGGAACTCTCGTCCGTCGAGAGCGACGGAGCGCGGTCCGCATGAGCCCCGACGACGACGCGCCGACGGCTGAGGCGGAGTTCCGCGACGAGCTGCAGACGCTGCTCCGCGAGGCGCACGACGAGGGCATCGACGTCGAGGGCGGGTGGGACTGCCGGAACGGGCCCGGCCACCCCGACTGGGACGTCGTCGTCTCAAAGGTGCAGAAGTCGGAGGCGTCCGAGTAGCCGGCCGCCGCGCGCTCTTTCTCCCCGATCGGACTCAGTCCCCGGCGACCGCGAACCGCGAGGCGTCGCCCTCCGCGCTGGGCGCGGTGAGGAGCGAGACGCCGACGGTGAGGAGCGCCGAGAGCGCCATCAGCCCGAGCGCGACGTCCCACCCGCCGGCGACTGTGCGGGGGAGCGTCGGGACGAAGCCGACGACCGCCGACAGCACCACCGCGAGGTACGCGAGCTGCGGGACGAGCACGCCGACGATCATCCCGGTGCGGGTGGTCCGCTCCCAGTAGAGCGCGCAGATAACCGGGAGGGCGAGCAGCGCGAACCCGGAGAAGGCGGTGCTGCCGACCTCGATCAGGGTGCCGGGCCGGAAGAGGCTCGCGGCGAACGCCAGCAGCGCGAAGGCGGCGACGCCGATCCGGGCGACCCACGCCTCGCGTCGCTCGGAGGCGTCGGCGTTGACGACGGGCCGGTAGAGGTCCCGGGTGAAGTACGACGACCCCGAGAGGAGCATCGAGTCCGACGAGGACATCATCGCGGCCATCGCGCCGGCGATCACGAGCGCCGCGAACCACGCCGGCGTGTACTCGTTCAGCACGACCGGGAGCACGTTCGCGCCCTCCGGCACGTCGACCGGCATCCCGGCCGCCCACGCGCCGAGCATGAACGCGGGGACGAACAGCAGGAGGACGAGCACGGGCCACAGCACGAACGACCGCTTCAGCGTCTCGCCCGACTTCGCGACGAAGAACCGCTGGTTGATCTGCGGGAACATCGTCACGCCGAACGCGATGGTGATCGCCGTGGAGACGATGAACCCGACGGAGTAGGTCCCGCCGCCGAACGACCCGAAGTCGGGCCGAGCGTCGAGCATCGCGCCGGTGGCCGCGCCGACGCCGCCGACGGCGGATACCACCCAGACCGCGGCGACCCAGACGACGGAGAGCATGAACAGCCCCTGAATCGTGTCCGTCCACGCGACCCCGCGCATCCCGGCGAGGACGACGTAGAGGATCATGAACGCCGTGATGAGCGCCGCGCCGCCCCAGTAGGGGACGACGCCGTTCGTGAGCCCGACGAGCGCCTCGCCGGCGCCCATCTGCTGGAGCATGACGTACGGGAACAGCCAGAGGAGGCTCACGCCGGCGACGAGCGCGCGGAGGCCCGTCGAGCCGAACCGGTCGCCGAGCATCTCCCCGAGCGTCACGTAGCCGTTGCGGTTCCCGATCAGCCACTGCTTGTAGCCGATCGCGTACCACAGCACCGCGAACAGCACGCCGTCCAGCGTCCCCATCACGATCAGCCACTCCGGGCCGGCGGCGAACGCGAGGTTCGGACCGCCGAAGAAGGTGAACGCCGACAGCAGCGTGGCGAAGGTGGTGAAAAGCAGGACCACCGTCCCGATCGACCGGCTGGCCAGGTAGTAGTCCTCGGCCGTCGTCTCGGAGACGCGGTAGGCGACGAGGCCCACCGCGAGCGCGAGGAAGAGGTAGCCGACGACGATCCCGAGCGAGAGCCCGAGCGTCACGGCCGCTCACCCCCGGCGGCGGGGGCCCCCGCGTCGCCGCCCGCGGCCCGGTCGTCGCCGTCTCCGCCGGGGCGGAGCCCCATCCCGCGCTCCCACGCGCCGCTCCGAGCGAACCGGGAGAACAGGACCGTACACAGGCCGAGCCACGCGACGTGCCACCAGATCCACACCGGCAGCCCGGCGACGACGCGGTCGACGCCCCACAGCGGCCACGGCACCGCGAACGCGACGAGCAGTGCGAACGTCGGAATCCACACGATATCTCTCCGAGGTCTCCTCATGTCGAACTATAACTACTTTGAACGGATAAATCTTACCAAAAGAGTTCGATATTGGCTTTTGTAGAATATATTTCTTCAAAGGGCCTCGACGGAGGCGGGTGCGATAACTATTTTCGGCGACGCGCACAACAGCGCACGGGCGGCGACGCCGCCCGATCATCACCATTCACCATCATGAAAGACACAGAGAAATACCTGATACACGCCACCATCGCGGCGGACGGCGTCGTCGAGCGCAGCGACGTCGTCGGCGCGGTGTTCGGCCAGACGGAGGGGCTCCTCGGCGAGGAGCTGGACCTCCGCGACCTCCAGGAGTCGTCGCGGGTCGGCCGGATCGACGTCTCCGTCCAGTCCGAGAACGGGCAGTCGTTCGGCGAGGTCACCGTCGCGTCGAGCCTCGACAAAGTCGAGACGGCGATCCTCGCGGCGGCCTTGGAGACGATCGACCGCATCGGTCCCTGCCAGGCCTCCGTGGAGGTGACGAGCATCGAGGACGTGCGGGCGGCGAAGCGCCGCGAGGTCGTCGAGCGCGCCAAGGAGCTGATCGCCGGCGGCTTCGAGGAGACGAGCCTCGCGAGCGACGACATCCTCGAGGAGGTCCGCGAGGCCGCCCGCGTCGAGGGGATCGTCGACTACGAGGGGCTCCCGGCCGGCCCCCGCGTCGGCGACTCCGACGCCGTCATCGTCGTCGAGGGGCGCGCGGACGTGCTCACGCTGCTCGAGTGCGGAATTAAGAACGCGGTCGCCGTCGAGGGGACGAACGTCCCGGACGCGGTGGCCGAGCTCACCGCCGACCGGACCGTCACCGCCTTCCTCGACGGCGACCGCGGGGGCGAGCTCATCCTCCGCGAACTCGCGCAGGTGGGCGACGTCGACTACGTCGCGTTCGCGCCGCCCGGCGAGTCGGTCGAGGACCTCGACCGCAACGCCGTCTTCGAGTCGCTCCGCGGGAAGGTCCCGTACGACACCCTCGCCGACGAGCCCAACCTCCGCGAGGCGGCCGCGGACGACGAGGGTCCCGGGGACGTGGAACGCGAGAACGCCGGCGGTGCCGGGCGAGAGGGCGTCGGGGAGGACGACGCGGGTCGAGGGACCGGCGGCGACGCGGAGGACGGCGGGTCCGAGACGCCGGGCCCCGACGCCTCCGACCCCGGTTCGCCCGACCCCGAGGGTCCGGAGACCGACGGCGTCGTGGCCGGTGCGGCCAACGACGAGACGGAGAGCGCCCTGGTCGAGGCCGTCGAGAAGCACCCCGCGACCGCGGGGGACGACGGGGGCGCCGACTCTGTCGAGGTCGACGTCGTCGACGCCGAGGCGACGGCCACCGAACCGGCGGACGACGGGTCCGCGGAGACGGCCGAAGCGGAGTCGGGGGCGGAGACCAGCGAGGGGTCGGGGACGAAACCCGACGAGGAGCCGATGACGGAGACCGACGAGGAGCCGATGACGGAGACCGACGAGGGGTCGGGGACGGAGACCGACGAGGAGCCGGCCGAACCGTCAGACGACGCCCCCGTCGACGACGAGCCGCGATCGATCGAGGAGCACGTACAGGAGGTCGTCGACTCGGGGAGCGACCGCGCCCGCTTGCTCGGCGACGACCGCGGCGTCCTCGCGGAGGTCGACGCCGCCGACGCCTTCGACGCGGTCGAGGCGGCCGAGACGGCGCCGCACACGGTCGTCGTCGACGGCCGGATCGATCAGCGCCTCCTCGACGTGTCGGCCCAGCGCGGGGTCAGCGAACTGCTCGGCCGAGAGATCGGCGAGTTCGTGAAACGGCCCGTCGGGACCCGCGTGCTCACGGTCGGGGACCTCCGGGCCGGGAGCTGACAGCGCCGGGAGCTGGCGGCGCCGCGCGACGACCGTCCCGCGGGGTTCTCTCAGACCAGTCCGACGACGCCGAGCAGCGCGAACAGCGCGTCGCCGTACGTCAGCGCGACGACCAGCCCGACCGCCATCGGGACGACGAACGGCATGCCGGGCGACACCAGCACGCGGTCCTTCCGGGCGACGACCGCCAGTCCGCCGCGGAGCGTCTCGGCGTCGGTGCCGTACGCGCCGTGGTCGATCTCGGCGAGGAACCGCTCGGCGGCCCACGGGTCGTCGAACGCCGCCGGTCCGAGACCCGACTGCGAGGCGGCCTCGACGTCCGAGTCGGCCGCGGTCCCACCGTCGGTCAGGGGGCCGACGTGCGTCCCGCCGTCGGTCGGCTCGAACGTCTCGCCGACGCTCTCCGGGTCGCGGAGGCGGCCCGGGTCGGCGCGGACGTCGGCGAGCCGCAGTCCGCGCCACCGGAGGTACATCCGGAGCGCGTCCAGGTCCAGCCCGCTCCGCGTCTCCCCGTCGTCGTCCTCGAAGAGCCGGCCGTGGCGGTCCGACAGCGACTCCGTCGCCACCGGGCGGGCGAGGAACATGTTCGCGGAGCGCTCGCCGCGCGCGAGGTTCACCGCGGCGAGGCCGAGGGGGTACGCGAGCCCGAGCAGCACCGTGTTCGTGAGGACCGTGAGCGAGAACACGCCGATCTGGGTCTCGACGAGCGGGAGTTCCGCGCCGGCGACGGCGTACTCCGGGAAGGTGGGAAAGAGAATCGCGAGCGCGATCAGCGCCTTCGCGTCCGCCCCGCCGAACGCGCCGAGAAACCAGAACGCGTAGCCCAGCGGCGCGACGAACAGGAGGCTGATCGCGACCTGGACGGCGAACCGCGTCTCTTCTATCCCGGCGATCGGCCATATCGACGCCACCTCCCAGACCAACAGCAGCGCCCCGAACGCGTACAGCGGCGGCCAGATCCGGTTCGGGAGGCGTCGGGTCCGGACGTCCCGCAGCGCCGCCCACGCGAAGACGGGGACGACGAGCAGTCGCAGGAGGTCCGGCAGCGTGGCGACCATGTCCCCACGGCCGCCGCGGGCGTAATTAGGCGTTCGGGTTCGGGTATCGATATCGATAGCGGACCCGAGGGCGACGCGAAGTCAGTCGTCCGGTCGATCGGCGCGCCGATCGAACGCCGCGAGCACCGTGTCGGGGTCCGACAGCCCCGGGACCCGGTGCTCCTCGTCGCGGAGTTCGATCACGACCGTCTCGGTGCCGAGCCGGCGGTCGAGCCACGTCCGTTCCACGCGCAAGCCGGTCTCATCCCACGACTCGACGCGCCACAGCGTCGCACCGAACAGGCGGTCGCGGGCGACGAGCGCGTCGTCGCCGGCGCGGTACGCGACGAGACCGTGCCGGAGCTCGTGGTCGACCGCGGCGAGAGAGAGCGGGACTGCGACGGCGACGACCGAGAGGACGGTGACGGTCGTCCAGTCGCCGCCGATCGCGAACAGCGCCGCGACGAACGCGGGGACAGCGGCGAGCCACCACAGCCCCGGGTGGACGGAGACCGTCGCGAGCGCCCCGGCGAACCGCGAGCGCCGGGGGAGACGGACCGCATCGACCGGACCGTCGAGGGAGCTGTGGACCGAGTCGGTGGTCGGCGGGTCGTACGAGAACCCGAGGTCCAACGCCTGCGACTCGTCGAACGCGTCGAGCCGGTCGCGGTACAGCCCCGCGAGGTCGACGGCGGCCTTCAACCCGATCACGCCGAGCAGGAGGGGGAGGCCGACCGCGCCGGGATCGAGCGCCGATATCGGCGCGTCCCCGTCGAGCGTCGCCGCACCGACGAGCGCGACGGTGAACAGCGCGGCGAAGAACACGGCTCCGGCGTGGACGAACACGCCGCGAACGGCCGTCTGCGCGCTGTGGTCGCGGTACTCGCCGCCGGCGAAGTACTCGGCGAGCGTCGTCGCTCCCTCGCCGACGAAGACGGCGAGGACCGCGAGGGTCACGGTGTCGAGCGCGTTCGGCGAGAGGCCGCCGTCGGCGACGACGCCCACCGTGAGTCCCCCGACGAACAGCCAGACGACACAGAGTATCGGAGCGATGACCGGGAGCACGAGCAGCGATGAGAGACGGATCTGAACTCCCGTGCGAGGGACGGAGAGCGCGGCGCGGCGGCTCGCGAGCGGCCCGGCGATCAGCGCGGTGCGCTCGATCTCGGACGGTCGGCCGGCGAACAGCGCGCGGACGAGGGCCCAGAGCGAGGCGATCCCGAGTTCGAACCAGTACAGCGTCATCAGCGCGGCCGCGTTCCAGCCGAGCGCGACGACGCCCGCGAGCGGGAGGAGATTCGAGACGAAGAGCGCGAGCGCCCTGAAGCGGCGACCCCGAGCGAGCGCGCTCAACGGACCGGAGCGAGCGGTGGAGGGCATTCCGATCGTCGATCTGTGTCCCGAGCCTAAAAACGGTCCGCGACGCTCACCGCGCCGGGCCGGCGTCGCGGTGGAGGTAGAGGTACGCGAGCACGGGGACGATGGTGAACGCGAGGGTCGCGACCGCCCAGAGGGGCGCGTAGCGGCTCCCGCGCTCCCTCGCGTCGCGGTAGATCCACGCCGCGGCGGCGACGACGACCCCGTAGACCACGAGCGTGAGCGGGAGCGACCACGGGAGGGCGACCCCGGAGAGGAGCGTCATGATACCCTGTTCGGCGGGCGACGCTTATAGTTCGCCCGTGAGGTCGGCCCGCATGACGAAGTCGGGCTCGCCGGCGACCGGCACCCGGTTCGCGCCGGTGTCGCTCACGTGCTCCACCGTCTCGGGGATCAGCACGCGCGCGGCGTCGGCGTCGACCGCGGCCGCGTCCGCGGCGATCGATTTATAAAGCGCGCCCGCCGCGTCGACGTCTCGCCAGGCGGCGACGCCGTACACGGCGACGCGCTCGGGGGCGTCGTCCTCGTCGTCGCCCGGCCGCTCCGAGACGCGGGCCCGGAGCGCGACCCCGGCGAGCGCGTCGGCGTCGGCGACCGCCAGGAGGCGGTCGTCGTCGGCCGCGACCCGGAGCCGCTCGCGAGTGAGTTCGGAACAGGCCCACGACTCGCCGTCGTCGAGCGCGAGGCCCCGGAGGTGGTCTCGGGCGTCGCTGTCGGCCCAGAACGCCCACGCGGCGTTCGGGTCCGGACCGTCGAGGACGCGGAGCCCGTCGGAGTCGGAGGCAGTCGCCGCGGTCTCCGGATCGCCGACGTCCGCCGCCGGCTCGGGCTCCGCGAACCGGAACTCCGTCGCCGGCTCGAAGCCGACCGCGCGCGACTGGCCGAGCCCGGCGATGTTCCACGAGAACACCATATTCCGGCAGACCGTCGCGCCGCGGTCGCGCGCCCAGTCGAGCGCGCCGGTCGAGAGGGCGGTCCCGACGCCGAAGCCGCGGGCGGCGGGGTCGACGCGGATCCCCTGTCCCCACGCCTCCCACTCGGTGAGCAGGGCGCCCCGGATGCAGCCGACGACGGCCTCTGGCTCGCCGGGGGCGGCCGCGCCCGCGCCGTCGCCCTCGATCACGGTGTCACCCGGATCGCGGTCGTCGTTCCCCGCGACCGCGTCGCTTCCGTCGATCGCCTCGGGCGGGAGCGTCGCGACGAAGGTGCCGCGGTCAGGGTCGTCGGCGGCGACCCAGTCGGGGAACACCCGCGGGAGGTAGTCCTCGTGCCGCTCGCCCCACGTGTCCCGCGTGAACGCCGCGACCGCGTCGGCGTCGGCGGGGCGGGCCTCGCGGACGACGACGGTCGGTCCGGCGGGCGTCGAGCCGGGGGCGCGCGGCGGCTCCCCGTCCGACTCCGTCATCGCCAGGGCTGCGACTCCTCGGTGAGCTCGCCGGCGAGGTCGCGGGCCATCGCCTCGGCGGGGTCCGACAGGTTCGCGAGCGCCCACATGAGCTTCACCTTCGCGGTGCCGGGGAGGGTGTCGCCCGCCTCGACGACGCCCGCGTCGAGCAGGTCGCGGCCGGTGTCGTACACGCGGTCGCAGACGCGGCCGTCGAGGCACTGGCTCGTCATCGCGACGACGGTGCCGTCCTCGACCAGCTCCGCGATCCGCGGGACGAGGTCGGTGTGGACGTGGCCGAGACCGGTCCCCTCGATCACGACGCCGTCCTTGCCGTCGAGGTAGTCCCACGCGGCCGGGTCCATGCCCGGCGTGAACTTCGCGAGCTCCACGTCGCCGTCGAGGTCGGGCGCGAGGCCGGCCTCCGCGTCTCCGTCGCCCTCGCTCGCCTCACTCCCCCGCGGGAGCGGCTCTCGGTTCCACTCGATGGCGGCGTCGGCCGCGTCGCCCTCGGCGCCCGCCTCGGCCGCGGCCTCGTAGTCGATGACGCCGAGCGATCGGGCGCCGACCGTCTCGAAGGCGTCGCGGCGGGAGGTGTGGTTCTTCCGGACGCGGGTGCCGCGGTGGAGCGCGCAGGCGTCGTCGGAGGGGCTCGCGTGCATGCAGACGAGCGTCTCCGCGTGGTCGGCCTTCGCGGCCTCGACCGCGCACACCGCGTTCATCACGTTGTCCGAGGAGGGGCGGTCCGCGGAGCGCTGGCTCCCGGTGAACACGACCGGGACGGGCGAGTCGAGCATGAAGGAGAGCGCGGAGGCGGAGTACTGCATCGTGTCGGTGCCGTGCATCACGACGACGCCGTCCGCGCCGGCCGCGACCTCCTCCGCGACCGCCTCGGCGAGCTCCCGCCAGATGGACGGCTCCATGTTCTCGGAGAGGATGTTGGCGACGACGCGCCCGCGGTAGTTCGCGCGGCCGGCCAGGTCGGGCACGGCCCGAAGCACGTCCTCGGCGTCGAACTGGGCGGTGACCGCGCCGGTCCGGTAGTCGACGGTCGAGGCGATCGTCCCGCCGGTCGAGATGAGCGACACCGTCGGCAGGTCGTCGTCGAAGGTGATCTCGGAGGCCTCGCCGCCGCCCGCGTCGGCCCCGTCGTCGACCTCGTCGCGGTCGACGCCGACGTTGTACCCCCCGTCGAGCTTGACGACGAGGTGGTCGCGAGTCGTCGAGGGGAGCAGTACGCCCTCGTTCGTGACGTCCCCGCGCTCGACGCGGACGCGATCTCCCGGTTGCATACCACCCGCTTCCCCTGCGGCGGACTTGAATCCAACCGTTCGGCCGCGGCGACCGCTTTCCTGGGCGGCGACCGTTTCCGAGCGGGCGACCGCTCCCAGGGCGGCGACCGATTTCAGGGCGGCGACCGTTTCGGGCGAGCCGTCGCTCGCCCGATTTTTACTCGCTCCGTTCCCTCAGCTCCCTCCGCCCCCTCCGCTCCCTCAGCC
>NZ_NHOY01000060.1 GCF_002252755.1 Halorubrum sp. Hd13 | reverse complement strand
CGCACCTCGTCCGGTTCGGCCGGCGTCCCGCCGACGTACTTGCCCGGGACCGTCATCCCGCCGACGTACACCATGAGGTCGGCGTCGGCGACGTCGGCGCGCTTCGAGCGGTCGTCGCGCAGCTCGTCGATGGTGTGATACGTGATCCGCGACTCCGGGACGCCCGCGTCCACGAGCGCGCCGGCCGTGTACCGCGGGTAGGTCGAGATGTACGGCGGGACGCCGAAGTGGGCCGGCTCGTCGACGTAGCCGTCGACGACGGTGACGGAGAGGTCCGTCGGGTCGGGCGGGAGCGAGCCGCGACCCGACGCGGGCGAATCGGTCATGTTACCCCACCGTAGTCGGCCGAGACGGGAAAAGCGTGCGGAAGGTCGGGGAATCGGCAGATCGCTTATTTTACAGCGCGCGGAATCGCCGGACGTGCCCTCCCAGCGCCCTCCGGCCGACGAGACGCCCTCGCCTGATGACGCCGCTCCGACCGGCGACGGCCCCTCCCGCCGGCAGCGGGTCGGACAGTACGTTGCGTTCGCCGCGGTCTGCGCGTACGCCGCGGTGCAGTTCGTCGGGGCCGATCCCAGACCGTGGGGGATCGCAGCGGGCTGGGCGGCTGCGACCGCCGTCGGCCTCGGGCCGGTCGCGTGGTTCGCCCGCGATCGCCTCCCGCCGGACCGGCTGGAGACGCTGGCGTACGTCGCCTTCGGCCTCGGGATCCTCGTGCTCTCCGTCGGGCTGGGGGCCGCGCTCGCGTTCGAGGTCCCGTTCTTCCCGTACGGCCCCGGCTTCCTCGCCGGCGTCGCCTTCGGCGCGACGGCCGTCCTGATCGTCGAGCGCGCCACCGTCCCGGATCGGCTCCGGGGAATGGCGGCCTGAGAGCGTCTACTCCCGCGATCGGCGCACCGTCTCAGACGTAGATGTATCCCTCGAGCGCGACCGCGCCGGGATCGTCGAACCCGGCGACGTCAGTCTCGTATCCCCGCCTCCACGCCGTGAACGCCCCGAGGCAGGCGGCCGCGGCGTCGAGGGCGTCGCCGCCCGCGTCCGAGACCATCGCGCCCGTCAGGTCGCTCTCGGGCTCGTAGGCGACGTCGGCCTCCGCGGCCAGCCCCTCGGCGTTCTGCCGCCGACGCGCCGTCTCCGACTCGCCGCCGCCCTTGTAGCTCGTCCGGCTGAGCCCGAGGCGGTCCAACACCGCCGCCGGGTACGTCTCCACGACGGTCGGCCCCGGCGGCGCCTCGGGCCGCCACCCCTCCCCCGATCGGTCCATCGGCGCGAAGCGGGCGTCGTCGACGACGGGGGCGAGCACGTCCCGCATCCCGTGGAACGCGACCGTGTCGGCGATGAACCCGTACGGCGACCGCGCGCCGACCGCGGCGTCCGTCTGGCGCTTGTCGTACGTCCCCTCGCCGTGGCGGTCGGTGAGTCCGACGCAGCGCTCGGCGAACGCGCGCACCGGGTCGTCCGTCCCGGGGTGGCCGGCTCCGAGGAGCGACTCCGGAAAGCTCCCGATGAACGACCGCCACGAGTCGCGGCCGCTCTCCTCGACGACGAACCGCGGGAGGCCGAACGGGAAGTCGAGCCCGACGACCGCGCTCTCGTCGAGGGCGCGGATCCACGCCGCGAGCGCCGGGAGGGCGTCCTCGCGGCGGGGGCCGTCGACCCCGCCGAGGTCGGCGAGCCGCCGGAGTCCGGTCACGACCAGTTCCCCGCGCTCGGGGTCGACCGTCCCGCTCGCGATCCACGTCTTCCGTCCCGCGTCGTCGGCCGCGGCGCTGAAGTCGACGCCGTAGACGCGGACCGGCCCGTCGTCCGCGCGACTCGCCCCGCCGCCGTCGCCGATGCCGTCCATACACGGACGGCCGCCGCCACGCCGTTTAAGCCCTCGCCGGCACAACGGAGTCGTATATGCCATCGACCATGGAGGTCAAGTGCGAGAGCGACGACTGCGAGCTCGACATGTTCGAGAACCACTACACGTACGACGTCCCCGACGACCACGCCGTCGAGGACCTGTCGTGCCCGTACTGCGGCGGGAGCGAGCTCGCCGAGATCGAGGTGTAACCCGTGAGTGGATTCGTCGACGCGGGCCGGTCGGCCGTCCGTCGCGTCCTCGAGCGCGTCGGCCGCGGGTGGAGCAAGATGCAGGAGCGTCGGCCGCTCTCGTACGACCTCCTCGAGAGCGACGACGCCTACCTCGTCGTCTTCGACGCCCCCGGAGTCCGGGGCGAGGACCTCAACGTGACGTTCCTCGACCACACCGTCGAGGTCGAGCTCGACCGGTTCCGCGACTTCTACGACGGCTACGAGATGGTGTTCCCCGGACGCGGCGTCTCGCTCTCCGGGAGCGCCGACCTCCCGCGCGACGCGAACGTCACGCCGCAGGGAGCGAACGCGACGCTGACCCGCAACGGAACGCTGCAGGTGGAGATCCCGAAGAACGACGACGCGCGGGACGTCGCGGTCGTCGAGGAGGACGCCGACGAGACCGACGACGAGAACTGAGACCGTTTCCGCTCCCGGCGGTCTCCACCTCCCCCCCTCCGGCCTCATTCCCCTGTTCTCGGGTCTCACTCACCCGTTCTCCGTTCTCATCTCCCCTCCCTCCGGTCTGACTCCCCCGTTCGCTCTCCCACCGACATCCCCTCGCTGATATCGAACGCCTCGTCGCCGTCGAACCGATCGGGGTCGAAGGCGCCGATCCACGGCGACTCGGGGTCGTCCGCGTCGGTCCCGTCGAGCGACGCCACCACGCCCTCGGCGACGAGCTCCCCCATGGCCGGCGCGCGCATGAAGCCGTGGCCCTGCCAGCCGGCGACGAACAGGGGGTCCGCGTCGCCGTCGGGCCCGTCTCCTCCCTCGCCCACGGGCCCGACGAGCGGGTCGCCGTCGGGCGTCGCCGTGCAGAGCCCGGCCCACGCCCGCTCGACGTCGGGCCCGACGTCCGGCCCGTCGCCGCTCACGGCGTCCACCCGATCGCGGAGCGTCTCCGTGACGGAGGCGACGAACCAGTCGTCCCCCTCGCGACCGTAGTCGTCGGGGTCCGCCGGGACCGGCTCGGTGCCGTCGCCGGCCAGCAGGCCGGTCGGGTGGGGTCGGACGTAGACGCCCGCGGTCGCGTCGTACACCATCGGCCCGTCGTAGGCGACCCCGCTCGTCAGCGCTTGGACCCGGTAGGGGACGACCGGGACCTCGACCCCGGCGCCCGCGAGCACGTCGGCGGTGCGAGCGCCGGCGGCGACGACGACGGCGTCGAACTCGCGGGTCTCGGCGCGGCCGTCGTCTTCCCCGTCGATCCGGAGCCCCGGCCCGTCGCCGGTCACCGAGACGACCGTCTCGGTCTCGATCGTGACCCCCTCGCGACGCGCCCGCCGCCCCGTCGCTTCGACGTAGCTCGCGGGGTCGCACCACCCCGCGCCCTCGGCGACCGCGGCGACCGCGAGGTCGTCGGCCGCGATCGGGAACCGGTCGGCGAGTGCGCTCGGTGTCACGAGCGAGACGTCGCGCCCGTGCGAGCGCATCCGCTCGACCATCGCGGGGACGGCGTCGGCGTCCGGGTCGCCCTCGCGGACCGCGATCACGTACGGGCACGGCGCGAACGAGAAGCCGGGGAGCGACCGGTCGAACGCCCGGAACCGCTCCATCGCGCGGGCGGCCAGCGCGGCGTCGACGTCCTCCGCGTACGCGTCGTACAACACGCCGGCGGCCCGGCCGGAGCTCTCGGCGCCGAGCGAGCCGCGTTCGTAGAGGGTCACGTCGACGCCGCGGGCCGCGAGGTCGGCGGCCGCGGTGACGCCGACGGCGCCCCCGCCGACGACCGCGACGGCCGGCGCCGCCTCGTTTCGTTCGGACATACGTCAGGAGACCGCGGGCCCGACCGAAAAGCCACCGGCGCGGGCGGCGGCGGCTACTTATAACCAACCCCGCGGCCAGTCGGCGCGCCTCCGAGCGCCCGACGGGAGCGAGCCGTCGCAACGGGGTCGGGGATAGCCGTCGCGCCGATGTCGTTCGTCTATCAGCGAGCGACAGACCGACCGTCACTCCGATCCGATTCCACACGTCGCACGGCCGGTGACACGCGTGTCCCCGCCCACGTTATGCACGTCGAGCCCGTAATTCAGGTATGAACCAACTCGTCGACGGCGAGTGGCGAACGGACACGTACGAAGCGACGGACGAGGACGGCTCGTTCCAGCGCGGCGAGACGACGTTCCGGAACTGGATCGCCGGCAGCGACGTGCCCGACCACGTCGACGCCGAACCGGACGAGCGGTTCCAGCCGGAGGCGGGGCGGTACCACCTGTACGTCTCCTACGCCTGTCCGTGGGCGCACCGCGCCCTGCTCGCGCGGTCGCTGCTCGGCTTAGAGGACGCCATCGGCGTCTCGGTCGTGGACCCGTACCGCGACGAGGGCGGCTGGCAGTTCACCCCGGAGAAGGCGGGCTGTACGCCCGACCGCCTCCACGACAGCGACTACCTCCGGGAGCTGTACGTCGAGGCCGACCCCGACGCCACCTGTCGGGTGACCGTCCCCGTGCTGTGGGACACCGAGACGGAGACGATCGTCAACAACGAGTCACGGGAGATCCTCCGCATGCTCTCGACCGCGTTCGACGACCTCGGAAACGACGTCTCGCTGCTGCCCGATGCCGACGACGAGGCGACCGTCGCGGACGTCGACGAGGTCATCACCGAGATCTACGAGCCGGTCAACAACGGCGTCTACCGCGCCGGGTTCGCCACGTCCCAGGCGGCGTACGACGAGGCGATCGACGAGCTGTTCGGCGCGCTCGACCGCTGGAACGACCACCTGTCCGACCGGCGCTACCTCGTCGGCGACTCGCTCACCGAGGCCGACATCTGCATGTTCACGACGCTGGTCCGCTTCGATCAGGTGTACCACACGCACTTCATGTGCAACCGGAAGCTCGTTCACCAGTACGAGCACCTCTGGCCGTACCTCCGCGACCTCTACCAGACCGCGGGCGTCGCCGAGACGGTGAACATGGACCACATCAAGGAGCACTACTACACGACCCATCCGGACGTGACGCCCTCCGGGATCATCGCGCGCGGGCCGGACCTCGACTTCGAGGCCGACCACGACCGCGACGCGCTCGGCGGGAAGGCGCCGACGCCGACCGCCGACGACTGAGTCGACCGACCGAACGGCAACGCCGGCTGCGTATCGCTCCGCGGCGTCGCGCGGTTCCTCCGCCCTCGCGGCCGTGGTCGTCGGATCGGTCCGGCCCGACACGGCCGCGTACGAAGAACCGCCTCAGGCGACCGCGGCCTCGACCTCCTCGTCCGTGAGGAACACGTCTTCGCCCGTCTCGGCGTCGAACAGGTGGACGTGTTCCTCCTCGAAGACGACTCCGACCTCGTCTCCGGCCTCCGGCTTGACGTTCGCCGGCGCGCGAGCGAGGAAGTCGTCGTTGACGGAGAGGTGGACGTAGTTGTCGGAGCCGATCGGCTCGACGACCTCGACGGTCGCGGTGAGCGTCTCGTCGCCGGTGGGTTCCTCGACGATCCCGATGTTCTCGGGACGGATTCCGAGCGTGTACGGACCGCCTTCGAGCTCGTGGCCCGCCACGTACTCGCGGCTGAGCGCGAGCGCGAGCCCGGCGTCGCCGTCGCGGATCGTCGCCGTCGTCCCGTCGGTGTCGACGTCGACGTCGATGAAGTTCATCGACGGCGAACCGATGAAGCCGGCGACGAACTCGTTGACCGGGTTCTCGTACACCTCGGTGGGCTCGCCCACCTGCTGGAGCTTCCCGTCGTTCAGGATCGCGAGGCGGTCGCCCATCGTCATCGCCTCCTCTTGATCGTGGGTGACGTACATCGCCGTGACGCCGAACTCCTTCTGGAGCTTCTGGATCTCCGCGCGCATCTCGGTGCGGAGCTTCGCGTCGAGGTTCGAGAGTGGCTCGTCGAACAGGAACACTTCGGGCTCGCGGGCGATGGCGCGACCGAGGGCGACGCGCTGCTTCTGCCCGCCGGAGAGCTCGTCCGGCTTGTCGTCGAGCAGGTCCGCGATCCCCATCATCTCGGCCATCTCGGTCACGCGCTCGTGCCGTTCCTCAACCGTCATGTCGGTGCTCATTTTGAGCCCGAACGCCATGTTCTCCATCACCGTCTTGTGGGGATACAGGGCGTAGTTCTGGAACACCATCGCGACGGGTCGGTCCGTCGCGTGGATCTCCGTGACGTCCTCGTCGTCGAAGTTGACGGTCCCCGACGTGGGCTCCTCCAGTCCCGCGACCATCCGCAGCGTGGTGGTCTTCCCGCAGCCCGACGGCCCGACGACGGTCACGAACTCGCCGTCGTCGATCTCCAGGTCGAGGTCGTCGACGGCGACGATGGTCCCCCGATCGAACTCCTTCCGGAGCGTGTCGAGCGTTACTCTTGCCATTTACTGGCAAAGGGCGCTTCCCGCATATTAGTTCTTCGCTGTTTTCTTGATATGTGAGGAACAATCTCATCTCAAATGTGTGACCGAGGCGCGCCTGACGGCCGAGCCGCGGATCGCCGGAGAGAACGGTGCGAGGAGGCCACGGCATCGACCCCCCGATCCCAAAAACTAAATGTATGAATATGTAATTCATCGTTTGTTGTAGTCACATGAACGAGAAACGCAGGACGCTACTCAAGACGATGGGGGGAAGTACAGCGCTCGCGGCGCTCGCGGGCTGTATCAGCACGGACAGCGGCGACGGCGGAAGCGGCGACGGGTCCGACGGGTCGGACGGATCCGACGGGAGCGACGGCGGAAGCGACGACGGCTCCGACGGGTCGGACGACCAGAACACCGGCACCGCGGCGCTGTGGACCGACCTCTCCGACGGCGAGGACGAGGCGATGTCCGGGTACGTCGATGACTTCGAGTCGGAGACGGGCCACACGATCAACAGGGAGGCGCCCGGCGGCGAGCTCGACCAGCAGCTCGAGACCGCGATCCCGTCCGGAAACGGACCCGACTCGTGGATCTGGGCGCACGACTGGATCGGCCGGTTCGCGGTGCGCGAGGAGCCGCCGTTCCTCTACGACGCGAGCGACGACGTCGACGTGTCGCTCGACTCCTACTCCGGGGCCGCACAGCAGGCCGTGCAGTACGACGGCGCCCTCCACGGGCTACCCTTCGCCTCCGAGACGGTCGCGCTGTACTACAACAAGGACATGGTCGACGAGGCGCCGGCGACCGTCGAGGAGATGGTCTCGATCATGGACGAGTTCCACGACCCCGGCAACGGCCAGTACGGGCTCTCGTACCCCGTCGCGAACCCGTACTTCGTGAGCGGCTACGTCCAGGCGTACGGCGGCAACATCTACGACGAGGAGAACCGGGAGGTCACCCTCGACAGCGACGCCTGTAAGGAGGGGATGGACGCCCTCGAGACGCTGTCCGACTACGTCCCGGCGGACCCGGGTTACGAGTCGCAGATCGTCGCGTTCGCTGACGGCGCCGCACCGTTCGCCGTCAACGGCCCGTGGGAGCTCGCGAACCTCCAGAGCGAGATCGATAACCTCGGCGTCGCGCCGCTCCCGGCGGTCGACGGCAACAACCCGCGGTCGTACTCCGGGATCCAGACCATCTACTTCAGCGCCATGTTGGACGACGCCGACCAGTCGACGGTCGACGCGATCACTCGGTTCGCCGAGTGGTACACCACGAACGAGGAGGTCGTCGAGACCAACGCCAAAGAGCAGGGGTACATCCCCGTGCTGAGTTCCGTGATCGAGGGCGGGGACTTCCCGGCCGAAGTCGAGGCGTTCGCCCAGCAGGTCGACCGCGGCGTGCCGACCCCGACCCACCCCGACATGAACAGCGTCTGGACGCCGCTGACCGAGGCCTTGACGCGCGTTTTCAACGGCGACCAGGAGAGCGGCCCCGCGCTCGACCAGGCCGCGTCCGAGATCCGGGAGAACCTGTAGGCACTCTCCCAGCTAGTCATCATGGCTTCCTCACAGACCGGCACCGGCGCGAGCGGGCTCGCACGACTCCGAGCGGCGGTGCCGTTCTCCAACCGCGACTGGGGGCTGCTCCTCGTGATCCCCGGCGTTATCCTCTTTTCGAGCTTCATGCTGTATCCGATATTCTACCTCTTTTACATCTCGCTGACCGACGCGACGTTCGCCGGATCGGTGATCGGCGGCGGCGCGGAGCTGATCGGCTTCGACAACTACGTGCGGCTGCTCGGCGACTCGCAGTTCTGGACGTCGATGTCGACCACGTGGCTCTTCGTCGCCGTCTCGCTCGTGGTCAAGGTGTTCGTCGCGGTCGGCATCGCCCTCCTGTTGAACCACGCGCGCGTCGTCGGCAAGCGCTACATGCGCGCGGCGGTGATCGTGCCCCTCGGGTTCCCCGGGATCTTCACGATCACCGTCTGGCGCGGGATGTTCAGCGACGCCCGGTTCGGCGTGTTCAACACGATACTCGGGCGGTACAACGGCGTCATGTCGTCGCTGTCGGCGCCCGAATTCCTCCTGTTCGACGTCCCGATCGGCTTCCTCAGCGGCCGCTGGGAGGCGTTCTTCGCGTACGTCACCACCGAGGTGTGGCTGGCGTACCCGTTCATGGTGATCATCATCGTGAGCGCGCTCCAGGACGTGCCGCGCGAGCTCCACGAGGCGGCGATGGTCGACGGGGCCGGCTTCCTCCAGCGGTTCCGCACCGTGACGCTGCCCGCCATCAGGCGGCCGGTGCTGTTCGCGTCGATCCTCACCGGCGCGACCGCGTTCCAGCAGTTCCTGATCCCGTGGGTGTTCAACCGCGGGGGACCGGCGCGACAGAACGAGCTGATCATCGTCTACGGCTACCGCGAGGCGATCAGCTTCAACGAGTTCGGGCTCTCGGCCGCGATCCTCATCGTCGCGATCGGATTCATCGGCGTCTTCATGTACGCCGCCGTGCGCTACGGCGGCCTCGCCGAGGGGGTGGGTGAGCGATGAGCGCCCTCGCCTCCGTCCTGGCGCTGCTCCGCGCGAAGCTCCTCGGGCTCGCGACCGCTCCGAAGCGGTTCGCCGTGACGGTCCAGCGGGCCGTCTACGACCTCCGGACCGGGAAGCGGACGCCGTGGGACGTCGGGAAGAGCGTCCTGATGACCCTGTTCGGGCTGGCGATGGTGTTAATCCTCCTCTTCCCGCTGTTCTGGATCTTCACCGCGTCGCTCGCGGAAGGGACCCGGCTGTTCAACACCAGCGGGATCTTCCCCGACCCGACGACGTACAACCTCGACGCCTACCGGTGGGTGCTGTTCGAGTCCAACTTCTTCTTCGTCGACGGCGACTGGGGGTACCCGCAGCTCGTTATCGGCGGCGGGAGCGGGCTCGTTCCGCTCGGCTTCCGGTGGGTCGGGACCGACACCGGTCCCGGCGCGGTGTTCAACAGCCTCTATCTCGTCAGCGTGACGATCGCCGCCGGCTTCGGGATGATCGTGCCGGCGGCGTACGCGTTCTCGCGGCGACAGTTCGTCGGCCGGAAGCGGATCCTCTACGGCTACGTCCTGTTCACGCAGATCGGCGCGGGCCTCTCGATCGCGACGCTCGTGGCGCTGTACTCGCTGTTCAGTTCGTACGGGCTGACGAACAACCTGTTCGTCCTCGGGCTGTTCTACGCCGCCGGCGCGATCCCGTTCAACACCTGGCTGCTGAAGACGTACATGGACAACATCCCGGTCTCCTACGAGGAGGCGGCGATGGTCGACGGCGCGAGCTTCCTCCAGACGATCCGGGAGGTGATCATCCCGCTGACGAAGCCGGGGCTCGCGGTCGTGCTCATCTTCGTCTGGCTCGCCGGGTGGAACGAGTTCATCATCGCGCAGACGCTGCTCTCGCCGGAGAACTACCCGCTCTCGGTGGAGCTGTACAACCTCGCGACAGAGGGGCGGTTCTCCACGCCGTGGACGCGCTTCGCGGCGTTCGCGAACCTGTTCGCGCTCCCCGTCGCGATCGTCTACTTCGCGGCGCAGCGCTCCGTCGAGGACGGCCTCTCGTTCGGCGGCATGGAGGGGTAAGCGGACCTCGGTCCGTTCCATTCCGTCCTGCGACTTTCTCGTTTCGCGGTTTCTCGCGTTGAACGGTCTCGATTCGGCGATCGGACTGATCTCTGTCACGCCTCCCCGATCTCGTTGCTCACTCCGTTCGCGACTCCCTCGCGCGTGCGATGGCCGGCGCTACGCGCCGGCGACGCCACCGCAGCCCGCTTATAAGCGGTTCCGCCGATCGACGTACCGTCCCTCTCAGAGGCCGCCGTCGCCGACAACGCCTTCAAGTGCGCGCTCGTCCGACCGGAGGGTACGCAATGGAGCCGCCGAACATCGAGCGGTTGGACGAGCGCACCGTCCAGCGCATCGCGGCCGGCGAGGTCGTCGAGCGCCCGGCGAGCGTCGTCAAGGAGCTGATCGAGAACAGCCTCGACGCCGGCGCGAGCCGGGTCGCCGTCTCGGTCGAGGCCGGCGGCACCGAGGGGGTCCGCGTCCGCGACGACGGCGTGGGCATCCCGGCGGACCAGTTGGAGGCCGCGGTCGCGGAGCACGCCACCTCGAAGATCGGCGACATCGAGGACCTCGACCGCGGGGTCGGTACCCTCGGCTTCCGCGGCGAGGCGCTGTACACCGTCGGCGCGGTCTCGCGGCTCACCGTCCGGTCGCGTCCTCCGGGCGCCGACGCGGGCGCCGAGGTCACGGTCGAAGGCGGCGATGTCGGCGAGGTGCGCCCGGCGGGCTGTCCCGAGGGGACGACCGTCGAGGTGACGGACCTCTTTTATAACACCCCCGCCCGCAAGAAGTTCCTCAAGCGGACGGCCACCGAGTTCGACCGGGTCAACACGGTCGTCACCGGCTACGCGCTCGCGAACCCCGGCGTCGCCGTCTCGCTGGAGCACGACGGCCGCGAGACGTTCGCCACCGAGGGGAACGGCGACCTCCGGTCGGCCGTGCTGTCCGTGTACGGCCGCGAGGTCGCGGAGGCGATGGTCGACGTGGAGTGGGAGCCGGAGGGCGACGCGGCGGACTCCGCCGCACCCGACGATCCCCCGGTCCGCCGCGTCACCGGCCTCGTCTCCCACCCGGAGACGACGCGCTCGACCCGCGAGTACCTCGCCACCTACGTCAACGACCGGTACGTCACCGCGAGCGCGCTCCGCGAGGCGGTGTTGGAGGCGTACGGCGGGCAGCTCGCGCCCGACCGCTACCCCTTCGCGGTGCTGTTCGTCGAGGTGCCGCCCGGCGACGTCGACGTGAACGTCCACCCGCGCAAGCTGGAGGTCCGGTTCGACGAGGAACCGGCCGTGCGCGCCGCCGTGGAGGCGGCGGTCGAGGGGGCGCTGCTCGACCACGGACTGGTCCGCTCGACCGCGCCGCGGGGGCAGTCGGCGCCGGACCAGACCGAGATCAGCCCCGAGGGCCCGGAGGCCGAGGCCGTCGGCGGCGCCGGGACCGACCACGAGCGCGCGGCGCTCGGCGACCGCGACGGCCGAAGCGGCGATGACCGAAGCGACGACGGCCGAAGCGCTGACGGCGTCGAGAGCGCCGACGCCGCGGCCGGCGCATCCGAGCTGGACCCGACCGACGAGGACGCGTGGGCGGTCGGCGACGTGAGCTCTGACCCCGCCACCGACCCGGACCCGTCCCCGGCCGACCGGCCGTCGCCGCGGAGCTGGCAGTCGACGCCGGACGACGCCGAGGGCGACTCGGGAGACGAGGGCGGAAGCGCGGCCGCGACCGAGACCGACGCGAAAGAGGCGGACGGGCTCGGTCGATTCGACGACTCGGGAGCCGCTGTCACCGACGACGCCGCCACCGGTTCCGAGTCGGACTCCGACGTCGACCCCACGGCCGACCCCGGCACCGACTCCGTCACGGACGGGGCCGCCGCTGCGCCGACCGAGGGACGAGACCCGGCGACGGAGGCGGCGACCGAGCCGCGTCCGACTCCGACCGCCCAGCGGACCCTCGCCGGCGACACCACCGAGGCCGCGGAGCGGACCTTCGACTCGCTCCCGTCGCTTCGGGTGCTCGGGCAGCTCCACGACACCTACGTCGTCGCGGAGGCGCCGGACGGGCTCGTGCTGATCGACCAGCACGCGGCCGACGAGCGGGTGAACTACGAGCGCCTGCGGGAGGCGTTCGCCGACGGCGCCGACGCGCAGGCGCTCGCGGAGCCGGTCCGCGTCGAACTCACCGCGCGGGAGGCGGCGCTGTTCGACGACTTCGCAGAGGACCTCGCGGGGATCGGGTTCCGCGCCGAGCGCGCGGGCGACCGCGAGGTGGTCGTCGAATCGGTCCCGGCCGTCTTCGACGCCGCGCTGGACCCTGACCTCCTCCGGGACGTCCTCTCCGCGTTCGTCGACGACGCGGCCGCGGGCGACGAGCCGGTGACCGACGTCGTCGACGAGCTGCTCGCGGACCTGGCGTGTTACCCCTCCGTGACCGGGAACACCTCGCTGACGGAGGGGCGGGTCGTCGACCTGCTCGACCGGCTCGACGCCTGCGAGAACCCGTACGCCTGCCCCCACGGGCGTCCGGTCGTGATCCGACTCGACCGCGAGGAGATCGGATCGCGGTTCGAGCGCGACTACCCCGGTCACGCCGGCCGGCGCGCGGAGTGACCCGCCCGCGGGACCCCTCACCGCCCCGGCGACCGCAGAGAGGTACGCTTTAGGCGAGCGCCGTGGACGCATCGGTATGGAACGTGTAGCGGTAATCGGCGCGTCGATGACCCAGTTCGGGCAGCGCGACGCTTGGGTGCAGGAGCTGTTGGCCGAGGCGGGCGCGGCCGCGCTCGACGACGCCGGCATCGACGGCGGCGACCTCGATCACCTGTACGTCTCGAACATGGCCAGCGGCGAGTTCGAGGGACAGACCGGCGTCCCGAACGCGCTCGCTCACGACTTGGCGGCCACGGGAGCGTACACCGCTCGGATCGACCAGACCTCCTCCTCGGGGGGCGCGGGCGTGTACGCCGCGTGGCAGTCGGTCGCCTCCGGCGCGAGCGACGTCACGATGCTCGTCGGCGGCGAGAAGATGACCCACCGGACGACCTCGGAGGCGACCGACGTGATCGCGTCGCTCACGCACCCGGTCGAGTACAAACACGGCGTCACGCTCCCCTCGTTCGCGGGGCTCACCGCCCGCCTGTACCTCGACGAGTACGACGCGCCCCGCGAGAGTCTCGGGAAGGTCGCGGTGAAGAATCACCGGAACGGCGTGGACAACCCCCACGCGCAGTTTCAGAAGGAGGTCGACCTCGACACGGTGCTCGGTTCGCCGGTCGTCGCCGACCCCCTCCGGTTGTACGACTTCTGTCCGATCACGGACGGCTCCGCGGCGCTCGTGTTCTGTCCCGAGTCCGTCGCCCAGGAGTACGTCCCCGAAGACGAGTACGCGGTGATCTCCGGAATCGGCGGCGCGACCGACACCCACGTCGTCCACGAGCGCGCGGACCCGACGACGATGGGCGGCGTCGTCGACTCCTCGGAGATCGCGTACGAGATGGCCGGCGTCGGACCCGACGACGTCGACGTCGCTGAGCTCCACGACATGTTCACCATCCTCGAGTTCCTCCAGAGCGAGGACCTCGGCTTCTTCGAGAAGGGCGAGGGGTGGAAGGCGGTCGAGGAGGGCGTCACCGACCGCGACGGTGACCTCCCGATCAACACCTCCGGCGGGCTCAAATCGAAGGGCCACCCGCTCGGGGGCAGCGGCGTCGCACAGGTGTACGAGATATATCAGCAGGTCACCGGGAACGCCGGTCCGCGGCAGGTCGAGGCCGACACGGGGCTCGCCTGCAACGTCGGCGGGTTCGGGAACTGCGTGACCACCGCGATCCTGGAGGGAGGCCGATGAGCGACCACGAGACAAGCGACACCGACGACGCGACCGGTAGCGACGGGAAACGGGGCGCCGAACCGACCTTCGAGGCGGCGGAGTACGCGGACGGAACGGTCACGTATCCGCCCCACACCGTGAGCCCGAACGGCGCCGAGCGCGTCGGGACGGTCGACCTCCGCGAGTACGAGGCCCGGATCGTCACGTGGACGATGTCGACGGCGACTCCGCCGGGCGTCCGCGAGCCGAACACCCTCGCGATCGTCGAGTTCGACATGGGCGACGAGTACGACGGCCCGGTGGTGCGCGCGCTCGGGCAGGTGGCCGAGCGCGGGGGCGCGGACGACGCCGGTGAGCCGGGCGACGTCGAGGTCGACATCGGCGACCGCGTCGAACCCGTCTACGCCGACGACCTCAGGGAACCGGGCGCGGGGATCCGCGAGCCGGCGAGCCAGGACTGGGACGGCTTCCGGTTCCGACCGGTCGAGTGATCCGTCGCCCCGTCTCGTAACGGCGTTTCAGGCCCGGAACCGCGACGCCTCCGAGTCGGTGAGTCCGCCGACGGCTCGGGGAGGCCCACGGGGTGACCGAGGAGATCCGGTACCGCCCCGACGTGTACACGCTCGACGGGGCCCACGAGGCGCGCCTCGGCGGACTCACCGACTCG
>NZ_NHOY01000015.1 GCF_002252755.1 Halorubrum sp. Hd13 | reverse complement strand
GGATCTCGTACCCGTCGTCGGTGACGACGACGGGTACGAGATCCTGGCGGAGTACCCGTTCGGGATCGTGCCGGAGAAGCGCGGGTGAGCGGCGGATAGCTACGACCGCTGTTTGAGCTATCGGCGCCCCTTTTCGGCCGCCGGTCGAACGCCGAGACGCATGCGATCCGATCCCTCCATCAGAACCGGCGAGACTGCCGGCTCCGAGTCGGTGCGGCGTATCGCGAGAAAGAGACTCCCGACCGCGGTGACGCTTCTGGTCGCCGCGTTCGCGCTCGTCGGCGTCGTCGTCGCCGGGACCGGAGCCGTCGCCGCCGACGGAACCGCCGACCTCGACGCGGACGTCGTCACCGTGGGCGAGGACGGAACCGCCGAGATTCCCGTCGAAACCGACGGCGTCGACGCGTTCGAGGTCGTTGTCGGCGGCGAAGAGGAGGCCGGGTACGAGCTCCGCGCCACCGTGACGCCGGACGGCGACGGCGTCACGACCCTCGTCTTCGACCACGCCCGAACCGGCGGGGGCGGCGCCACGCTGACGGCCGACGGCGGCGCCGAAGTCGAGACCGACTACGAGACCTCCCTCAGCGAGGAGATCGCTCCCGGTAGCTACGACGCGGAGGTGCTCGTCGGCGGCGACACCGTCGACGTCGGTACCCTCGTCGTCGAAGACGCAACGGGCGGGGAGGGCGAAAACGACGGAAGCGACGGAGACGACGCAGACGGGAGCGACGGAGACGACGCAGACGGGAGCGATGGCGGATCGGCCGAGCCTGCCACGGTCACCGAGGCGGACGTCGAAGCGGCCGACATCGTCGTCGCTCCGGCGGAGAGCGAGGTGAGCGTGCCGGTGGCGGTCGACGACGGCGAGACCGTGAACCTCCGGATCCGCTCGGCCGGAGACGCGAGCCCGGCCTTCCTCATGACGGAGGAGGCGTCCGTCGAGAACGGCACGGCGAGCGCGACGTTCGACCTGAGCCGGACGAGCCACGGCGACCGCGCGACGCTGACCGTCCGCGGGAACGAGGCGGTCAACGAGTCGGACTCCCGCGAGGTGCTCATCGTCGACGAGGAGGTCGGCGTCGAGGGGAGCGGCGGCCTCGACCTCGAGACGCCCGGGTTCGGAGTCGTCGCCGGCGGGCTCGCGGTTCTCGCCGTCACGCTCGCGGCCCGGCGGCGGGAGTGAAAGCCGGACCGAGCTACTTCTCGATCGAATCGCCCTCGGAGCCGGCGGCGTCGTCTTCCCCCCGGAGCTGTCGAGGGAGCAGTCCCGAGACCAGCCCGCGGAGGATCCGGGCCGGGTCGAGGAAGTACTGCGGGAGCACGACCATCGCGACGGCGACGACGAGCAGTCCGGCGCCGAGCGCGATCTCGCCGGCGGCCAGCCGGATGACGGCGTAGTTCGCGAGCGGCAGCGCGAAGACGAGCGACGCCGCCAGCCCGATCATATCCATCAGGCCGAGGTTCATTGACCCCCGATTCGCGCCCAGCGTTCAAAAGCGACGCGGCGGCGGTCGCTCGGGCGCCGCCGACGGCGGCACGGCGCCCGGTCGCGTCGAACCGCCGGCCGTCCCGGAGCGCGAGCCGCCCCGAACACCGAACCGATATGTGTCGCGCGCGCCCAGATCGGGTATGTTCACCGGCATCGTCGAGGACACCGGCACGGTCCGCGACCGGACCGAGACCGCGGACGGGCTCCGACTTCGGATCGGCGTCGACGGGTTCGACGACCTCCACCACGGCCAGTCGATAAGCGTCAGCGGCGTCTGTCTCACGGTCGAGGAGTACGCGGTCCGCGACGAGAGGTCGGACGCCGGCGGCGACTGGTTCGAGGTGTTTCTCGCGAGCGAGACGGTCGCGAAGACGTACCTCGGCGACGTCGGCGAGGGCGACGCGGTCAACGTCGAACGCGCGATGCCCGCCGACGGCCGGTTCGACGGCCACGTCGTGCAGGGCCACGTCGACACCGTCGCCGAGGTGACGGGGATCGAGCGCGTCGGCGAGGACTGGCGGTTCGCGTTCGCGATCCCCGAGGGCCACGCGGACTACCTCGTCGACAAGGGGTCGGTGACGCTCGACGGCATCTCGCTGACGGTCGCCGAGAAGCGCGACGGCGAGTTCGACGTCGCGATCATCCCGACGACCTACGAGCTCACGACGCTCTCGGAGAAGTCGGTCGGCGACCCGGTCCACCTGGAGGTCGACGTGATCGCGAAGTACGTCGAGAACATGGTCGACGGGTACGCGGGGTAGCCGGCGTCCGGGGCGAGACGATACCGGTCGCTTCAGGCGTCCTTCGCGCCCTTCACCGTCTCGCGGACGGCGTCGACGCCCTCGTCGTGGAGCAGGTCGCCGACGACGATCACGTCGCTGTGGGCGGCCATCTCGTTCGCGGACTCGTAGTCGCCGATCCCGCCGCCGTAAAAGAGCGTGGCGTCGTCGAGCGCGTCGTGCGCGGCCGAGACCTTCTCCGTGTCGCCGAAGGTGCCCGAGTACTCGACGTAGACGATCTCCTGGCCGAACATCCGCTCGGCGACCTTCGCGTACGCCCCCACGTCGTCGGCCGCGAGGTCGCAGTTCGCGTTCGTCAGCTCGGCGACCGCGGCGTCCGGGTTGAGGACGATGTACGCCTCGGTGTGCGTCCGGTCCCAGTCGAGCTCGTCGATCCGGACCCACTCCTTGTGGGCGCCGGTGATCCAGAAGGGCCCGCCGGCGTTGAACACGGTCGGGATCAGGTAGCCGTCGAGCGCCGGCGAATCGACGACGACGCCCGGGTTCGACGGCTCCTGATACAGCGGGACGTCGTACTCGGCCGCGGCGTCGACGACGCGCGTCATCTTCTCCGCGGTGATGTCGAGGGTCCCGCCGATCTCGATCGCGTCGGTGCCGGTGCGGCAGACGTCCTCGAAGGTCTCGCCGTCCCGCAGCTCCTTGTCGGGATCGACCTTCAGCACGTGGTCCCAGTCGTCCCACGGGTTACTCATCGGAAACGACTCCACCGGGCGGCACCAAAAAGGTGCGGAACCTGCCCCGCCGCTCCCCGGACGGGCGGCTCCGCTCGTCGTTCCGTCCGGCGCACCGACGCGGCCGACGCGCCGCTCAGAGGAGGTCGTCGAGCTCGTCGTTGTCGAACGCCGCCGCGGGGTCCGGCTCCGCCTCCGGCTCGTCGCGGACCGCCTGTCGGGCGCGCTCGAGGAACGCCTCGACCCGGCGGGAGCGCTCGACGCCGCCGAGCAGCACGAGCGCCGCGATCCGGTCGGAGTCGAGCGGGAAGTCGCCGCCCCGCACCTGCATCGAGCCGGTCTCCTCCTGCAGCCACTTGCGGGCCTTCTCCGCGCCCTTCCGGGAGATGCGGTCGGGGTCGCCGGCGACGGCGACGAGGGCGGCGTCGGCCTCGGTCGCGTTCGGGAGCGACATCCCGGTCATCACCGCGCTCCTGACGGTGCTCATCACGGTCGTGACGTTCTCCTCGGGGTCCTCGGCCGCCGGCGCCGAGGCGAACCCGACCGCCGCCATCCCCCCGGCCCGCAGCGTGTTTATCACCTCGCTGGTGTCGACGACCGACTCGGCGACGCCCTCGACCGACTCGCCGGCGGCCAGGAGGAGGCCGACGCGTCTCGCCATCGACTCGTTGATCGCCGCGAAACCGCCCTCCATCGACTCTCCCGAGGAGCGCCACGCGTCGTTGTCGAGCAGGATCGTCGCGTCCGCCTCCCGGACCAGCGTCTTGAGCGACCGGCCCGCGTTCACTTGGTACATAGCCCCCTCGTCGCGACCGGGGAGGATCCCGACCGCGTACACCGGCACGTCGTACACCCGGCTCAGCTCCCGGACGAGCACCGGCGCGCCGCCGGAGCCGGTGCCGCCGCCGAGCCCGGCGACCACGAACAGCGCCTCGGCCTCCGCGGTCACCTTCGACGCGAGCGCGTCGAGCACCTCGACCGCGTCCTCGTCCATCACCTCGGCGCCGAGCTCGTTGTCGCCGCCGACGCCGTGGCCGTTCACCCGCGACTGCCCGACGAGGACCGTGTCGAGCGGGAGCGGGTCGAGGTCCGTCGCGGCCGTGTTGACCGCGAGCGCGTCGAGCACCGCGCCGTAGCCGGCGTCGGCGTCGAACTGCGCGAGGGCGGTCGTGAGCTTCCCGCCCGCCTGCCCGACGCCGAGGAGGACTGCCTTCATGATCGAACGGTAACCGATCCGGAGTATTACGCTTTCCCCCCGAGATTTAAATGCGAAATCGAGGCCAGTCGCGAGCATGTCGAACGCCACCGACGAGAGAAGTCGGACGTCGGGCCGCGGGGAGAGGCCGACCGCCGAGGGCGACGAGACCGCTGGCGCCGGCGGACCGAGCGACGGAAGCAGCGGAGACCGGCTCGGAGAGCGACTCAGCGCGGTCGAGCGAGCCCTGACCGGGTCCGACGCGGCCGTCGCGGACCTCGGCGACGGCGCCGCCGCGGCCGCGGAGCGCGAGGCGCTGGAGTCGCGCGTCGAGGAGCTCGAGTCGCGCGTCGAGGAGCTGGAGGCCGCCACGCAGGCGATCCGGGGGTACGTCGGATCGATTCGAGCGGTCAACCGCGAGGTCGAGCGGCGGGCCGACCTCGCGCTGGCGAGGGCGAGCCGCGGCGAGGACGCCGGCACGGAGACCCGACTCCAGAGCGGCGGCGCGACCGCCGACGCCGTGCCGAGCGAGGACGCCCTCGACGCCGCCGTCCCGTCGGACGCCGCCGATCGGAACGGCGGGGTGGGACGGGGCGACGCGAGGCGGTCGGACGACGCGGACGGATCGTGGCGGGACGAGGCGCTGGACCGGCTCCGTGAGTCCCTGTAAGCTGGACCGGGGAGCGGGAACCGGGATCGCGGCGCGAGTCGAGACGGAGGCCGGCGAGCCGTGATCCGCGTCGTCCTCACGGTCCTCGTCGCCGTCGCCCTCCTCGCGGCCGCGACCCCGGCGCTGGAAGACGCCCGGGCGACCACGACCGCCGAGCGGATCGACGCCGAGGCGGACCGCGTCGAGCGGGCCGTCGGCGGCCTCGTCGCGGGCTCCGTGAGCGTCGCGGACCCGTCGCTCGCCGCGCGGACGACCGTCACCGTCCGCGTCCCGAGCGGGTTCGGAGCGGCGCCGATCGACCGCGTCGCGATCGTGGAAACGGGGGCCAGCGGAGAGACGGTCGGCGCGGAGGCGAACGTCGCCGAGGAGACGTCACCCGGCCCGGACGTCGCGCTCCGGTATCGGATCGACGGCGGGCCCGAACGAACCGCGCCGATCGGTCCCGGCGGCACGGACGCGACCGTGTCGGTCGACGGCGGCGCGATCGCGCTCCGACCGGGCGGCGAGAGCCGACTGGCCCTCCGGCTCGTCGACGACGGCGGACCGACCGTCCGGGTCACCAGGGTAGGGTGATCGCTTATATACGATGCCGGGAGCACGCCCGCCGTGAACCTCGATCTCCCCTCGCTGTCGCGGATCGGCGGCGGCGAGCCCTCGCTGCGATCGCTGCCGTGGAGCGACGCCGATCGCGACTGCCGGTGCGAGCCGACGTTCAGAGAGCCGGTCGGAACGGGCGTCGGCGACCGCGTCGTGCTGGCGGTCGACGCCGGTGACTGCCCGGGGCGCGGCGACCTCGCCGAGAGCCCTGACTGTCTGGCGACCGTCATCGAGGCGCTCGCGGAGCGCGACGCCGAGGTGATCAGGACCCGTCATCGCGGGCGCGAGCGGGCCTACGCCGGGCGGGCCGCCGCGTGTCTCGTCGCCGCGGGCCGGTTCCGCGAGCGCGTCGGGTTCCACGAGACGCGGCTCGCCGACCGCGTGCTGCGCGATCCGGTCAGCGCCGCTCGGGAGGCCGCCGGACGCGAGGGACCGCCGGCCCGGATCGCCGCGGAGACCGGGCTGTCGGCGATCGTCGAAGGGGCAGACGAGGTCGGAGACGTGCTTCGGGCACACGCCGGGCCCCGAATCGCGGCGGCGCGGATCGCGACCGCGCCGCCGCCGGGGGCCGCGCTCGCCGACCGCTGGGATCTCGACACCGGCGCGACCGTCCGGCTGTACGAGGGGTCGGGACCGCTCCGGACGTACCACCTCACGCCGCCGGTTCGAGAGCTCGACGACGGGGCCGTCGAGCGGCTCGACGACGCCAAGCGACGGCTGCTCGACGATCCGACCGGGGGCGGGCGAGCGCCCGGCCGCGCGGTCCGGACGGCCGCCGAGGACGGCGATCCCGTCTCGACGCTGACCGATGTGCTCCGGCGGCACACGCGCGGGTACGGGGCGTTCGAACACGTGTTCGCCGACGAGCGCGTGAGCGACGCGACGCTCTCGGCGCCCGTGACCGAGAACCCGCTCCGCGTCGTCGTCGACGGCGAGCGCTGCCGGACGAACGTGCGACTCCCGCCCGAGGGGGCCGCCACGCTCGCGTCCCGACTCCGGCGGACCAGCGGGCGGGGGTTCTCTCGGGCGAGCCCCACGCTCGACGCGACCCTGGAGACGGACGCCGGCCGGGTCCGCGTGGCCGCGACGACGGACCCCGCCAGCGACGGGCTCTCGTTCGCGTTCCGCCGCGGTGATCCCGACGCGTGGACGCTCGCACGACTCGTCGACGCAGGGACGCTCACGCCGGCGGCCGCCGGGCTCCTCTCCGTCGCCGTCGAGCGGGGCGTGACGGGGCTCGTGGCCGGCGGGCGGGGTGCGGGAAAGACGACCGCGCTCGGTGCCCTCCTCTGGGATCTTCCCGCGGAGTCGCGGTCGATACTGATAGAGGACACGCCCGAGCTCCCGACGAGCGCCCTAGCGACCGCCGGGCGAGACGCGCAGCGGCTCTGCGTCGGCGACGGGGCGGAGCCGTCGCCGAGCGACGCGGTCCGGACCGCGCTCCGGCTCGGCGGCGGTGCGATCGTCGTGGGGGAGGTCCGCGGCGAGGAGGCGCAGGCCCTCTACGAGGCGATGCGCGTCGGCGCGGCCGGCGAGACGGTGCTCGGGACGATCCACGGGGAGGACCCCGCCGCCGTCCGGGAGCGGGTGGTCTCCGACCTCGGCGTGTCGCCCTCGTCGTTCGCGGCGACCGACCTGATCGTTCTCCTCGACGACCACCGCGTCGACGTGATCGCCGAGGTAGTCGGTCACGAGGACGGCGCCGCGTTCGAATCGCTGTTCGAGCGCACGGACGAGGGACTGACGCCGACCGGGCGGGTCGACCGCGGCGAGAGCCGACTCCTCGATCGTCTCGCGGGACCCGACGAGACGTACGCGTCGATCAGGGCGGCCGTCGGGGGACGGGGCGAGCGGATCCGCGAGGCGGTCGCCACCGGTCGGACGGAGCCGGAGCGGTACGTCGACTCCGTCGGCGCGAGCGGTGAGATCGAATGACCGGAGCGGTCGACGAGGCGACCGACGGCTCGCCGACGGCACCCCCGAGCGAGGGGGTCGACGCGAACGAGTCGGCAGAGCTCCGGCGCGCGGTCGCGTTCCTCGGCTGGGAGGCCTCGGCCGAACGAGTCGTCGAGCTCGGGTATCGGGTCGGGCTCGGGGTCGGCCTCCTCTGTGCCGTCGCGCTCTCGGCGTTCGTCGGCCCGGTTCCGGGTGCGCTCGCTGGGCTCGCCGGAGGGTTGGCGGCGACTCACGCGGTCCATCGAGCACCGGTGGGGCTCGCCGCGCTCCGTCGGACTCGAGCGCTCGGTGCGGCCCCCGGTCTCGTCGGCCGTCTCGTGTTACGGATGCGACTGGACCCGTCGGCGGAACGCGCGGTTCGGTTCGCCGCCCGCACCGGGGACGGACCGCTCGCGGACGGGCTGGCGCGTCACGAGCGCGGGAGCGCGGACGGGCCGACGAGCGGGCTCCGGGCGTTCGCCCGCGAGTGGCGACCGTGGTTCCCCGCGATCGACCGCGCCGCCGCGTTAGTGCGGACGGCCGCGTCAGCGCCGGCAGAGCGGCGGGGACGGTGTCTGGACCGCGCGCTCGACGCGACGATCTCCGGGACGACCGACCGGCTCGCGGCGTTCGTCGGCAAGGTCCGCGGCCCCGTCTCGGCGCTGTACGCCTTCGGCGTGCTCCTCCCGCTGGCCCTGATAGCTCTGCTACCCGCGGCGGCCGCGTCCGGCGTTCCGGTCGGGTCGAGGGTCGTCGCCGGACTCTACCTCGTCGTGCTCCCCGCCGGACTGTTCGCCGCGTCGGCGTGGCTGCTCTCGCGCAGACCGGTCGCGTTCGCGCCGCCGTCGATCGACGGCGACCACCCGGACGTCCCCGAGCGGGCGCAACACGCCGCCGCGGCAGGCGCGGCCGCCGGAGTCGCCGCGGCCGCGATCGCCGCGCGGCTAGTCACCGGGTGGGCCGCACCCGTGGCCGGGGTCGGCGTCGGGGCGGGGACGGCGCTCCTCGTCGGCGTGCGACGCCGGCGGGCCGCGCTCGCTGAGATCCGGGCCGTCGAACGGGGGCTCCCGGACGCCATGACGGTCATCGGCGGCGACGTGGCCGAGGGCGTCGCGGTCGAGAGGGCGATCGCGAACGCCGGCGAGCGGCTCGACGGGGCGACCGGCGAGCTGTTCGAGCGCGCCGGGCGCCGAAGCGAGACCCTCCGAGTCGGCGTGCGGGAGGCGTTCCTCGGCCGGGGCGGCCCCGCGGTTCCGGTCCCGTCGCCGCGGGTCCGGGGCGCGGTCGCGCTGCTCGCCGTCGCCGCCAGGGAGGGTCGCCCGGCCGGCGACGTGCTCCTCGAGCTCGCCGACCAGCTCGAGGAGCTCCGGGCGCTCGAAACCGACGCGCGACGTCAGCTCGCGACCGTGACGGGCACGCTGACGAACACCGCGGCGGTGTTCGCGCCGCTCGTCGGCGGCGCGACGGTCGCGCTCGCCACGGGGGTCGACGCCGTCGACGCCGGGGGACTGGGCGCCGGAGCGACCGCCGGCGCGGACGCGCTCGGTGTCGGGGGCGGCGGTACTGGTGCCGGCGGCGGGAGCGCGGCCGAGGCGACCGCGGAATCCGGCGCCGGAGCGCTCTCCGTCCCGGTACTCGGCCGGATCGTCGGCGCCTACGTGCTGATCCTCGCGGCGCTGCTCACCGCGCTGGCGACCGGGCTGGAGCGCGGCTTCGACCGGACGCTGGTGGCCTACCGCGTGGGGATCGCGCTGCCGACTGCGACGGCGACGTACCTCGTCGCGTTCGCGGGCGCGGGAGCGCTGCTGTAACGACCGGACCGCAGCCGCGTGTCCTCGCCGATCATTTAAATACCAAGCCGCGGCCAGCCGGCCCGTGTTCGAGACTCACCTCGACGCGACGTACGCGTGGCTCGGCCTCGCCGTGGTGAGCGTCGCGACGGCCGGCGTCGCCGCGACGCTCCCGGCGTCGCCGCCGCCGGACGCGGCCGGCGTCGCGCACACGATCGAGACGGTAGCCGGCGGAGAGTACCCCGCGACGGCGGAACACGGGATCGCGGCGGACCGAATCCGACTCACGCCGCGGTCGGTCTCGCTCGGCGGAGACGGGGGAGACGCACGGGCGCCGCTCCACGCGCCGCGGGTGACGCCGGTCCCACCGGTCGATCGAAGCGGAAGTGGGGACCGGCTTCGGCGGGTCCTCGACGGCGTTCCGCCGGACGCCGCGTTCGACGACCCCGACGCGCTGGCCGCGGCGGCGGAGCGCGCGCGGAGCGCCGACAGCGGGTGGCGACCGGCGCCGGAGCGGCTCACCGTGCGGCGGGTGCATTACGGAGGGGTGCATGTCACGCTCGTCGGGTGACCCGTCCGGCGCCGGAAGCGGGGCCGCGGATCGCGCCGCGGTCGAACCGCTCGCCGCGCTCGTCGCGGTGCTGGTAGTCGGGGCGGCGCTGAGTCTGTACGCGGCCGCGCTCGACGACGCGACGGTCGATCGGGAGCGGCCCGGTGCCGAGACCGTCCTCGACAGGGCCGAGCGAACGGCGACCGCCGGCGGCGTCGTCGAACCGGACCAGCTCCGCGGCGCCGACGGCTTCCGGTATCCGACGGCGGTGACGGTGAGGGCCGGCGGGAAGACGTGGCGGATCGAGTTCGGCGATGACGCGCCCGAACGCGCGGCGGTCGGAGACGACGGAGCGATCGGGACGGCCGAGCGACCGGTGACCGTGCGAGTCGGTCCGGGGCGGAACGTCCGCGGGACCCTTCGCGTGGTGGTCCGCCGGTGACGAGCACCGTGCTCGACGTGACGGTGCTGCTCCTGTGCGTGTCCGCGAGCGTCGTCGCGCTCGGTGGCGTCGGCGGGGACGCGGGGACGCGCGGGCCGACCGCGGAGGGGGCGGCCGACCGGATAGTGACGGAGACCGTGACCGTGCGGTACCGGTCGCCGCGGGCGGCGAACGGCACCCGAACGGTACACGCGACGCGCGCCGAACTGCTCGCGCTGCTCGTCGCGGCTCCCGGAAGCGCGGGCGATGAGCGCGGCGCCGTCGACGGCGAGGGCGCGTTCGAGCCGCGAGCGACGGCCGCGATCGCCGCGGGCCTCGGCGAGCGAACCCGGGTCGACGCGACGGTCCCGGCGGTTCCGAGCCGGGAACCCAACTCGACGCAGCGAGCCGTCGACCGTCGGCCTCCGGCTCCGCGTGGCTGTCGACCCGCAACCGGCCGGATAGCGGCGTCTGGGACACCGAACGCGCCGCGATCCCCTCAGCGAACCGCCGGCCAGTCCCGGGAGGGTCCGGACCGGACCGACGGCGGTTCGAGGGGAACCGAGCGGCCTCGCCCCGGGAGAGACGGGAACGCGATAGCGGTCGTCGTCGGGGCCGAGCCGCCGCGGAACGCCGACGTCACGACGGCGGTGGTCACGCAGCCGACGCCGGACGCGGCCGAGACGGACGATCCCGTTCGGATCGTCGTGAGGAGGTGGTGAGCGTGGGGAAACGCGGCGGAGCATCCGACTCCGAGCGGGTCGGGCGACGGTTCGCGGTCGACGAGCGGGCGCGAGTCCCGTTCGCCCTGATCGGCGTGTTGCTGCTCGTGACGAGCACGACGTACGCAGCGGGGATCGCGGATCAGGGGCTCGTCGGCGAGGACCGGAGCGTCGAGCGGGCCGTCGAGCGCGTCGACGCCGACGCCACCGCAGCGCTGCGCGCCGCGGCGCGCGAGGCGGCGCACGACGCGGCGCGGGAACCGGTGACGCGGGCGCCCGAGAGCGGTGCCGCGGCCGAGGCGGTGCGCGAGGAGTCGGCGTTCACGGACGCGCTTCGGATACGACTGGCAGTCACCGGGGCAGACGCGCTCTCCGCGGTCGACGCTGACGTCGGATCGGTGACGGCGACGGCGTCGCTACCGGCGGTCGGGGGGCGAGAGGACCTCACCGCGGCCCGCGACCGCGTCCGCGTCGAGCCGGCGGCCAACGGGACCGCGACTCGCGTCACTTTCGAGGAGGTCGACATCACCGCGACACGGAACGGCCGAACGGTCGTGAACCGCACCGCGGACAGGACCGTCGTGGTGGCCGTCCCGACGCTCGCCGCTCACGAGCGGACGGAGCGGTTCGAAGAGCGGCTCGACAGGGGTCCGGTTGAGGGACCGGGTCTCGGTCGACAGCTCACCGCGAGCCTCTATCCGATGACGTGGGCGAGAGGATACGCGCAGTACGCCGGGGCGCCGGTCGAGAACGTCCTCGCGAACCGGCACGTGGAACTGTCGACGAACGCCGGGATCGTCCGGACGCAGCGGGCAGTCTTCGGGACGAGCGACCCGAGCGCCCGCGGCGGAGTGGCACGGGCGACCGCCCGGACCGGGATGAGCGACCTCCTCGCGCCGACCGGCGTTCGAGAGGACTCGTGGACCGACGCGGTTCTCGGAGCGCCGACGCCGACCGGTTCCGGGGAGACCGCGACGCAACCGAGCGCCGGCACGCACCCGAACGGGGCGGGGAGCGAGGACGACGCATTCGAGTCGAAACGAGACCGGTCCGACGAGGAGACGCCGGTTCCGATCGGGCACGCGGCGGACGTCGGGGCGGTTCGGGTCCACGACGACCTCGACGAGGTGATCGAGGGCGCGTACCGAGTCGAGGCCGACGTGCGGACGGCGACGACGCAGATCGCGGACGGCGGACGAATCGCGCCGCCGACGCCGGCCGTCGCGGCGACCGGCGAGTGGGATCGCGTCGACGTGGAGCGGTCGGAGCGGCTGACCGACGTCGCCGGGAGCGACGTGCCGCGCGGGGTTCCCGCGAGGACCGTGGATCCGGACGAGCCGGTCGCGTTCGGAGACGCGATCCGCGAGGTGACGGTCGAACGCACCGCGACTGCGACGTGGGAACGGGAAGTCGTGGAACGGGGCCCTAACGGAAGCGTCGTCGACCGCACCGTCCATCGGACGACCACCGCCGACGAAGCGGCCGACCGCTACCGGGTCCGCGTCTCGGTGACGGGGCGACACGCGCCGACCGACGGCGCGGCGGACCGGCCCGCCGCGACGTTCGGAGCGGGAGGTGACGGACCCGACCTACGCGGGACGCCGGCGGCCGCGCGTTCGTCGCTCGGCGTCGACACGGCGGCCGGCGTGGACCGACTGGCCCGGGACGCCGTCCGGAGCGGAGACGTCGACGACTCGACGGTGGTCCACGGCTCGTGGACGGAGACCGAACGGGACCGCGTGGCGGCGGATGTCGCCGCGCTCGCCGTCGAAGTCCGGGCGTTCGAGACCGACGCGTCGATGGAGGCGGCGGCGGTCGGCAAGGCGGAGCCGTACGCCGACCTCGCCGACGCGGTCCGCGATCGCCGAGCGGCGCTCGTCGACGCGCCGAAGACGTACGACGGCGCGGTCGATCGGGCGCGGGTCGCCGCCCGCGCGGCGTACGTCGACGCCGTCGTCGCGGAGCTGGAAGCGGCTTCTGCCGACCGCGAGCGGGCGACGGACGGGTTTCTCGATCGGGTGAACAGCGCCTTCGGCGGCCCCTCGGTCGGCGAGGCGATCGCCGCCCGCGAGGCCGCGACGGACCCGGGCACATACACGGTCGCCGGCGACGGTCCCGGGGGAGCGGTGACGTTCTCGCCGCGAGGGGCGCCGGGATACCTGCCGCGGACGACGGTCGACGGCGAACGGACAGACGGCGCGAGCGACGCCCCGACGCGACCGCTCGCCGTCCGCAACGTGAACTACGTCACCGTTCCGTACGGCGATCTGTCGAGCGGGATCGTGGATCGGATCCTCGGCGCCGGGGACACGGTCCGACTCGGTACCGCCGGGCGCGCGCTCCTGCTCGCCGACGAGGCGCTGGCCGCGAGCGACGACCCGGGACTCCGCGCCGACCGGGACGCGCTCACGAAACGGGTCGACGGCTCGCTTCGCGAAGTCGATCGCGAAGTTGAGGGCGTGCTTCGGGAGCGGACCTCGTTGTCGCGGGAGGCGCGTCGCGACGCGGTCGACGAGGCCGCCGCGTCATACGACTCGACCGGTGACAGAGCGGCCGCGGTCGGTGACGGCGAGTACGCCGAGCGGGTCGCCGCAGAGGCCGCGGCCGACGGATCGCTCTCGACCGCGGCGGAGGCGTCGCTGGCCGCGCACCTCCGCGTCGCGACGCGGAAGGCGGCAGGTCGAGAGGACGTTCGGGTGCCGACGCGGGTCGTCGAACCGCCGACGAAGGGCGCGCGGGTCCTGCTCAGGGACCGCATGGAGAAAGCGATCGAGAGGGAGGCCACGCGCGCCGGCCGGACCGCGACCGAGGAGCTGAGCGAGAGGGCGGCCGAGGACCTCGGCGAGAAGTGGTCGCTGAAGCCCGCCCGGAGCGTCGGGGCGGGGCTTCCGGTCGCGCCGGTGCCCGGTTACTGGGTGACGACGGTGAACGCCTGGCGCGTGCAGGTCCGCGGGGAGTACCCGCGGTTCGCGCTGCGCGCCGACGTCGGCACGCCAGGCGAGCCGTTCGAGTACGTTCGACGGGAGGACAACGTGGCCCTCGACGTTGGCGGGGAGACCGTTCGGCTCGGTGCGACGGAGCCGATTCGGTTCGAGACGGAGACCGTCGTCGCCGTCGCGGTGCCCGCCGGCCCGCCCGGCGTCGGCGACGTCGACGGCACCCGCGACGAGACCTCCGCCGGGTGGCCCTGCCCGAGAGCCGGGGGAGCGTCGGACGGAGGAGCGAGAGAGTGCGCGACCTCGTGAGTCGACCGTAGCCGTTTTGAGAGACGCCGACCGAGGGGGACCATGTTTCACGAGGTCGTCGAGGACGGGACGGTGTCCGGTGTCGACGCCGTCGGCGCCAACGGGACGCCCGATGTCGACGCGGGCGAGGTGACCCCGGGCGCGCTGCTCGCGGCGTTCGAGGTGATGGTGCGCGAGTCGGTGGCCGAGGCCGGGCGCGAGCGCGTCGGCGTCGAGACCGGCGTCGACGAGGCGGCCGTCGAGGCGGCCGCCGCGGGCGACGCGGCGGACCTCAGCGTGGACGACGCGGCGGCGATCGTCGCCGTGACCGCCGACCGCGACGCCGACGCGCTCGTCGCGGAGCTACGCGATCACCTCCTGATGGGGATGGCGACCGCGGTGCTCGACGTCGACACCGTCGCGGCGGGGATCGACGCCGATCTCACCGGCCAAGAGGTCCAACAGGCCCTCGAGGGACGCGCCGGGATGACGCTGGAACAGCTCGCGGAGGTCATGGCGGTCATCGAGCGCCGCAAGCGATGAGGGCCGTCGTCGTCGGCTGCGGCTACGTCGGGATCGAACTCGCGTCGCAGCTCGCCGATCGCGGCCACGCCGTGACGGGCGTGCGGCGGTCTGACGCGGGGATCGACGCCATCGGTGAGGTCGGGGAACGCGTCGACGGCGACGGCGCGGTCGACGCGATACGAGCGGACGCGACCGATCCGCCCTCGCTCGACGCGTTGCCCGACGCGGACGCCGTCGTCTTCGCGGCCAGCTCCGGCGGCCGAGGCGCCGAGGCGGCCCGCGAGGTGTACGTCGACGGCCTCCGAAACGTCATCGAGGAGTACGCGGCGCGGTCGTCGTCGCCGGACAGACTCGTCTACACGTCGTCGACGGGCGTGTACGGCGACCATGACGGCGGGTGGGTCGACGAGGAGACGCCGATCGATCCGACCACGGAGAAGACGCGGGTCCTCGCCGAGGCGGAACGGATCGCGCTGGAGGCCGCCGGCGACGCCGGGATCGGCGGGACCGTCGCTCGGTTCGCGGGACTGTACGGCCCCGGGCGGTACCGATTGGAGCGGTACGTCGAAGGGCCCGTCACCGCGGGGTACCTCAACATGGTCCATCGAGACGACGCCGCGGGGGCGATCCGGCACCTCCTCGAGACGGATCGCGCACGCGGCGAGCCGGTCGTGGTCGTCGACGACGAACCGGTCGACAAGCACGCGTTCGCCGACTGGCTCGCCGACGAGTGCGGCGTGCCGCGGCCGGAGAAGCGGTCGAAGGCCGAGCGGATCGCGGCCGGCGACCTCTCAGCGGCCGCCGAACGCCGGATCCGGACGAGCAAGCGCTGTTCGAACGACAGGCTCCGCGCGCTCGGGTACGAGTTCGACTATCCGACCTTCCGCGAGGGGTACCGCGACGCGGTGCGGTCGTTCCGCGCGACCCGAGAGTAAGCGACGCCACGGGCGGGCGTCGCCGATCGGTCGAAACAGTGACGAACCTTCATGTGGGGGGAGAGAGTCTCGGGGACACATGTGGAGCCTGAGTGCGGCCGACGAGCGACTCTCGCAGGCGGGGACGCTCGCGCGGGAGAACCCGGAGCTGACCGCGATCGCGGTCGGCGTCGCACTCGTCGCGGTCGCCGGGGGATACCTCCTGTTCCGCGCCCGCTGGACGACCGGAGTGCGGTTCCGGCGGCTGCTCGCCGACCAGGACGAGATCGCGGTGCTGATGCACCCGAACCCCGACCCGGACGCGATGTCGTCCGCCCTCGGTGTCGCGTCGCTCGCGTCTCAAGTCGACGTCGACGCGACGGTGCAGTACCCCGGACAGATCCGTCATCAGGAGAACCGCGCGTTTCGAACGGTGCTCGATCTGGAGCTCGAACCGATCGAACACGTGAGCGACCTCGCCGCCGGGTCCGTCGTGCTAGTCGATCACAACGAGCCGCGAGGGTTCGCGGGCGCCGACGGCGTCCTCCCCACGGCCGTCGTCGACCACCACCCCGGCGACGGCGCCGGAGAGCGGTTCACCGACGTCCGCACCGATTACGGAGCGACCGCCTCCGTCGTCGCCGAGTACTTCGAGGAGAACGACGCGATCCCGGTCCCGCCGGACAAGCACGCGAGCGAGACCGACAGCGACCTCACCCTCCCGACGGACACCGCGACCGGGCTGCTGTACGGTATCCTCTCCGACACGAAACACCTCACCGTCGGGGCGAGCGAGCCGGACTTCGCGGCCGCAGCGTACGTGTACCCCGGCGTCGATCAGGACTGCCTCGACCGCATCGCCAACCCCGCGGTCGACGCGGAGGTGCTGGAAGTGAAGGCGCGAGCCATCGCCGGGCGCCGCGTCGAGGGCTCGTTCGCGGTGGCGGACGTGGGCGGCGTGAACAACGTCGACGCGATCCCGCAGGCGGCCGACGAGCTGATCCAGCTCGAAGGGGTCAGCGCCGTCGTGGTGATCGGCGAGCGGGACGGGACGGTCCACCTCTCCGGGCGCTCCCGTGACGATCGGGTCCACATGGGCAACGCGATCGAATCGGTCCTCTCGGACGTCGAAAACGGAGACGGAGGCGGCCACTCGCGGATGGGCGGCGGGACCGTCGCACCGCGGATCGACCCGACGGGAGAGGACGGGCCGGAGGGGGTCGACCGAGACGAGCTCGCCGACGCGCTGTTCCGGGCGATGGCCGGCGACGTCTGAGTCCCGCCGGCTGGTCGCCGGGAGCCGGAGACAGTATTTAATTATGCGGCCGCGGAGTGAACGGTATGAACCTCGATCTCCCGACCGACGGCGGCTGGCGCGCGCTCGCGGGCGTCGGCGTCGGCTACGCGCTCGCGACCGGACTGATCTTCGTCCTGCTGTTCGCGGTTCCGTATCTGATCGTGCGGGCGCTGTAACGGCCGAACCGTCGTGACGGCAGAAAAACCGATCTGAAGGCGGTAGCGTCGGCGGTGATCAGGCGAACGCGAGCGAGTCGTCCGCGCCGCTCTCGTCGTCCTGCTGGAGCTTCTCGTGGGCCTCGAGGAAGTCGTCGAGCGTGACCTCGGTGCGGTCGTCGCGGATGGCGAACATCCCGGCCTCCGTGCAGATGGCCTTGATGTCGGCGCCGGACGCGTCGGGGGTCATCTCGGCGAGCTCGTCGAAGTCGATGTCGCTCGCGAGGTTCATCTTCCGGGTGTGGATCTGGAAGATGATCTCGCGACCGTCGGTGTTCGGCTTGGGCACCTCGATGAGGCGGTCGAACCGGCCCGGACGGAGGATGGCCGGGTCGAGCATGTCGAAGCGGTTGGTCGCGGCGATGATCCGGACCTCGCCGCGCTCGTCGAAGCCGTCCATCTCGGAGAGCAGCTGCATCATCGTCCGCTGGACCTCGGCGTCGCCGGAGGTCTTCGAGTCGGTGCGCTTCGAGGCGATGGCGTCGATCTCGTCGATGAAGAGGACGGCGGGCTGGTTCTCGCGGGCGACCTCGAACAGGTCGCGGACGAGCTTCGCACCCTCGCCGATGAACTTGTGGACGAGCTCGGAGCCGGCCATCTTGATGAACGTCGCGTCCGTCTCGTTGGCGACGGCCTTCGCGAGCATCGTCTTCCCCGTGCCCGGCGGCCCGTACAGCAGAACGCCGCTCGGCGGCGTGATGCCGACGTCCTCGAACATGTCCGGGTGCTCCAGCGGCATCTCGACGGTCTCGCGGACCTCCTGCATCTGGTCTTCGAGCCCGCCGATGTCGGCGTAGGTGACGTCGGGCGAGTGCTCGACCTGCATCACGCGGGCCCGCACGTCCGTCTCCTTCTCCAGCTTCTTCACGACCGAGAGGGAGTTGTTGACCGCGACCCGGTCGTCGGGATCGAGCTTCTCGCGCATCTCCGCGGTGATCTCCGTAAGCGCCTCTTGATTGTTGCCGTGCTGTTTGATCACGGCGCCGTCGGGCGTGATCTCCTGAACGGTCGCCACGAACAGCGGGGACTGCTTCAGCTTCTTGTTCTCGTGGGTGAGCCGTTCGAGCTTCTGCTGGTACTTGTTGTTCTCCGCGTTCGCGTCGAGGAGCTTGTCGCGCATCTCCTCGTTTTGCGACTCCAGCACGTCGAGCTCATCCTGGAGGGACTCGATCTTCTCCTGTCTCGACGCCGACCCCTCGTAGGGCATCTCGACGTCGTCGACGGTGTCAGTCATTGTCCGTAATAAGGCGTCTCGCGCGTAAGAGGTTTCGGGTGGGGGAGAGTAGAGCGGTACAGTCCGGCGAATAAATGTCCGATGGTAATGAATATGGATAGTAAATATTATTTGTCGGCATGAGATATGAGAGAGTACGCATGAGCACCACCGACGCCGTCACCGCCGACGAGGACGTCACGGACCGCTGGAGCGCCGTCCGCGATCTTCCCCCGAGCGCGAAGCTCGTGGCGAAGGTCCTCGACTACAACGACACGCTGACGCAGAGCGAACTCGCCGAGGAGACGCTGCTGCCCCCTCGAACCGTCAGGTACGCGCTCTCGCGGCTGGAAGAGGAGGACGTGGTCGACTCGCGGTTCTCCTTCACCGACGCCCGGAAGCGGCTGTACACGCTCGCGGTGTGAGTCGGCAGGGGTCGGCAGCGACGTGGACGGAGGCGGGCGGGAGCCATCATCTTATCCCCGATACCGACGCAGGGACGCCGTGGTCTCGACAACCGGCGTCAAGCGGGCCCTGGCCGCGCTGGCGACGCGTACCGACACCGCAACCCGGCCGTACGCCGCCGTGATCGACGAGGCCGAGGCCGCGCGAACCGACCTGCGGCGCGCCGCCGGGTTCGTCGAATCTGTCGGACTCGACCGGCTGGAGGAGGCGGTCGCGGCCGCCGAGCGCGACGGCGACGCGGCCGCGGCCGAGCGGGGTCGCGCGGCGCTGTCGGCCTACCGAGGATTTCGGGAGGCGGCGGCCGGCGGAGGCCGGTGAGGAGCGGTCGGACGGCGGCCCGCTCTCCGGACCGCCGACCACTTCCGCTCCGCCCCCGGAACCCCTAAACCCGACACCGGCCAACGTCCGGGCAGATGACGCGGGTGATCCACACCGGCGACACCCACATCGGGTACGCGCAGTACCACTCGCCGGTCAGACGACAGGACTTCCTCGACGCCTTCGAGGCCGTGATCGACGACGCGATCGACGGCGACGTCGACGCGGTGATCCACGCGGGCGACCTCTTCCACGACCGACGTCCCGAGCTCGTCGACCTGATGGGCACCATCTCCGTGCTCCGTCGGCTCGACGACGCCGGGATCCCCCTCCTCGCGGTCGTCGGCAATCACGAATCGACGCGGGGCGGCCAGTGGCTCGACCTCTTCGAGCGGCTGGGGCTCGCGACACGGCTCGGCGACGAGCCGACCGTGGTGGGCGACACGGCGTTCTACGGGCTCGACCACGTCCCCGTCTCCCGCCGGGACGACCTCGACTACGCGTTCGCGGACCACGACGCCGACTACGCCGCCCTCGTCGCGCACGGCCTCTTCGAGCCGTTCGGCTACGCGGACTGGGACACGGAAGAAGTGCTCGCGGAGAGCGACGTCGAGTTCGACGCGATGCTCCTCGGCGACAACCACACGCCCGACGTCGCCGAGGTGAGCGACACGTGGGTCACCTACCCCGGGTCCACGGAGCGAGCGAGCGCGAGCGAGAAGGAAGGGAGGGGCTACAACCTCGTCACCTTCGACGCGGACGCCGCGGGCGGCGACGACCGCGTGGATATCCGGCGGCGCGCGCTCGACACGCGCCCGTTCGTCTTCGTCGAAGTCGACCTCCGCGAGGGAGAGGGCGCGGCGCGGGTGCGGGAGAAGGTCCGCCAACACGACCTCGACGACGCGGTCGTGCTCGTCGACGTGACCGGCGAGGGCGAGCCGGTGACCCCGGCCGCGATCGAGGAGTTCGCGACCGAGGAGGGGGCGCTCATCGCCCGTGTCACCGACCGCCGCGAGGTCGAGACCGACGCCGAGGTCGACGTGAGCTTCGCCGACCCCGAGGACGCCGTGCGGGAGCGGATCGAGGAGATGGCGCTCTCCGAGGCGGCCCGCGACGTCGACGAGACGGTCCGCGCCGACACGCTCCCCGACAGCAACGTCAGGAAGACGGTGAAGGGGCGGGTCGAGGAGCGAATCGACGACCTCGACGCGTTCGAAGGGGGCGGAGCGGGCGGCGACGCCGAGGAAGGCGACGACTCCAAGGAAGGCGCGGACGAGAGGGACGAGGCGCACGAGGAGACCGGGACCGGCGACGACACCGCGGAAGACGGCGACGACGACGGCGAACGGGCCCCCGAGACCGCCGCGACCGACGGCCAAGTCTCCATGGAGGATTACCTGTGAACTTCGACCGAATCCGGCTCTCGAACTTCAAGCCGTACGGCGACGCCGACCTCCGGCTGACGCGGGGCGTCACGGTCATTCACGGGCTCAACGGGAGCGGCAAGTCGTCGCTCTTAGAGGCCTGTTTCTTCGCGCTGTACGGGTCGAAAGCGCTCGGCGGCACCCTCGACGACGTCGTCACGAAGGGCGAAGAGGAGACCGAAGTCGAGCTGTGGTTCACCCACGACGGAACGCCGTACCGGATCGAGCGGCGGCTCCGGGTGTACGACGACCGGATCGACCACCAGTGCACGCTCGAATCGACCGACGAGAGCGACGTGACCCGCGACGGCGCGCGGGCCGTGCGCGAGTTCGTCACCGAGCTGCTCCGGATGGACGCGGAGGCGTTCGTCGGCTGCGCGTACGTGCGGCAGGGAGAGGTGAACGAGCTGATCGACGCCAGTCCGCGGGAGCGCCAGGACACGATCGACGACCTGCTCCAACTCGGGAAGCTAGAGGAGTACCGCGAGCGCGCCGGGGACGCCCGGCTCGGCGTCGAGGACGTGTTAGAGAACCGCCGCGGACGGCTCGACCAGCTCGACGAGCAGATCGCGGCGAAGGAGGATCGCGACCTCCACGAGCGGCTCAACGGGCTCGAGAGCGACCTCTCGGAGGTGACGGACGAGATCGAACGCTACGAGGACCAGCGGGATCGGGCGAAGGAGACGCGCGACGACGCCGCGGAGACGCTCTCGACCCACGCGGAGAAGCGGGAGGAGCTGGAGTCGGTGAAGGCGGAGATCGGCGAGATCGAGGAGGCGATCCGCGAGGCCGAGCGCGAGCGCGACGAGCACCGGGACGCGATCCGGGAGGCCCGAGAGCGGATCGACGAGATCGAGGCCGGGATCGGGGAGCGGCTCGACGACGCCGGCCTCGACGCGGCCGACGAGGAGACCGTCGCCGCTCGCCGCGCGGAGCTCGACGAGCGCGAGGCGTCGATCCGCGAAGAGCTCGACGACGGACGGGTGAGCGCCGAGGCGCTCCGTAACCAGGCGACGAACCTCGCCGGGAAGGCCGACGACCTCGCCGACCGCGCCGCGGAGCTGGAGGGAGAGGCCGACGACCTCGCCGACGAGGCCGAGACGGCCGACGACGAGGCCCACGAGCGCGAGTCCTCGATCGAGGAGCTCCGCGAGGAGGCCGAGACCCTCCGCGAACGGTTCGCGGCTGCCGACGTGGACCGCGACGACGTCGCCGAGGAGCACGAGGCGCTCCGGGAGCGACGCGGCGAGGTCCGCGAGCGGATCGCGGAGCTGTCCGCGGAGCTGAAGAACGCTCGCGAACGCGTCGCGGAGGCCGAGGAGCTGCTCGCGGCCGGCAAGTGTCCCGAGTGCGGCCAGCCGGTGGAGGACTCGCCGCACGCGGCCGGGATCGAAGATGACCGGGCGCGCGTCGACGAGCTGGAGGCCGAGCTGGAATCGGCCCGCGAACGCGAGGAGAGCCTCGACGAGCGGATCGAAGAGCTGGACGGGCTCGCGGCGGCCGCGGACCGGCTCGACGAGATCGACGAGACGACGGAGATGCTCGAAGAGCGCGTCGACGAGCGCCGGTCGGAGGCGGCTGAGAAGCGCGAGGCCGCGGCGGAGAAGCGCGAGGCCGCGGCGGAGAAGCGCGAGGAGGCCGACGAGATCCGCGATGTCGCCGCGGAAAAGCGCGAGGAGGCCGAGTCGGCCGCGGACCGCGTTGCGGAACTCGAAGCGTCGCTCGATGCGCTCGACGAGGCCCGCGAAGCGGTGGACGCGGTCGAGGAGCGGGTAGGGGCGATCTCGGAGGCGGAGTCGGCGATCGAGCGCCGCCGCGAGAAACGGGAGACGCTCGGGGAGCTCAACGACGAGCGGCGCGACCGGCTCGCCGACAAGCGCGAGCGGCGCGACGAGCTCGCGGCCGCGGTCGACGAAGCGGCGGTCGAGGAGGCGAAGACGCGGAAGGAGAAGGCCGAGAAGTACCTCGAACGCGTCGACGGGGAGCTGGATCGGCTCGCGGAGCGGCGGACGGAGCTGGAGAACGCGATCGGGAGCGTGAACGGCGAGATTCGGGAGCTGGAGACCCTCCGCGGGGAGCGAGCGGAGTTGGCGACGACCGTCGAGGCGCTGGAGGGGCTCCACGGGGAGACGAGCGAGCTGGAGGCGATGTACGGCGACCTCCGCGCGGAGCTCCGCCAGCGCAACGTCGCCGAGTTAGAACGCACGCTCAACGAGACGTTCGATCTGGTGTACGGCAACGACGCCTACTCGCACATCGAGCTCGACGGCGAGTACGCGCTCACAGTCTACCAGAAGGACGGCGAGGCGCTCGATCCCGAGCAGCTCTCCGGCGGCGAGCGCGCCCTGTTCAACCTCTCGCTGCGCTGCGCGATCTACCGGCTGCTCTCCGAGGGGATCGAAGGCGCCGCGCCGACCCCGCCGCTTATCCTCGACGAGCCGACCGTCTTCCTCGACTCCGGGCACGTCTCCCGGCTCGTCCGGCTCGTGGAGGAGATGCGCGGCTTCGGCGTCGAGCAGATCCTCATCGTCAGCCACGACGACGAGCTGGTGGGCGCCGCCGACGAGCTCGTCACCGTCGAGAAGGAGCCGCGCTCGAACCGCTCGACGGCCCGCCGCGCGGACGCCGCCGAGCTCGACGCCGCGTCGCTCGCGGACGACTGATCTCGGCCGTCGCTCAGCCGCCCTCGGCGCGGTCGCGCCCCGCGGCGATGTCCGCCTCAGGCCCGCCTCGCAGGAGCTCGATCGCCTCGCTCGCGTCGTCCGTCGCGGCGTACCCCCGCCGGCCGTCGACGTCGACCTCGGCGATCAGGCCGGCCGCGCGGAGCTCGGTGACCGTCCCGTGGAGGTCGGACTCGCACAGCTCCGTCGCGTCGAGCAGCTCGATCACGGGGAGCGGCCCCTCGTCGACGACCACGGCGAGCAGGCCGAGCGACCGGTCGTCGTGGACCGCGCGCATCGTTTTGCGGACCGACGAGGGAACTCCGGAGGCCGCGGTCGCGAGCGGCGACTCCCCGTCGACGACGCTGAGTTCGTCGTTGTCGACGTAGCGCTCCGCGCCCGTGGCCGGGTCGCGGACGCGGCTCGACTCCGCGGAGCGCTTCACCAAGAGGTACGTGTCGCCGTCGGCGTCGCGGACCGTCTGCATAGGCGAAGGAGAGAGTCCCCAATTCATTACGCTTCCGGGGGCGTGTGGTCGTCCGGGTCGTCGGCGTCGTCAGCGTCGTCAGCGTCGTCGGCGTCGGCAGCGTCGTCGGCCTTAGCGTCCGCAGCCCCGGAGCGAGCGGCCTCGACAGCGTCCGCGTCGGCATCGATACCATCCGTATCGGCATCCGCGTCGGCCGCCTCGTCCCGAGAGCGCTCCCAAGCACGGTACGTCTGGTACGTCCGAACGCCGGCGAGAAGCCCGGCGACGAGGAGGACCGGACCGACGCGCGACCACCCCTCGAAGTACCAAACCATCGGGCCGAGCGCGACGAGGAACACCGCGGCGTTGGCGTAGATCACGGCGACCACGAACGCGCGGAGCGTGCCGGAGTCGACGTCGCTCGCGCCCTCGAAGTCGCCCCCGTCGTCGAACGTCTTCACCGAGGGGGCCTTCGGGATGTCCGGCGTCATCTCCCGCTCGGCGTCGGAGCTCTCGCCGAAGGAGACCTCGCCCTCGTCGTCCTCGTCGAGGCTGAACACGTGCGGTCGTACGCGGGGACGAGACAAAGGGGTTCCGTCCGGTCGCGGTCGGGACGTCGCGGCCGCGGAGGGGATGGCGTCGCCGCGGAGAAGCCGGCGCCGCCACTACGGACATGAGACGAGCGCGGAACCGAAGCGCCGCGTCAGGTCGCGTCTGCGAGCCGGACCGTTCGGCTCGCCTCGACCCACGCGAGGGGGTTCGCGGCGTCGAACAGCACCACGTTCCCGTCGTCCTCGTACACCTCCACCTCGGCGTCGACCGCGTCGCGACCGGTCGGGCGAGCCACCTCGGGTTCCGAACGTGGGTCCGAAGACATGGACCGTGGTAAGTCATCACACATTAAAGGCCTTTCCGTGGCGGGAGTCCTCGCCGCACCCGAAAGCCGAGTTTTTTAGCCGGGTGCCGCCGAAGGACCGATATGACTCAGTCGGGGCTGTCGGACTTCTCGTCGCCCGCGGACGCGGACGAGGGGGAGCACGGCGGCACGGAAACCGAACGGGAGGACCTCGCCGCACAGGAGGCGGCCGTCGTCGCCGGCGGCGGGCGGGGCCGCGTCAGCGACGTCGTCGACGTCGACGAGGCGAAGTTCCCGGAGTCGACCGGGACCGTCGAGCTGATGATCACCCAGATCGACTACGCCGTGGAGGGATACGGGAGCGACGAGTACCCCGTCGTTCACGTCTTCGGCCGGCGCCCGGCGGCGACCGTCGACGGCGACGTCGAGGACGACGTCCGCGAGCACGTCCGCGTGCTGGGCGTCGAGCCGTACTTCTACGTCCCCACCGCCGACCTCGACCGCGACCCCGTCGAGGCGTACGACGTCGTGATCGGGACGCGCGAGGAGGGCCCGGACGGCGAGCCGTACGAGAGCATCCGCGGCGAGCCGCTCACCCGGATCGTCACCCGGACGCCCCGCGACGTCGGGAACATCCGCGACGACTTCGAGACCAGCTTCGAGGCTGACATCCTCTTCCCGAACCGCTTCCTGATCGACAACGGGATCAACGGCGGGATGCGGGTCGAGGAGCGCCGGCTCGACGACGGCTCCGGGACGATGCAGGTCCACGAGGGGCAGCTGGAGCCGGCCGAGGTCGACGCCGACCTCCGCGTGAACACCTTCGACATCGAGGTCGACGACCGCCGGGGGTTCCCCGAGGACGGCGAGGAGCCGATCATCTGTCTCACGAGCCACGACTCCTACGACGACGAGTACGTCGTCTGGCTGTACGACGCCCCCGAGGCCGAGATCCCGCCGCCCGAGGACCTCCCCGACTACGAAGGGATCGCGAGCGACGGCGAGGAGGTCGATTTCAGGGTCGAGACGTTCGAGGAGGAGGCCGCGATGCTCGACGCGTTCGTCGACTACATCGACGACACCGACCCAGATCTTTTTACTGGGTGGAACTGTCTACCGGCGGATAGTCAAATTCTCAAAGCGGACGGGACCGAGCAACGGATCGAGGACGTGTCTGTCGGAGACGAGGTGATAGGGAGCGACGAACGGCAGACAACGACCGCGGAGGTCACGAACAAGTGGGAGAGCGAGAAAGAGATTCTCAGATACAGGCTCGCGGATGGAACTGATCTCCGCAGTTCAGAGGAGCATCGTGTGATGGTCGGTGACGATGATCAAGTCGACTGGAAGCTGGGAAGCGAGATCGATGTCGGGGACTATCTCCTCAAGCCGCGAAAATTGAATGTCGACTCGGAGCGTGTCCCGACCCTCAGTGATCTCGTCCCGATCGAATGCCAGCGGTTCGGAAGTAAAGAGGCGATCAAATCGTTCAAATCTGAACTTCCTTACGGCGCCGTTTCGGAGCTCGCAGAGGAGTTCGATCTCGCCACAGGAACCTTACATCACTCGAAGACAGATGTTTGGACTCCGGAGCGATGTCAAGTTGTGTCTGACCGATACGACGTTGCGCTCCCTGACGGCGGGAGGGAGTACCGCCGCACGCGGAACGACCTCGACAGGCAGCTCACCGGCCACGAGCTGTATCTCGCGGGACTGGTTCTCACGGACGGGACCATGTCGCCCGAGGATGGAATCCGTTTCTATAACACGCGCGAGGAGTTACACGAACAGTTCCCCGGTGAGACGCATCTCGAACCCGATGGGAAGGGATGCTACAAGCAGAACGTACTGGACTACGCCCGGATGTACACGTTCAATGGGCTCGGGATTCCGTTCGGTGACAAAAACGGGGGAGAAGTCGATCTCTCGACGGTTTTCGAACTTCCAGAGTCGTATATAGAACGGTTCTTGGCAGGAGTCATCGACGGGGACGGGAACGTCTCGTCTTCGGTGACCGTTGCGGCCGAAAATCGATCCATCGGGGAATGGTACGTGAAGCTATTCCGCCGGCTTGGCGTCTACGCAGAGCAGCGTGAGAACGTGGTGCGGGTCCCGGACGCAGAGCGTGAGATCCAGCGACTCAGGGATCGGGTCCTCCCGCATCTCTCTCACTCGAAAAAGCGAGAGGCGCTAAAAGCACTGGACGGCGGGAAAAGTGGACGGAGCGAGAACATTCCGTACGCGCTCTTTGAGGCGGACACCGGCACTGACGAGAAGCGGATCGGTCGGGACAAACACCGCCGAGGAATCGATCTCAAACGGCACGAAACGATTCTCGACGAGTGGCCGGAGTACGTGTTTGTGAAGGTTGAGGACGTGGAGCGTGTCGGTACGGAGACGACCTACGACATCGAGACGACCACGCACAATTTCTTCGCAGACGATTGCCTCGTTCACAACTGTGAGGACTTCGACGTCCCGTACTTTTTCGACCGGATGGAAGAGCTTGACCCGGGAAGCGAGTATGATCTCTCGGTGGATCGATTCTCCCGGATCGGGGAGGTGTGGCGCTCCGGCTGGGGCGGCCCCGACATCAAGGGCCGGGTCGTCTTCGACCTGCTGTACGCCTACAAGCGCACGATGTTCACCGAGCTGGAGTCGTACCGCCTCGACGCGGTCGGCGAGCGCGAACTCGGCGTCGGGAAGGAGCGCTACACGGGCGACATCGGCGACCTCTGGGAGCAGGACCCCGAGCGCCTGCTGGAGTACAGCATCCGCGACGTGGAGCTGTGCGTCGAGATCGACCGGAAGCAGGACGTGATCGCCTTCTGGGACGAGGTGCGCACCTTCGTCGGCTGCAAGATCGAGGACGCGCCGACCCCCGGCGACACGGTCGACATGTACGTCCTCCACAAGGCGTTCGGGAAGTTCGCGCTCCCGACGAAGGGCCAACAGGAGTCGGAGGAGTTCGAGGGCGGCGCCGTCTTCGACCCGATCACCGGCGTCAAGGAGATGGTGACGGTCCAGGACCTGAAGTGTTTCAGCGCCGACACGGACGTCGCAACGCCGAACGGGCTCAAGCCGATAACAGAACTGAATGTCGGCGATCCCGTCTACACGTTGAATTCAGAAACGTTTGAGTGCGAAATCAAGCCAGTCGCCGAGACTCATTCGTACCAAAACGAATACGGCGAGCTACACCACGTCAGCGGGAACACGCACGATTTTAAAGTGACGGAGAATCACCGGTTCCTCCTGTCACAGAGCCGCGGATGGAGCGATCTCGGCCCGTCGGATTTCGAGTTCAGCGAATACCGTGATGTGCCGGAATACGAGCGGTTCGCATTCCCCATACACGAACCGATGGCCGGATCGAAACGCGAGAAGTTCGACCTTTTCGAGGAGGTCGAAGACGGCCACGTCGCCGTGTACGCTCACGACGGCTTGACCGGATTCCGAGCAGCGATGCCCGTGGGAATCGAGTCTGAACTCGATCGGGCGAAGGGAACATCTCGACTCGCGACGGTTGATGGAAAAGCCGGAAAATATCTGATACCGATCGAGGTGTATCGACAGAACCGCGAACAGATCGAGGAACACGCCGACGAGACCCTTCTTAAATACGATCGCGGACACGCTGAAATGCCCCTCTCCTTCAACATGGACGACTGGCTTGAACTGATGGGCTGGTTCGTCACGGAGGGAAGTTTTGTTCGTGAGGTTCCCGGGATCGTGTTACATCAACGCGATCCGCAGGGTCGAGAGTCGATCCGGGATCTGTTAGAACGGATTGATCTGAACTACGCGAGCAACGAAACGCGGTTCAAAATCTCAAACCGATTCCTTCACGATTGGTTCCGGGATCACTGCGGCGACGGGTTCTCTGAAAAACATCTTCCGGAGTGGGTGTTCGGTCTCGACGCGGGCCACCTTCGTCATCTGCTCGACACGCTCATCGATGGCGACGGGAGCCGGACAGAAAGCGGACTCAACAAGTTCTGGACCAAAAGCGATCGGCTGAAACAGGACGCCGTCCGGCTCGGAGTGCGGTGTGGCGAGAAGCCGACGGTTACGAAACAGTCCGACGGGACGTGGTACGTCTCGATCGGAAAGCAAGGGTCATTGAAAAAGGCGAACGCCACGACCGAACCGCACGACGGACAAGTACACTGTATCACAGCCCAGGATAACCACACTGTACTCGCCGGACGGAACGGCCACCTCCAATGGATCGGACAGTCGCTGTACCCGATGTGCATGGTGACGATCAACGCCGGCCCGGAGACGAAGGTCGACCCCGCCGAGTACGACGGCGAGACGTACGTCGCGCCCAACGGAACCCACTTCCAGAAGGAGCCGGACGGGATCATGCGCGAGATGGTCGACGAACTCCTCTCCGAGCGCGAGGAGAAGAAGGCGCTCCGGAACGACCACGACCCCGGCACCGAACCGTACGAGCAGTACGACCGGCAGCAGGGAGCTGTCAAGGTTATTATGAACTGCTTCACGCCGGACACCGAAGTCGTGACTCCCGATGGCGTTCGGTCGATCACGGACTTGGCGGTCGGCGACTCCGTCTACTCGCTCGATCCCGACACGGAGGAGATGGAGGTAAAGACCGTCGAAGAGACCCACGCGTACCCCGACTACCGAGGCGAGCTCGTCGACATCGAGACCTCGAAAATCGACTTCCGCGTGACGCCGAACCACCGGATGCTGGTTCGGAAAAACGAGACGAACGGAATCACCGAGGACGGGTACGGTTTCGTGGAGGCGGGCGACCTCGATCGGGCGACGAACTACCAGCTTCCCCATGACTGGGCCGGACCAGACGGCGAGCGGATCGACGAAGTCGATCTGACCGAACTCGTCGACGGCGAGTACGAGGTGTGGGTCCGGCCGAGCGTCCACGGTCGCACGTTCACCGCCGAACTGGGATGGACCCCGCGGCGCGTTCCGAAGGCGGACGTCGGCGAAACCGGCTACGTGTTCACGGCGGAGGAGTTCGAAGCACACCGCGAGTACGTCGAGTCGGTGTGTGAGCGGAGCTTCGTTCACCGCGAGTCAGGTCGAAAATGGATCCCGCGAACGTTCGACGGGGACGATTTCCTCGAACTGCTCGCGTGGTACGTCACGGAAGGAAACGTGTACACGTCCGAGGAGAAGCGATTCGGGGAGAACGTTCGGGGCTCGGCCACCACGGTCAAGATCGCACAGGACGCGGTCGCGGACGGCGGTAGCTCCGATCACGCGACGATCGGCGAGCTCCTAGACCGGATGGGGTTGGACTACTACGTCGACGATCGCAGCTATCAGTTCACTTCGGAGCTGCTCGGGGATCTCCTCCGAGACAGCTGTGGCGACGGGAGCTTCGAGAAGCGAATTCCGGATCGCGTCTTCGAGGCGAGCACGGCGCAGAAACGCGCGTTCTTGGAAACCCTGATCGACGGCGACGGCGACCGGCAGACCGGATCGTGGCGGTACACGACGTCGAGCGAGCGGCTTCGAGACGACGTGCTCCGCCTGTGTGCCCACCTCGGGATCACCGCGAGCTACAACCGCGACAGCGGGAGCTGGCGGATTTACGTCACGGAAGGCGGGAAGAACACGCTCCGGATGCATCGGAGCGGGTCCCGGAGCGAGGCCGAGGACGGGGTCTACTGCGTGACCGTCGAGGACAACCACACGCTCCTCGCGGGGCGGAACGGGAAGTTCCAATTCGTCGGCCAGTCGCTGTACGGCGTGACGGGATGGGACCGGTTCCGCCTGTACGACAAAGAGGGCGCGGCGGCCGTCACGGCGACCGGCCGGGAAGTCATCGACTTCACCGAGGAGGCCGCGAACGAGCTCGACTACGAAGTCGCCTACGGCGACACCGACAGCGTCATGCTTTCTCTGTCTGACATGTCGAAAGAGGAGGCGATCGAGACCTCCTTCGAGATAGAGGACCACATCAACGAGCGCTACGACGACTTCGCGCGCGACGAGCTGAACGCCGAGTTCCACCGCTTCCAGATCGAGTTCGAGAAGCTCTACCGCCGGTTCTTCCAAGCGGGCAAGAAGAAGCGGTACGCGGGCCACATCATCTGGAAGGAGGGGAAAGACGTCGACGACATCGACATCACCGGCTTCGAGTACAAGCGCTCCGACATCGCCGGGATCACGAAGGAGGTCCAGCAGAACGTCATCGAGACGATCGTCACCGGCGACGACATCGACGAGGACATGGAGGAGGTGAAGGCGTACCTCGTGGACGTCATCGCCCGCGTGCTCGACGGCGACGTCGACCTCGACGAGATCGGGATCCCGGGCGGGATCGGCAAGAAGCTGGACGCCTACGACACGCCGACCGCGCAGGTCCGGGGAGCGAAGTACGCCAACCTCATGCTCGGGACCAACTTCGGGAGCGGGTCGAAGCCGAAGCGGCTCTACATCGAGAAGGTTCACCCCGACTTCTGGCAGCGGATGGAGGGAGAGAAGGGGCTCGACCCGCAGCGCGACCACCTGTACGGGGAGTTCAAGCGCGACCCCGACGTGATCTGCTTCGAGTACGCCGACCAGGTCCCGGAGGAGTTCGAGGTCGACTGGGAGAAGATGCTCGACAAGACGCTGAAAGGGCCCATCGAGCGCGTCATCGAGGCGCTCGGCATGTCGTGGGAGGAAGTCAAGACCGGACAGGAGCAGACCGGACTCGGCTCGTTCATGTAGGCGGGTCGTCTCTGAGAAAGCAGTTTTCGATCGTTGGAAAAATTCTTGCTTGATTCGAGAGTTTTGTCGGGTGGATGCGTAACCATTAACCGCCTCAACCACTACCGTCAACGTACGAGGCACGAGAATACACATGGCTACTCTCGAAATCAACGATCTTCACGCACGAGTGGCGGAAGAGGGCGGCGAACGCATCCTTCGCGGGGTCGACCTGACCGTCGAGTCCGGCGACATCCACGCGCTGATGGGGCCGAACGGCTCCGGGAAGTCGACGCTCGCGAAGGTCATCGCCGGCCACCCGGCGTACGAGGTCACCGACGGCGAGGTCCTGCTCCACCTCGACGAGGAGGACGTCGCGGACATCAGCGCCGACCTCGACGACGACGACTATCACTGGGAGCTGCTGGAGATGGAGCCGAACGAGCGCGCCGCGCTCGGCATCTTCCTCGGCTTCCAGTACCCGGCGGAGATCGAGGGTGTCACCATGACGAACTTCCTCCGGCAGGCGCTCAACGCGAAGGCGGACGAGCGGGAGGAGCTGTTCGAGGACGAGGAGGCCGACGAGGCCGACGCCGACGAGGACGACGAGGGCTACGAGACCTCCCCGATGGAGGGCGCCGCCGACGACGGCGATATCGGCGTCGCCGAGTTCCAGCAGATCCTCTCGGAGAAGATGGAGCTGCTCGACATGGACGAGAAGTTCATGCAGCGCTACCTCAACGCCGGCTTCTCCGGCGGGGAGAAAAAGCAGAACGAGGTTCTGCAGGCCGCGATGCTGGAGCCCGCGATCGCCGTGCTCGACGAGATCGACTCCGGGCTCGACATCGACCGGCTCCAAGACGTCTCCGAGGGAATCAACGCCCTCCGCGACGAGCAGGGCACGGGCGTCCTCCAGATCACCCACTACCAGCGGATCTTAGACTACGTCGAGCCCGACCACGTCCACGTGATGCTCGACGGCCAAGTCGTCAAGAGCGGCGGGGCGGAACTCGCGGAGAAGCTCGAGGACAAGGGGTACGACTGGGTCCGCGAGGACGCGTTCGATGCGGCGTAACCACAAATGGTCACGCAACAGGAATAAACGGGGGAACACGTAACATAATATCATGAGTTCACAACAAGACGATCTCAAAGAGACAGACACCGAGGCCCGCTTCGAGTTCAAGAAGGAGGAGAAGTCCGCTTTCCAGACCGAGAAGGGCCTCACCGAGGAGACGGTCCGCGTCATCTCGGAGGACAAGGACGAACCGGAGTGGATGCTGGAGCGGCGCCTTCGCGCCCTCAAGCAGTTCCAGGAGATGCCGATGCCGACCGACTGGCCCGGCCAGCCGGACCTGAGCGAGGTCGACGTCGACGAGATCATCCCGTACATCCGGCCGGACGTCGACGTCCGCGCCGGCGTGGACGACTGGACCGAGCTCCCGGACGAAATCAAAGACACCTTCGACAAGCTGGGCATCCCGGAGGCCGAGAAGAACGCGCTCTCCGGCGTCGGCGCCCAGTACGAGTCGGAGGTCGTCTACCAGAACATGCAGGAGCGGTGGGAGGAGAAGGGCGTCATCTTCTGTAACATGGACGAGGCCGTCCAAGAGCACGAAGAGCTCGTCCGCGAGCACTTCATGACGAAGTGCGTCCCCCCGAGCGACAACAAGTTCGCGGCGCTCCACGGCGCCATCTGGTCGGGCGGCTCGTTCGTCTACGTCCCCGAAAACACCACCGTCGACATGCCGGTGCAGGCGTACTTCCGGATGAACTCCGAGGGGATGGGCCAGTTCGAGCACACGCTCATCATCGCCGAAGAGAGCTCGGAAGTCCACTACATCGAGGGCTGTTCCGCGCCGAAGTACTCGAAGTTCAATCTCCACTGCGGCGGCGTGGAAGTGTTCGTCGACGAGGACGCCCACGTCCAGTACTCGACCGTCCAGAACTGGTCGAAGAACACGTACAACCTGAACACGAAGCGCGCCATCGCCGAGAAGGGCGGGCGCATGGAGTGGATTTCGGGGTCGATGGGGTCGAAGGCAACGATGCTGTACCCCTCGACGATCCTGAAGGGCCGCGGCGCCTCCGACAACCACATCACTATCGCCTTCGCGGGCGAGGGCCAAGACATCGACACCGGTGCGAAGGTGTACCACAACGCGCCGGACACGAAGTCCACCGTCGAGTCGAAGTCGATCGCGAAGGACGGCGGCCGCACCAACTACCGCGGCCTCGTCCACATCGCTGACGGCGCGGAGAACTCTTCGACCGCCGTCGAATGCGACGCGCTGATGTTCGACAACGAGTCGACGTCGGACACGATGCCGTACATGGAGATCAACGAGTCGAAGGTCGACGTCGCCCACGAGGCGACCGTCGGGAAGATCGGCGACGAGGACATCTTCTACCTCCAGTCGCGCGGCCTCGACGACGACGACGCGAAACAGATGATCGTTTCGGGCTTCATCGAGCCCATCACGGAGGAGCTGCCCATCGAGTACGCCGTCGAGCTCAACCGGCTCGTCGAACTCGAGATGGAGGGCTCGCTCGGATAACATGAGCACGCAAGCAATCGAGAGCCTCTCGGAGGACACGGTACGACGCATCGCCGACGAACGCGACGAGCCCGAGTGGCTACTCGAGACCCGTCTGAACGCGCTTTCGGCGCTGGAGACGGCCGATCTGCCCGACGTCATCCAGACGCCCGGGCGCCGCTGGACAGACCTGGAGTCGCTCGACTTCGAGGCGCTCGTCGACCCGCTGAACCAGTCCGACGCCACGGAGCGGTCGGCCGGCGACGACGAGGTCGTCGTCCTGCCCTTCACGGAGGCGTTCGACGAGTACGGCGACGTCATCGAGGCGAACTTCGGCTCGGTGCTCGACCCCGAGCACAACTACCTCACGGCGCTGTCGGTCGCGCTGTTCACGACCGGCACGTTCGTCTACGTCCCCGAGGGCGTCGACGTCGAGGACGTGACGGTGCGCGCGGAGATGAACTCCCGCTCGCTGTTCAGCCAGACGCTCGTCGTCGCCGAGGAGTCGTCGTCGGTGACGATCCTCGAGTCGATCGAGAGCGGTGACAGCGCGGTCGACGGCGACCGCTACTTCTCGAACCTCGTCGAGATCGCCGCGGGCGAGAACTCGAACGTCCAGTTCGGCTCGCTCCAGAACCTCGACGACGACTCGTACACGTACTCGCTGAAGCGCGGCGTGACGGACGCGTACGCGACGGTCGACTGGATCGAGAGCAACTTCGGCTCGAAGCTCACCCGCTCGGACGTCGAGACCGAACTGAGCGGCGACGGCTCCGAGAGCCAGATCGTCGGGACGTTCTTCGGCACCGACGACCAGCACTTCGACATCAACGCCCGCGTCTGGCACCAGGCCGAGCACACGACGGCCGACCTCGTCACGCGCGGCGTGCTCGACGACGTGGCCCGCTCCGTCTACGAGGGCGTTCAGGACGTCGGCGAGGACGCGTGGAACACGTCCAGCTACCAGCGCGAGAACACGCTGATGCTGTCGGACGACGCCGAGGCCGACGCGTCGCCGAAGCTGATCATCCACAACCACGACACCGAGGCGTCGCACTCCGCGACGGTCGGGCAGGTCGACGCCGAGGACCTGTTCTACCTCGAGAGCCGCACGATCGACTCCCACACGGCGCGGAACATGCTCGTCGAGGGCTTCTTCGTGCCCGTGTTAGAGGAGATCGCGGTCGACGAGTTCCGCGACGACGTTCAGGAGCTCGTCCTCCAGCGGCTCCAGTAGACGGAGTCGTCGCGTTTTTTCGGAGACGTCGAAACGGCCGCGGCGACGACGCCGCCGCTCGCGGACGCGTTCGAGACGCCTCGACGCAAAGAGCGTTCGGCGCGGCTACTCGGACTCGTCCGGCTTTCGCACCTCGGAGACGATGATGTCCCAGTCCGGGTTCTCGGCGCCGTTCCGGCACTCCCACCCGCCCTCGACGTCGACGTCTCGCTCGTGGGCGCGGCGGAGGAGGGACCGTAGTTCGTCGCGGAACGCCGACTCGTCTGACGGCGTCTCGTCTCCGGAGTTCACGTGGACGGGACCTCACCGATCCCGACGGTCCCGCTGTCGTCGTCGGGCGTGCGGTTCGCGATCACCGCGTCATTGGTGACGGTGACCTCGCGTCCCGCGACCGTGGAGGTGACGCGAACGTTGCCGTCGGTCGCACCCCTGAAGAGCGCGTCGAGCGACTCGACGTCGATCGATCGAAACAGGGGGTCCATCTCAGTCGGATCGACGTCTGAGATCTCTGTGAGGGTCGCAACAACCGCCATACTGGCCGAAGTCTCCACCTTGTCGTAGCGTGCCAGATACGTCTCCGACCCCGGACGAAAAGTAAACGACTCGAGAATGATTTCAGTGTCTTCGGCAGACATATAAAGACGTAGCACGCTGCGTCGGTTCAGGTGTGGCACTGATGATACAGGAGGTATTTACAAGCAGAAAGGATGTCCGTCGTCATCGGATCCCGACGCGAGCAGCGACGTGTCACTCCGCGATCAGCGTCCTCGCGATCAGCCGGCGGTGGCCGCGTCTGATCCGAGAGGACAGCGACTGTTGTGAGATGCCGAGTTCCGCGGCGATCTCCTCCAGCGACGCCGTCCGCGGCGAGTCGAAGTACCCCATCTCGTACGCCAACACCAGCGCCTCCCGCTGGGTCTCCGTGAGGTCGTACCCGTCGCCCTGAACGGGAAGCAGCGAGTGGACGGCGGTGATCTCGATGGAGATGTCGTGAGCCTGGCAGTCCGTCCGAAACTCGCCGATCCGATCGCGGCTCTCGCCGCGGACTTCGAACTGCCACCCCTCCTTGGTGCCGATACCCGAGAGCACCACGATATTGGCTCGCGCGAGGGCGGTCAGGACGCCGTAGTAGTCGTCTTCCCACTCGGCGCGCATGAGGTACTCTCCGTCGACATCGTCGATGAGCTCGATGTTCACGACCCCTCGGTGCGCCTCGAAGGCGGCCTCGATGTCTGACGCGCGCGCGCCGCGGACCCAGAAGTACGGGATGATGAGCGACGCGGCCGGGATGAGTCGTTCCAGTTCGACCGTCACCCCCGGCAGGTTCTCGAACACCGTGCCCAGCGGGAACTCGTCCGCCGGGCTCGTGAACTCCATGACCGTGGCCATAGCCACCGATCGCTCCGGACCGGGATAATGCACGAGTATGGTGTACCAAGTAGCCGACCGCCGGACCGAACGAGCGGTCGACCGTCACGCTCGACGCGAACATGGTATCCCATGTCTGTCTTCTTTGTATGCGGGTCGAGAACCACTCATTCGGAATCGATTAATGAGTGTGATCGTGGAGTTCCGCGTGTCGTCCGGGAACTTCGAACTCGGACGAATACTCGCGGTCGAGGGAAACTCCACCGTCGAGATCGAGACGCTCGTCCCCCTCGGAGGAGCCACAGCCCCGTTGTTCTGGATCCACAACGCCTCGCGTGACTCGTTCGTGGACGGAGTCCAACGGCACCCGACAGTCGACGGGGCCACCCCGGTCGACGTGTTCGAAGACCGCACGCTGTTCACGCTGGACTGGGACGCGACTCGGGACGCCCTCGTGGACGCGGTGCAGGCGAACGGGGGCCAGATCCGAGACGGCGTCGGGACTCCGTCGACGTGGCAGTTCGAGGTCCGGTTCCCGAGCCACGAGTCGCTCGTCGACGACGTTCGTCGCGAGTCTCGGCGCGAGGGGACGACGACGGACGCCCAGCGGCGGCGGCCCCGAACCAGGCTGCATCACGCCGACCTGCCAAAGCTGGAGGCCGCCGGTCTCGTCGAGTACGACGCAGACGAGAAGCGAGTCCAGAGCGTCGAGGGAGCTCTCGCCCGGCGGCTGCGGTCGGTGATCGACGAGCACGAGGGGAAGGCCCGGAACGAGTAGCGCGGTGCGGACGTTCATTGTTTCAGGAATGTAGTAATTTCACACTACCTACAGCAATATACCGTCGGGAGTCGTACACGGGAGAATGGCAGATGATAAAGCGGGACGGGAGGACCAAGCCCGGGACGAGGAGAACCGACAGCGACGGCGCGACGTCGACGCGGAGCTGGAACGCGGCGACGAGCCCGAACCGGAGCTCGACACCGCGGATCTCGGCGAGGTCGAGCCCGAGCTCGAACGGCTGGAGTTCCCGGTCACGGGGGCTGAGATCGTCTCGACGATCGGCGACCGCGAGGTCGCGTCCCCGACGGAGCGGCACACCGTCGAACAGCTGGTCCCGGACACGGACCGAGTGGTGTTCGACTCCCCGGACCGCGTCCGCGTACAGATACGGCGTCCCACGGTCGCCGCGGCGATGAAGCGGATCGTCGAGACCAGCGAGGTGTTACCGAACGAGGAGCTCGACGGCTCGCAGTACGACGCCTACGAGAGGACCTTCCAAGAACTGGAGCGGGTCAGCCCCGACGACGAGGACGAGGCGATCGCGGCGATCCGCGACTGGGTCGTCGAGCGGATCCGCGAGAAGGGGGCGCTCCCGGCTTCGCGCGGGGTCCGTCGGCAGGCGGCGAAGGTCGCTCGGCGAGAGGGACACCAGATCCGGAACAGTGACTGGCTCGGGATATAGGCGGTCGGCGGCCCTCTCGACGCGCCGGCCCGTGCGAACGACCCCCCGGCTACGACGGTGTTCAGATAAGG
>NZ_NHOY01000053.1 GCF_002252755.1 Halorubrum sp. Hd13 | reverse complement strand
GCGCTGTTCGCCTCGCTCCCCCGCGCCCCCGGTCAGTACCGGTACTCGTTGAACTGGACCGCGTGCCCTTCGATCACGCGTACGGGTCGCTCCGGGTCCTCCTCGTCGTCTCCGGTCGCTCCCTCGTGCGTGTCAACGCCACTCATACGCATGGAGAAGCGACTGATTCGTATAAACGTTACCCACGGAGCGGAAGTACTGACGCGGGGGCGAGACGGGTGCGTTCAGTCGAGGACTCGGTCGATCTCGCCGAGGTCGTCGAGCACGTAGTCGGGGGTGACGTCGGCGGCGGCGATCCGGTCGTCGTCGGTTACGCCGGACCTGACGAGCACGGTCGTCATCCCCGCGCGCTCGCCGAGCGCGATGTCCGTGTTCAGGCGGTCGCCGACGACGAGACACTCCTCGGGCGGGTACGGGAGGCGCTCACGGACCATCTCGATCGCGGGGTCCGACGGCTTGCCGAGGACGACGTCGGGCTCGCGCTCGGCGACGGAGGCGATCGCGTTGATCACCGCGCCGGAGCCGGGCACGTCGCGCTCGGGGGCCGGGATGACCACGTCGGGGTCGGTGCCGATGAAGGGGACGCCGCGCTCCAGCGTCCACAGCGCGGTACAGAGGTCCTCGTAGTCGAACCCGCGGTCGATCGAGGCGACGAGCGCGTCGGCGGCGTCGACGTCGTCCGTCATCGAGAGCCCCGCGTCCTCGAACTGATCGAACAGCCCGGGGTCGCCGATACACAGCAGTTCGTCGTCGGCGTGGTGCTGCCGCAGGAACCGCGTCGTCACGGTTCCGGCCGTGAACACGCTGTCGACATCGACGTCGTACCCCGCGGCGCCGAGCCGATCGACGTACGCCGGCGGCGTCTTCGTCGGGTTGTTCGAGACGAACAGCGTCTCAATCCCGGCCTCCCGGAGCCGACGGTAGCCGGCCGGGGCGCCCGGGATCGGATCGTTGCCTCGCACGACCGTGCCGTCCACGTCGAGGACGGCGCCGCTGAATGCCATGTCCATCATCGGGGCGCCACGGCCGTAGTGGTTGCGGGGGCGCGGTGGCTGTGAGGACGTGGCGGTTCCGAGACCGGTTCCGCGGTCGACCGAGAACGCGCGTCTTCCCAGATGCGATACGGGTTTCAGCTTCGGGATAACGGAAGCGTAAAGCGGCAGGACTCCCAATCGGTGTTTACTGTGACGACGACCCAGGTGACCCTCGTCCAGATCGACAACTACGGCCCGTGGACGACGACACCGGAGCCGCGGCGGGAGATGGACCTCCAGACGCTCCAGTCGCGGTTGTTCGCCGACATCGCCCAGTTCGTCGGCCACCGCGACGCGTACGTCTTCTTCACGCGCTTCGACAACATGATCGCCGTGACGAACGGCGTGGACGACGCGGCCCACGCGGCCCTCCAAGAGTCGATCGGGAACCGGTACCCGGTTAGCATCAGCCTCGGCACCGCGGTCGACGAACGACCGGTCGACGCCTTGGAGGCCGCGAACCAGCAGCTCCAGCACGAAGGGAGCGCCCAAGACAAGGCCCGGACCGAGGTGCTCGCCGGCGAGTACCTCACGGAGACGACGGTATCGGACCTTCAGGTCGCGCATTTCGACGTCGTTAACGCGACCGGGAAGTACACCGATCGACTCAACGAGTTCGACACGTTCATCAACATCGAACGGGCGTACGCGTCTCTCATGCGGTATCTCCGGGAGCAACACGGGGCGCTCTCCTTCTTCGTCGGGGGCGACAACATCATCTCCGTCTGCCCTGATCTCCCCGAGCGCGCGTTCGCCGAAGCGGTCGCGCACGTCAAAGACGACGTGGAAGTGGAGCTGCAGGTCGGCGTCGGTCGGGGCGCCACCGCTCACGAGGCGGGGTTCGCCGCCAAACACGCGCTAGAGGACTGCCGCCACGACGGGACGAGCGTCGAGCTGTTCGGTGCCCCCGCCGCCGGCGACTGAGTCCCGGTCTCGGGCCCCGATGCCCAGACCGACGTCCGTCGCGGGGCCGGATAGGCATCTGTTTCGGTGCCCGTTATCTACGCTGATAACTCTAGCTCCAGTTTTATATATGACGGCGGGGAAGCCTTCGTCAACATGTCTGATGAGATAGTGTTCGTCTGCACGGCGGACGGCTGCGACGAGGGGCCGTGGGAGGGATCCCACGACGCGATGGCCCACTGCGCCGAACACCCCGACCACGGCTACACCGGGCGACCGCGGAGCGAGGTCGACGCCGACACGGTCATCCCGGCGACGGCGACGCGGAAGCGCGACAACCGGAACCTCCAGCACAAGGGGCACCCGAAGGGCGCGCTCGCGAGGAACGACTGAGCGGGTCGGGGTCCGGCGCACCGCCGACACCGGCGACCGACTCCGATTACCGGGATCGAAACGGTCGGTCGACCGCGGTCGACGACGGCCGCCCGTCGGCTGTCCGCGGCCGCCTTCTCACCGTCACGCCTCGTCGAGGAGTCCGAGGTCCTCGGCGACGAGGTCCGCGAGCCGGTCTTTCAGCGCCGGGTCGACCTCCGCCACCTCGTCGCCGTCGTGTTTCCCGTCGTTGTGTTTTGCGAGCGCGTCCGCCACGTCGGAGAGGGGGACGCTCGTCTCCGTCTCGCACTCGGTGCAGACGATCGGGACGGACGGTTCGTCGGTGGACATACGTCCGGTAATCACGGGTCGACGATATATGCCTTCGGGAGCGGTCCCGGCCGCTTCGCTCCGGCCTCCGGCCGCGGTCCGAACCGCCAGCGTCACCAGCCCCCGGGCGCTACCGGGTTCCATGCGCGTCCTCGTGACCGGGGCGGCCGGCGGGATCGGCGGCGGCGTCGTCGGAACGCTCGCGGCCGCCGACCACGACGTGATCGGGATCGACCGCGACGCCGACGGGCTGGCCTCCCTCCCCGAAGACGCGGAGACGCACGCCCTCGACCTACGCGACGGCGACGCGGTCGAGGAACTCCTCGCCGGCCGCGAACTCGACCGGGTCGTCTCCTGCGTCGGCGGGTACGAGATCGCGGCGGTCGAGGACACCACCGTCGACTCGTTCCGCCGGCAGCTCGACACGAACCTGACCGCGGTCCACACCGTCGTCCGGGCCGCGCTCCCGTCGATCCGCGACCGCGACGGTCGGATCGTCGTCGTCGGGTCGATGGTCGGGTCGACGGCCCTGCCGTACCACGGCGCCTACAGCGCCGCGAAGGCCGGCCTCCGCGGGTACGCCGACGCCCTCCGCCGGGAGATCGAGCCCCACGGCGCGACGGTCGCGTTCGTCGAGCCCGGCCCGGTCCCGACCGGGTTCAACGAGCGCGCCGCCGCGGGGCTCGCAGAGCGGAGCGCGGAGGCTGACCCCGAGGGCCCGTACGCCGACGCCTACCGGGCGTTCGAAGGGTACTCGCCCGTCGCGACCGACGTCGAGACCGCCGTCGAGCGCGTCGTCGTCGCGGCCACGACCGACCGACCGCGGACCGTCTACCGGGTGAGCCGCCGCGCGCGCTGGCTCCCGCGGGCGGCCGCGCTGCTCCCCGACCGGCTGTACGACCGCCTGGTCCGCGCCGGGCTCCCCGGCGGCGTCCTCGGACGGCTCATCGACCGGTAGCCGCGACCGCGGCGGCGACGTAGCAGGCGCCCCGCGATCCGGTCAGTCGTCCCGGTCGACGCCGTCGGGTGCCGCGTCGCTCTCGCCGTTCTCTTCCTCGTCGCCGCCCTCGGTGGCGCTCGCCGCGTGGAACTCCTCCGGCGCGGCGTCGATCCGCTCGAACTCGCCGAAGTCGCGCTCGTGGTGACGGATCGTCTGCTCGACGATCCACGCGCTGTAGCGCTCGGAGTACTCCCAGTCGCCGTCGGCGTCGTCGACCTCGAACCGGTCGTCGGTGGCGAGCGCCGAGTAGAGGTGGTAGAAGCCGAGGACGACGTCCCCGAACTCCTTCGCCTCCCCGCCGATCTCGCTCCGCTTCTCGGCCAGTTCGTCGCGGCCCGCGTCCGTGAGCCCGAAGTACTTCCGGTCCGGCTCGTCGGCGCGCTCGACGCGCTCGGCGAGGCCCTCCTCCTCGAACTTGTAGAGGATCGGATAGACGGAGCCGTACGACGGCTCCCAGTGGCCGCCGCTGATCTCGGTTATCTCGCCGAGCAGCTCGTATCCGTACCGGGGCCGCTCGTCGAGCAGCTCCAACACGAGATACGAGATCAGTCCCTTCGGCGGTCCGCTCTTCCGCATCGTCAGTCCCTTTCCGGGAGGCTCGGAAAGCGTTTCGGTCGGGCCGGAATCGGCCGTCGGACCCGGGCCGGCCGTCGAACCGCGAGTGCGCTCACGCCTGCGACTCGCTCCGGGGCGACTCGTCTGAGTCGACCGAGAGCGTCCGGATGGTCTCGTGAATGCCGAGGACGAGCGCCGGCACGACGATCATGAAGAGGTGCTCTTCGATCGGGATCCCGAACAGGTCGTACCCGGTGCGCATCGTGACCTCGAAGACGCCGACCTCCAGCGTGTACCAGTCCCAGAGGTACGCGATCGGGTACAGGGCGGCGATCGTCCGGGCCGACCGACGGAGCGCGCCGGCGTAGCGGAGCAGGGCGAACGCGGCCCCGCCGAAGACGACCTCGGTGGCGAGGTACGTGTACGGTCCGAACACGGTGATGTCGGGAAGCGGGGTGCCGGACAGCGGCCGGAACCAGACGGCCACGATCAGGAGCGCCAGGAAGACATAGGCGCCGCGGATCAGGAGCATCGTCGCGATCGTCGGGCGGGCCGGTCTGGCCACCACCGCCACCGAGCCGAAGGCGAGCGCCGCGGCCGGCGCCGACGGGGGGAACAGCCCGTCGACCGTGCCCCAGAGGACGCCGATGAGCCCGGTCATCAACAGGGAGAACGCCAGCGTCCGGGCCCGCGGTCGGCCGAGCAGCACCGAGACCGTCCGCTTGTCGATCGACCGGTCGTACGCGTAGTCCTGCTCGTCGTCGATGATCTTCACCCCGGCGAGCGTCACGAGGAAGACGAGCGCGAATCCGAGTATCGTCGCGGTCACCACGGTCGTCTGGACGTAGAACCCACCGAGCAGCGCGAGCGCGATGCCGGTCGGGTACCCCAGCGTGGTGGTGAGCGGATTCGTGTCGAGCTGCGGCGCGTGGAGATACCCGATGAACCAGGTCGGGAGGGTGACGAGCGCGGCGCCCGGCCCGACGAGCGCGCCGAGTGCGAACGTACAGGCGGCGAAGCCGACGCCGGCCGCGAGGAGTGAGAGCCGACAGCCGCGGACGGTCATGGGGTGGTCGTCGTCCTCGCCGCGCCGGTGGAAGTCGACGTAGCCGTCCTTCACGTGCGCCGTGTACACCGCGAAGAAGATCGCGCTCATGTGGACCGCGCCCACCGTGAGGCCGAACTCGCCGGCGACGGCCGCACCGAACCACGAGGCCGCGAGCGGCGGCAACATGAACACCGGATGGACCTGCGAGAGCAACGCCCGCAGGTCCGCCCGTACCCCGCGATCGTGCCGAGCGATGGCCATGCGCCCTCAACGCGCTGATCACGATTAATCTTGTCGGGGGATTCACAGTTACGCTCGAGCGACTCGCTGAGACGGCTTCGACGTGGGAGGGGCGACGACGACTCGCAAACTCCTAAGTCCCGGCGCTCGAACGACGGGTATGGTCGAGGCACCACAGACCGAGGAGGGGTGGTTCGCGCTGCACGACTTCCGGTCCATCGACTGGGACGCGTGGCGCGACGCCCCCGAGCGGGAGCGACGACGGGCGATCGAGGAGGGCGAGGCCTTCCTGAAACACCGGGAGCTGGTCGCCGACGCCGACGAGGGCGACTCCGGCCTGTTCTCCGTGCTCGGGCACAAGGCGGACCTCCTGTTCGTCCACTTCCGACCCTCGCTCGACGACCTCTCGTCGATCGAGCGCCGGTTCGAGGACACCGCGCTCGCCCGGTTTACCGAACGGACCACCTCGTACGTCTCGGTCACCGAGGTGTCCGGCTACGTCTCCGACGCGTACTTCGAGGAGGGGCCGGAGGAGGTCGACGCCGGCCTCCGCGGATACATCGAGGGGAAGCTGACGCCGGAGATCCCGGACGACGAGTACGTCTGCTTCTACCCGATGAGCAAGCGCCGCGGCGAGGAGTACAACTGGTACGACCTCTCCTTTTCGGACCGCGCCGATCTCATGGCCGGCCACGGCGAGGTCGGCAAGGAGTACGCCGGGAAGATCAAGCAGGTGATCGCCTCCTCGGTCGGCCTCGACGACCACGAGTGGGGCGTCACGCTGTTCGGGGCGGACCCGACTGACATCAAGGACATCGTGTACGAGATGCGCTTCGATCCGGCCTCCTCGCGCTACGGCGAGTTCGGCGACTTCTACATCGGGCGGCGGTTCCCGCCGGGCGACCTCGGCGCGTACCTCGCGGGCGAAACGGTGCCGACCGGCGACGCCGGCGGGGACGGCGAGCGGGGGCACGCCCACGGCGAAGGGGGAAGCGGCGGCGCTCACGGCGAGGGCGACCACCACGGCGACGAGGGCCACGGGGGCCGCGGCGGGGGCCACGACCACGCGAGCGCGGGCGGCGGCTCAGCGCACGGGGACCACCCGCACGGCGACGAGGAGGCGAGCGGTGAGGGCGACCATCCGCACGGCGAGGAGGGGGCGAGCGGCGAGGGCGACGAGGTCTCCGACGAGGAGATCCGCGGCGAGCTCGCCGACCTCGACATCTACGCCGGGAAGCCGCACGGCGAGGACGTGTACGCCACCGTGCTGTACAGCGAGGCCGACGTCGAGGCGCTGTTCGACGAGGTCGAGGGGCTCCGCGGCAACTTCGACCACTACGGCACGCACGTGAAGACGGCGGTGTACGAGGGCCGACACACCGACCGGTCCGCGGTCGTCTCCATCTGGGACACGGCCTCCGCCGCCGAGACCGCGGCCGGGTTCCTCTCGGAGCTGCCGGACGTCGTCGCCCGGGCCGGCGAGGAGTCCGGATTCGGGACGATGGGGATGTTCTACACGGTCAAGCCCGACTACCGCGAGGAGTTCGGCGACACGTTCGACGAGGTCGGCGACATCCTCGCGGAGATGGACGGCCACGTCGAGACCGACCTCATGACCAACGTCGAGGACGAGAACGACATGTTCATCGCCAGCCAGTGGGAGGCGAAGGAGGACGCGATGACGTTCTTCGGCTCCGACGAGTTCCGCGAGACGGTCCAGTGGGGCCGCGAGGTGCTGGCCGACCGGCCGCGGCACGTCTTCTTGGCGTAAGCGAGGCGGTGCGCGGATCGCGATTTATAATTGATCGCCCAAGTGGTGGCCGGTTATAATTCGTTGCTGTCGGTCGGTTAATTTCTATATGATTACTTATAAATGACTCCTGAAAACGGAACGATTACCTCCGAAGTCCCCGTCGTTTATTTATAGGTCGTTGCTGACGGATCGACGGTCACCACCTCCAAAGCCCCAGCCGGGAGGCGGTACGTGTCCGACTACGTTGCGGTCACCACCTCCGAAGCCCCAGCCGGGAGGCGGGCGCACGCTCGCTGCGCGCTTCAGTCGCTCGTTGCACTCGCTCCTTGCAGTGCTTGCGTCGCCTGCGCCCGCCTCCCGGCTGCCCCTTTGAGTCCCACCCGCACGGCACCGCAACCGCGCCTCACACCTCCCCAGCCTCGTCAGTCGTCCTCCGCTTCGCTCCGGACGACTGACTCCCTCGCGGGCTCCTCGCGGTCGCCGATGGCGACCGCTCGGAGGCACGCCGCCGCATCGGTTCAGTGGCTTATATAATGTACCGTCGCTGCGCTCACGGTGTCGATCGATGTGGTGCCGGAGTCGACCGCCTGTTTTTAACTACCGGCTCGGCGAACGAGGGCGTATGTTCGACACGATCGTGGTCGCGACCGACGGCTCCGACAGCGTGCGTCGGGCCGTCGACGTCGCCGTCGACGTCGCCGCCCGCTTCGACGCCGAAGTCCACGCCGTCTACGTCGTCGACAGCGGCGAGGTCGAGTCCACGCCCGACGAGGTCCGCGACGACCTCCGCGACGCGCTCGACGACCACGGCGAGTCGGCGCTCGAACAGGTCACCGCCGCCGCGGCGGAGCGCGACCCCGAACTGGACGTGACGGTCGAGGTGCGCGAGGGGCGGCCGGCCGCGGAGATATCGGGATACGCGCGCGACGTCGACGCCGACGTCGTCGCGATGGGCACCCGCGGCCGCCACGGGGAGAACCGGTTCCTGATCGGCTCCGTCGCGGAGCGCGTCGTGCGGACCTGTCCGATCCCCGTGCTCACCGTCCGCCAGCTCACCGACGAGGACCCGCGCCGGACGACGGTCTGAGGGCCGATCGCGGCGGGGCGGCGAGGCGGTGAGGCGACGAGGTGGCGCGGTCGAGACGGCGGGACGCGGTCGAGACGGCGGGGCGCGGTCACCCCGAGAACGGCGGAGTTTTCCCGCTCCCGCCCGGCTCGACGGTATGGACGACGAGCTCATCGACGAGGCGGGGATACCCCGCTCGCGGTACACGCGGCTGCCCGGCAAGGGCTTCTTCTACCCGGACTCGCTGGACGAGGAGCGCTCCGAGCGCCGAGCGAAGGAGGCGATCGAGGGGAGCGAGGCGGTCGTGATCGCCGACGGCGACGCCGACGGGCTCGCCTGCGCGGCGATGGTCCGCGAGGCGTACGACGCCGCGCTCGACGTCGCCGACTTCGAGGCGGCCATCGCGGCTCGGCTCGCGGAGGGCGACGACGACGAGGACGAGGAAGCGACGGACCACGACGAGGACGAGGAAGCGGCGGACCGCGGCGATGACGACGCGCTCGCGGGGGATACGCACGAGGAGGACGAGAGCGACGACCCCACCGACGACGCTCACACGCGGTCGCCGGTCGGGCTGGTCGCGGCGGGACCGTACTCGCTCGACACCTCGCTCGAACGCGTGCTCGCGTACGCCGACGACGACGTCGACCTGTTCGTCTGTGACCTCTGTCCCGACGACTACGAGTGGATCGCGGAGCCGCTGGAGGCGCTCGCGGAGGAGGCCGCCTCGGTCCGGTGGTTCGACCACCACCAGTGGGACGAGGAGACGGCCGCGGCGGTCCGGGACCTCGGCGTCGACCTCGTGATCGGCGAGTCCGACGAGGAGTGCACCGCCGACGTGGCGCTGCGCTCGCTCGACCACGCGTTCGGCGACCGGTGGGCCGAGCTGGCGACGGTGACGCGCGACCACGACCTCTGGATCAAGGAGGACCCGCGCTCGGACGACCTCGCCGACTACTCCTACTGGGCCGGCAGCGAGGAGTACGCCACGGTCGTGGGCGCGTACGGCGCCGACCTCCCCGGGACCGTCGAGGCGTTCGTCGCCGACCGCCGGGTCGAGAAGGAGGCCCGGATCGACGCCGCCGTCGACCGCGCGGTCACCCACGAGGTCGGCGAGTGGAGCGTCGCGGTGACGTACGGCCGGTGCTCGCAGAACGAGGTCGCGGAGACGCTCCGCGAGGCGGGCGCCGACGCGGCGGTGATCGTCAAGCCAGCCGGCTCCGCGTCGATCCGCGGCTCCGAGGAGTTTCAGCACGCTCACGAGGTCGCCGGGCGGGTGAACGGCGGCGGCCACCCGCAGGCCGCCGGCTGCAAGCCGGACATCTACGACGACATGCTCGATTACGCCCAGCACTGGACGACCGAGGGGCAGGCCTGCAAGCGAGTGATCCTCGCCGCGTTCGAGGCGGTCGCCGAGGAAGTCGCGGCGGCGGAGACGGGCGAGGAGAACGGGAAGTAGGGCGTCGGAGAACCGCCCACTTTCATGTCGTCGGGCGGCCCCGTCTCTCGCATGGCGGAGATCCTCGTGGCCGGCGAAACGCTGATCGACTTCCTCCCCGGACCGGGGGAGACGCTCCGCGACGTCGACGGCTTCTCTCACCGACCGGGCGGCGCGCCGGCCAACGTCGCGGTCGGGCTCTCCCGGCTCGGCGCGGCGCCGGCGTTCTGGACGCGGCTCGGCGGCGACCCGTTCGGTGACCTCCTACGCGAGACGCTCGTCGACGAGGGGGTGCCGACGGCGGCGTTCGAGCGGGCCGACGGCAACACCACGCTCGCGGTCGTCTCGCCGCCCGGCGTCGACGGGAGGCGGTTCCGCTTCTACGGCTCCCGGGACGTCGCGTTCGGCTTCGAGCCCGGTTCGGTGCCGGCGGACGAGGTGGCCGCCGTCTCGTGGGTCCACCTCGGCGGCGTCGCCCTGACCCACCCGGACGGGAGGGCGGCGATGCGCGAACTGGCCGCGGCCGCCGCCGAGCGCAACTGCGCGGTATCGTTCGACATCAACTACCGCGAGGACCTCGTCCTGGACGGGGAGCGGGAGAGCGTCGTCGACGCAGTCCGCGAGATCGTCGCCGACAGCGACGTCGTCTTCGCCAGCGACGAGGACGTGGCGGCGACGGGGCTCTCGTCGAAGGAGGGCGAGGCGCTCGGGCGCGATCTGCTGGAGCTCGGCCCCCACACCGCCGTCGTCACGCTCGGGGAGTCGGGCGCGGTCGTCGCGAGCTCGGCGGCGGCGCCGTGGGGAGAGCGGACCGCCCGCCACGGCGGCTTCGCGGTCGAGGCCGTCGACGCCACCGGCGCCGGCGACGCGTTCACCGCCGGGCTGATCGCTCGGCTCGCCGCGGACGACGCGGCCGCCGCGCCCGACCTCGACGACGCGGTCGCGTTCGCCAACGCGACGGCCGCGCTCTCGGTCCGGGAACGGGGCGGGATGACGGCGCTCCCCTCGAGGGAGGGCGTGGAGTCGTTCCTCGACGAGCGGCGGTAGGGGCTCGATCGGCGTCGGCAGACGGGCGGCGACGACTCGCCGCCGAGCTAATCGGTCCGACCGTGGACGTACGTCTGGTCGTGGTCCGGAAACACCTCGTCGACGGTCGCCTCGCCGTGGTCCTCGGCGATGAGGGTCCGGAGCTCGTCCTCGTAGTCGGCCTTCGGCACCTCCTCGCTCGGTCCCTGCTGGACGTCGAACGTCTCCTCGACGAGCCGGTCGACCGCGTGGCGACCGAACCCGGACAGCGGGGAGATGTAGTCGACGCCGTGGCGGTCCTCCAGGCTCTGCGCCTGCGCGCGAGAGACCGTCGGCACCCGGTCGTCCCGCCGGGTACCGTCGGCGATCGCGTCGACGTCGCGGCTCGCGATCGCCTCCAAGGCGTGCTCGTGGACGCGCTGGATCCCGTTGCGGGGGTAGCCGTCGTCGAGCATCGTCGCGGCCGCCTCCTCGGCGACCGCGCGGTCCAGCTCGACGCGTTCGAAGGGGAACCCGAGCTCCGCGGCCGCCCGCTCGGCGTGCTCCCAGTCGTCGGTGAGCCCGAAGCTCCCGGTGACGCAACGGACATCGTAGAACCGGTCGAGCAGGTGGGCGGCGAGCGAGGAGTCTTTCCCCCCGCTGTACAGGAGCGCGAGCTCCATCTATCGCCGCCGGATGTCGAAGCTCTGCTGGTCGGGCTGGAGTTCCTTCAGGAGGTCGCGCATCTGGTCCTCGTCGATACGTCCCTGAATCCGGCCGCTCTGGGCGAGCGCCGCGACCTGCTGTTTCACCTTCTCGCCGAACTCCGGTTTCGACATCTCGACCGCGTTGAGCCGCTGGCGCGCGCCGTCGGTCAGGTACTGCTTGAGGACGGCCTCCTGCTGGGCGTCGGCGCGCTCTTGGGCCTCGCGCTGGGCCTCGGCGTCGCCGCCGCCGCCCTGCTGGCGCTCGCGGAGCTCCTCCATCTTCTTCTCTCGCAGTTCCTCCAGTCGTTCGTCGTCGGGGTTCTCGCTCATACGAGGGCCTTCACGGTCCGCGCGAAAAACGATTTCGGAGGCCGCGGTGGCGATCGCCGGGCGCCGGACGACCCGTACGGCCGCGGCGGTCGGGGGACACCGGCGGTCCGCGTCGCTTAAACGCCTCCTCGGCGTAGCGGCTTGCAATGAGCGAGTCGCGGGAGTTCTGTCCGCGGTGCGGCGATCCGGTCCCGGAGCGGCGCGAGCCGCTCCCCGGCGAGCCGCGCGGGCGGGACGCGCTGCTGTGTGACGACTGCTACTTCGAGGACTTCGATCTCGTCGACGCGCCCGACCGGATCGAGGTGTTGGTCTGTTCCGGCTGCGGCGCGGTCCGACGCGGCGAGTCGTGGCGCGACGTCGGCGCGCGCGACTACACCGACGTCGCCGTCGACGAGGTCGCGGAGGCGCTCGGGGTCCACGTCGACGCGACCGACGTCGAGTGGGGCGTCGAGCCCGAGCAGGTCGACGAGAACAACGTCCGGATGCACTGCCGCTTCTCGGGCGTCGTCCGCGGAACGCTCCGCTCCGCGGAGGTCACCGTTCCGGTCAAGATCTCGCGGGGCACCTGCGACCGCTGCGGCCGGATCGCCGGCGGCTACTACGCCGGCACCGTGCAGGTGCGCGCGGACGAGCGCGACCTGACGCCGGAGGAGCGCGCCGAGGCGCTCGACATCGCCGAGTCGTACGTCGCGGCCCAGGAGGCCGACGGCGACCGCGAGGCGTTCATCACGGAGGTGAAAGAGACCGACGACGGACCGGACGTCAAGCTCTCCTCGAACCGCCTCGCGCAGAACGTCGCGACTCGGATCACCGACGCGCTCGGCGGGAGCTTCGAGTCGTACCCGACGCTCGTCACGGAGGACGGCGACGGCAACGAGGTGTACCGGGTGACGTTCGCGGTCCGGCTCCCCCGGTACGCCGAGGGCGAGGTCATCGATCCGGAGGACGGCGACGGCCCCGTGCTCGTCACGGGCGTCTCCGGCCGGCTACAGGGCGTCCGGCTCGCGACCGGCGAGCAGTACGTCTCGGAGTTCGAGGACGCGGAGGCGCCGGACGCGGCCCGCCTCGGAACGCGCGGCGACGCCGCGGAGACGACGGTGGTGACGGTGGAAGACGAGAACGCGATCCAGGTGCTCGACCCGGTCACCTACGAGGCGAAGACGGTCCCGAACCCCGAGTTCGTCGACGACGACGCCGACAGCGTGCTGGCGTTCGAACACGAGGGCGACGTGCACCTCGTCCCGGAGGAGTAGGACGTCGCCGCGGCGAGTACTGACACCGGGCGTCGAAGAGCGCGACGCTGCGTGTGAGAGGTGAACGGGGAGACGGCGGCAGACAGACTCCGCCGCCGGGAAGGAGGGGCGCTGGCGCGTTCAGTCGGCGCGAACGGTCGAATTCTTCAGTCGGCGCGGGCGGTCGACTCGTTTCCGAGAGCGGCTGCGCGCTCGGACTCGGTCACGTCGATGCCGCGGCGCTCGAGCTGTTCGACGAACTCGGCCTCGCTGAGGCCCGCCTGTGCGGCCGCCTGAGAGAGTGTCAACGTTCGCGCACCGTACAGCGTCAGCGCACTCGAGAGGCCCTTCGTTGCCATACCTACTGTAGACCCGTGTAGGTTTATGAAGGTTACTAATTGATTGAGGGCCATGATACACCTTATACGATATATATTGACGTTCGATCAGTCCGGCGGCGTATAATCACTACCGAGGGCGGCCCGCAGGAATTATGCCGCTCTGCGGCACAGGGGAGGTATGAACAGACAACAGATCTTCGCGCTGTTTTTCGCGTTCCTCATGGTGAGCTCCATGGCCGCCTGGGGCGTCTCGCTGCTGTAAGCGGCGGTCGCGCGGTCCGACGACACCGCGGTACGGCCCCGGACCGCGGTTCGTCGCAGCGTCGGCTCCCGCCTCAGCCGTCGCCCCAGACGTCGGAGAGCGGGTGGTCGCTTCGCCGCTCGGCGTCGGTCTCAGAGCGGGTTCGCGTCGCGCCCGCGTCGCCGGCGCTCCCGGTGTCGCCGCCCGACCCGTCGGCGTCGGCCGCGTCGCCCGCGGCGTTCCCTGAGCCGCCCGCGCCGGAGCCGCCGCGGTCCGACGCGCCGCCGGAACCGACCGTCCGGTTCCGCCTCGCACGGGACGGTCCGGAGGGGTCGGCGTCGATCCCGGCGAGCGCGGCCGCGGGATCGAAGTCGGAGAGGTCGGGCGTCGTCATCGCGTCGATCTGGTCTCCGAACCACGGCGGGGTGTCGGCCTGCGCGCGCTCGAAGAGGTCCAGCAGGGAGTCGTCCGCGAGGTACGTCGCGCCGTAGTCGTCGGGCGCGCGGACGACGCGACCGCACGCCTGGATCACGGTCCGCAGCGCGGTCCGGTGGTACCACGCCCACTGGTCGTCCGCGAGCCGGCGGGCGACGCGGGAGTCGTTCGTGTTGCGGTACGGCGCCTTACACACCACCTGCCAGCGGCAGAGGTCGCCTTTCAGGTCCAGCGCCTCCTCCATCTTCACCGAGACGAACACCTCGGGGTCGTCGCTCGCCTTCCACGCCGAGAGCTCCGCGTCCCGATTCTCGCGGCCGTGGCGTCGGACCCGCGCGGCGACGCCGAACTCGCCCAGCAGCTCGGTGATCCGCCCGGCGATGTCGTACGAGTGCGCGTGGATCAGCCCCTTCTCGTTCGGGTGTTCGGCCATGAGCCGGACGATCAGGCGGGCGATCTCCGGGACCGTCTCGTCGCGGTGCTCGTAGGTCATCGACCCGCGCGTCACGTCGTACAGCGGGCGGTGCTCCAGCGGGAAGGTGTGTTCGACGTCGACGAGCGCGACGTTCGACGGGTCGAGGCCGATACCGCGGCAGAACGCCTCCTTCGAGAGGATGGTGGCGGAGAGGAGCGCGAACCGGTTCCCGCGGTCCCACACGGTGTGCCGGAGGTAGCGGGCGGGGTCCAGCGGCTTGATCGCGAGCGGCGAGCCCTCCCCGCCGGACTGGTCGACGACCCACGTCGTCGGCGAGTCGAGGTCGCGGTAGTCCTCGAGGAACCAACCCAGCTCGCTACTCAGCTCCTGGAGGCGGTCGCGGCGCGCGACCTCCTCGCGGTCGAGTTCGGCCCGGCCCGTCAGCTCGTCTTTCGCGCGCTTCGCGACGTCGCGAAGGGAGGCGACGAAGCGGGCGGTGCGGTCGAGCGCGTCCTCCTCGGGGCCGGCGTCGGCCTCCACGTCCGGGACGCGCACGTCGTCCCAGACGGGGACGCGCTCGGGCGAGAGCTCGATCGTCGCGTACATCTCCGCCCACTCGGCGAGCCCGTGCGCCTCGTCGATCACGACGACGTCGCGCTTGCGGAACACCTCGGAGCCCGCGGTGCGCATGAAGTACGCTAACGTCATCGCGGCGTACCGGTTACCCGAAGCGATCGCGCGGTCCGAGAAGTACGGACACCGGTGTTTCACGGAGCAGTCGAACCCCTGCTGCCGGACGCAGGGAGCGCGGTTGACAGGCGTGTCGTGCTCGCCGGGGAGGATGCAGTCGTAGTTCGATTTCCCGCGGATCACCGCTATGTCGTCGAGTAAGTCGTCCGCCTCGACGTCGTCGATCTGCGACACCTGCGGGGTGGTGTAGTAGGCGCCCGTCGCCTCGCTCGGCGCCGTCTCGTCCACCGTCGCCGCCGCGCCCATCACCGCCCGCGCGAGCAGCGACTTCCCGCTGCCCGTCGGCGCGCGCACGAGGACGACCTCGTTGCCGGCGGCGAACGCGTCGCGGATGTCGGAGAGGGCCCGCTCCTGCGCGCCGCGGAAGCTCGGGGCGGGGAACTCGGCGGGGATCCGGTCGGGGTCCACAGGGGTCCCTCGCTCCCTCCCGGGATTAAACCCTCGCGTTCCGACCGGTCGAGTGAACTCAAAACTACCCAATCGTTTATATCGTTCGGGCGGGTCGAAGGGGGTATGCACTGGCAGGAGGCGGAACGGGAGTTCGCGGACGACGTCGTGGCTCGGGAGACGCTCCCGCGAACCTTCGAGCGGTCCGCCGAGCGCAACGCCGACCGGACCGCCCAGCGGTACAAGGGCGGGATATACGACCGGTCGCTGGTGACGGAGGGCGTCCTCCCGCCCGCGCCCGACGGCGAGTACGCCGGCGTCACCTACGCCGAGATGCGCGACGTCGTTCGGCGCCTCGCCGCGGGGTTCCGCGAACTCGGGGTCGACGACGACACCCGCGTCGCCCTCTACGCGGAGACGCGGATGGAGTGGGCGCAGACGGACTTCGCCGCGCTGGCCGCGGGCGGAGTGGTGACGACCGTCTACGCCTCCTCCTCGCCGGACCAAGTGCGGTACCTGCTGGAGGACCCCGGCGCGACGGTCGCCGTCGTCGAGAACCGCGACCTCTTGGACGAATTGCTCGCCGTCGCCGACGACCTCTCGCGGGACCTCGACGCGATCGTCTCGTTCGATGACGTGGACGCGGCCGAGCTCGACTTCGGCGGCGACACCGGGGGCGACGGCGACGGTCCCGCCCTCTCCGCCGACGACGTGTACACCCTCGGCGAGCTCCACGCGCTGGGCGCCGACGCGTTCGACCCCGACGCCTATGAGGGGTGGCTCGACGCGACCGGCGTCGGCGACCTCGCCAGCCTCATCTACACCTCCGGGACGACGGGGAAGCCGAAAGGGGTCCGGCTCACCCACGCGAACTTCCGGGACAACGTCTCGCAGTGTTACCGCCGCTTCGCGGACCGACCGGACCGCGACCCCGACGCGCCGGGGATATCGGCCGAGTCGACGACGCTGTCCTTCCTCCCGCTCGCGCACGTCTTCGAGCGCATGGCGGGCCACTACATGATGTTCGCGGCGGGCGCGACGGTCGCGTACGCCGAGAGCCCGGACACGCTCCGCGACGACTTCGGGCTCGTGCGGCCGACGACGACCACGAGCGTCCCACGCGTCTACGAGAAGCTGTACGACGCGATCCGCGATCAGGCCGGTGAGTCGCCGGTGAAAGAGCGGATCTTCGAGTGGGCGGTCGACGTGGGTCGGTCCCACCACGAGGCCGACAATCCCGGCGCCCTGCTCGACGCGAAGCGCGCGGTCGCCGACCGGCTCGTCTTCTCGTCGGTCCGAGAGGCGATCGGCGGTAACATCGACTTCTTCATCTCCGGCGGCGGGTCGCTGTCGGCCGAGCTGTGCGCGCTGTACCACGCGATGGACCTCCCGATCCTGGAGGGGTACGGGCTCACGGAGACGTCGCCGGTGATCAGCGTGAACCCGCCGGAGGAGCCGAAGGTCGGCACCATCGGTCCGCCGGTCGTCGACACCGAGATCGCGATCGACGGCACGGTCGTCGGCGAAGAGGTCGCCGGTCTGGCGGGCGACGTGGGCGAACTGCTCGTTCGCGGCCCGCAGGTGACCGACGGCTACTGGAACCGCCCGGACGCGACCGTTGAGGCGTTCACCGAACCGGACCGGCTCCCCGAGGACGTCGTCGTGGCCGGGACGCCTCCCGAGGAGCGCGACGGCGACCCGGACGAGCCGTGGTTCCGCACCGGAGACATCGTCCAGCTCCGGCCGGACGGGTACGTCGCCTTCCGCGAACGCGCGAAGCAGCTGCTCGTGCTCTCGACCGGAAAGAACGTCGCGCCGGGTCCGATCGAGGACCGGTTCGCCGCGAACGAGTTCGTCGAGCAGTGCGTCGTGCTCGGCGACGGGCGGAAGTTCGTCTCGGCGCTCATCGTCCCGAACTTCGAGAAAGTGGAGTCGTGGGCGGACACGCGCGGGATCGATCTGCCCCACGCGCGCAGTGCGGTCTGCCGGGACGACCGGGTCCGCGAGCGGATCCAAGCGGAGGTCGACCGCGTGAACGAGGAGTTCGAGCCGTACGAGCGGATCAAGCAGTTCCGGCTCGTCGAGGAGGAGTTCTCCGAGGAGAACGACCTGCTCACGCCGACGATGAAAAAGAAGCGGCGCAACATCTTGGACCGCTTCGCCGACGAGGTCGAGCTGATCTACGCCGACGCGTAGGTATCCGACCGCCTCGGGCGTGAACGCCCGCGGTTCCGAGCCGTTCGTCCCGTCAGCGAGCAAGTTTTTCGCATCAATTCTATAGTTTATTCTTAGTATACATACCTAAATTTATCACACTTTCAAAAGGCTCAAACCGCTACCGCGCCGATGATGCCTGCGATACGAAAAACCGTCGATTCGATCCGGCGCACCGTGTCGACAGTGACGACCCGCGTCGTCGGGGTGGCGACCACGCTGTTTGCGGGCCTCGTCCTCGCCGGTTGGTCGCTGTTCTGGTCGCGGGTCGGTCGGATGCACTACGCCCAGGGCGATCTCGTCTCCGCGGCGTTCACGACGACCGTCTTCGTCCTCCCCGCGATCGGGGCCGTCCTGTGGTACGTCGCCCGGTCGCTCGACGCCGACCTGGTGCCGACGCGGATCGACGTGAACGTGGTCGAGAGCTGACGCCCCCGCGAGGGCGGGATCCGACGGCGCGAGCGGAGACGACGCCGACGCCGGCGCGTCCCCCCGGCCGTCGGATCCGTCGACGGCAGATTCAAGCGTTCGGCTCGCGGGGCACCCGCCAGTGAGGCGGGGACTCCTCGTAGCGCTGTTCAGCGACCCCTTCGCGGTGATGAACACGATCGGGCTCGTCGCGTTCGCGCTCGTCGGGTCGACGAAGGCGATCCGCGAGGAGTTCGACCTGTTCGGGATCACCATCGTCGGGCTGGCGATGGCGTTCGCCGGCGGGGCGACGCGGGACCTCCTCGTGTTGCGAACGCCGCTGGCGCTCCAGTCGCCGGTCGAGATCGCGCTCGGACTGTTCGGCGTCGCTCTGGCGATGGGGTGCGGATCGTGCTCGCCGCGCCGGACACCCACCCGATCACGATCGTTTCGGACGCGATCGGGCTCGCCGCGTTCGCCACGACGGGGGCGATCGTCGCCACCGACGCGGGCGTCTCCGCGTTCGGCGTCGTCGCGGTCGCGATGATAAACGCGGTCGGCGGCGGCGCGTTCGCCGACCTGCTGCTCGACCGCGCGCCGTTCATCCTCTTCGAGGACTTCTACGCCAACTGTGCCGTGTTGGGCGGGCTGGCTTACGTCGTCGCCGGAACCGTCGGGTTCGTCGGAAGCACCGCCGCGGCGCTCTGTGCGGCCGTCACCGTCATCACGCGGCTCGCGGCCGTCGCCTACGGCTGGGAGCTTCCCACAGCCGGCGACCTGGAGCCGTCGATGCGGTGACCCTCGTCGGTCGGCTCGCCGAACGCGTAGACGGTGTTGTGGCCGGTCACCTCGACCGTCAGGAAGTCCCCGACTTCGACGCCGCGCTCGGTCGCGCTCTGCACGATGATCTGGCGGTACGCGGAGTCGCGGCACTTCACCGAGTCGCCGGTCCCCTCCTCGACGACGAGCACCTCGAACGCTTCGCCCACCATCGACTCGTACGCCTCGCCGACGACGTCCATCTTCAGCGCCGACATCGCCTTCGAGCGCTCCTTCTTGAGGGTCCCGCCGAGCCCCTTCATCTCGGCGGCGTCCGTGCCGGGGCGCTTCGAGAAGCGGGTGACGTTGATCTTCTCGGGGCGGACCTCGGCGAGGAGGTCCATCGACAGCTCGTGGTCGGCCTCCGTCTCCGTGGGGAAGCCGACGATGAAGTCGGTCGAGAGCGTCCAGTGGTCGAGCCGGTCGTCGAACGTCTCGACGACCTCGCGGAACTTGTCGACCCGGTGCTGCCGGCGCATCTCTTCGAGCACCTCGTCGGAGCCGGACTGGACCGGCGCGTGGATGAAGTCGTACAGCTCCTCGTTCTCGGCGAACACCTCCGCGAGCTCCTCGTGGATCCCGTGGATGCCGCCGGGGTTCGCCATCCCGAGCCGGACGCGGAACTCGCCGTCGATGTCGCAGATGCGGTCGAGCAGCTCCGGGAGCTTGCGCTCGCCGTTATCCCAACCGTAGACGCCGGTGTCCTGTCCCGTGACGCGAATCTCCTTCGCGCCGGCGTGGACCAGCGCTCGGGCCTTCTCGACGTTCTCCTCGACCGACGGGGAGTCGACCCGGCCGGTCGCGAACTTCGTGATGCAGTACGAGCAGTTGCTCATACAACCGCGCGCGATGGGGAGGAGGCCGACGACGCCGTCCAGGACCGGATCGGCGTCCGGCGTGGTCGTCGGGCACTCGCCGTTGAGCGCGTACGTCGGCACCTCGTCCCAGTGGAGGATCTCGGCGTCGATGCCGGCCTCCTCGAACGTCTCGCCCTGCGCGAGCGCCATGCAGCCGGTGACGACGAGGTCGGCGGTCGTCTCTTGGAGCTCCTCGGCGCGGCGGAGCATGTTCCGTTCCGTCTTCTCGACGACCGTACAGGTGTTGAGGATGGCGACGTCGGCGTCCTCGGGCCCGTCGGCCGGGCGGTGACCGCCGTCGCGGAGCGCGCGCTCGATCTCCCGGCTCTCACCCCGGTTGGAACTGCAGCCGTAGGTTTCGATGTGATACGTCGCCATCGAGTGTGCTCACTACCGGTCCCGCGGCCAAAAACGCGACGGATCGGAGCCGAGCGCGCCGGAGGCTGTGGGAGTGAAATTCGAAGCCCGAACGGGAGGCGGCGGGAGTGGAATTCGAAGCCCGAACCGGGGGTGCGCGGCGCGGCGTGCGCACCGGGCGTACGGTGGGAGTGGGATTCGAACCCACGAGGCCTTCCGGCCACCTGCGTTCCAAGCAGGCACGTTCGTCCGCTCCGTCATCCCACCAGTTGGCCGCTCCGATCGGAGAACGGGCCGCGAGCGCGGACGGGGGCGTCACCGGTCGACCCGCCGGCCGGCTCGCCTCAGTTCTCGGCGTCGACGAGCTCGAAGAGGCTCCCCCAGTCCTCGGAGTCGCCGCTTTCGGGGAGCATGTCCCGGAGCTGTTGGAAGTCCGATTCGGGGACCTGCGACCGAACGACGTCCACGATGACCCGGGCGTGATAAGCCGCGTCGGCCGGGTCCGTTCGCTCGATCTCGCTCACCCGCTCGACGAACTCCTGCCAGTCGAAGCGCTGGCCGTGTTCGTGGACCGCGCCGGTCAGGTACCACTTGATCTCGATCGGAAGCGACGCGGCGAGGTCCGCCGCGTTCCCCTCGGGGAGGCGCTCGCCGAGGGTCATGAGCGTCGCCCGGATGGCCCGTACCGTCTCGCCCGTCCCGGGCAGTTCGAGTCGGTGCTGTACGTCGCCGGTGAATTCGTCGAAGTTCATGCGTGAGCGTACTCGCCGAGGGAATGTCAATAGGGCAGAAGGTTCTCACCGTCTGGAAACGAACGACCGGCCCGCTCTCGTCGGCGGGGCCTCCGACCGGCTCCCGCCGCACTACTGCGTCGTCTCGTAGATCGCCACGCCCGAGGAGGCGCCGATCCGGGTCGCACCTGCGGCCACCATTTCGAGGGCTTCGTCGAAGGTCGATATCCCGCCCGACGCTTTTATTTCGGTCTCCGGGGCGACCGCCTCTCGGATCGCCGCGATCTCCGCTGGATCCGTCGGCCCGTCGTATCCGACGGCGGTCTTGACGAAGTCGGCGCCGCCGGCCTCGACGAGCTCGGCGGCCCGCCGTATCTCGGGCGGCGTCAAGGCCGGCGACTCGATGATACATTTCAGCGTCTTCTCCCCGACCGCGTCCTTCACCGCTTCGACGTCGTCGACGACGAGGTCGTGATCGCCGTTCGCGAACGCGGTCCTGTTCATCACCATGTCGAACTCGTCGACGTGGTCGCGGAGCGCTTCGACCTCGCTCCGTTTGGCCGCCGAGTTCTGTATCCCGTAGGGGAACCCGATCACCGCGACGACGTCGGCTTCCCCGCCGAGCAGTTCGCTCGCGAGCGGCGCGTGGTACGGAACGACGACCGCCGAGCGGAATCCGTATTCGAGGACCTCGTTACAGAGGGTCCGGACCGCCGCCTCGCTCGCGGTCGGGTCGACGTTCGTGTGGTCGATTATCGACGCGACCCGCCCCGGATCGTCTCGCAGTGTGTTCTCCAGTGACATGTCTGCTCCCTCGCGTCCGAGGGCCTAAGTGTGTCGGCCGCTCGAAGCGCATCGACCCGCCGCCGTTTTTCCGGCGGAGCGACGAACGCACGCGGGAGTGCGGCCGCTCGGTCTCAGTCCTCGGCGACCGCGGTCGCCGTGGGCGTCTCGGCGTCGGGCTCGGAGACGGCCTCCGGCTCGGCCTCTCCCGAGCGCTCCGACTCGGGGACGGGCGCGTACACCGACCGACGAGCGTCGCGGGGACACAGGCCTTCCTCGACGAGTCCGACCTCGGTGAGCTTCTCGACCGCGAACCGGACGGTTCGGGTCGAAAGGCGGGTCTCCTCGGCGAGCCCGGTCTGGTCGAACCGGCCCTCCTCGTCGAGAACGTAGTAGACCAGTTTGGCGCTCGGGGGGAGCGGCGCGAGCAGCTCGCGGGCACTGTCGTCCATATAAAGCGTATACGGGCGAGCCGTGCATAACCGTGGCTCGGGTGTGTATCACCGTCGCACAGCTCCCCATTGATTTATATATTATGAGCGCGCGGGCGCGACGGAACGAGAGCGTGTCCGGTCGCCGGCGGGGCGCTCTTCGATTCGTCCGCCTCTACTCGCGCGTACGGAACTCGAACCGCGCCCCGTCGTCGTCGTCGATAGAGACCGTCCACCCGTGCGCGGCCGCGATCTCGCGGACGATCGCGAGTCCGAAGCCGGTCCCGTGCGGGTCGCTCGAGACGCCGTACTCGATCGCCTCGTCGGGGTCGACGTCGAATCCCGCGCCGTCGTCGGCGACGTAGAACCCGTCCGAGAGCCCGCCGAATGTGACGGTGACGCCGGGGTCCGCCTCGGTCGAGCCGTGCTCGACGACGTCGTCGGGCTCCGCCCGACTGCCACCGGTGCCGTGCACCACGCTGTTCGTAAACAGGTTCTCTAAGAGCGTCCGGAGGCGCTCCGGGTCGGCCTCCACCGCGACCCCATCGTCGGGCGCGTCCAGCGTCGCAGCGGGGGTGTCCACGGTGCGCCACGCCTCTGCCGCCGCCTCGGCGAGCGAGACCGGCTCCGACTCGTCGACCGTCCGGCCCTGTCGCGCCAGCGTGAGGAGGTCGTCAATGAGTTCCTCCATCCGCTCGTGAGCGTCGTCGATCCGGTCGAGCTCGTGGAGGGCGCCGTCGTCGTCCACGAGCCCCCGCGCGAGATCGAGCCGCCCGGCCGCGACGTTGAGCGGGTTCCGGAGGTCGTGCGAGACGAGCCCGGCGAACTTCTCCAGTCGGTCGATCTCGCGCTGGAGCGCGGCGTCGCGGTTCCGCAGCTGCGCCGTGCGCTCGGCCCCGTCGAGCGCGACGGTGACGTTGGCCGCGAGCACCCGCGCCAGCTGGATCGCCGTGTCGTCGAAGAAGTCCGGCTCGCGGGAGCCGAGCGGCATCACGCCGTGGTCGCCGAGCGGGACGACGAGCAGGCTCCGGTGCTCGCCGTAGGTGACGGCGGTGTCGACCGCGTCGAGATCGCCGACGACGATCGGTTCTCCCGTCTCGAACGCCTCCCAGACGCGACCGTCGCCGGGGCCGAACGCCGGGCGGTCCCCGAGCGCCGCCGTCGCCTCCTCGCTGATCGCCGTGGGGAGCAGCGTCCCGCTCTCGGGGTCGTACAGGCGGACCCCGCTGCTCGGGAACTCCAGGATGTCGATGGCCGCGCGCGCCGCGAGCGCCGCGATCTCCTCGCGGTCCTCGCCGCGGAACATCTCGCGGGTCGTCTCGTGGAGGTTCCGCAGGGTCCGCTCGACCCGTTTCTGCTCGCCGATGTCGGCGTAGACGCTGTAGATGACCGTCTCGTCGTGCTGACGCACGGGAATCACGTGCAGGATGAAGTCCCTGAGCCCGTCGGTCGACCGGCGGCGCACTTCGAGCCGCGGCGTCCCGTCCCGATCGAGGACCGTCTCGGGGTCGAACCGGGCGGCGCCCTCCGGGATGATGGCGTCGCGTATCTCGCGGTAGCCGTGGTCGGCCGCCGAGTAGCCGAACGTCCGCTCGAACGCCTCGTTCGTGGCGTCGAGACGGCGTTCGCCGCCGCCGAGCGCGACCGTTCTGACTCCCGGCAGCGGGAGATCGTCGAACAGCGCCGTCAGTCGGTCGCGTTCGGCCCGCAGCGCGTTCTCCGTCTCGATCTGCTCGATCGCGTCGGCGGTGTGGGCGGCCAGCAGCTCCGCGAACTCGACGTCGCCCTCGTCGAACGCGGCGTATCCGTCAGAGACGGCCTGCAACACGCCGTACGGACCGATCGGGACGCTGATCGCCGAGCGGATGTCGTCGGCGACCGGGTCGGCGACCGCGGCGCCGTCGGCCCGGCCGTGATCGTCGGCTCGTTCGCGGTCGTCGGCTCCTCCGGCGCCCGGCGGGTCGCAGTTCTCCGGGTCCTCCAGCTGGTCCGGGTCGGCGGGGTCGACGCTGACGTTGTCGACGACCATCGTCCGCTCCTCGGCGGCGGTGGTCCCGACGACCCCCTCGCCGACCTCGAACGAGCGGACCTCCTCGTCGGTGACGCTCTCCGAGAGCGCCGCGGGGACGAGGGTGTCGCCGCGGCGGCGGGCCGTGACGCACCGGTCGAACTCCAGTATGCCCTCCGCGGCGTCGACGGTCCGTTCGAACACCTCGTCGACGCGCTCGCAGGCGGCGACCTCCGTCGCGAACCGGTGGAGCGCGGTCACCTTCGCGTTCACCTCCCGGAGGTTCCGCTCGACCTGTCGCCGTTCCAGCGCGTTCGCGACGCTGTTCGCGAGCATCTCGTACCGGTCTCTCCCGCCGCCCTTCTGGAGGTAGTCCGTCACCCCGGCGGAGATCGCCTCGCTGGCGATCTCTTCGGACCCCTTCCCCGTGAACAGCACGAACGGGATCCCGGGATCGACCTCGCGGACCGCGGTGAGCAGTTCGAGCCCGTCGCTGCCGGGCATGTCGAAGTCGCTGACGACGCAGTCGATACGCTCCGACTCGACCGCCGCGAGCGCGTCGTCCGGGGCGGTGTACGTCACCGTCTCGATCCCGTCGACCAGTCGCTCGACGTGGGTCGCCGCGAGGTCCGCGGCGCCGGGCTCGTCGTCGACGATGAGCACCCGTCGCGGCCCGCCGCCGGCCGGCTCCCCTCCGCGGAAGGCGTCGGCGGTGGGATCGTCGCCGTCGTTCCCGGGAGCGGTATCCATAGGTGGCCGTCACACTACCGGTAAGTTTAGCTTTCGCTCCGATGGTCAGGACTGAGAACCGGAACGGCTGAAATCGAGTCGGGGGCCCACCCCGTCGTCGCTTACAGGAAGTCCTCGACGTGGTCGGCGACCTCTTCGGGGGTGTCGCCGACGGGGACGCCCGCGTTGTTGAGCGCGTCGATCTTCGACTGCGCGGTGCCGGTCCCGGAGCCGGAGACGATGGCGCCCGCGTGGCCCATCCGCTTGCCCGGCGGCGCCGTCCGTCCGGCGATGAAGCCGGCGACCGGCGTGTCCATGTGTTCGCCGATGAACCGCGCGGCCTGCTCCTCGTCCTCCCCGCCGATCTCGCCGCACATCACGACCGCGTCGGTCTCGGTGTCGGCCTCGAACGCCTCCAGGGCGTCGATGAAGGAGGTGCCGATGATCGGGTCCCCGCCGATGCCGATCGCGGTCGTCTGACCGATCCCGCGCTCGGTGAGGTTATCGACCACCTGGTACGTCAGGGTGCCGGAGCGGGAGACGAGCCCGACGTTGCCCTCGGCGAAGATGTTTCCGGGCAGGATGCCGAGTTTCGCCTCGCCCGGCGTGATGATCCCGGGGCAGTTCGGGCCGAGCAGGCGCGTGTCGGTCTCGCCCAGCCGCTTGTTCACCTTCGCCATGTCCTGGGTCGGGATCCCCTCGGTGATCGCGACCGCGAGGTCGAGGTCCGTGTCGAGCGCCTCGAAGATGGCGTCGCCCGCGAACGCCGGCGGGACGAAGACGACGGACGCGTCGGCGTCCTCCGCCTCGACGGCCTCGTCCACGGTGTCGTAGACGGGGACGCCGGTGACCTCCTGGCCGCCCTTGCCGGGCACCGCGCCGGCGACGACGTTCGTGCCGTACTCGATCATCTGGCCGGCGTGGAACTTCCCCTCCCCGCCGGTGATCCCCTGGACTACCACTCTGGTGTCGTCGTCGACGAAAATGCTCATTGGGTCACCTCCTCCGCGTTCTTCACCGCGCGCTGGACCGCTTCCTCCAGCGTCTCCTCGACCTCGATCAGGTCTGTGTTCAGGATCTCCATCCCCTCCTCGGCGTTGGTCCCGGCGAGCCGGACGACGACCGGCTTCGGGATCTCGTCGAACTCCGCGAGCGCCTCGTTGATCCCCTTCGCGACCTCGTCGCCCCGGGTGATCCCGCCGAAGATGTTGAACACGACGCTGTCGACGTTGGGGTCGGAGAACACCATGTCGAGCGCCTTCGTGACGCGCTCGGCCTTCGCGCCGCCGCCGATGTCGAGGAAGTTGGCGGGCTTGCCGCCGTAGTAGTCGACCAGGTCGAGCGTCGTCATCACGAGCCCGGCGCCGTTGCCGATGATGCCGACGTTGCCCGAGAGGCGGACGTAGTCGAAGCCGTACTCGCCGGCCTTCCGTTCGAGGTCGTCCTCGTAGGACGCCTCGGCCATCTCGGCCAGCTCCGGCTGGCGGAACAGCGCGTCCTCGTCGATGTTCATCACGGCGTCGGCCGCGACGACCTCGCGGTCGCCCGTGATCATGACGGGGTTGACCTCGATCTCGGAGGCGTCGTTCCCCTCGTAGAGGTCGTACAGCGTCGAGAGGATCGACGCCACGTCGAGCGCGACGTCGGCGTCGACGCCCGCCTCGTACACGACCTTGCGGGCCTGGTACGGGTGGAGCCCGAACGCGGGGTCGACGTGCTCGCGCGCGATCGCGTCGGGGTTCTCCTCGGCGACTTCCTCGATGTTCACGCCGCCCTCGGTCGACACCATCAGGACGGGCTTCCCCTCGCCGCGGTCCATCGTGACGCCGACGTACAGCTCGTCCACGAAGTCGACGCCGGCCTCGACGAGCACCGAGTCGACGGTGTACCCCTTCAGGTCCATCCCGAGGATCTCCTCGGCGTACGCCTCGGCCTCGTCGCGGTCGGTCGCGATCTTGATGCCGCCGGCCTTGCCGCGGCCGCCCACGTGGACCTGCGCCTTGATCGCGGCCGGGTAGCCGATCTCGTCGACGGCGTCGAGCGCCTCGTCGACGGTCGTCGCGAGCCGGGAATCCGGGACCGGGATCCCGGCGTCCGCGAAGATAGTCTTCGCCTGATATTCGTGTAGTTTCATCCGTCTCGAAGGGGGACCGAGAGCGGCTTAAATGGTGCCGATTCCGCGCGAGCGGCGGGGACGGTGGGAGACGGCGACGGGCATTTTTATCAGCCGAACAACTGCGGTCGGCATGGACCCGACCGAGTTCCTCGACGGCGGAACGGTCAGCGTGTCGGACGAGACGTACGCGGTTTGCCGGACCGACCGCGATCATTCCGCCGCGTTCGCGACGATCAGAGAGGCGGGCGAGACGACGGTGGTCGTCGAGGAGGACGAGGTCGACGCGGTCGACGCCGACGCGGTCGAGCCCGGATGGAAGCGCCTCACCTTCGAGATGGAACTCCCGTTCGAGCTCGTCGGGTTCCTGGCGGCGGTGGCCACGGCGCTCGCCGAGGTCGAAGTCTCGGTGTTCGTCCTCTCGTCGTACGCGACGGACCACGTGTTGATCAAAGAGACCGACCGCCCCGCCGCGGTCCGGCGGCTCGAAGAACTGGGCTGTGAGGTCGTCGACTGACGCCCCCGACGATCCCGGGTCTCAGTCCTCGTCGCCGAGGATGACGCGGTGGGTCATCGCCTCGGGGTCGAGCACCTCGTCCGCCTCCGCCTCGGTGAGGTAGCCGGCCTCGACCGCGGCCTCGCGGACGCTTTTCCCCTCTTTTAAAGCCGTCTTCGCGACCTTCGACGCCTTGTCGTAGCCGATCGCGGGGTTCAGTGCGGTCGCCAGAGCCATCGACTGCTCGACGCGGGTCTCGCAGTGCTCCTCGTTGGCCTCCAGCTTCGCGACGAAACGCTCGCCGAACGTCTCGGCGGCGTTCGAGAGCAGCTCGGCCGATTCGAGGAAGTTGTGCGCGATGACCGGCTTATAAAGGTTCAGGTCGATCTCGCCGCGGGCGGCGCCGGCCGAGATCGCGGCGTCGTTGCCGACGACCTGCTTGTGGACCTGATTGACCGACTCGGCGACGACGGGGTTGATCTTCCCGGGCATGATCGAGGAGCCGGGCTGGTTCTCCGGCTGCTCGACCTCGCCGAGCCCGTTGCGCGGGCCGGAGGCGAGCAGCCGCAGGTCGTTCGCCATCTTGTTCATGCTCCCGGCGATGGTCCGGAGCGCGCCGTGCGCCTCCGCCATCGCGTCGTGGGCCGCCTGCGCCTCGAAGTGGTTGTCGGCCTCGCGGAACGTCGTGTTCGTCTCGTCGGAGATGTACTCCGCGGCGAGCTCCGGGAAGTCGGGATGGGTGTTGAGCCCGGTGCCGACCGCGGTGCCGCCGAGGGCGAGCTCGCGCAGGTTCGACTGGACGGTCTCGGCCCGCTCGATCCCCTTCGCGACTTGGGTCCGGTAGCCGCCGAACTCCTGGCCGAGGCGGATCGGCGTCGCGTCCTGGAGGTGCGTGCGGCCGGTCTTGACGACGCCGTCGAACGCGGTCTCCTTCGCCTCCAGCTCGGCGTGGAGCGTCTCCAAAGCGGGCACGAGGTCCTTCTCGACGGCCTCCAGGGACGCGACGTGCATCGCCGTGGGGATCACGTCGTTGGACGACTGCCCGTAGTTGACGTGGTCGTTCGGGTGGACGACGCGGTCGCCGATCTCCGCGCCGGCGATCTCGGCGGCGCGGTTGGCGATCACCTCGTTGGCGTTCATGTTCGAGGAGGTCCCCGAGCCGGTCTGGAACACGTCGACCGGGAACTGGTCGTCGTGCTCGCCGGCGATCACCTCGTCGGCGGCGGCGACGATCGCCTCCGCGGTGTCGTCCTCGATCAGGCCCAGGTCGCGGTTCGCCTGCGCGGCCGCCTTCTTCACGACGCCGAGCGCGCGGATGAACCGCCGGCTCATCGGGATCCCGGATATCGGGAAGTTCTCGACCGCGCGCTGGGTCTGCGCGCCCCAGTAGGCGTCGGCCGGCACCTGCATCTCGCCGAGGCTGTCCTCCTCCGTGCGGTAGTCGTCACCCATGCGCGACGCTTCCCGCGAGACCGGGTAAAAGCTACTGAAAGCGCTCAGTCGAACGCGGACGCGGGGAGCCGAACCGGCGCGGTGCGCGTCGCGGCCGGGGTCGGGACCGGGGTCGGTGTCTACGCGTCGCGGCCGGGGTCTACGCCTCGTCGACCGGGAACAGCCCCGCGTCGCGGAGCTCCGGCGCGAGGCTGCCGCTCCCGTGCTCGGCGTAGTCGGCGGGCGTGTACGTCTTGATCTCCAGCGCGTGGACCGACCGGGTCATGTGGTCGCCGACGGCGTCGTACACGCGCTGGTGCTGGTCGACGAGCGACTCGCCCTCGAAGGCGGGGGAGACGACGACGGCCGCGAAGTGCGCGTCCTCGTCCTCGTCGTCGTGGATCCGGGGGTTCGTCACGCGGGCGACGGCGTCCGGGATCCCCGCCTGGATGAGCTCCTCGATCTCGGCCGGTTCGATGGTCATACCCCGGTTCGGGGCCGCCTCGTCAAAAATCGACCGCATACGCGCCGGGGAAGCCGCCGGGGGCAGGCGACGGGAGGGCTCGCGCGGGGAGCCGCGCCGCGACCCGCCTCACCGCTCGAAGACGAGCCCGTAGTGGAACGGCGGGAGGTCGACCTCGCGGGCGAGCCGCAGGTCGCTGGCGTCCTCGACCGCGCGCCGCGTCTCCGCCGGACCCACTCGCAGTTCGGTCGGCGGGCCGCGCGGCTCGCCGGCGAGCGTCGTCTCCTCCCGCGGCCGGTCGCGCCAGTTGACGACGACGAACCGCCCGTCGACGGCGAGCGCGCCGGCGACGCCCGAGACGAAGCCGGCCCGGTCGTCGATCCCGTGGAAGGCGTTCGCCAGCAGCGCGACGTCGACCGGCTCGGGGAGGAGCGCGGCGAGGTCGCGCGCGTCGCCGCGGACCGGCACGACGTTCTCGATCCCCTGCTCCGCCGCGAGCCCCTCGAGCTCCGCGAGCAGCGACCCGTCGAGGTCGACGGCGTACACCGACGCCGGGTCGGCGACCCGCGCGGCCGGGAGGGCGAAGTAGCCGTTGCCGCAGCCGATCTCGGCGACGCGGTCGCCCGGCGCCACGCCGAGCCGCCGGAGCGTCTCGCCCGGCGTCGGCCAGATCCGTCCCCACCAGTCCCAGTCCGGCTGTCCCGTGTTCCGGAAGCGGTCCATGCGAAGCGGTTGTGATCGGGCTCGGTTAGCGGTTTGGATCCGACCCGCGGCGCCTCGGGAGGGGTCGTCCGAAGCGATCGATCGCCGGCCGCGATCGGTCGCCCGTCCGGCCCGCGAGTGGGAAGGGGTTTGTCGACGGAGCCGAAACGGCCCTTCCAGATGTCTCACCGGGACGACCTGCGCGAGGCGGCCGACGCCCTCGGCGGTTCCGTCGTCGTCTGCGGCCTCGGCGCCCACGGCGACCGGCTCGCGGGCTCGGCGTTCCGCAACGCCCGGTACGCGTCGGTCGCGGCCCTCCTCGCGGAGGCGACGACCGCGACCGAGCGTGGCGCCGCGCCGGCGCCGGCAGACGCGTCGCCCCCCGCGGCGGTCGTCGTCGCGCTCGATCCCGACGAGGTGGGCGAGGGCCACGAGGCGGTCGAGTCGCTCCGGGCGCTCGGCGGGCTCGACGCGTTCGCGGTCGCGGTCGTCCCCGCGAACGCGGCCGACGACGACGCGCTGTCCGCGGTCCGCGACGCCGTCGACGCGGTGCTGCTCGCGGAGGGCGACGCCGTCGAGGCGGCGATCCGCGCGTTCCTCGCGACGGTCCAGGAGCCCGGCTTCGTCAACCTCGACCTCACCGACGCCGAGACGGTGCTCTCGGCCGGCGTCGCCGCGCTGGGAACCGGGACCGCCGACCGCGACGCCCCGGGTGCCGCGGTCGCGGCGGCGTTCGACGGGCTCCCCGAGGGGGTCGACGCGACCGACGCGAGCGCGGTGCTCGTGGACGTCGTCGTCGACCCCGAGACCAGCATCGCCGCCGCGACCGACGTCATCGCGGCGGTCAGAGAGCGGATCGGCGCCGACGCCAACGTGATCTGGGGCGGCGCGGTCGACGAGGACGCCGCCCACGAGCTCGCCGTCCGACTCGTCGTCGCCGGGGTCCGCCACGCCCCGCCGCCGGCCGCCGGCGACCCCTGCCCCCGCTGTGGCGATCCGCTGGTAACGTACCGGTTCGGCGCCCGCGAGACGCTCTCCTGCGACGCCTGCGGCTACTCCGGGATATCGATGCGGCGCGAGTGACCCGTCTCGCGGGCCGGACCGCCCCGCCGTGACGGACTCGCTCTCGGCTGCCCTTCTGTGACGGACTCGCTCTCGGCCGACGCGCCGCCCCCGAGTCACCCGAGGAGAACGGACTCGGGCCCCGGCCAGTCGGCGAGCGACTCGTCGTAGAGCGTTCGCGCTTGGAGCCGGATATAGGCGCGCTGCGTCGACCGGATCGCCTCGGCGGGGGTCGCCCCGTCGTCGAGGGCGACGGCGACGGCCGACCGCTTCCAGTCCGCGGGCGTCCGGCCGGTCTCGACTCGGCTCCGGAGCGGGGAGAGCGCCGCGGCGATCTGGTCGGTCGTACAGCCGTGCTCCTCAAGTCCGTCCTTCGCGGCGGCGAACAGGTCGCGGTACAGTCCCGCGGTCTCCGTCGTCGTCGCACCGTCGGCCGTGATCCACTCCATTTCGGCGTCGAGCCCGTCGCGGGCGGCCGCGTAGAAGTTCGATTCCGCCCGCTCCCAGGGGAGGTCGACGACCGGGTGGCCGCGCTCCGCGATCCCCCGCATCGCCCCGCCGAACGCGGCGAGGATCGCCACCGCGTCGGGGATCGTCGGCTGGCCGGGGAGCGGGCGGAACTCGATCCGGGCGCTCGCGCTCCCCTCGGTCGCGCCGTCGAACACCGGCCGGACCCACCGCCAGTAGCTCCCGTGTTTGTGTCGGAAGTGGACGAACTCGTCGTCGAACCGGCCCTCCGCCTCGATCTCCGCCGGGACGAGCACCGGGTCGGCCGCGATGCGGTCGATGGCCGCCCCCACGCTGTCGATGTCGCGGGGGAACTTCACCTTTCGATCGCGTCCCGGCGGATTCATCATCTGCTCGTACACCGGGATCCGGTGTTCGGCGTACCCGTCCGCCACGAGCAGTTCGCGGTCGGGGCCGGGGTCGTCGTAGAGCGCGGGCGGCAGGAACGGCGAGTTGACGGCGAGCGCGAGCAGCGGCCCGGCGAGCCGCGTCGCGATCCGGTGATACCTCGGGAGGTCCGCGGCGCGGCGGGGCTGGTAGTGGGGCTGGATCGACGTGGTGAGACTGACCGGTCCCGCGCTGTCCGCGTCGATCCTCGCGCCGGGGACGTCGATCTCGCTCCCGATCAACCGGTCCGCGCCGACGCTGGCGAACCCGTGATATCGGACCCCGTTGCTGACGTTGATCCCCAGCGTCAACCCCTCCTCGTGCGTGGCCTCGGTCAGGTAGTCGTCCGTCGCGCTCTCCGCCGGGCCGATCGTCCACATCCCGTCGCTCACCACGCGGATCCCGTCCGCGGCGGCGCGCCGCTGGAGCGCGTCGAGCTTCCCGGTCACGTCCGCCCGGACGGCGTCGATGCCGCGGCCGGTGAACGGGTGGACAGCCGAGTTCAGCTCCGCGTTGTGGAGCCCGAGCTCCCGGTCGAACCCCACGCAGCCCAGAAGCGACCGCGGGATCCGACGGAGGTTGTCCGTCTCGCGGTCGACGGCGTAGAACTCGTACTCGAGCCCCGTCGTCACCTGCTCGTTGTCGAACGTCCCCGCCTCGACGTGGGCCCGGATCGCGTCGGCCTCCTCGCGGACCCGGGAGTCGAACGCATCGACGTCGATATCGGCGACGCGTTTCAGTCGTTCGACCGGATCGCTACCTTTGCCAGTCATACACACGCATAGTTCGGAGCCGAATATGAAAGTACCCCTGAGACGACAGGAACGGGCCGCGGCGTCGACGAGCCGTCACGCGTCGCGACGCCGCGAACGCCGTCCGGACGAGTCAGTCGTCGGACGGGGCCGACGCCGGCGTCTGCTGTGCGGACTCGACCGGCTTCGCGAGGACGTCCTTCCGGCCGGCGTCCAGCTCGGAGAGGACGTAGACGATCCCGTACAGCAGGGCCGCGCCGACCGGCAGCAGGATCACCGGCGTGATCCCGGTGACGCCCCACGTCAGCAGGAGCAGCGCTGAGACGCCGAGGACGGTCACCGCGTAGTACATCTGCGTCCGGACGTGGTCGATGTGGTCCGATCCCGTGAACGTCGACGCCAGGATTGTGGTGTCGGAGATGGGCGAGCAGTGGTCGCCGAAGATCGCCCCGCTGAAGATCGTTCCGACGGCCACCGGCAACAGCGCCGCGGTGCCGCCGCCGACGCTGTACGCCAGCGGGATCGCGATCGGCGTCACGATCGCCATCGTGCCCCACGACGTGCCGGTGGAGAACGCGACGACCGCGGCCGCGAACAGCACGACGAGGGGGAGCAGGGTCGGAGTGACGAACGCCTCGGCGACGTTGGTGACGTACACGCCGGTCCCGAGCGCGGTCGTGACCGTCCCGATCGTCCACGCCATCACGAGGATGGACAGCGCGGTCAGCATCATACCGAACCCGTCGATGACCGTTTCCATCGCCTCGTCGAGCGAGGCGACGCCGCTGCCCACGCCGAGCACGATCGCGACCGAGACCATCGCGAACGTCCCCCAGAGCAGCGCGTCGACGAACTGCGCGTTCCCGACGACGTCGAGCGTCGAGGCGCCGGGGTCGGACGCCGAGAGTCCGGTGAAGAAGGCCCCGCCGATGACGACCGTGATGAGCGCCCCGACCGGGACCAGGAAGAACCGAAGCTGCGGCGAGTCGGTCAGGAGGTCGCCGAGGCTGTCCTCCGCGCTCTGCATGGGAACCGCGTTGTCGCGGAGCAGCTTCCCCTCCGTCCACGAGCGGGTCTCGGCCGTGAGCATCTCGCCGAAGTCGCGCTGGCTGAGCACGATGATCCCGACCATCGCCACCGCGAGGATGCAGTAGACGTTGAACGGGACGCTCTGGATGAACAGCGCGAACGCGCCGGGCACCGCTTCCGATTCGGGCGAGATGCCCGCCGCCGAGTACCCCTCCCGGATCATGCTCAGCTGGTAGACGACCCAACTGGAGATCCCGAACGTGGCGACCGGCGCGGCCGTCGAGTCGATGATGTACGCGAGCTTCTCGCGGGACATGCGCAGCTCGTCGGCCATCTCCCGCATCGTCGTGCCGACGATCGCCGTGTTCGAGTAGTCGCCGAAGAACCACAGCATGCCGAAGACCCACGTCGCGAGCCCGACCTTCCGCTGTGAGTCGAGCCGCGAGGTCGCGGCGTTCGCGATCGCGGAGGCCCCGCCGAGCCGCCAGATGAGCGCGACGCCGGCGCCGAGGAACAGCACGATCAGCATGATCTTCGCGTTGAACGTGCTCTCCCCAATCGAGGAGACCACCCAGTCGAGCGACTGCACCACGCCGACGTTCGCGGTGAAAATCACCGCGCCCGACCAGATGCCGAGGAACAGCGAGAGGACCGGCTTCCGGGTGACCATCGCGAGCACGATCGCGAACAGCGGCGGGAACAGCGATATCGCCCCGTAGGTCTCAACCGTCATGACTCACCTCACAAACGGAACCGATACTGGATTGAAACCCGATACTCGTCGAGTTTACTCCGGAATCGTTGGAGTAATCTGATACCATCTCGGACCGCACTGGCTGTTTGTGTATAATAAGGCTGTTGCATGGGGGCGTGACCAACACTACCAGTTATTAATACAATATTAAGCGGCGTCTCGCGGTCGGTGATGCGGCTCGTCGCTCGGTGGCGATCCCCACCAGACAGCGACCAGTTCGCTGGTCCGCGTCCGACTCGCTGGCCGCCGCCGGTCTACCCGTTCTTCCCGCCGGTCACCGAGACGCGGTCGCGGACGGTCCGGGCCAGCGACTCGATACCGTCGTCGATTGCTGACGGCGACGCGTAACTGAAGGAGAGGCGAGCGAATCGCCGGCCGCCGTCGTCGGGGTAGAAGAACGTCCCGGGGAGATATGTGACACCGGCGTCGATGGCGTCGGGCAGCATCGCCTCGGCGTCGGTCCCCTCCGGGAACTCGACCCAGACGAAGAACCCGCCGCTCGGCTCGCTCCACGTCGCGCTCGGCGGCATGTGCGTTTCGAGGCTCGCGAGCATCCGGTCCCGTCGCCGCTCGTACCCCTCGCACAGCCGAGCGACGGCTCGGTCGAGCCGCCCGTCCGTGCAGTAGCGATCGATCAGCCCGCGGGTGAAGCTCGGCTCGCCGCCAGCGTCGATCCGATCGAACTGCGCCGTCGCCGTCTCGTCGGCCACGATCCATCCCGTTCGGACCCCGGGCGCGATCGTCTTCGAGACGGTGTTTACACGGACCACGCGGTCGTCGACGTCGAGGGCCTTGAGGGGCGGTCGCTCGGAGCCCTCGTACCGCAGCCGGCCTTACGGGTCGTCCTCGAGCACGACGAAGTCGTACCGCTCGGCGAGGTCGAGGAGCCGCTCGCGTCGGTCCGTCGCCATCGTGACCCCGGTGGGGTTCTGGAAGTCGGGGATCGTGTAGACGAGCTTCGGCTGGGCCGCGCCGCACCGCGCGCGCGAGGCGAGGTCGTCCGCGAGCGCGTCGACGTCGAGCCCCTCCTCGTCCACGGTCACGCCGGTCACCGCCGCGCCGTGGTTCCGGAAGATGCCCAGCGCGCCCATGAACGTCGGCGCCTCGACGACGACCTCGTCGCCCGGTTCGAGGAACGTCCGACAGACCGTGTCGATCGCCCGCGTCGCACCGTTCGTGACGTGGACCGTCTCCGCGGCGCAGTCGATGCCGCGGTCCCGCGCCCGGTCGACGACGAGGTCGCGGAGTCCGTCGGCGTGGTCGCCGCCGCCGTACTGGAGCGCGCGCTCCGGCTCGCTCGACAGCAGCGAATCGGTGGCGGCGGCCAGCTCCTCGTTCGGGAACGACTCCGGGTACGGGAACCCGAAGGCGAGCGGCACCGCGTCCGCGTTATGGATCGATCGCCAGTCGCCGTACACGGCGCTTCCCATCGTGTCGCGAACGGTATCGGCGAAGAGGTGTTCGATCCCGTCCGACGGATCCTGTTGTGTCATCGTCAGTTATGATACGACATCGCCCACGATATCATAAGTCTGGCGCAGAACGGCAAAAGAAAGATCGGCTAACTCCGAAATAACGGCCGATACGATCAGAACGACGAATCGAACCGGCCGATCGACGGTCAGAGGGAGACGAACCGGAGTTGGTAGTCGTAGTACACGTCGTCGTACCGGCACAGGTCGGCCCGGTTCGAGTCCACCCCGGCGTCCTTCCGGACGTTCCCGTCGATGTACGGTCGCTCGTGGAGCGCTCGGAGCACCTCCCGGTACGCCTCCGAGTACGGGTGCGACTCGCGGTACTCGTCGGCCTCGGCCTCCAGCAGGAGGTCTCTCGCGTCGGCGGAGAGGTCGTCGCGGGAGATCCGGGCGCCGACGAACTCGGCGCGGAGTATCGCCTCCATCCGCTCCGGCGTGTCGGCCACCCGTTCACCGGTCGCTCGGTACACCGGTTCGTGGAACTCCTCCTCGGTGATCTCGACGACATACTCCGTGTCGCGAACGGTGACGCGGTCGGGGCCGTCCGCCGCGAGCAGGTCGCTCTCCGCCGCGGCGTCGTCCCGGCGGTACACGTAGCCGCCGCGCCGGACCAGCCCCACCGGCATCCCGCCCTCGTTCCCCCGCGCCCGCGCCGCGTGGTGCGCGATCTCGACGGCCCGCCGGTCGATCGCCGGAAGCGCATCAGCGCTCGTCGGCTCGGCGGCTCCGTCGCTCGTCTCCGCGGGCTCGAACAGTCTGAGCACGGGACGCGAGACGGCGACCTCGTCGACGACGACCGAGTCGAGCCAGTAGTACGTCCCGTCGTGTCGGGCGTACGTCGGATCGTCCGCGTCCGAGAAGAACGGTTTCCGGTACTGCGTCGTCAGCGTCGTTCCGTTCCTGACGGCCTCGAAGGCCCCGTCCGCCCAGTTCGGATCGGCCTCCTCGGGATCGGTGACGTACCTGTCACGGAGGGCGTCGCCGAGTCCCGAGAGCGACAGCCTGAGCACGCGGTCGCCGTCCGCGCCGTTCGATCCCGGTTCGCCGTCACCGGACGTCCCGCCGAGACAGCCCGCGGCGGCGACCGCCGCGGCGGCGATCCCGCTCGCGGCGAACCGACGCCGAGAGATCGGAGTGTCGTCCATACGGAGAGACGGGCCACCGCTCGCAAAGGGCTGTCCGTTACCCAAACAGCGACTGTAGTCACGGTGGTCGGACGCGCGATCCGACCGTCGAGTCAGCCGCCGGGCTCTCCCGCGTCCGGCGGGACCCAGCGGACCCGCGCGGTGTCGAACTCGATCTGCGCCCGCTCGACCCCGTTCCGAACCGTCGCGAGCTGCGGGTCGGCGGTGTCGAGCCTGACGACGCAGGTGTGGTCCGCGTCGCTCAGGACCGCCGCGATCGACTCGACGTCGGTCCTGACCCGCCCGGCGTGTTCCGCCGCGGAGTAGGTGCCCATCGCCTCCGCCGGGTCCCGGTATCCGGCCCCGGATATCATCCTGAACGCCTCGCACGCCTCGGGGTGGCGCGCGAGCACCTCGCGGAAGCGCTCGTCGTCGACCTCGCCGAGGAACCGACCGCCCTCGCGGGCGGCCCGGTCCGTCCGATACGCGTGACGCCCCTCCGAGTCGCCGTCGGATCGGATCCGATCCGACACGTCGTCCACGGCCTCCATGACACTTGGTAACGGTTAAGCTCCGAACGCTAAAGTATCTTACTGAGCGTTCAACGGCCCGTTCGCGGCGAGTTCGCCGGGAGAGATCCGGGCCGCGATCGCGGCGACGGTCGAGAGCGGATCCCGCCCGACGGTAATCCTCTTCAGAAACGCGCCCGTACCACCGACCGCATGTACGGCACGACCCTGATCCCGACCGGCGGTAGCGACGCCGCGTTCGCGGCCGTAGAGGACGCGGTCGAGATCACGGCGCCCGACGGGACGGTCCACGTCCTCGGCGTGCTGGAGGACCTCCCGACCTACGAGCGGTCCGGGAAGCCGGGCGCGTTCGACGACGACGACCCGGAGCAGCGGGTCCGTCTCGAGGCGGCCGTCGAGCGGATCGAGTCCGAGGCGACGGCGGCGGGGATGGACTGCGAGACCGCGATCGGGGAGGGCGTCCCGTCGCGGGAGATCGTCGCGTACGCGGACGAGATCGGCGCCGACGCGATCGTCATGGGGACCCGCGGCGCCCGCGACGCCGCGGGGGACCTGCTCGGCAGCACGACCGAGCGCGTCCTCCGCGACGCGTCGACGACGGTCGTCTCCGTCCCCGCGTCGAGGTAGCGGTCCGGCGCGCCCCGCGCCCGATCCCGTCAGCTATTCACACGCGGGCCGACGAGAGCGACCGTGATCGCGTTCGCATCGACTGCGACCGACGCGTCGCCCTCGGCCGCGTTCGACGCGGTCGGACGGCGGGTGAGCGAGCCGTGAGCGACGACGGCCTCTTGGGGTCGCTGTCGCTCGTTGGGCTGTTGAGCCTCTGTTGTATCGGATTCGGCGGGGTGGCCGGCGGCGCCGCCGTCGCGGGCGGTGGGGCGTCGGTGAGCGTCATCACCACGGGAACGACGGGGGCCCGAGGGGCGCTGATATCCGGGGGCGTCACGTTCGCGACGGTGCTGGTCGCGGCCGCGGCGATCCGATGGCGGTTGAACCGGTGAGGCGGCGGCGATTCCCGGTCAGTGCTGTCGCTCCTCCGGCGCGGCGCGCGGCTCGCGGTCCGGGGGGGCCTGTCGCGGAGCGGGGGCCGTCTCGTCTCGGTACAGCCGGAGCAGTTCCTCGAGGAGGACCGCGTGCCGGTCGCCCGGGACGTACTGGTGGTCGATGAAGTCCTCGGCGTCGCTGACGTTCCCGCGGAGGGCCAACTTCCTGACGAACGCGACCGACTCGAAGAACGGCGGGTGATCCGCGTCGGCGTCGGCGCCCAGCTCGCGCTCCGCCTGCGGCATCACCTCCTCCCTGATCTGCTCGTAGTCGATGGTCTCCGGTTCGTAGTCGTCGAGCACCTGATTCAGCACGTTGTCGGTCGAAAAACGGTAGAACTCGGACTTGCTCTCGAACTGGCCGCTCTCGACCAGCGACTCGATCTCGCCGACCACCGACTCGGGAAACCGGACCGTGCTCTTCACCATGCGTCCACGAGGCGCCCCCACCAGTATTATGTTTTTGTCAAATAATCTGAAACATGTCCGCGGGCGAGGGTCACCTCGAACGCCGCGCCGCGGCCCGGCGTCGGCCGCCCGGTCGTCCGATGTGCTGGGTTTATCACTCCGAATTCGTTAGACAGTTATCATGACACCGTACGAGCCGTTCGACCGCGACGTGGAAGTGAACGGTCGAACTGTCCGTTCTATCGTCGAGGAGGGGATGGGACGGTTCTCCGACGCGTACCGCGAACGGGCGCTCGCGGCGCTCGCGGAGGAGGGGATCCGGGACCCCTCTCCCGACGAGTGGTACCCGCAGCAGGCGTGGCTAGACGCCTTCGAGACCATCGCGACGGACCTCCAGCCGCACGTCCTCGACCGCCTCGGCGAGCAGCTTCCCGACGTCGCGGACTGGCCGAGCGAGTCCGCGACCGTCGCGGGCGGGCTTCGCGGTATCGACGAGGCGTACCGGCGGAACCATCGCGGCGGAGAGATAGGCGAGTACCGCTTCGAGCGGACGGACGACCGGGCCGGCGAAGTGACGTGTCACACGCCGTATCCGTGCCCGTTCGACCGCGGGCTGATCCGCGGCGTGGCGAAGGAACACGCGCCGGTCGACGCGTTCGTGTTCATCGAGGAGACCGGGCCGGACTGCCGACGCGAGGGCGGCGACGCGTGTACGTACACGGTGTACTGGTAGGAGGCTTCGGTCGGTAAGCAGGAGGGGAAGAGGCTTCGATCGGTAAGCAGGAGGGGAAGAGGCTTCGATCGGTAAGCAGGAGGAGAAGAGGCTTCGATCGGCGGACGGGCTCGCTCGCGCCCCCGACGGCTCGGTGAGCGCTATCCCTCGTACGAGTCCAGGGCGTCGCGCAGCTCCGCGGCAGAGAGCTCCGACGCGAGTTCGACGATCTCTTGGAGGTCCTCGTACGTCTCTCGGAGCTCGCGGATCCGCTCGGCCTCGACGCCGTCTCCGTCGTCCAGCCCGCGTTCCGCGCGTCTGATCGTCCGGTGGGTGGTCTGGAGCTCTCGTTGCACGTACTGTTGGAACACGTCCTGCAGGATGTACCAGATCTCCCGCTCGGCGGCGAACCGAACCCGCCGCCCGCCGCCGTCGGACGACCGACGGTGGATCAGGCCCACGCGCGTGAGCGTCCGAGTGACGTTGCTGACGGTCGACTTCGCGTACCCGGTCCGGTCGACGAGCTCGGGGATCGACAGCGGGGCGTCCGCGAAGTAGAGAACGCCGTATATCCGGCCGGCGCTGCGGCTCAGCCCGTACACCTCGGCCGACTGCTCGAGCGATTCGATGACGCGCTCGCGGGCGGCCTCGGCGTTCTCACTCATACGGGCGACCTCGTCGCTCCGACGCATGAACGTGTCGAACAGCCATACCAGAGGTAGGCATTCCGTAAGTATTAAACTGTTTGATTCGCTTGTTCGACTCGAACCGAACAAACAGAACCGTTGTTCGCCCTCCAGACCTCATGGCAAGCGCGTTACCACACCGACCGACAGTCGACCACGCCCCCCGAGAACAGACGGACGTCGTGCTCGGGCGCGACGAGCCGACCGACGCGCTGCGCGTCCTCTCGTGTGACACCGCTCAGCGGATCCTCGCCGCGCTCGCGGACGGTCCCGGCACGGCCTCCGACGTCGCCGCCGACGTCGACGCGTCGCTCCAGAACGTCACCTACCACCTCAATCGGCTCTGCGACGCCGACCTGATCGCGCCGGTCAACACGTGGTACTCCGAGAAGGGAAAAGAGATGACCGTCTACGCGCCCACCGTCGAGCGGATCGTCGTGCGCTTCGACGCGCCCGCCGACCGTTCGCCGACAAAGCGCGACCGACCCTGAACGGTCCGGAGCCGTCCCGATCGGTCAGCCGCGTTTCGTCTTCTCGACGGGCGAGCGTCGCTCGGACGACCGGCCGGACGCCCGCGGGTCGCTATCGATTGGCGCCGCGCTCGAACGCGCCGGCGAGGTCGTCGGCGACGGTCGCGATCGCCTCCTCGGCGCGGTCGACCTCGCGGAGCGTCATGAAGCCGTGGACCATCGCCTCGTAGTTCTCGTACCGCGTCGGGACGCCGTCCCGGACCAGTTGCTCGGCGTACGCCCGGCCGCCGTCGCGGAGGGGGTCGAACCCCGCCGTGACCACCGTCGCGGGCGCGACGCCGCCGAGGTCACCGGCGTTCGTCGGGTCGGCGTACGGGTTCCGCCGGTGAATCTCGTCGTCGTAGTAGCAGTCGGAGAACCACTCGATGTCGGCCTCGTCGAGGACGGTCCCGGCGTGCTCCCGGAGCGACGGCTGTCCGGGCCGGACGCCGACGCTCGGGTACAACAGCGCTTGGTACGTGATCTCGGGGCCGTCGCGCTCGGCCGCCATGAGCGCGGCGACCGCGGCGAGCGCCCCGCCGGCCGAGTCGCCGGCGACCGCCACCTCCCCGGTCCCGGCGAGCGAGTCCGGGTTGTCCGCGGCCCACTCGACGGCGGCGTACGCGTCCGCGACCGCCGCGGGGAACGGGTGTTCGGGAGCGAGCCGGTAGCCGACCGAGAGGACGGCGCAGCGGCTCTCCCGCGTGAGCCCCCGACAGAGCCAGTCGTGGGTGGCGACGCTCCCGAGCACGAACCCGCCGCCGTGGAAGAAGACGACCGTCGGGAACGGCCCCTCGGCGTCCGGGAGGTAGAGCCGCGCGTCGAGCGCGCCGTCGGGGCCGGGGACCGTCCCGTCGACCGTCCGCCCGACCGGCGGGGGGTTCCGGTTCCGGATCCGCATCACCGGCCGGGTGAGGAGCCGGGCGAGCTTCAGCCCCCACCTGCTGTGCGGCAGCGGCAACCGCTCCTGACGCTCGACGGCCGCCTTCGCTTGCGGGTCGATCTCGTCGGCGTGCATGGCCGAACGTGTGACGACCGGGGGCTAAGTCTTGGTGGAGCGCGACCGCGAGTTCGCCGCGACGCTTTTCACCCGGGAAATCGTGGACTCGGCCGATGCCGGACGGGACGAAGCTCGCCGACGTCGAGACCCTCATCGAGCGCGGGTCCCACCGCTTCACGGCGGCGGACCCGTTCACGAACGACAGAGAGGTCGTCCTCGTGCCCTGCGACGAGCCGCCCGGGGTGCGGGCGTGGGTCAACACCTGCCCGCACGAGAACCAGCGGTTCGACACGGGCGACGGCGTCCCGATGCGGGACGGCGAGGTGATCTGCCCGCGCCACGGCTCGCTGTTCGACGCCTGCTCCGGCGAGTGCGACAACGGCCCGGCGGCCGGGACGACGCTCCGCGAGGTCGAGGTCGCCGTCGAGGAGGGCGCCGTCTACCTGACCGACGGCGACTACTCGTTCCGGCACGAGGGCGGGACCGACGACGACGATCCCGGGTCGACCTCGCACCTCTCGCTCTGATCGACGCGGGCCGCGTCCCGACCGCACGGGTCGGCGGGGCCGGATCCCCGCAGGCGAATGGGAAGTGAACTAAGTCGTTCGAGCCAGTCGCCGGATCCATGGAGACGGAGGCTCCGATCCGGGTGCTTCACGTGGAGGACGACGAGGAGTTCTCGGAACTCACCGCCACGTACCTCGCGCGCATCGAGGACCGGATCGTCGCGGAGACGGCCGCGGACGTAGACGAGGGGCTCGACGCCCTCGCGGCCGCCGAGTTCGACTGCGTCGTGTCGGACTACGACATGCCGGGACGGAACGGGATCGAGTTCCTCGAAACCGTCCGTGCGGATCGACCGAATCTACCCTTTATCCTCTTTACCGGAAAGGGGTCGGAGGGCGTCGCAAGCAGCGCCATCTCCGCGGGCGTCACCGACTACCTCCAGAAAGGCGGCGGCCCCGACCGCTTCGAGCTCCTCGCGAACCGCGTCGTCAACGCGGTCGAGCGGCGGCGCGCCGAGCGCGAGGCCGACCTCTGGGCGAAGGCCATCGAGGCCTCCAACGAGGGGATCGCAATCATCGACAGAGACGGTCGCTACACGGAGATGAACGAGGCGTACGCCGCCCTGTACGGTGTCGAGCCCGCGGCACTGATCGGCGAACCGTGGGTCACGACCGTCCCGGAGGAGGAGGTCGAACGCCTCAAGCAGGAGGTGATCCCCACGCTCACCGAGGAGCCGTGGTCAGACGAGTCGATCGGCCGGCGCGTCGACGACAGCGTCTACCCGAAGCTGCTCTCGCTCGCCGCCCTCAACGACGGCGGACACGTCTGCGTCATCCGGGACATCTCGGACCGGAAGGAGCGCGAGGCGGAGTTAGCGGAGAAGGCCGCCAAGCTGGACATCCTCTTCGAGCAGTCGCCGGACCTCATCGACCTCCACGACGCGGACGGACGGATCGTGGACGTGAACCGCCGGCTGTGCGACGAGTTGGGCTACTCGGAGGAGGAGCTCGTCGGCAAGCGCGTCTGGGACATCGACGAGGCGGTCGACCCGGAGGAGGCGAAGCGCGTCTGGGGCGAGATGGATCCGGGCGAGATGTGGGAGCTCGACGGACGCTACCGCCGCCGCGACGGATCGACGCTCCCCGTCGAGGTGCACGTGGCGCGGGTCGACCTCCGCGGGCCGGAGCAGTTCTTCGTCATCGCTCGGGAGTCGGCCGACGAGCGCTGACCGCGTCGCCGCTCCGCCGGCCCGCCCTTCGGCCTTCGGGCCCGCCGTCACCGACTCGGCGGCTCCGGCTCCGAGCGCGTCTCGACGTCGACGCGGTCGTGGATGTGCCCCTCGCGCTCGCGCAGGTGCCGCGGGGTCCGGTCGTTGCTGACCGCGAGGACCTCTCCGACGATGCTGTGGGCGATCTGGTACGGCGTTCCGCCGCCGAGGTCGAGCCCGACGGGCGTGTACAGCGACGCGAGCTCCGACTCGCCGAACGTCGTCCCCTCGTCGTCGTACGCCTCCAGCATCTCCTCGAACCGCTCCCGCGGGCCCATCAGGCCGACGTACGGCGCCTGCGACCGGAGCAGCTCCTCCACCGCGATCCGGTCGTCGACGAAGTTGTGCGTCATCACGACCGCGTGCGTCCGGTCGTCGAGGTCGAGCGCGTCGCCGAGCCCCGCCGGCGACGTCGTCACGGTCCGGTGGGCGTCGGGGAACCGCGCGTCGAGGTCGACCCCGCCGCGGAAGCCGACGACGGTGACGCGGAAGTCGTTCCGCTCGCCGAGTTCGACCACCGGCCCCACGTCGTGGCCGGTCCCGAAGACCACGAGGTCGTCCGGGGCCGCGAGCCCGTCGACGAACACCTCCACCGTCGCGCCCGTCTCGTCCTCGACCGCGACGACGTCGGCGGCGCCGCGCGCGGCGAGGTCCGCCGCCGGCCCCGCGAGCGCCTCGACCGGCCACCCGTCGGCGGGCGACCCGTCGGGGAGCGTCAGCCGGTCCTCGTCGGGCCGGTAGTAGGCGCGCTCGCCGAGGCGGTCTCGGTCGGCGTGCGCACCGTCGCCGCCGGCTCCCGCGCCGCCGTCGCCCCCCTCGCCCCCCTCGCCGCCGGCGGAGAGCACCGTGAGCACCGCGACGTCGCGGCCGGCGCCGAACGCCTCGACGGCCGGCCGGTACGTCTCCGTCAACGGTTCCAAGAGGACGTCGATCACGCCGTTACAGCCGACGCCGAGCCCCCAGACGTCGTCCTCGTCCTCCATCAGGTCGTACGTGACCCGGTCGGGGCGACCGGTCTCTCGGACCGCCTCGGCGGCGGCGAGCAGGTCGTCCTCGATACAGCCCGCCGTGATCGAGCCGACGCCCGAGCCGTCGTCGTCGAGGAGCATCTTCGCCCCCGGGCGACGGTAGGCGTTCCCCTCGACGTCGACGATCGTCGCGAGCACGTCGGTGCCGTCGGCGTCGAGTCGGTCGCGAACGCGCTGTACCACTTCGGTCTCCGGTACGCTCCAGTTGCTTGCTGTCATGTCAGGTCACAGGTCGATGGTCGCCGGCGCGTCGCGCGCCGCGTACACCTTCCGAACGCCGCGGTCGTGCAGGTCCGTGCCGCAGGCGCCGCCCGCCACCGCGTCCCGCGTCCGAGCGGGGTCGTCCACCGCCGCGCCGGCGACGACGTCGACGCCGCGCTCGAACAGCGGACTCGGAAGCGACGAGGCGGTCGCGCCGACCACGACGACGGTCGCCGAGCCCGGGGCCGCCTCCAGGTACCGCTCGGTCCCGCCGTACACGAGCGTCGAGCCGGTGACGAACACCACGTCCGCCCCCTCCATCGCGCCCGCCGTCTCCGCCGGGGCGAACGACCGCAGCGACACGCCCGCGGGGGTCGACACCGCATCCGAGTCGACGGGCTCGCGCTCGATCGCGCGGACCTCCACGCCGTCGAACTTCCGGAACGCCGGCCGGAACAGACCGACCGTGACGACCGTCTCGACCGAGGGGTCGAGCAGCGCCATCGGGTCGCCGTCCCGCCAGTCGAGCAGCGGCGCCGCGCAGGCGTTCAGCGTCGCCACCGCGAGCGCGCGGTCGCCGAGGGCGACGGTCGCGGCGCCGGTCGCAGTCTCCCCCGCTCGGACCGGCGCCAGCAGTCCCTCGACGTCGTCCGGGACCGTCGGCGCGGATCCCGCTGGGAGGTGCGCGAGTCCGGCCGGGGGCCGCCGGTATCCCCCGTCTCGCTCCGTGAGCTCCACCAGCACGGCCGAGTCGCCGACCGTGACGCGGTCGAGGCGACCCCCCGAGAGCGCGCCGCGGTCGCGGAGCGCGTCGCGCGTCGCCCGGAGGACCGGACCGGGCCACTCCTCGTCGGCGTCGGTGCCGTCGGCGCCGACGCCGGCGGTCCCGTCGGCTCCCTCGCTTCGGCGCGTCATACGACGCCCTCCTCGCCGGCGTCGCCGGTCCGGGCCTCGTCGTCGGTGCGACCGCGTCCGCCTCCGGGCGCGCCGCCGGTCCGACGCGGGTCGTGCTCGTAGCCGACCGGGCCGCCGAGCCCGCGCCGCTCGATCTGGCGGGCGGCCTCCGCGAGGTCCGCGCCCTCGGCGAAGCCGAACAGTCCGTCGACGTACGGGGCCGCGTCGCTCATCCCGCGGGACGCCGGCTCGAACGACGGGGAGACGGCGAGCGGGTTGAGCCAGACGACGCCGTCGGCGCGGTCCGCGAGCCACGTGATCCCGTCCGTGAGCAGGTCGGGGTCGCCGACGTCGAGCCCGTCGCTCACGACGACGACGACCGTCCGCCGGTCGACGGCGTGCGGCGCGGTCCGCCGCAGCGCGTCGAACGCGCCCCCGATCTTGGTGCCGCCGCCCCACTCGATCTGCGCGGCGCGGAGCGCCTCGGCCGGCTCGCCGCCCGGGTCCGCGAACGCCGCCGTCGCCTCCGCGAGGTCGGTGTCGAAGAGGAAGACGCGGGCGTCGCGGGCGCTCGCCGCGACCCGCTCACCGAGCCCGAGCAGCGCGCTCCGGTCGATCGTGTCGAGCACCGACCCGCTGACGTCGACCAGCAGACAGCACCGCAGTTCGCTCGGCGTCGGCGCGTCGCGCGGGAGGTCGATCGGCGCGCCGCCGGTCTGCAGGCTCGCCCGCAGCGCGCCGCGCGCGTCGACGTTCGGTCCGGTCGGGGAGCGCCGGCGGCGCCGCCCGGGCAGCGACGAGAGCGCGTCGACGAACCGCTCCGCGGCCGCGCGGTCCGCGCTCGACGGCGCCGGCACGTCCGCCTCGACGAGCGCGCTCTCGCCGACCGCGCTGTACCGGCGCCCGTCCGTCTCCTCGCGCGGCTCGCCGGTCGGCCGATCGCCGGCGGCGTGGCGGCGGTCGGTCGGGATCCGGACGGTGGGGTCGCCGTCGCCGTCGGCGTCCATCTCCGGCGGCTCCGCGCCGTCGAGCAGGCCGGGCTCCTCCGCGTCGTCGGCGTCGGAGCCGGCGGTCGGCCCCGCCTCGTCCCCCGTTCGGTCCTCGCCGTCGTCCCCCTCCTCGGACTCCGGCGACGGACCGTCGTGGGCGGTGGCGATCCGGTCGAGGCCGCTCCGGAGGCGGTGCCAGAACGTCGGGAACGCCTCGGCGAAGGGGTCGCCGTCGGCGGTCTCGGAGAGCAGGCTCGCTCGCAGCGCCGCCTCGACCCGACGCTCGTCTGTCAGGCCGACCGCCGCGATCGCGCGGGCGGCGTCGAGGGCGCCGGAGGCCGGCACGGCGACGCCGTCGCGCCGAAGCACGGCGACGAACCGGATCAGCTCCGTGAGCAGGTGCTCCCTCGCCGCCGGGAAGTCGGGCGTCTCCGTCGCGGTGCCGTCGGAGCGCGCCATGGTCACTCGGTCCGCTCGGCCGCCGCGCTCGCGGCGTCGTGGAGCCGTTCGAGCAGTTCCGCGTCGACGCGACCGACGTCCTCCGCCTCCTTCAGCAGGCAGCCGATCGTCCGCTCGATCTCGTCCGGCGCGAGCGGCTCGTCGGCGTCGTCGTGGCGCAGCGCGGCGACCGCGCGCGCCCAGTCCAGCGTCTCGGCGACGCCCGGGCGCTTGAGGAACGACTCCTCGCGCAGGCGCTCGACCACCGAGCACACCTCGGCGGCGACCGCGGCGTCGAGCTCGGGCACCTTCCGGCGGACGATCTCGTACTCCGTCTCGAACGACGGCGGCTCGACGTGGAGGTAGAGGCACCGCCGCTTCAGCGCGTCGCTCAGCCCCCGCGTCCGGTTCGACGTGAGGATCACGATCGGCGGCGTCGACGCGCTCACGGTTCCGTACTCCGGGATCGACACCTGGAAGTCCGAGAGCAGCTCAAGGAGGAACGCCTCGAACTCCTCGTCCGCGCGGTCGATCTCGTCGATCAGCAGCACCGGCGGGCGCCCCTCCGAACTGCGGAGCGCGCGCAACAGGGGGCGTTCGAGGAGGTACTCCTCGCCGAACACCGAGCCGGCGGCGTCGCCGCCGCTGACCGCGTCGGCGACGCCGCCCCCGTCGCGCTCGCCGACAGCTCCGGCGTCGCCGTTCGTCGCGGCGCCGCCGGCGACCGTGCCCTCGTCGGCCTGCACGGCGAGCAGCTGTTTGGTGTAGTTCCACTCGTAGAGGGCGTTCTCGGCGGTGAGCCCCTCGTAACACTGGAGGCGGATCAGCTCCGTGTCGAACCCCTCCGCGAGCGTCTTGCCGAGCTCCGTCTTCCCGCTTCCGGGCGGCCCCTCGACGAGGAGCGGGCGCCCCAAGCGGAGCGCCAGATCGACCGTCGTCACAGTGCGGTCGTCGGCGACGTAGTCGGTCGCCTCGAATCGCTCGCGCAGTTCCTCCTCGGTGAGCGAGTCGAAGGGGCCCGCGTCGAGCTCCCCGCTCACGCCTCTGCCCCCTCGAGGTACGACGCCGGGTCGTTCGCGAACGAGTCGGCGCAGCCGTGACAGCAGAAGTGGTACGTCTCGCCGTCGTGCTCGACCGAGGCGTCCGCCGTCGCCGGGTCGACGGTCATGCCGCAGACCGGGTCGATCGCGGTCGCGTCGTCGGCCGCGGCGGTCTCGTCGTCGCTTCCGTCATCCATCTCGGCGGTCCTGTCGTCACTTCCGTCGTCGTCAGCCGAATCGACTGCAGCGGTATCGCCCGTGCCGACAGCGCCGCCCGTGCCGCGCGCCCCGCCTGCCCGCACCGAGCTCGCCTTCGACCGCTCGCCGACGACCTCGGCGAGCAGGCTCGCCGCGATCGCCGCCGGGGTGTAGGCCGCCACGTCGACGCCGGCGGGGTTCGTCACCGCCGCGACGACGTCACCCACGTCGCTGTCGAGCAGCCCCGCGGCGCGCTCGGTCACCTCGGCCGCCCGCTCGTCGCTGGCGACGAGACCGACGTAGGGCGCGTCCGCGAGGATCCCGGCGGCGACGCCGCGCGCGTCGTACTCGCCCATCGAGGCGACGACGACGAGCGGCCCGGGGCCGACGGCGTCGGCGATCGCCTCGTGGTCGACCGTGTCGAGCACCCGCGTCGACGCCGGCACGTCGCGGTCGGCGTCGGCGTCGGCGACGACGAGCGTCACGTCGACGGCGAGCTCGTCGGCCAGCCGCGCGAGCGACCGGGTCACCGGCGAGTCGCCGACTGCGACGAGTTCGGTCGTCGGCGTCACGGGCTCGATGAACAGCTCCAGCACGCCCTCGCTGTGACACGTCATCGGGAAGGCGTCGAGCCCGGGTCGGTCGACGGTGTCGGGGTCGGGCGCGATCCCGACGAGCCGGGGGCTCCCCTCCTCGATCGCCGCCGCGCCCTGCGTCGCCACGATCGACTGCGCGCAGGCCGCGCCGCCGACCCACCCGTGGATCTCGCCGTCGGCGGTGACGACCGCGCGGTCGCCGACGTTGGCCGACACCGGCGGCTCGCGCCGGACGATCGTCGCCCGCGCGTACGGCTCGCCGCGCTCGGCGAGCGCCGCCTCCAGGTCGGAGACGTCGCCGTCGTCGGTCCCCGTCGCGGTCCCGCTCGGTTCGTCGCGTTCGGGCCGCTCGCCCCCGTCGATCGCGGGCTCGTCGGCCTCGCCGTGCTCGGTCTCGTCGTGTTCGGTCTCGTCGTGTGTCATCAGTTGGTGGAAGCGGTCCCGCCGCCCCCGGGCGAGTCGGCCGAACGGGCGGCCGTCGCGGCCGGTCGGTGGGCCGGCGCGACCGAGGGCGACGCGCGGCTGGCTGCGTGCGGCTCAGTCGTCGGCCGGTTCGGCGCCGTCGCCGAGGTCGAACTCGACGTTGTGGGCGGGCTGGTGTGCCAGTCCCGCCTCGTCGAGCGTCTCCCAGACGACGTCCGGCGTCATCGGCATCTCCACGTGGGAGACGCCGGCGTGGCTCATCGCGTCGACGACGGCGTTGACGATCGCCGGCGGCGACCCGACCGTGGGCGACTCGCCGACGCCCTTCGCGCCGATCGGGTGGTGCGGCGACGGCGTGACGGTGTGTCCCGTCTCGAAGTTCGGGATCTCGTTGGCCGTCGGCAGCAGGTAGTTCATGAAGTCGCCGCCGGTGACGTTGCCGTTGTCGTCGTAGGTGACCTTCTCTAACATCGCGGTGCCGATCCCCTGCGCGAGTCCGCCGTGGATCTGCCCCTCGATGATCATCGGGTTGATGCGGTTCCCGCAGTCGTCGACCGCGACGAACTTCTCGAAGTCGACCTCGCCGGTCTCGCGGTCGACCTCGACGACGACGATGTACGAGCCGAACGGGTACGTCATCTCCGGCGGGTCGTAGTAGTTCACGGCCTCCAGCCCGGGCTCCTCGTCGCCGGGGTGGTTCATGTAGGCGCCGGCCGCGATCTCCGTGATGGTGATCGAGCGGTCGGGCGCGCCGGCGACGTGGAACTCGCCGGACTCGCGGTCCCACTCGATGTCCTCCTCGGCGGCCTCCAGCTCGTTGGCGGCGATCGACTTCGCCTTGTCGCGCACCTTGCGCGCGGCGACGGCGGCGGCCGCGCCCGCGACGGGCGTCGACCGCGAGCCGTACGTCCCGAGCCCGTACGGCTCGGTGTCGGTGTCGCCGTGCTCGACCGTAATCGAGTCCACGTCCATCCCGAGCTCCTCGGCGACGATCTGCGCGAAGGTGGTCTCGTGGCCCTGCCCCTGCGTCTGGACGCCGACCCGCAACACGGCGTTGCCGGTCGGGTTCACGCGCAGGTCCGCGGAGTCGAACATCTCGATGCCGGCGATGTCGCACTGCTTGCCGGGCCCGGCGCCGACGACCTCCGTGAACGAGGAGATGCCGATGCCGATGAGCTTGTCCGCGTCCTCGTCGATCCGTCGCTGCTGCTCCTCGCGGTAGTGCTCGTAGTCGGCCATCTCCAGGGCCTTGTCGAGCGCCTTCTCGTAGTTCCCGGAGTCGTAGTTCCAGCCCGTCGCCGACTCGTACGGGAACGCGTCCGAGGGGATGAAGTTCCGCCGGCGTATCTCCGCCGGGTCCAGGTCGAGCTCGTCGGCGAGCACCTTCACCATGCGCTCGATGAGGTACACCGCCTCCGTGACGCGGAACGAGCACCGGTAGGCGACGCCGCCGGGCGCGGTGTTGGTGAACGCGGCCGTCAGCGACCCGTACGCGGCCTCGATATCGTACGAGCCGGTGAAGATGTTGAAGAAGCCGGCCGGGAACTTCGACGGCTGGGCCGCCGCGTTGTACGCGCCGTGGTTGGCGAGCACGTCGACCTTGACGCCCTCGATGACGCCGTCCTCGGTGGCGGCGAGCTCGCCGGTCATGTCGTAGTCGCGGGCGAACCCGGTCGTCTGGATGTTCTCGGAGCGCTCTTCGATCCACTTCACCGGCTGTTCGAGGACGTACGACGCCGCCGCGGCGACGACGTACCCCGGGTAGATCGGTACCTTGTTGCCGAACCCGCCGCCGACGTCGGGGCTCACGATCCGGACCTTATGCTCCGGGATCCCCGACACCTGCGAGAACAGGGTGCGGTGGGCGTGGGGCGCCTGCGACGTCATGTGGACGGTCATCTTGTCCATCCCGGGGTCCCAGTCGGCGACCGCGCCGCACGTCTCGATCGGCGCGGGGTGAAGCCGCTGGTACAGCATGTCCTCCTCGACGGTGACGTCGGCCTGGTCGAACACCTCGTCGGTGGCCTCCTCGTCGCCCGTGTCCCAGTCGAAGATGTGGTTGTCCTCCTGGTCGTCGAGCTCGTCGCGGACCAGCGGCGCGTCCGCTTCGAGCGCCTCCTCGGCGTCGACGACGGGGTCGAGCACGTCGTAGTCGACCTCGACCTTCTCGGCCCCGTCCTTCGCCGCGTAGCGGTCCTTCGCGATGACGGCCGCGACCTCCTGCGACTGGAACTTCACCTTGTCGTTGACGAGCACGTCCTGCGTGTCGTCCATCAGCGTCGGCATCGTCGCGAGGTCGTGCTCCAGTAAGTCCTCGGCCGTCAGCACGGCGACGACGTCGTCCATCGCCTCGGCGCGGGAGCCGTCGATCTCCTCGATCCGGGCGTGGGCGTGTGGGCTCCGGACGATCTCGCAGTGGAGCATGCCCGGCTTCTTGATGTCGTCGACGTAGTTGCCGCGGCCGGTGATGAAGCGCTTGTCCTCCTTGCGCGTCACCTCCTCGCCCATGCCGCCGCGGCCGTGGCCGCAGTGTTTCTCCGGGTCGGGTCCGCCGTCCTCGTCGTGCTGATACTCCGTTTCCGCGTCCGGCGTGTCTGGTTCGCTACTCATTTGGTGTCACCTCGGTCGGTCGCATCGGCGCCCGCGTCGGCGTCGCCCGTGACGTCCGCGTCGCCAGTGCCGTCCGCGTCGTCCGCGTCATCGAGGAGCGCGTCGCGGTCGAACGGGTCCGCCTCGTCGGGGCCGCCGCAGCAGTCCTCGCGGCCGCAGAACGTGTCCGCGTCGCCGCCGAACTCGGGGGCCGCGTGGCCGCCCTCGGGCGACGCCGCGGGCCCCCCGTCCGTCGCTCCGTCGACCGCGACCGCGCCGCCGTCGGCGGCGGCCCGGTTCTCCAGCTCCGCGGCCGCGTACTCGATCGAGCGGACGATGTTCTGGTAGCCGGTACAGCGACAGAGGTTGCCGCTGATCGCGTCGCGGATCGTCTCCTCGTCCGGGTCCGGATGCTCGTCGAGCAGCGCCTTGCCCGCCATCAGCATCCCCGGGGTGCAGTAGCCGCACTGCAGGCCGTGCTCCTCCCGGAACCCCTCCTGGAGCGGGTGGATGTCGTCGGCCTCGGGGAGGTCCTCCATCCCCTCGACGGTGAGGATCTCCGCCCCGTCGGCCTGCGCGGCGAACATCAGACAGGACTTGATCGGCTCGCCGTCCTTCAGCACGGTGCAGGCGCCGCAGTTGCCCGTGTCACAGCCGATGTGCGTGCCCGTCATGTCCAGGTCCTCTCGGATCGCGTGGACGAGCAGGCGCCGCGGCTCGACCTCGACCGTGTGCTCGGTGCCGTTGACCGTCAGCGTGATCTCGCGTTCGTCAGTCACTGTGTGACCCTCCGTTCGACCGTCACCGTGCCAGCGCGCTCGGCGGCGTCGCCCAGCGCGCGCTGGGTGAGGACGTCGACCATCCGCTCCTTGTAGTCGGCGCCGCCGTGTTCGTCAGACTCCGGATTCGACTGCTCGGCGGCCAGTTCGCCCGCCGTCGCGAACAGGTCGGGGCTGGGCCGCTCGCCTTCGAGGTGCTCCTCGGCGTCCGTCGCCCGCGCGTTCGTGATGTCGACGGCGGTCATTCCGATCCCGGCCGACTCGATGACGCCGTCGTCGTCGAAGACGAGCCGGACGCCGACGCCCGCCATCGCGTAGTCGCCGGTCTTGCGCTTCAGCTTGTGGTACGCGCTCCCCTCGTTCGGCCCGGGCTCGGGGACGCGGATCTCGGTGATCAGCTCCTGCTCGCCGAGCGTCGTGTCGTACGGGAGCAGGAAGAACTCGTCCGCCGGGACCGCCCGGTCTCCGTCCGGACCGGTGGCGATCACCTCGCCCTCGTGGGCGAGGAGGATGCTCCCCCAGTCGCCCTTCGGGTCGGCCTGCGCGACGGAGCCGACGACCGTGCCGCGGTTCCGGATCTGCGGGTCGGCGACCAGCGGCGCGGCGTCGGCGAAGCTGCCGTACTTCTCGTCGATCAGGTCCGAGTCCTCGACGTCGGCGTGGCGCGCGAGCGCGCCGAGCCGGAGGGAGCCGTCCTCCTCGCGGAGGTAGTCGAGCGAGTCGATGCCGTTGATGTCGACGACCACGTCGGGGTTCGCGAGCCGGAACCGCAGCATCGGTACGAGGCTCTGTCCCCCGGCGAGGATCGTCGGGTCGTCGAGGCTCTCCAACAGGCTGACCGCCTCGTCGACCGTCTCGGGTTCGTGGTGCTCGAACGGTGCGGACTTCATCCGAACATCCCCCGGATCTTGTCCGTGACCCCCGAGTCCGTCTCCTCGACGTCGGTCATCTGCGACTCGATCGAGGTGAAGAAGTTGTTCACGATCTTGTTGGCGACCGGGTTGATGACGCGGCCGCCGAGCTGCGCGATCCGACCGGAGATGTCGGCCTCGGTCCACCACTCGATTTGGGAGCCGTCGCCGTCCTCTTGGGGATGGATGTGCATCCCGGAGTTCATGCTGAAGCTGCTCCCGCTCGCGGAGCCGGAGCCGGTGGCCGTCATCTCGAAGGTCTCCTCGTCGCGGTCCTCGATCGTCACCGTCGTCTCGAACTTCGGCTTCACGCTGCCGACGCCGACCTGCATCAGCGCCGCGTAGTCCTGCCCGGCCCGGAACGCCCGGGCGGCGACGTCGTCGGCCTCCGCCTCCGGCAGCGTCGGGACGTCCTCCTCCGCCTCGTAGGAGTCCCACTCGAACGAGTCGTCCATCGGGGTGATGTACTTACACCCCTTCAGCGAGTCGCGCACCGCGACCGGGTCCGAGAGGACGACCCACGCCTTCTCCGGCGGGACGCCGTCGAGCTCGAACTCGCCGTCGAACTCCATCAGCGACACCCCCCGGTCGCCGCTTCCGCCGTCGTTCGACCGTCCGTCACCGTCATCTTTTATACCCCCCTACTATGAGCATACTATTACCACGGCAATGATACTCTGTACCATCATAATAAACCTTATTGACCATGAAGGATCGCCCGGATGCGCCGATATCGACCGCGAACGACGCGGAGGAAGCGGATGAACGGTACCGACGACGAACCTGACGGCGACGGGCGTGTCGACGACGAGGGCGACGGAGACGGGCGTGTCGACGACGGGGGCGACGGGGACAACGGCCACGGTCACGGCGAGATCACCCCGCTGAGAGCCGCCGCGGAGCGCGTCCGCGACCTCCGCGAGGAGTGGCTCGACCGGTGGGACGTCGAGTCGGTCTCGCTCGATCGGGTCTCCGGTCGCACCCTCGCGGAGCCCGTCGACGCCCCCGACGACGTGCCGGCCCGGAGCCACGCCACGATGGACGGCTACGCCTTCGACGCGACCGAGGGGTACCCGTACGAGCTGGTCGACCGGGAGGTGTTCCCGGAGTCCGACCCGTCCGCGCTCGGCGACGGCGAGGCCGTCCGTATCTTCACGGGCGCGCCGCTTCCCGCCGGGGCCGACGCCGTCCTCAAGCAGGAGCAGGCGACCGTGGAGGACGGCCGGCTCGACGGCTCGCCGACCGAGCCCGGCACGTACGTCTACGAGCGCGGCAGCAACGTCGCGGCCGGCGAGCGGCTGTTCGCGGCCGGCGAGCGGCTCGGCGCGAAGGACGCGGTCCTGCTCGGCGACCTCGGGATCGACGAGGTCCCGGTCGTCGAGCGGCTCTCGGTCGGCCTGCTGGCGACAGGCACGGAGATCCACGAGGGGCGCCACACGGACCTCGACTCGCCGATGCTCGCGGGGCTCGTCCGCGGGTGGGGCGCGGAGGCGACGTACGAGGGCACCGTCCCCGACGAGTACGAGCGCGTCAGGGACCGGATCGCCGGGCTCGCCGCCGGCCACGACGTCGTGATGACGACCGGGGGCACGAGCGTCGGCGACAAGGATTACGTCGTCCGGGCGCTCCGCGAACTCGGCACCGTGCACTTCCACCGGGTCGCGCTGCGACCGGGCAAGCCGATCGCGGTCGCGACGCTCGACGACCGCGACGCCGTCGTCTTCGCGATCCCCGGCAAGCCGGTCGGCGCGCACGCCGTGACCTCGCTGGTCGCGCGCCCCTTCTTCACCGGGAACACCGCGCTCCCGACCGTCGACGCCGCGGTGACGAGCGACGTCGGCATCTCCGTCCCGGGGTTCACCTACGCCGTCCCGGTGACGCTCGACGGGGGCGAGGCGACGCCGCTCGGCCACGTCGACTCGCCGCTCGCCGTCTACGACGAGACGTTCGACCCGAGCGTGCTCTCGTCGAGCACGCGGGCGACGCGCGCCGACGGGTTCGTGCTCACCGAGTCGGCGCTGTCGGCCGGCGAGGCGGTCGACGTCGTCCCGTACCCCGTCGTCGAGCGATGACCGACGAGGGGCTCCCGCTCGCGACGCCGCCGTTCCAGGGGGAGGGCACCGCTCGGGCCCGAGTCGCCGGCGTGCTGCTCGCCGCGGGGACGAGCAGCCGCTTCGGCGACGCCAACAAGCTCCTCGCGACCGTCGACGGCGAGCCGGTGGTCCGACGCGCCGCTCGGACGCTGGTCGACGCCGGGCTGGACCCGGTGGTCGTCGTCGTCGGACACGAGGCCGGTCGAGTCCGGGCGGCCGTCGCCGATCTCCCCGTGGAAACCGTCGACAACGACGCGTACGAGGCGGGGCAGTCGACCTCGGTCCGAGCCGGGATCGACGCGCTTCGGGAGGGAGAAGACGGCACCGGAGGAGGGGCGGACGTCGACGCCGCGGTCATCGCGCTCGGCGACATGCCGTTCGTCGACCCGGAGACCGTCGAGACGCTCGTCGCGGCGCACGCCGCGGGCGCCGGCGACGCCCTCGCGGCCGCCCACGAGGGGGACCGGGGGAACCCCGTGCTGTTCGACCGGCGGTTCTTCGACCGGCTCGCCGACGTCGACGGGGACGTGGGGGGCCGCGAGATCCTGCTCGCGGACGACGCGAGCGCGCTCGTCGCCGTCGACGACCCGGGGGTCCGCCGAGACGTGGACCGGCCGACCGACCTCCCGGAGGGCGGTTCGGGGGACGGCTGATCGACCGAGCGGGAGGCGGCTGATCGACCGACCGAGGGACGGGCGACGGCCGCGACTCGCCCGGGTTCCGAGCGCGGTTCGACCGGCCGGCGTCTACTCCTCGGGCGTCGATTTCTTGACCACGATGTTCCCGTCCTCGACGTGCCACTCCACGCGGTCGCCGGCGCCGACGTCGAGGAAGTTTCGAACGGGCTTCGGGACCGTCGTCAGGTTCTTTTCCGACACTTTGGTGTCCGTGAGGTTACCCATCGATCTCCACCTTACGGCGTAGCGGGGACATAGTTTACGCTACGGTAGCGCGTAGCGGCGACGAGCGGAGATCGGGTGGCGGCCTCCGGAACGCGCTCGGAAGTCAGACGGCGGAGTTCCAGCGGTGGGCGCCCCCCTCGGAGGCCCGGTCGAAGTCCAAGTCGAACCGGTCCGATTCGATCAGTACCGGCCCCGGGACGTAGAGGTCGGTCTCGGCGTCCGCGCCGACGTCGACGGCGGCGAGCAGGTCGCGCTCACACATCGTCTCCAACACGTCGCTGACGGTGCGCTCGCGGCCCTCGATCAGGTTCGCCTCCTCGATCACGGCGTCGACGGTGACGCGCCCCTCTAACATCGCCAACCGGATCGCCGATACCCACGCCGGCTCGCGCTTCATCTCCCGACACACGATACAGTACTACATGTCAGGGGTCATTATAAAATTACTCACCTGAGCGATAGAATCAATCGGACGGCACGGCCGCGGCGGGTGCGGTTCGGGAGTCGTCCCGGTCGGTAGACGTATGCCGAATCGAGGCGAACCGACGGGCGATGACGGACTCACCGTCGACAAACGATCTGGCGACCGCCTTCGACGAGGGCGACGTCGCGCTCGCCGCGCTCGAGAACGCGTACAGCCCGCGGCTCGTGGAGCTCGACGGCGACCTCGACCTCGACGTCGTCTGACTGGACCTCGAACACGGCGGCCCCGATCCGTGGGACGCGGGCCGGATCGAGGACCTGCTCCGCGCGGCCGAGGCGACCGACACGGAGCTGCTCGTGCGGCTCCCGAGCACCGACCCGGCCCTCGTCCGGAAGGCGCTCGACCCGGGCGTGCGGAACGTGTTCCTCCCGCGCGTCGAGGGTCCGGAGGAGGTGCGGGCGGCGGTCAAGTCGGCGCGGTTCGAGTACGGCGGCGAGCCGGGGGACCGCGGGCTGGGCTCGCCGCGGGCCCGCCGCTGGGGGCTCGCCGACGGCTACATCGCGACCGAGGACGCGGAGGCGCTCGTCGGCGCGACGATCGAGACCGAGGCGGCCGTCGCGAACCTCGACGACATCCTCGCGGTCCCGGAGCTCGGCTTCGTCTTCGTCGGGCCGTTCGACCTGTCGGTCTCGCTCGGCCATCCCGGCGAGATCGGCCATCCGGAGGTCCGGGAGGCTGTCGAGACGGTCCGGTCGAAGGCCGTCGCCGCGGACGTGCCCCTCGGCGGGCTCGGGTTCGACGCGGACGACGTCGACGAGAAGGCGGCGAACGGCTACCAGCTGCTGAATCTCGGGAGTACGACCGGAGCGCTCAAGGGAGCCGTGACGGGCTGGCTCGACGGCTACGAGACCGACCGGTAGGCGCGACCCGGGCGGCCTACGACGGGGATCCGATCACCGGGGCCCGGTGGCGTCTGGCCCGATACGTGTCGTTAGACTGATTTTTACTCATCCGCTGTCGCTCGCGGGTACGCCGCCCGACAGGCCAAATTCTTTATACCACTGTTCGTATACCCACCCGTGTCGCTCCCACGTCTTCGGATCCGTCCGCAGCACGGAGTCTGCGCGCTGGGGGCGCTCTGTTTCGGGCTTGGCCTCGCTCACCTCGCGACCGAGGGCGAGGGGCTCGGGACGGGACTGGAGGCGTTCGTGATCTGCGGTATCGCCCTCTTGGTGGTCGCGACGGCGTACAAGCTTCCGAACCGGCCGATATCCCGCTCGGGGAAGTGGCGGGCGCTGCGGTTGGCGGTCACCGTGGCCGGGTCGTTCGCCCTCCTCGCGTTCGCCGTCTGGCTGATATGGGCGGTGGAGGGACAGGAGGGGGAGCTCTCCTTCCTCCTCGCGTTCGCGACCGCGCTCGGCTCCGCGGTCGGGATCCGGGGCGGGCTGTACGCGGTCGAGGCCGACGAGCGGCTCAGCGAGGCCCGCGACCTGACGAAGCTGCTGACGATCAACCAGCGCGTGCTGCGGCACAACCTCCGCAACGAGCTCTGCGTCGCGCTCGGCAACTTGGACAGGATCGAACGGCGCGACCACGGCCCGGAGACGGCCGAGGACGTGCGAACCGCGCGGACGCACCTGAACGGTCTCCTCGAGACGACCGACCGCACGCGGGAGATCGTCTCGATCTGGAACACCGACCAGCGCGAGACGTTCCGCCTCCGGGAGCTCTTGGAGGAGCGGATCGACGCGGTCGCGGCGGCGTATCCGGACGTGTCGATCGGGACCGAGTTCGACGGCGACCCGCGCGTGTCGTCGCACCCGGCGCTTCCGACGGCGATCGAGGAGGCGCTCCGCAACGCGGCCGAGCACACGCCGACCGACGTCGCGGTCACCGTCACGCTCCGCACCGACCGGACGGGAGCGGCGGTCGTGGAGGTCGCCGACACCGGAGCGGGGATCCCGGGGTACGAGGTGGACGCGATCGAGGGCTCGGCGGAGACGGCGCTCGTCCACACGCAGGGGCTCGGGCTCTGGATAATCTACTGGACCGTCGAGACGTCGGACGGGACGTTCGAACTGCTGGAGAACGAGCCGACCGGGACCGTCCTCCGGATCACGCTGCCGACCGCGGAGGAGGCCTGACCGACTCCGCCCCCGACCGGCGGCAAGGGCGGCGTCGCGGCAGCGTCGCGGCGCGCGGTTCGGTCGAGCGGACCAATATTGTGTTAATCACGCAAACATCTAAGTCGGCACGGACCGTACGTGGCGCCGATGGCCGAAGAGATCGAGGAGATCCGACGACGGAAGCTCGAGGAGCTTCGGAACCGAGACGGGACGGAAGCGACCGACGAGACGGAGTCGACGAGTCCCTCCGAGCCCGTTCCGGTCGCCGGGAAGGCGGAACTGAGCGAGACCGTCTCCGAGCGGTCGGTCGTGTTGGTCGACTTCTACGCCGACTGGTGCGGCCCGTGCCAGATGCTCGAACCGGTCGTCGAGTCGATCGCCGCCGAGACCGACGCGACCGTGGCGAAGGTGGACGTCGACGCGAACCAGGGGCTCGCCGCCGAGTACGGCGTCCGCGGCGTCCCGACGCTCCTGCTGTTCGCCGACGGGGAGCAGGTCGAGCGCCTCGTCGGAATGCAGGACGAGTCGCGCCTCCGCTCCGCGATCGAGGAGCACGCGTGAGCAGTCCGGACCGATGAACGGATCCGAACCGAGTCGGGGGCTCGGTCGCCGATGAGCGACGCGCCGCCGGTCGCGCACGTCCGAGACGACCGCGCCGAGCTGACCGACCTCGCGCTCGACCTCCTCGCGGTCGACAGTTCGAACCCGCCGGGCGACACGCGAGCGGTGGTCGACGCGATCGAGCGATTCCTCGACCCCCTTCCGGTCGATGTCGAGCGCTTCGCGGTCGACCCGGCGAAGCCGAACCTCCTCGTTCGCGTCGCCGGGGAGTCCGACCGGACCCTGCTGTACAACGGCCACCTCGACACGGTGCCGTTCGACGCCGGCGCGTGGACCCGCGACCCGCTCGGCGAGCTCGCGGACGACCGCGTCTACGGCCGCGGCGCGACCGATATGAAGGGCGCCGTGGCGTCGATGCTGTTCGCGGTCCGGGCGTTCGCGGTGACCGACGCCGAGCCGCCGGTCGACCTGCTGTTCGCGCTCGTGAGCGACGAGGAGGTCGGCGGCGACGCGGGACTGCCGGCGTTGTTGGAGGCCGGGCGCCTCGACGCGGACGCCTGCGTGATCGGCGAGCCCACCTGCGAGGCGGGCCGGCACTCGGTCACGGTCGCCGACCGCGGCAGCATCTGGCTGACGCTCGCGGCGAGCGGCGAGGGGGCTCACGGCTCCCGGCCGACCCTCGGTGTCAACGCGATCGACCGCCTCTACGGCGCCGTAGAGAAACTGCGCGACCGCTTCGGCTCCGAGCGGCTGGACGTCGGCGCCGACGTCGAGCCGATCGTCGAGGAGTCTGTCGACTACTACGCCCCGGCGATGGGCGAGGAGGCCGCCCGAGAGCTGTTCCGCTACCCCTCGATCAACCTCGGCGTCCTCGAGGGCGGCGACGGGATAAACAGCGTCCCGGAGTCGGCTCGGGCCGAGGTCGACGTGCGCCTGACCGCGGGCGTCTCGACGCCCGACGTGCTCTCCCGGATCCGGGCCTGCGTCGCCGGCTGCGAGGGCATAACGATCACCGACGTCTCGTGGAGCGTCGGCACCGCGGAGCCCTCCGGCAGCCCGCTGGTCGAGGCGGTGGCGTCGACGGCGGCCGACGTCACGGGCGAGCCCGTCTTCCGGCGGAGCGCGACGGGCGGCGGGGACGCGAAGACGCTCCGAAACGCCGGGATTCCGACCGTCGAGTTCGCGCTCGGAACCGACACCGTCCACGCCGCAGACGAGTACGTGCCCGTCGACGCGCTCGTCGGCAACGCCGTCGTCTACGCGCGGCTCCCGTCGGCGTGGGCGGCGGCGTCGGAGCGGTGAGGCGAATCGGGGTGAAGCCGGGTGACACGAGGTGATCTGACGCGGGCGTCCGCGTCGTACGAGTCGTCCGCGGCGCGCCTTGTCGACCGGTTTTTCACGGACTTGGAATTGAAGCGCAATACTAATGCCAACCGGCTCCAACTCACATCTATGACGGAGATAGAACCAGACGAGACCGTCGATTCCAGAGGCGCCGCCTGCCCCGGTCCTCTGATGGACCTCATCGGCGCGATCCGGGGCGTCGACTCCGGCGCGGTGATACGGCTCTTGAGCGACAACGAGCAGTCGCACACCGACGTCCCGGAGTGGGCCGAGGAGTCCGGGAACGAGCTGCTCGCCGTCGAAGAGCGCGACGACCACGCCGCGTTCTACGTGGAGAAAGCATGACGGAACGCATCGTCATCGTCGGCGGCGGGACCGGCGGTTCGGTCCTCGCGAACGACCTCGCCGACCGCCTCGAACCGGAGCTCGACGCCGGCGACGTGGAGGTCACCCTCGTCAACGACGGCCCCGAGCAGGTGTATAAGCCGGTGTGGCTGTACGTCCCCTTCGGTCAGCGCGAGCCGGCGGACGGCCGCCGGCGCCTCGACGAGCTGGTCGACGACGCGGTCGACCTCCGGATCGACCGCGTGAGCGACGTCGACACCGACGCCAAGCGGCTCCGGTTCGACGACGGCCCGTCGATGGAGTACGACTACCTCGTGTTAGCGACGGGGTCGACGCTGGAGCCCGAACGGATCCCCGGCCTCGCGGAGGGCGGACACGACTACTACAGCGAGTCGGGCGCGACCGAGCTCCGGGACGAGCTGCTGTCGTTCACCGAGGGCGAGATCGTGTTGAGCGTCGTCGGCACGCCCCACATGTGCCCCGCGGCGCCCCTCGAGTTCGTCTTCATGATCGACGACTGGTTCCGGAAGCGCGGGCTCCGCGAGGACGTCGAGGTCACCTACACGTACCCGATCCAGCGCGTCCACGGCAACCCCCACATCGCGGAGTGGGCGAGGCCGATCATGGACGAGCGCGGCATCGACGTGGAGACGTTCTTCAACGCCGAGTCGGTCGACCCCGACGCGGGGACGATCACCTCGATGGAGGGGACCGAGCTCGGCTACGACCTCCTCGTGTCGATCCCGCCGCACGCCGGCGTCGACCTGATCGAGGAGGCTGGGCTCGGCGACGACGGCTGGGTCGACGTGAATAAACACACGCTCGAGGCCGAGGCCGCGGACGACGTCTACGCGCTCGGCGACACCGCGGCCACCGGCGTTCCGAACGCCGGCAGCGTGGCGCACTACCAGGCCGGGGTCGTCGGGGAGCGGCTCGCCAGCGACGTCCGCGGGCGGCCGGCGACCGCCACCTACGACGGCAAGACGCTGTGCTTCATCGAGACGGGCATGGACGCGGCCTCGTTCGTCGAGTTCGACTACGAGAACCCGCCGTCGCCGGCGCCGCCCTCGCAGAAGCTCCACTGGTCGAAGCTGGCGTACAACGAGTCGTACTGGCTCACCGCACGGGGGTTGCTCTGACCATGTCCGAAGAGCAGTTCTCCGAGCGGAGCGACCTCGAGGCGGCGATCGAGGAGAACCCGGAGGCCGTCGCCGAGTTCGTCGAGCGGCTCGACGCCGTCAACGAGCTGCTCGACGTGCTCTCGCTCGGGGAGAACGCGCTCGACGACGAGATGGTCCGCGAGCTGTCGGCGACGGGCGCGACCCTCGCGGAGTCCGCGGACGGGATCGCGACCGACGAGACGGTCGGGCTGGCCGCGGCGGTCGGCGAGAACGGCGACGAACTGCGCGAGGCGCTCGAGACGCTGACCGAGCTCCAGCGGAGCGGCGCGTTGGACGAGCTGGCGGAGCTGGCGCAGGTCGGGTCGCTCGCGACGGCCGCCCTCGACGACGAGATGGTGACTTCGCTGGCCGGCACCGGGGCCGCGCTCGGCGAGGTCGCGCAGACGGCCGCGGACGACGACGCCCGCGACGGCGTGAAGACGATGCTCGACGGAGTCGGCGCCGCCCACCGGAGCGATCCCGAGCCGGTCGGCGCGCTCGGACTGGCACGGAGCATCCGCGACCCCGAGATCCAGTACGGGCTGGGCTACGTGCTCGCCGTCTCCAAGGCGATCGGTCGGGAGCGCGCCGACGGAGAGCGCTGAGGGGGCGCAGGCTCCGGCGACAGTTCTCGTATGCACGACCCGGCCGCGTACGGGTTCGGCTCCGACTGATCGAACTCGATTCGGACGACTCGGTTCAGCGGAGCCTACCGGAACGCGGGAGCGGGACGCAAAAGGGGGACGACGGGTATCGGGGGACGGAACGCCGGTCCGGAGAGCAGATCAGACGAGCAGTTGGATGTCGGCCTCGACCATGTCCTGCAGGGCCGTCGCGGCGCCGACGCCGGTGGTGACGCCGTCGTAGAAGTCGTCCTCGTCGTAGCCCATCAACTCGATGGTCATCTGACAGGCCTGGAACTCGACGCCCATGTCGAGGCTCGTCTCCAAGAGCTCCTGGACCGAGGCGGTGTCGTTGTCCTCGATCCGCTTTTCCATCATCCGCGTCGTCACGCGGTCCATCCCGGGGAGCGCGCCGACGACGTTCGGGACCGGCATGTTGGGGTTGCCGACGGAACTCATCTTGAGGCTCTTCGACCGCTCCTCATGCAGGATGTCGAGCCCCCAGAACGTGTGGAAGACGGTCACGTCGTAGCCGAAGGCGGCGGCGGTGCTGGCGAGGATCAGCGGCGGGTACGCCATGTCGAGGCTCCCCTTCGTGGCGATGATGCTCATCTTCTTCGCGTCGTCCTCGGCCGTGGCCTCGGCGAGCGACGCCTCCAGTTCGTCGACGCGCGCGGCGAGTTCGGCGCGGGAGGGGGCGTCGTCCGCCGCCGCGTCCGCGCCGTCCGGGGACGATGTGTCGGTACTCATCGTCACTCCGTCTTGCGGACGTAGTGTTTGTACACGTCGTCGCCTTCCTCCTGACCGACGAGTTCGACGCCGGCGGTACCCGAGGCCCAGCCGTCGATGTCGCTCATGCTTCCCGGGTCGGTCGCCAGCACTTCGAGGACCTGCTCTTCGGCCAGTTCGTCGATCGCGCCCTTCGTCTTCACGACCGGCATGGGACACGATGCGCCTTTCACGTCTAACGTCTCCGCGATATCGTATTCGGCACTCATTGGTTATCTGCTCCGTTGGTCTGTATTGGAGCTATTGCACAATACCCCCGCCACCGTTAAAAGAATGTTGTTTTTTGTGTTTGACGCGAACAACCAGTTACGCCGATAATTCCGCGGTGACACATGAGCCGCTTCCTAAACGTGTGAAGCGCATTATTTCGGTTTGTCTCCCGACTCTATATTGTGTGGTTGTTGAATTACTATGCGAACTCTTTTGTATTCCCGTCCGGTACAGTGAGGTGTACAACATGGACGCAGACGATTTCCCGACCCCGGATGTCGAAGTCGAGACGATCGAACCGGAAGCGCTGAAAGGACGCATCGACGCGGGCGAAGACCTGACGCTGCTCGACACGCGGATGGGCTCCGACTACGAGGAGTGGCGCATCGACGGCGAGAACGTCACCTCCATCAACGTCCCGTACTACGAGTTCCTCGACGACGAGATCGACGAGGACGTCCTCGACCGGATCCCCGAGGACCGCGAGGTGACCGTCCTGTGCGCGAAGGGCGGCGCCAGCGAGTACGTCGCGGGGGAGCTCGCGGAGCGCGGCTACGACGTGAACCACCTCGAAGACGGCATGAACGGCTGGGCCGGTATCTACGAGACCGTCGAAGTCACCGGCTACGACGGCGCCGGCACGCTCCTGCAGTACCAGCGCCCCTCGTCCGGCTGTCTCGGGTACCTGCTCTACGACGACGGCGAGGCGGCGGTCATCGACCCGCTCCGCGCGTTCACCGACCGCTACCTCGACGACGCCGACGACCTCGGCGTCGAGCTGCGGTACGCGTTCGACACCCACGTCCACGCCGACCACATCTCGGGCGTGCGTGACCTCGACGAGGCGGGCGTCGAGGGCGTCATCCCCGCGGCCGCGGTCGACCGCGGCGTCACCTACGCCGACGAGCTGACCCAGGCCGAGGACGGCGACACCTTCGCGGTCGGCGACGCGGTGATCGAGACCGTCGCCACGCCCGGCCACACGACCGGGATGACCTCGTACCTCGTCGACGAGAGCCTGCTCGCGACCGGCGACGGGCTGTTCATCGAGAGCGTCGCTCGCCCGGACCTCGAAGAGGGCGACGACGGCGCGCCGGACGCGGCACGGACGCTCTACGAATCGCTTCAGGAGCGCGTCCTGCCGCTCCCCGACGACACGCTGATCGGGGGCGCCCACTTCAGCGACGCCGCGGTGCCGGCCGACGACGGCACGTACACCGCGCCGATCGGCGATCTCGTCGAGGAGATGGACGCGCTCACGATGGAGGAGGACGCGTTCGTCGAACTCATCCTCTCGGACATGCCGCCGCGGCCGGCCAACTACGAGGACATCATCGCGACGAACCTCGGGCAGAAGGCCGTCGACGACGACGAGGCGTTCACCCTCGAACTCGGCCCGAACAACTGCGCCGCGAGCCAGGAATCGCTCGCGGATGACTGAGACCGCCATCGATGCCTGACCCACTCGTCGCACAGGCGGCCGCCGACCTCTTCCCGAACGGGATCGGCCGGTACGCCGTCGGCGGACTGCTCGTCGGCCTCGGCGCGGTCGTGATATACGTCGGGACGGGGATCGCGGCCGGCGCGAGCACCTTCCTCGAGTCGACGCTGTCGTACGTGTCGGGGCAGTCGCGGTTCCGGCGGTACGTGAGCTCTCGCGACTGGCGCGTCGTGTTCACGCTCGGGATCGTCCTCGGCGGCGCGGCGTTCGCGGCGACGGTCCAGTCGGGCGTCATCACGACGTCGCTCTACCAGCCCGGAACCACCGGGCGGACGTACGAGCTCGCGGGCGTGACCCTGTGGCTGACCGACGTCCAGCCGTGGCGACTGTTCTTCGGCGGGATACTCGTCGGCATCGGAACCCGAATCGGGAAGGGGTGCACCTCGGGGCACGGCGTCTGCGGCGTCGGGTCGGCGTCGAAGACGTCGCTCGTCGGCGTGGCGACGTTCCTCGCGGTCGCGATCCTGACCGCACAGCTCGTCGCCGCGCTGGGGGTGAGTCCGTGATGTGCGAGACGCGAGGCGCGAACGGAGTGAGCGCCTCGGAGGGCGAACGGCGAACGGACGTGAGCCGCGAGACGCTCGCGTCTCGAACCGCGCGAACGGGAGCGACCGGAGGGAGCGACGCGTGAGCGACGAGAGACATCCCCTGTTCATGCCGCTGATCCTCGTCGGCGGCCTGATCTTCGGGTTCGGGCTCGGCTTCAGCCACATGGCGCGGCCGGAGGTCGTGCTGAACTTCCTCAGGTTCGAGGACTTCGGGCTGCTGTTCGTGATGTTCGGCGCGGCCGTCGTCTCCGGCGTCGCCTTCGCGGTGATGCCGCGGATCCGCGACGCCGCGCCGCTGACCGGCGACCGGTACGAACGGCGGCTGAAGCCCTTCGACCGCAACGTCGTGATCGGCGGCGCCGTCTTCGGCGTCGGCTGGGGCCTGTCGGGCATCTGTCCCGGCGCGGCGTACGCCAGCCTCGGCGTCGGCAACGTCACCATCCTCTGGGCGCTCGGCGGCATGTTCGTCGGCGCGTACCTCCAGGGGTACTGGCGGAGCAGGACCCGGGCGCGTGACGCCGCCGCGGCGGCGTC